>JAHHHP010000033.1 GCA_019359275.1 Myxacorys chilensis ATA2-1-KO14 | reverse complement strand
GCATACGAGTTTGCTTCTTTTTGGGGAAAAGGGGTTCAATAATTTCCCACTCTTCATCAGTTACGCTACTGGAGTACGGCATTTATTTTTGATTTTAGCCCTTCTCAAAAAGATCCCAAATGGGTTCTATAGAGGTTTTACTGAGATGCGTTTTGGTTTTGAATCGGCTTTACTAAGATTTCTGCCAGTGAGAGTTCGCTGGTGACAGCCAGTAAATTACCCTGATCGATTGCTTGAAAGAGGGTAGTTGGTTCTTGAACGTAAGCTGGAAATGCTTCGAGTGCATAAATCCAAATGTTGGTATCGAGATACACTTGATTGCCTTGAATGGCATTTAAGATTCCCATGCGTCTCGTTCCTGCCGGACGAATTGATCTACAGCTTCAGGGGTTGGAAAGTTTCCCTGAGCGGCTCCGATGAAGTCGCCTAATTTTTGATGAGCAGGTTTGGCTTCCAAAAGAACAATGACTTCGACCGTTTCACCAGGGGGGAGTTCTGGAGATCGCAGTTCGATCAGTCCGCCCGGTTGAACGGTTACGGTTTGTCTAATTCCGTTTAGCATGATGGCTCCTTTGGGGGGGGCTAGTCTTCATTGTCGTCGGATTCCTTGAATAAGGGTAAGGGTTCATCGTCGTCTTTTTTGCGTTTTCGCTCTCGTCGTTTTTCTTCTTTGTCTTTTAGCTGCTTAACGAGTTCGGGTTTGTCTTGCTCGAAAGTTTGTCGATCGAGGTCGGAATCAAGTTCGTCGATCGTGAGGTCGGGAGCAATTTCGTCTTGAAGGCGAAGTTCCCATTCGTAGGCTTTGGTGGGATGGTATTTCCAGAAAACACCGTGGGCAACGGCAAGAGAAGGATCGGTCTGGCATTTGGCATCGACGCGATCGCGGAAGTAGCGGGCGGCGAGGTGTGACCAGTCGTAGTCTTTTTTGCCTTGGGCGTTGCAGAGTTCTGACCACCATTTTTGTATCTGGAGCAAGATTTATCAATGAACTCTTTGGAGTGAGTACTTAAAGCAATACGAACGAGACCAGTTCGTTTGTCGCTTTAAAGTCTTTGCGACACAACCGTCAGGAGAGCATGACTGCGAGACAACCCTTAACCTCACCGATCATTCTATCCTTACTTGTTTAGGACTATCCTTTTGAGAGGGGTTTGCTCACCGCAATTGATGCAACGATTCATTCTCTGGATTGTCTTAATTGTTCGGCGGTTTGACGATCGTTACAATTAGCGCTATGGCTCATGTCCTAAAATCGGGAGCGAGTTACATGATTGCTCTAGCCGGAGTCGCCATTACCAGTAAAATCTATGAGAGTTCAGCCTCTTTGGTGTATCGAGGCGTCCGAGTGCAAGATAGTCAGGCGATCGTCATCAAACTGCTCAAGCAAGACTACCCCTCTCTTCAAGAAATAACTCGCTACAAACAGGAATATCAAATTACATGCTCCCTCAACCTGGAAGGAGTGATTAAAGCTTACAGTCAACAGGAGTATCAACGCACACTGGTCATTCTCTTAGAGGACTTTGGCGGGGAGTCCTTGGAGTGCTGGATGCGGCAGCGTCCAGAAATCTTCTGCCCCATGCCCATATCCGCTTTTCTCCCGCTTGCGATCGACGTTACCAAAATTTTAGGCAGAATCCATACGGCTAACGTCATTCACAAGGATATCAATCCTGGCAACATCGTTCTTAATCCAGGTACTGGCGTTATCAAAATCATTGACTTTGGGATTGCGACTCAATTCAACCGCACTAATCCTATGTTCAAAAGCCCGCATGTCTTAGAAGGCACCCTCGCTTATCTTTCTCCAGAGCAAACTGGACGCATGAACCGTTCGGTCGATTATCGCACTGATTTTTACTCGCTCGGCGTGACGTTTTACGAATTGCTCACTGGGCAGTTGCCCTTTCCCACAACAGATGTCCTTGAACTCGTCCACTGTCATCTTGCCAAATCTCCTATACCGCCGTATAAGTTGAACGCTAAGATTCCCAAGTCTGTTTCAGACATTATTTTGAAACTGATGGCGAAGAATGCAGAAGACCGCTATCAAAGTACTTGGGGTATCAAAGCGGATTTAGAGGACTGTGTTGATAAATTAGAAACAAGTGGTCAAATTAACCCCTTTCAACTGGGTCTGCAAGATGCTTCCGATCAATTTCAAATTCCACAAAAACTATACGGGCGGGAGGAGGAGATTGCAGCGTTATTGGCAGCGTTTGAGAGGGTAGCAGGGAGAGAGGACGCGGAGATAGGGAGGCGTGGAGATGGAGAGAACGACAATACCCCTGCGTCTCCGTTTGCCTGCGCTTCCGCGTTTTCCGAGATGATGTTAGTTTCCGGTTCTGCTGGCATTGGCAAATCAGCATTAGTGAAAGAGCTTTATAAACCGATCACAGCAAAGCGGGGTTATTTTATCTCTGGTAAGTTTGACCAGTTTCAGCGCAATATTCCCTACAGCGCGATCGCGGATGCTCTACGAAAACTAGTTCAACAATTGCTAAGTGAACCTGACGAGCAACTGCAACAATGGCGGTCGAAACTTCTAAGTGCCCTGGGAAGCAATGGGCAACTCATCATTGATGTGATCCCGGAAGTTGAATTAATTGTGGGTAAGCAGCCGCCTGTGCCACAGGTTGGGGCAACAGAAGCTCAAAATCGCTTTAATCGAGCCTTTCAGCAGTTTGTGCGGGTGTTTTGTTCTAAAGAACATCCGCTTGTGGTCTTCTTAGATGATTTGCAGTGGATCGACTCCGCCACGCTGAAATTAATTGAACTGATAATGCTCGATGAGCAAACCCAATCCCTATTCTTGATCGGAGCTTATCGAGACAATGAAGTAAATCCAACGCATCCACTCGTATCATTGCTGGAGAAACTGCGCCAGCAGAGGGCATTGTTTCAGGAGATTAATCTGTCGCCCTTAACTCTGGAGCCATTAAGTCAGTTGATTGCTGAAACCCTACATCACAACGCGGCTATTGTTCGTCCCTTAGCAAAGTTAGTGTTACATAAAACTGAGGGCAATCCCTTCTTTGTGGGTGAATTTTTACGAATGTTGCACAGCGAAAATTGGTTGACTTTTACGGCTGAGCAGCAAAGCTGGCAATGGAACATGGCTCAGATTGAAGCTCAAGCCATTACTGATAATGTGGTGGAGCTGCTGCTGAGCAAGCTGAAGAAACTACCAGAGGTAACGCAGCAACTTCTTCAACTAGCCGCCTGCATTGGGGCTGAATTTGATTTGGAAACGTTAGCGACTAGCGCAGAGCGCAACTCCGAAGGAACCGTGTGTGAGAAATCGCCCAAAACGGTTTTTCAGGATTTACTGCAAGCAGTACAAGGAGGATTCATTCAACCTCTGTCTGAATTAGATGAGGACTTGTTAGTCCAAGAGTATAAGTTCTTGCACGATCGAGTACAGCAAGCTGCCTATGCTTTGATTTCTGAGGATCAAAAGCAAGTAACGCACTACTCTATTGGACAACTACTGCTCAGCAAGCTCTCTGAGGTCGAACAAAGTGAGATGCTTTTTGATATTGTCAACCACATCAACTTTGGTCAATCCCTGCTGACACAGAAAGATGAAAAAGAGAAAATAGCACGGCTCAACTTGGCTGCCGCTCAAAAAGCCATCTCCTCTACAGCCTATGAAGCCGCGATTCGGTATCTTGAGACTGGCATTGGCTTGCTCGAAGCAGAGGCTTGGATAAGTCAGTACGACTTGATGTTTAACCTGTATCGGACTCTCTGTGCAGCACAGTTGAGCAATGCTAGCTATGAGCAACTAAATGCCACAACCAAGGTTGCTTTAGAACACATTTTTTCTGCCGTCGATCGCGTAGATATTCGTGTTTTTCAAATCACTCAATATACTCTACAAGGCGAATGTGAGGAAGCAGTTCAAACAGGTCTGATTGGATTGCATGAGTTGGGGATTGAGATTCAGGGCAAGAATTTGACAGAACTAGTCCGTGAAGAGTTTGCTGCTGTTGCCAAAAGCTTAGAAAATCGCTCCATTTCCTCGCTTTTAACTTTACCAACAGTGAGCGATCCAGTCATTCAAGCAATGATTAGATTGCTAATTGCTGTAGATATACCAACTTACATTACGGCTAATATTGAACTTTACTGCTTTGTCAGTTTAAGAGTAGTTCGTCTTTCCATTGAGCATGGAAATATTGCTGAGTCTATTAAGGCTTATGCAAACTATGGTCTTCTCTTGGGCTTGATGGAAGGGCAATACCAACGAGGCTATGAGTTTGCAGATTTAGCGGTGCAGCTTAGCTACAAGCTAAACAGTAAATCTCAGCAGTGTAAAGCTGAGATGTTGTTTGGAGGCTTTATTCAAGTTTGGTCAAAGCCTATAGCGGGGGCAGCCACGGTCAATTACAAAGGTTTTCTGGCAAGCATGGAGTCGGGAAATGTTCAATTTGCAGCCTATAACTTGGTTGGTAACATTTTTAATCGCTTATTTCAAGGCGAAAATTTAACAACCGTTGCAGAAGACAACGAAAAATATCAGCTGGTGGCGGAGCAGATTCAGGACGAGCTTGCAAAGGTAGCACTGGCTGGAGCTAAATTTTTTATCGCAAAACTTGCTTTAGGGCAAGCGGCACAGGAATACGATCAATTGCTCAGGGGAACAGAAAAAATAGTTCATCAGGGTGAAACCTCACAAATACGATTTTCAATTTGTCTTTATTACATCCTCAGAATGCATCTTGCCTGTTTAACAGCAGATTTT
Source organism: Myxacorys chilensis ATA2-1-KO14 (assembly GCA_019359275.1). Taxonomy (GTDB): domain Bacteria; phylum Cyanobacteriota; class Cyanobacteriia; order Leptolyngbyales; family Leptolyngbyaceae; genus Myxacorys; species Myxacorys chilensis. The sequence goes on along the minus strand of JAHHHP010000033.1, from coordinate 52,180 downwards.
GAGCAAGGCTGCCATTATTTCATTGAAGCGGGAAAGATCCTGAATTCTATCGTAGGATTTACAACCTATAGTAGTTATTTCTATTATGGTTCTCTGATTCTGCTCAACTTATATTCCGGTCTATCTCCAGCAGAACAAAGTAATGCTTTGGAACAGATTCGATCGCATCAGGAGCGCTTGAAAGCATGGTCGAATAGCTGTCCAGAAAACTTTTTACACAAGTTTCATCTCGTTGAGGCAGAGAAAGCGCGAGTCTTGGGTCAATTTTTTGAAGCAGAAAACTTATACGAACAAGCTATTCAAGGGACCAAGGACAACAAGTATCTTCAAGAAGAAGCATTAGCCTATGAATTAGCCGCCAAGCATTACTTAGCTCGTGGTAGAGAAAAGTTTGCTCAAACTTACATGAAGGAAGCTCACTATTGCTATGAACGATGGGGAGCAATGGCAAAGGTTAAAGATTTAGAAATTCGTTATTCTCAACTATTTCCTCAGACCTCCAACGTGTCTACACCAGTTCGCACCGCGATCGGAACCATTTCAAGTACCTCACATACTGCTCTCGATTTAGCGACAGTGATGAAAGCAGCTCAAGCAATTTCGAGTGAAATTGAACTGGAGCGGTTGCTCAGTTCTCTAATGCAGATTTTAATTGAAAATGCTGGGGCACAAACTGGATGCCTGCTTTTGGAAAACTTAGGAGAATGGAAGATCGAAGTGGCTTGTGAACTCAATGAAACTGCGAAAGTCTATGCGGCGCAAGTACTGCGATCGACTCCAATTGCAAATCGCTTACCCGAATCCATTATTCAATATGTGGTTCGGACTCATGAATCTGTCATCCTCAATGATGCAACTTGCGAAGGTAATTTTATTAATGAGCCATACATTCAGCATAACCAAACGAGATCGCTTCTTTGTTTACCGTTGTTGAATCAAAGTAAACTTGTGGGTGTGTTGTATCTAGAAAATCAACTAGCAACTGGAGTATTTACACCGGAGCGAGCGCAAGTTCTTAATCTACTCTCTGCTCAAGCAGCCATTGCGATCGAAAATGCCAAACTTTACTCGAAACTACGTGACGGCGAAAGTCAGATAAATCAATTTCTAGAAGCGGTTCAAGTGGGAATAGGGGTCTTGGATGCGACGGGTCGTCCTTACTATGTCAATCAGCGAGGCATTCAGCTACTAGGTAAAGGCGTTGATCCTACCGCGACACCCGATCATCTTGCAGAGGTTTATCAAGTTTACCTGGCGGGAACGGATCAAACCTGTTCTCCTGAGGAGATGCCAATCGTCCGAGCGTTAAGAGGCGAACGGACAAGAACGGATGTTTTAGAGATTCACCGAGGCGAGACTATTATTCCCATTGAAGCATGGGGAACGCCAGTTTTTGATGAACATGGGAACGTGGCTTATGCGATCGTAGCCTTCCAAGACATCACGGAGCGGAGACGAGCAGAGACACTGTTAACCGAATACAACCACACCCTGGAACTTCAGGTGGCAGAACGAACGGCAGCTTTACAGCAAAGCGAAGCAGAGCTGCGCGGTGTCTTCGACGAGCTTCGTTTACGAGAACAGGAATTACGACTGATTGCCAACGCTCTACCCGTTCTGATTAGCTACGTCGATGCCAATCGCTGCTTTCAATTCATCAACCGTACATACGAGGTTTGGTTCAACCGTAGCCGTGATCAAATTTTGGGCAACCCGGTTCGTCAACTGCTCGGTGAGGCGGTTTATCAACGGGTTGAGCCGTATATTAATCAGGTGTTTGCAGGGCAAACGGTCCCGCTAGAAGCAGAAATCCCTCTCCCCGATGATCAGCGGTGCATCAGCGCCACCTTTATTGCTGATTTTGATGACAATGCTCAGGTAAGAGGTTTCTACAGTCTCATGACAGACATTAGCGATCGCAAACGAGCCGAAGAAGCCTCGATTCTAGAGGAGCGCAATCACATGGCACGGGAAATTCACGACACTTTAGCCCAAGCGTTTACAGGGATTGTCATTCATGCTCGCTCTGCCGCCAATAAGGTAATAGCAGACCCAGAAAAAGCGCAAACTCTCCTGACTCAGATCCTCGACGTAGCGCGTTCTGGGCTTGCGGAGGCACGTCGTTCAGTAGAGGCACTACACCGCCCATATCTTTTAGAGAGCAGTAACTTACAGGATGCCTTAAGCCGTCTTGCGGCTCAATTAGACCCGTCGATCGCAGCCCAAATCGTCTACAAAGTCATGGGTACACCCTATCCCCTATCCTCTGATCTGGAAAATAATCTGTTTCGGATTGGGCAGGAAGCTTTGACCAATGCAATCAAACATGCCAACGCGCATGAAATCCGCATTGAACTGATCTATGAACTGACCCAATGCAGCTTGCGAATTCGAGACGATGGGCAAGGATTTGAGGTAGAAAACCAGGCGATGCGGAATGGCTTTGGTTTACTGGGGATGGCAGAACGGGCTGAACGCATTAGCGCTGAATTAAAGATTCAAAGTGACTTAGGGCAAGGGACAGAAATCACGGTATCTATTAATCGAGGGTAAGTCAGCATGAATCAGCTCAGTAGCATTCGCGTTCTGGTTGTGGATGATCATCCTGTTGTCCGCCAGGGGTTGATCGGAATGTTAGAGGAGGCTCCAGATATCGTCATTGTGGGTCAGGGGCGAAATGGGCATGAAGCGATCGCAGTTTTTCAGCAACAGCAGCCTGATGTGACTTTGATGGATTTACGGATGCCTGAGATGGGAGGTGTGCAAGCGATTACTGTTATTTGCAATGAATTTCCCAATGCCCGAATTATTGTGCTGACCACGTATGACAGTGATGAAGAGATTTATCAAGGATTGCGAGCCGGGGCAAAGGGATATTTACTGAAGGACTCTGAGCCAGAGGAACTATTGACGGCCATTCGGACAGTGACTAGGGGACAACAGTATATTCCCCCCAAGGTGGCTGCCAAGTTAGTCCAACGAATCACTGCTCCAGAACTGAGCGATCGTGAATTAGAAGTTCTCCAGTTAGTCGGACAGGGCATGAGCAACCAGGAAATTAGCACTGCTCTCAATATTAGTGAAAGTACAGTGAAGACTCATATCAACCGAATTTTAAGCAAGCTAGATGTCAAAGATCGCACCCAAGCAGCCATTATTGCTTTGAAACGCGGAATTGCTAACTTGTAAAAACAAAGATGGTACTTCTGCCTGGGTTAACCATCATATTTTAGTCTGTAAGGCAATCAAACCTGAGTTTGATTCGTTCTACTCCCTCAAATTGACTCATCCTCAATCATTTTGTTGATTAAAATACAAGCCCTGAATTGACGACAAGCCTAAGCAAGTCTCATACAGTAACCTCATATAAACGACTATCAGAGTTGAAGGGAAGACATTTCAGAGTGCACACGATGAATCTCTTCTCCTCAAAGATTTAGCATGAGGGTTTAGAATGAGCGATGCTATTCCTGGCGACGCACTTGGCGACCCTTGCGGTAACTGCGAAGCAGAGCGCAACCAATTAGTTGTACCTCCTTCTGAGCAAGACCATCGACAAGGATCATTGAATGCTCGCATTGTGCTTGTTGAGTATGGGGATTATCAGTGTCCTCAATGTAGTGAACTTTATACCTCAATTCAGGCAATTCAACGCCAGTTTGAGGCGACCTTATTCGGGAGAGATTCTCTATGCTTTGTATTCCGGCATTTTCCTCAACCTCAAATCCATCCTCAAGCTGAAAAAGCAGCAGCAGCGACAGAAGCAGCAGCAGCACAAGGGCAGTTTTGGCAGATGCACGAGATGCTATTGAAGCATCAGCAAGAGCTAGAAGATGGGTATTTAGCAGAATACGCTGACAATTTAGGGCTTGATGTAACTCAGTTTATTCGAGACATTGCCCAAAAAGTGTACGTTGATCACATCAATCAAGACATTGCCAGCGGAATGGAGAGTGGGGTGGTTAGCACTCCAACGTTATTTATCAATGGTGTGCGTTATGGAGACACTTTGGAGTTTGAGCCACTACGCGTTGCGATCGCTGAAGCTTTCCACGGCTAGTAGTTTCGTCAATACATAGATCAACGTGCGCTAACTGCCATAAATGAGGAATCTGATTGATGAGCAGTCTTCTCAAGCAAGTTGTAGCTCAAGTTTCCAGAACGGTGCCATTACAGACGGTTTTGATTGTGCCGTTTGTGCTGCAAACTTTGGTGACGGTCGGCTTAGTGGGGTATTTTTCCTTCCAAAATAGACAGGAAGCCATCAACGATCTCGCCAGTCAACTGCGGCGGGAACTGACGAACCGGATCGAAGGCAAACTACAAACTTATACCGAGATACCCCATAACATCAATCGGCTCAATGCCAGCACCTTCGCTCAGGGAAAAATTGGCCCTAGCGCCGTGAAAGGTGAGTTTCCACTCTGGCAGCAAATTCAGATTTATCCAATGGTGAGTGATATCTACTGTGGCGATCGCAAAGGTTCTCTTCTAGGGGTGCGACGTAGCCCTGCCGATCACTCAATTGAACTGCGGTCGAGTAATGTTGCTACAAACCATAAACTCTACGGCTACAGCCTTGATCACAATGGTCAGCGAGACCAGTTAATCAGCCAAGGCAACAAAGCCTTCGATGCGCGGGTTCGTCCCTGGTATAAAGCAGCAGTGACGGCAGGCGAACCAATCTGGAGTGGAATCTATGCCGATTTTGCTAGCCAGTTGCCAACGATCACTGCCAGTACGCCTGTCTATAGCATTGCTGATCGATCGCTGTTGGGGGTCTGCGCCACCGATGTATTTTTGCCTAATGAGATGAGCCGTTTTTTGGCGAGCCTGCAAATCGGCAAGACAGGCATCGCCTTTATTCTAGAACGATCGGGACAACTGGTTGCCACTTCCACCGGAGAGGCGATTATCAGTAGTGGGGCGGCGGCAAATCGATTGTCCGCAGTTGAGAGCCGTAACCCTACCGTGCGAGCTACTGCTGCCTATTTGCGCGATCGTTTTAGCGATTTATGGCAGATCCAGACTGCGGAACAGCTTGATTTTAATTTCGATGGTAGGCGGCAGTTGCTTCAGGTGATGCCATTCAAAGATAATCGTGGGCTGGATTGGCTGATTGTCACGGTGTTGCCTGAATCCGATTTCATGGCAAAGATTAATCAGAGCATTCAGACGACGATTCTGCTTTGTATTGCGGCTTTGCTGCTTGGCATTGCGATCTGCATTTTGATTGCCCGATGGATCACTAAACCGATTGTCAGCGTCAGTCAATCGGCAAAAGCGCTAGCAGACGGTGCATGGGATCAGACGGTAGAAATTGAGCGCTCGGGCGATTTGGGCGAACTGGCTCGATCATTCAACCAGATGGCACAGCAGCTTCAAATCGCCTTTGCCAAAATGCAGTCTTTAAACCAGACCCTCGCCCAAAGTGAAACCCGCCTCCAGAAAATTTTAGAGTCGGTTCCGGTAGGAATTGCGGTTCTAGACGCAACAGGTCGCCCTTATTACGCGAATCAGAAGGCAATTCAACTCTTGGGCAAGGAGGTGCTGCCGTCTGTCACCCCAGAGCAAATTGCCGAGGTCTATCAACTCTATGTGGCAGGAACCGATCGCCCCTACCCAACCGAACAACTGATGATGATACGAGCGCTAAACGGCGAACAGGGCAGTGTGGATGATATCGAAATTCACCAGGGGAATCGCATCATTCCGATCGAAAGTTGGGGAACTCCAATTTTTGATGAGTCTGGCAACATTCTGTATGCGATCGCAGCCTTTCAAGACATCACCGAACGTAAACAAGCAGAGAAGCTGTTAGCAGAATACAATCGCACCCTAGAGCAACAAGTTGCAGAACGAACGGCAGCTTTACAGCAAAGCGAAGCAGAGCTACGCGACCAGGAGCAGGAATTACGATTGATTGCCGACGCTCTACCCGTTCTGATTAGCTATGTCGATGCCAATCGCTGCTTTCAATTCATCAACCGTACCTATGAGGTTTGGTTCAACCGTAGCCGTGATCAAATTTTGGGCAACCCGGTTCGTCAATTGCTCGGTGAGGCGGTTTATCAACGGGTTGAGCCGTACATCAATCAGGTGTTTGCAGGGCAAACGGTCCCTCTAGAAGCAGAAATCCCTCTCCCAGATGATCAGCGTTGCATCAGCGCCACCTTTATTGCTGATTTCGATGACAATGCTCAGGTGAGAGGTTTCTACAGTCTCATGACAGACATTAGCGATCGCAAACTCGCTGAAGCAGCTTCTATCTTGGAAGAACGCAACCGGATGGCGCGAGAAATTCATGATACGCTCGCTCAATCTTTCACAGGTATTCTGCTTCAAGTTGGAGCAGCAACACAAGTGCCATTAGACGACCCGGAAGCAACCCAGGTCTACTTGGAAATGATTGATGAACTAGCACGCATTGGGCTAGCAGAGGCACGGCGATCTGTAGCAGCACTCCGCCCGCAGCTATTGGAAGAGGGCAATTTAGAGAGCGCCCTGCACCGCCTCGTGACCCAGATGAGATCGACGATCGACACGATTCTGATTTACGAGACTCAGGGGATAGCCTATTCCTTACCAGCCGATGTGGAGAATAACTTACTCCGAATTGGGCAAGAAGCATTAACGAATGCAATCAAATACGCTTGTGCTGGCGAAATCCGGGTTGAGTTAGTGTACAACCACACACAGTGCATCTTACGGGTTAAAGATGATGGACGGGGCTTTGGAGTGGGTAGCGCTCCGGTCAGCAGTGGTTTTGGTTTATTAGGAATGAGCGAACGGGCAGAGCGCGTTGGTGCCCAACTCGCGATTCAAAGCCAACCAGGACAGGGAACAGAAATTATTGTCACTATCAACCGAGAGGGCGACTTACAATGAGCCAATCCACTACAATTCGGGTTCTGATCGTTGATGACCATGCCATTGTCAGAAAAGGATTGGCAGCCATTATTGATTCTGATCCAGAAATGACCGTGATTGCTCAAGCTGAAGATGGGCAACAAGCGATCGACCTGTATCGCGAACACCAACCTGATATCACGCTCATGGATTTACGAATGCCCAAAATGGCAGGAGTTGAAGCCATCGGTACAATTTGTGCTGAATTTAAGCAGGCTCGGATTGCGGTACTTACGACCTATGATGGTGATGAAGACATCTATCGTGGCTTGCAGGCGGGTGCTCAAGGCTATCTGCTTAAAGATGCTAAACCGGGTGAGCTTTTGAATGCGATTCGTGCCATTCATAACGGTCAGAAATATCTTCCGCCAGAAGTGGGGGCAAAATTATTGCAGCGAATGAGCAATCCAGAACTGAGTGAGCGAGAACTGGAAGTGCTTCGTTTGATGGCACAAGGAATGAGTAATCAAGAGATCGGGGTAGCTTTGAGTATTGGTGAAAGCACCGTCAAATCGCATGTGAATCGCATTTTGAGCAAACTGGGAGTGAGCGATCGTACTCAAGCCGTGATTGCTGCTGTTAAACGCGGGCTTGTCAATTTATAGGTTGTACTTTAGTTTGAATACCAACTTGAGTTGGAGCTAACTCTCCATCGTGAGATGGACTGGTTCACCCATCCCTCGACCATACAAAAGTGTCAACTCTAAGTGGACGACAAATGAGAGTCGATTTCCTATATTGAACTCATGCAAACACGAACAGCAACTAAGCTATAAAGTTTAAGTTTGCTTTACCCGAACCGAACAATGGTTTACGATCCCGATCATGGTTCTTTATTTGTCCCACCTTCAACGCAAGACCATATTCAAGGTGTGTTAAGTGCTGTTGTGGTACTCGTAATGTATGGAGACTATGAATGTTTTCGGAGTGCAAATGTTTATCGGTTGATTAAAGTTGCTCAACAACAGTTAAGTGCTTCTTCTAGAGAAAATAATTTGGGTTTTATCTTCCGTCATTTCCCCCAAGAGCAAATCCATCCTCATGCTCAACGTGCGGCGGAAGCGGCGGAAGCCGCAGCCACTCAAGGACAGTTTTGGCAAATGCACGAGATGCTGTTCATTCATCAACAAGAACTAGGAAATGGCTATCTGGTGGAGTATGCCAATCGTTTAGGACTTGATATTTCTCAATTTTTACGGGATTTATCTAGGGGAGTGTATGTCGATCGCATCAATGCCGATATCAAAGGTGGACTGCAAAGTGGAGTCGAGGCTGCACCCGCTTTGTTTATCAATGGAAGTCGCTACCTCGATCATTGGACGATTGGGCAAATAATGGCAGCCATTGTCACTGCAAGTAAGTAAGGTCTTGATGAGTCTTTCATAACTTCTACGCTGCCAAGAGGAGACTCCAACAATCAAACAACCTATAGAGGTGGTTACAATGAGGGTTTTTTCATGGAAAAAAGTTCGGAAATGGTTGCTGTGGCTGTTTGCATTTAGTGCTGTCATTGGAGTATCAATCTACTCAACATCAGGCACTTCACAAGAATTACCGCGAGCGTCTAACTCTAAACCTGCGATCGTTCTCGTTCATGGAGCTTATGCTGACGGTACATCCTGGCAACACGTCATTCCATTGTTGGAGCAGGATGGCTACAGAGTGACTGCTGCACAGATTCCGCTCACCTCGCTTCCTGATGATGTCGCAACGGCGAAGCGAGTGATTGAGGATCAGAAAGGGTCTGTTGTTGTCGTCGGGCATTCCTATGCTGGGAATGTGATCACCGGTGCGGCGGCTGGCAATCCACGGGTGAAGGCTCTGGTTTATGTCAACGCTTTTGCACCAGATGTGGGTGAAACGACGAGCGATTTGAATAAAAAGTATGCAGCACCTCCCATTAGCACGGCGATCGTGTCAGATGCCGCAAACTTTCTCTCTGTCGATCGCGGGAAGTTCCACAACTTTTTCGCTCAGGACGTATCGGAGGCTGAGGCGCGAGTGATGGCAGCAACCCAAAAGCCGATTGCCAGCGCAGCATTTGAGCAAACACTAAGTGACATCGCCTGGAAAACGATTCCTTCCTGGTTTCTCGTGACTCAAAGCGATCGTGCTATCAATCCTGAACTTCAGCGATTTATGGCTAAACGAATCGGTGCTAAGACAACCGAAGTCAACTCCAGCCATGTTCCTTTTATCTCTCATCCAAGAGAGGTTGCCAAAGTAATTGAAGCAGCAAGTACTGCTGCGAAGTAGCCCTAAAGAAGGACAAGGAAATCTAATTATGCCCACTCAAAATACAGGCAAAATCACTGAAGTCGATCGCAGTCAACCTTTGCTGCATCAGCATGGGTATGAAATTCAGCAGTACGGTACTCTGCGCGATCTGCCAATTGTTCTCAACTCTAGCGTCCGCAGCGAAAGCTGTAGGTTGATCAATCAAATTCTGGCAGATACAATCATTCTCTATCACTTGTACAAGAAACATCATTGGTTGATGCGTGGACATACGTTCTATCAACTACATTTGTTGCTCGACAAACATGCTAGTGAACAAATCGAATTAATTGATGCTCTGGGTGAACGGGTGCAAACGCTCGGAGGTGTAGCAATTGCTGACCCACGTCATGTGGCAGAAGTCACTAAGATTAGGCGTCCTCCTAACGGCGTTGAAGAAGTACCCGTGATGCTATCGCGGTTGCTGGAAGCACACGAGTTGATTATCGGGGAATTGAGAGGGGCGATCGACAAAACAGCAGCAAATCAAGATAGCAGTACCAACGATTTGCTGGTGAGTCAAGCGTTGCGAGTGAATGAGCTACAGGTTTGGTTTCTAGCAGAACATTTAGTAGATACACCGCTGGTACACAGCTAGCTTGGATTATTCAGGAACTCTTATCAACAGGAGTAAATGCATGACACAATCTTTCTGGCTTTTGGGCACTCGTCTTACCATTCTTGCCGATCGCACTACGACTGACGGTAAATACGACCTGATTGAGGGCTATTCCCCTCCTGGTACGCAGACCCCACCCCACCGCCACACGCGCTATTCCGAACAACTCTACGTGCTAGAAGGGGAGTTGACAGTCTGGGCGGGTAAGAACAAGGTGGTGCTAACCCCTGGCGAAAGCTTTCTAATTTCTCCTGGCACACCCCATGTGGTCGCCACACTGGGTGACAAACCATCGCGTGCATTAGTCGTTGCTTCACCTAGTGGCTTTGCTGACTTAATTGAAGCAACAGGGACGCTAAACGAGAATGAGGAAGTTGACCTGGAATTATTCATGCGCGTCTCTAGCGAAATTGGCGACGAAGTTCTGGGTGCACCTGGAGATCTCCCTTAAAAATTAGAACAACCATAGGATTTATCAAAATGAGAAAGCTAGAAGGAAAAATCGCGCTTGTCACGGGTGGGAATAGCGGTATCGGTCTTGCCACTGCTAAACAGTTTGTGGCTGAGGGAGCCTATGTCTTCATCACAGGTCGTCGTCAAACCGAATTAGATGCTGCTGTAGAAAACATTGGTAAAAACGTCACAGGTATTCAAAGTGATGTCTCGAAGTTAGAAGACCTCGATCGTGTGTTTGACAAGATCAAGCAAGAACAAGGACATCTCGATGTGGTCTTCGCTAATGCTGGTATTGGAGAAATTGCCCCACTTGGAGCAATCACTGAAGAACACTTTGACAAAATATTCAACATTAATGTCAAAGGTTTGCTGTTCACCGTACAAAAGGCACTGCCCCTGTTGCCAGAGAACGCTTCTATTATCCTGAATGCCTCGACTGCTTCTACTGTTGGTACGCCAGCCTTCAGTGTTTACAGCGCCACCAAAGCCGCCGTGCGGTCGTTTGCCCGCAATTGGATACTCGACCTCAAAGAACGCAAGATCCGGGTGAATGCGATTAGTCCTGGTGTCGTGCCTACCCCTGGTTACAATCTTCTGGGGCTCAATGACGAGCAGGTGCAAGAATTCGTGGATAGCCAAGCTGTCACCATTCCATTAGGGCGAGTCGGCACACCTGATGAGATTGCCAGAGCCGTTGTTTTTCTGGCTTCAGAAGACAGCAGCTTTGTGAACGGCATCGAGCTATTTGTTGATGGTGGAATGGCGCAGATTTAGAGTCTAAAAGGAGTGAATCATGCAACTCATCTCTGTCAACGTCGGACTGCCGCGTGAAGTGACCTGGAAAGGAAAAATCGTTCGCACTGGAATTTTCAAAGAACCAGTCAATGCGAAAGTAATGGTGCGTGAACTCAATTTAGATGGCGATCGACAAGCGGATCTCACTGTTCATGGTGGAGTAGACAAAGCCGTGTATGTCTATCCATTCGAGCATTACGATTACTGGCGCAGTGAGTTGCCTGACACAGAACTAACACCAGGCATCTTTGGTGAAAACTTCACAGTTACGGGATTTAAAGAAGAAGACTTGAACATTGGCGATCGCTTCCAAATCGGCAGTGTGGAACTAATGGTGACACAACCGCGCCTGCCTTGCTACAAACTGGGGATTCGCTTTGGGCGACCCGATATGGTGAAACGATTTCTCGCCAGTCGTCGAACTGGATTTTACTTTCGGGTTTTGCGAGAGGGCGAAGTTGGAGCCGGAGACACTTTAGAGTTGGTGAGCCGAGATAGCAGCAACATTACGGTTGCTGACATCACTCAACTGTATACCCGTGAGAAGAACCATCTAGCTTTACTTCATCGCGCTACTCAATTGGAAGCGTTACCTGAAAGTTGGCGCGATTACTTTCAGGAGCAGATTCATCGTCAAGACGTGAGATAGATGAGACACGTTTGCATTTCAGTGTTATTCAACATTAACAAGGAGCAAAATCATGACTACGTATCGTACAGTTTCGATCGATGGTTTAGATATCTTTTACCGCGAAGCAGGTTCTCGTGATAATCCAACAATTTTACTGCTGCATGGCTTCCCAACTTCGTCTCATATGTTCCGCAATCTGATTTCTGCGCTTGCTGATCAATTCCATCTAGTTGCACCTGACTATCCGGGCTACGGCAGCAGTTCGATGCCAACCGTGAATGAATTCGACTACACGTTTGATCACCTGGCTGAGATTGTGGAGAAATTCATTGCCGCGATCGATCTCAAAAAGTACAGCCTTTATATGATGGATTATGGTGCTCCGGTTGGCTATCGGATTGCCGCTAAATATCCAGAGCGCGTACAAAGTCTGATTGTGCAAAATGGTAATGCTTACGAGGAAGGATTGCGCGAATTCTGGGAGCCGATCAAGGCATACTGGCAGGAGCGATCGCCTGAGAATGCGGAAAAGCTCAAATACCTTGTCACCCTGGAAGCAACGAAGTGGCAATATACCAACGGCGTTCGCAATCTAGAAGCAATCAGCCCTGATACCTGGACGATGGATCAACATTTCCTCGATCGCCCCGGTAACGGCGAGATTCAATTGGCGCTGCTGTATAGCTACGGCACGAATCCACCGCTTTATCCGCAATGGCAGGAGTATTTCCGCCAATATCAACCTCCAACCTTGATTGTTTGGGGCAAAAACGACACCATTTTCCCTGCTGAAGGTGCATATCCCTATCAGCGCGACTTGAAAGATATTGAGTTCCATTTACTCGATACCGGACACTTTGCCCTGGAAGAAGATGGGGACGCGATCTCAGACCATATTCGCCGCTTTTTGACCACCCACGTTGCGGAGAACCCCATGCTAAAGGGTGCTATGCACTTTGAGTCAACTGTGCGAGTCGCTTGAGCATGAGAACAGCAAAGGCAACCAAATGCAGATCCAACAATGTTTCTGCCAGACGAGATTCAAGGAGATCGACATGACAACAACAACCGATCCCGATTTTGCAGCCCGCGAGTCACTACGCTTGCTCGGTCCCGCTCCCGAAAACTGGGTGCCCGATCGCCGTGGCATCGATCACAATGTCACGATAATCGGTGGTAGCGGTAGCGGTAGCACCTTTGTATTTGCGCTACGGCGTGCTGGAATCGGTCGCGTGACGGCGATCGATGCAGCCGATGACGAGGCTCATGCAGGCGTGTGGCTAACGAGAGCGCGGATGAGAACACTCCGCACACCGAAACATCTGTCGGGTCCAGAACTGGGTATCCCAGAATTGTCCTTTCAAGCTTGGTACGAAGCGCGGCACGGTGCGGCAGCTTATGCGGCGATCGATCGCATTGGGCGAGTGTCTTGGGCTGAGTATCTCAGTTGGTATCGGCACTTCCTCGGTATCCAGGTTCGTTACCGGACGAACCTGGTGCGGATTGAGCCAGCCGCAGGTTTCTTCCGCCTCCACCTTGAGGTAAACGGTGTCCCGCAGGTAGAGACGACGCGAAAAATTATCTTCGCCAATGGCGTGGCTGGCACGGGTGGTCCATCTATCCCTCCAGTACTGGCTGACTTACCACGCACGCTGTACGCTCATACTGGCGATGCCATCGATTTTGAATCACTGCGCGGTAAGACTGTGGCGGTGATGGGTGCGGCGGCTTCAGCTTTCGATGCAGCGGGAGTGGCGCTGGAATCGGGAGCTAAGGCAGTCCACTTGTTTTCACGGCGGTCTGCGATCGCATCTCTATCAGTCATTCCAGTACGGGAATACCCTGGTGCTTACGACAACTATTCCCAACTCCCCGATGCAGACCGCTGGTTCCAGGCTTGGCGCTTTCGTCAAGCAGGCTCCACGCCACCACCAAGTGCGATTAAGCGAGCGATCGCCTTCCCGAACTTTCACATTCACCTATCTGCATCTTGGAAATCGGCACGGGAAACGGGCGATCGCATTGTCGCTCAGGTGAATGATGATGTTTTCGAATTTGATTTTGCGATCGCTGGCACTGGTTACTTCGTTGACCCAACAAAGCGTCCCGAACTAGCTGACTTTGCCCAACATATTGCTCTCTGGCGCGATCGCTACGAGCCACCAGAAGACTTGCGTGCCGACGATTTGGGGGCGCACCCTTACCTTGGTAGCGCCCACGAATACCTAGAAAAAGTACCTGGCACTGCCCCTTATCTGAAAAACATTCACGTCTTTAATCCGGCTGGTTTCGTCAGCTTCGGTTTGCCAATTGGGGACATCCGGAGCATCCGCCGCGACGTACCTGCGATCGTATCGGGCATTAGTCAAGACTTGTTCTTTGAGGACTGGGCGCAGCATGAGGCACGGATCGCAGGTGATATCGCCCCCGATTTTGAGGACTCGCTCTACGCTGCTGCTGTGTGGAAACAACCGATCGAGGCAGCGACCCGCTAGGTCGAAACCTTTTCACCAGCCAAAACTATTTGTGGCTGGTCAACGATGTCAGTAGAAAGTGATTGCCATTCCACAATCACTGCTGATCACGCATCACTGTTAAATCAATTCGTTTAACCCCTCATTTGTCACTTTGGTAGGAGCAAAAGCTGAAAGCTCTGCTGCACTTGCGTTTTGCTCTTTTGTCACTTTCGAGCCGTCAAAATAGGAAACTCGCACTGGGGCTAAGTTTCAGGGTTCGCTTCAGCGAGAGTAACAAATGAGGGTTAACAGTGTCATTTCAACAGATTGTTTACTACTTATCAAAGGAGAATGTCATGGTTGCTCAAGTGAATTCGCCAACAGCAAAAATTTTGGAAGTTGCAGATGATCCGCGTCTTTCCAGGGAAGTGAAGGAATTCTTGAAAGTGTTGAATTCAGGTGGTGTACCTCTAGAAACATTACCTCCACTCGAAGCACGTCAAGTTCTTGTAGACGCACAAGTTTCTGTTCCAGTAGACCTTTCGGGCATTGAAGAGTCTGAGAAGATGATTACTGCTGACGGTTATTCGATTACGCTCAACATCGTGCGACCGGAAGGAGTCAAAGGTACATTGCCTGTTTTCATCTTTATTCATGGCGGCGGATGGATACTGGGCGATTACCCAACCCACAAGCGCATGGTGCGTGATCTGGTTGTGCTTTCAGGGTTTGCAGGGGTCTTTGTCAACTACACTCGCACTCCAGATGCTCCCTATCCACAGGCAATCAATGAGATTTATGCTGCTACCAAATGGGTTGCCGAGCATGGTGAAGAGATTGGTGTGGATGGCAAAAATCTGGCAGTCGTCGGCAACAGTGTCGGCGGCAATATGACAGCAGTCACTGCTTTGCAGGCGAAAGATAAAGGAGGACCACACATCAAGCTGCACATCATGATGTGGCCGATCGTCGATGCCGATTTTGAAACGAACTCTTACCACCAATTCGGCGACAAACGGTACTTAACCGCACCCACGATGAAGTGGATGTATGACATGTATATCGCCGATCCAGAAAAGCGCAAAGACATTTATGCTTCTCCCCTACAGGCGACGGTTGAGCAACTAAAAGGTTTGCCTCCAGCGTTAATTCAGGTTGCAGAGAGCGATATTTTGCATGATGAAGGCACAGCTTATGGACGCAAGCTCGATGCAGCCGGAGTAGAGGTAACAACGGTGCAGTACAACGGCATGATTCATGACTTCGGACTACTTAATGCTTTAGCTGAGCTGCCACAAGTCCGTTCTCTGTTTGTTCAAGCAGCGGCTGAATTGAAGAAGCATCTGCAATAGGACGTGGAAAGGGGGAAGAGGGACACGGGGACGCGAAGAGCTAGAAAATAACCAAAATCCTTGCGTCTTCTCCCTTCCCTCAACTTTATTTAACTGAGATCTTACAGGCGTCAACTGCCCGCAATTCATCTGCGAGCGGGTTGTCGGGAAAGATGCAAAATCTGAATTGACACAGGCATGAAATCTACAAACAAAGATGTTCCATCAAAAAAGAAACCATGACAACACACTTGAGACAATTTTCACTAAACGGTTCAATGACTTTTATGCTGTCTAAAACAATGCTATTTACTGCACTGACTGCAGCGTTGGGTGGAGCTTCGTTGACCCATGCAGCGATCGCGTCAACTGCTCCACATCAACAATTGCCGATACTTATCGCAACCGCATACACCGATATCACATTACCCACTCTGCGGCGTGGCGATCGCGGCAGAAGCGTTGCACAATTGCAGCAAATTTTATCTGATGACGGATTCTTACACGCCGCAGGAGTCAGATTAGGAAACCCAGGTGGCGCAGTTGTGGATGGCGTATTTGGGGTGATCACAGAATCTGCGGTGAAAGATCTACAGCAACGGTATAAAATTCCGGTTACTGGACAGGTCAACCCTCGCACTTGGGAGGCGATCGATCAGTTTGAAAATTCCTATCGGTCTCCGCTGCCCTGGAAGTCGTAACTTGCCCCGCTTCTCACATAAAGGAGATAGAAATGAACAACCACATCCTGAGCGCCAGGGATATTATCGGGCCATCACCGTTGATTGCGATCGCAAACGAAGCGCCACCCAAGCTGATTGTCGATCCACCGCTTCCCGAACCACTATCTCAGGGTCGTGTTTTCATCCAGTACCGGACGGAGAACTTGCGTGTGTTGCCCGTGTTTGGCAAAGGTGCCCTCGACGTATCGCCGCGTATCGGTCATGTTCACATTACTGTCGATGATGCACCGTGGCACTTTGTCGATGCCAGTGGCGAAACGATTATCCTGGTCGGTTTGGAATCGGGTCCGCATAAAGTATTGATCGAACTAGCCGACCCCACACACAAAGTCATCACTAGTGAAACAGTGACGTTTACGCTGCCCAATTCTTAGCAAGGAGAAAACGGTGAATACTGAATATTACGACGACATTATTATCGGGGGTGGCAAAGCTGGAAAAACACTCGCACCCGCACTGGTTGCAAACGGACGAAAAACTGCCCTTGTGGAACGGAGCTTAAACATGATTGGCGGCGGGTGTATTAATGTTGCCTGCATTCCAACTAAAACGATGGTAACAAGCGCTAACGTTGCACATACTGTACGAAACAGCGCGATGTATGGGGTTAACGTCAATCCACCTACTGTTGATTTAGCAGCAGTGATTGAGCGAAAGCGATCGGTTGTGCAATCTGCGCGATCAATAAACTTGCACAATCTAGAGACGGCTCTGGGTCATGATTTAATTATTGGCACAGGACAGTTTGTGTCTCCTAAGACCATTGAAGTGATCACGGCTGAAGGTAAGACTCGTCAGCTTACCGCAGAGCGATTGTTCATCAATACAGGTACAAAACCACTGATTCCATCAGTGCCCGGACTGGAAGAAACAGGTTTTCTAACCAGCGAGTCGATTCTGGAATTAGAACAGCTACCCGACCATCTCATTGTTCTCGGCAGTGGATACATTGGATTAGAATTCGCCCAAATGTTCCGACGTTTTGGCTCTCGTGTGACCCTGATTGGACAGAGTGAGCAAATTCTGTCGCAACAAGATTCAGATATCGCGATCGCGGTTCAAACTCTGTTGAAACGAGAGGGTATTGAATTCCTGTTAAATGCGAGGGTTTTGAGAGTTGATCGATCCGGTCAAGATATCGTGCTTCAGTTCCCAGAGCCAGAACATCCGGACAAACCGATGGATTGCTGAAGGCGATCGTGGATACTCAAACAGGGCGTATTCTCGGTTGCACCTTGTTCTGTCATGCGGCAGGCGAAATGATTTCGACTGTACAGATGGTGATGCTGGCTCAGATGCCCTACACCGTTTTACGAGATGGCGTATTGACTCATCCTACAATGACTGAAGGGCTAAATCTGCTGTTTACAAAGCTATGAGGCAGTAAGTACAAACACAATCCAAGGAGTTGACTGCAATGAACTCAAATAACGGCATTATCAGCTTACCCAGTCCCTATTCAGTCACAGAAACCCTTGATCGCTTAGTAGCCATCCTACAAACAAAAGGTATCAACATCTTTGCCCGCATTGATCAAAAAGCGGAAGCTGAAAAAGTTGGATTAACGATGCCGCCAACGCAGCTATTACTATTTGGTAATCCTAAAGCTGGAACGCCTTTGATGATGGCAGAACCCACGATCGCTCTGGATTTACCCTTGAAAGTGCTGGCATGGGAATCAACTAGCGGTGAGGTATGGTTGAGTTACAACGATACCGATTACCTAAAACAACGATTTTCTCTTTCTGATGAATTGGTTAAAAACATTGCAGTGGTTCCATCTCTAGTAAAACAAGTGCTGGCTTAACATCTGTACTTCAGTTTGAGTCCGAATTCCAACTTAAGTTCGAGTCAATCTTCTATTTTAGATGGACTAGTTGATCAATCTTTCTATCATATAAAAGTTTCAACTCTCAGTGGACGACAGGTCAAAGCTAATTGCATATATTGAAGCCATGCAACGCCGCTATCGCAACGAACGAAGCGAACATCGTATGTAATTGAATTGTTAGGAATTCGTAGGAAAAACTGAGGTGAAACCGATGAATCAAATTCTACACGCTCAATTTACTCCCATCGCTTCAGTAGATGGCTCCCTTCAACAGCAAAGTCATGACCAAATCGAATCTCATCTCGCATTAGCAAAACGTAGTCGTAATCGAGGTGCAGTTCTATCTCATCAAGGGTGGCAAAAGCTGATGCAAGCTGGAGTGTTGGGTGACGAATTCGGCAAGCGCTACACCTATGAACAATTGAGTGAGCGATCGACTCTGGATGAGCGGACTGTCAGCCGCCTGTTAAGCTGCGAGGTCAAAGTTGATAAGAGTACGCTTAAAACATTTTTTCGTGCGTTTAGCTTGTTGTTAGAAGCAAGCGATTATACCTTATTCAACAGTGATAGAACTGGTGCCATAACGCCTGAAACAACAATTGACACGGCTTCAACAAAACAATCCATTGAAGTTGATCAACTTGTCGAAGAACTGAGCCAATTAAAGCAGCGGATGAGGGAGTACGATCGGCTGTTCCATCGTTTGGGTCTGAATGAAGGCCATATCCGTCAGCAGTTGAGAGCATAAACTAATGCGATAAGCGGCGTTAGAGACCCACCAGGAAAAAGAAGTCAATCATTAGCAAACTAGCAACGAGTGCGGCAGCGATCGCATGTTTAACGCTTTTGCTCACAATGCCTATAATAGCGATCAAGCTGAACACGAAGACGATCGCAGCAATATGAATAAAGGTTCGCCAGCTTTAATTGACAAATAGGATCGTTGATCAGGTTGAACAAATTCGACGAGTTATTCGGATCTTCAAGGGTTGAGCCTAAAAACACTCGAATCTGGGTCAGCACATTCAAACGGTAGGTCAAAAGACTGTTCATGGTTTAATCAGCAAGTTAAGCAATGTTTTGCTTGTACGTTGTAGGAACTTAACTATGGTGTTTGCTGCTCGCTACTTTCGCTAGTTACATCCTAATCTTGATGTAAATCGTGTAACCAATCAAAAATTTGGTCAAGTTGGTTCAAGGAGATCAGCGCATATTGCCAAAGAGCAATCGGCATCAGGCTAGGAGTTTGTTCAGCTTGCTTCCAGGCTAGAGCGATGCAGGCTGTTGAGAGATGTAGGGTGTCTTTGAGAAAGTCAATGAGTCTCTGAGGAGCCGTTTCCATTGTCACTGTCTGCTAGATATCAACGCCCCCATTTTCTTTTGTTGCAATTGAGCCTGCAAGTGAAAATAGATAAATTAAGCACAGGATAAGGAAGTTAGTTTGGCTTGTACTAAAGTTGATATCCAAATTCTAACTTTAGTATAAGCCAAGCTTCTGTTTTAGATGGATTGTTTCATCCATCGTTTGATCGCACAAAAATGTCAACTCCGAGTGGACGACAAATAAGAGTCGATTGTCTATATTTACGTCAAGGCAATGGAGATGCAAATACCTAGACATCTGATCGTACTTGAAAGTGGCTGTGTTGGGTTGGGATTTCTTACGAGTGCTGAACTATGAACAACCTTGAATTCACCGCAATTATTGGCATATCTTCTATTCTGGCAGGTTTACTAGGTGCCTTGACTGGGTTAGGAGGAGGAGTTGTGGTTGTACCACTTTTGACGCTAGGGCTTGACGTAGATTTGCGCTATGCGATCGGTTGTGCATTAGTGTCTGTGATTGCCACGTCGTCTGGAGCAGCGGTTTCCTATGTTCGAGAAGGGTACTCTAATATCCGGGTTGGTATGTTTCTGGAAGTTGCTACAACATTTGGAGCCGTTACTGGAGCGCTAATTGCGGCAAAGGCTCCCACTAGAGTGATTGCAATTTTGTTTGGGATAGTGTTGTTAATCTCAACCTATCTCAGCGATCGCCCGCATAATACACAAGCCGTTGATCACACAGCAGATCCTCTGGCAATCCATTTAAAGCTAGATGGTAGCTATCCAACTTCAGGGGGTGAACAGCCCTATCACGTTCAACATGTTCCAAGTGGATTTGCTGTAATGCTGATAGCAGGAGCGTTCTCTGGTTTGCTAGGTATCGGTTCTGGAGCACTCAAGGTAGTGGCAATGGATCAGGTGATGCAACTGCCGTTTAAGGTGTCTACGACTACGAGCAATTTCATGATTGGAGTGACAGCCGCTGCCAGTGCTGGAATTTATCTCGGCAGGGGTTACATTGATCCGGGGTTGTGTATGCCTGTGCTATTGGGTGTGTTGGTAGGAGCGTGGTGTGGAGCCAAAGTGCTAGTGCGAGCGAAAGTTACTGCGCTGCGCCTGGTCTTTAGCTTCGTTCTATTCGTGATCGGCATTGAAATGATTTATAACGGCATCACAGGAAAGATTTAACATGGCAACTACACGCCAATGGACAGACCAACAAGTTGAAATCACAATCAGTATGCTTTTGCGGACAGGAGTCACTTTAGCAGCAGCGATCGTGATTGTAGGTGGCATCGTTTATCTGTTTTACAACGGCAATGACATTCCTGAAGATCATATCTTCCGAGGAGAACCTGCTGATCTCCGCCAAGCTCCTGGAATTTTCAATGATGCACTGGCATTTCGGGGGCGAGGTATCATTCAACTCGGCATTTTGCTATTGATTCTAACTCCAGTTGCACGAGTTGCGTTTTCAGTATTTGCATTTTGGCAACAGCGCGATCGACTCTATATCATCGTTACATTGGTTGTGTTGTTGATTCTTGTTCACGGTCTTCTAGCAACAGGGTAATTTGAGAGGCTTCAAGACAGGAGGAAACAATGAAACTACTACCGAAACAATCTACAGTACTGTTGGGTTTGATGACTTGTGTTTTAGCTCATCTCCCCTTACCTGCTTCGGCTGACTCCACTGCGGATTTACTGCTTAGCCTGAAGTGCCAAAATGATTACACTGTAGATGTTTGGAGACGATATGCTTCAGGTGAACTGCTTTACCGCGCTAAAGGACCTCTAGGAAATTTAAGTTTGGGCAAAGGAACCAGGGAGACTACAGGAGCCGCTGAGGTATATAAGTTTAGGAACAGCAACTATGTGTACCAAGTTCTTGGCGGACGGGGAGATCACCGACAGCAGGGAACGTTAGAAGTGTTCAAGAACGGGCGATCGTTTCTAAGTCAAGCTTGTGGACAAGACGGATGAAACAGATTGATTTGTTGATTTCGTTCAGGTTGCAATTTACTACTCTGTTCTGATCTTTTCTGACAGACAGAATGCTGATAGCTGGTAAATCTGAAAGCGATCGTGCTTTTTCAATGATTGATGGTTACTGATTCGTTTATGTTTTTTGGTTGTTAAGGAGATAGATTTATGTCAGACAAACACGAAGTTGTGAACGTTTTTCCATCTCATGTTGAAGCAGAAGCCGCCGTTTTAGACCTGCAGAAAGCGGGCTTCGATATGCAAAAGATTTCGATTGTTGGTAAGGACTATCAAGCCTCTGAGCATGTTCGCGGCTTCCTTACTTGGCAAGATACGGCTAAAGCTGGAGCCGGAGAAGCAAGCTATTGGGGCAGCTTTTTTGGTGGATTATTCGGCATTCTTACTGGGGTCGGTCTGCTGTTTATTCCAGGAGTTGGACCTGTAATTGTTGCTGGACACGCTGTTGGAGTGCTGGCAGGTTGGATTGAAGGAATGATTTTGGGTGGTGTAGGTGCTGCTGTTGCCGGGGGGTTGGTGGGTGCTTTGGTTGGATTAGGAATTCCCAAGGAGCAAGCTTTAAAGTACGACCTAGAAATTAAAGCTAGTAAGTTTGTGGTAATTGCTTCTGGGACGGATGAGGAAATCGATCGAGCGCACAGATTCTAAAGAACGCGGGTCATGAGGTCAATCAACCGGTTGCGGCTTAACTCAATAGCAGACACTTAATTACACTTTGTATAGAACAGTTGTTACGTTTGAACAAGACGAATTGAATTATGGAGTTGTGGCAAAGTTAGCGAAATTATCATAACTCCGTAATTAACTTCCAAATTTTGTTGCTCTGAACCCCCCAATTAGGTTACCTCGGAAAGCACGATCATTCCAGAGTTCTGAAACACTTCAAAAACTGCAACGCCTAGTTCAAAAGGATGTAGTGAAACTCTGCTTAGCTATACAAACTTGAATGGTCAAAAATGCGGTGTTGTTGCACAGTCTAATACAGATCTCTACGTCGATGAACACATCTGTGACGACAGCTTCTGTGGGATCTACTTCAGATAGATATTAGTTTGCGATCGCTGGTATTGATTGTTTAGCAGTAGGCAAATGTGATGGACAAGACAGTAATTTCTAGTTCCACAACTCACTGTCATCAAACGATTTGGCAAGTGATTCAAAGTTATATTCAGCTTACCAAACCTCGCATTATTGTATTGTTGCTGATTACAACGACTGCTGGTACGACAATGGCAGCAAAAGGACGTATTGATTTCTGGCTACTATTAGTCACCTTAGCCGGCGGTGCTTGTGCTGCAGGAGCCGCCAATACGTTCAACTGTCTCTACGATCGGGACGTTGATTTTGCGATGGAACGAACTCGTCATCGTCCGCTGCCATCAGGTCAGATACAGCCTCATCATGCTTTACTGTTTGCGATCGCGCTCACGCTAATTTCATTTACCCTTTTAGTGATTTGCGCGAATCTGTTGAGTGCCAACTTAGCAATGGTCGGGATTCTCCTTTATGTGCTGGTCTACACCCATTGGTTGAAACGGCATCACACCCAGAACATTGTTTTAGGAGGAGCGGCAGGTGCGATCCCACCTTTAGTCGGCTGGGCAGCAGTGACAGGTGATTTGAGTTGGACAGCGTGGTGCTTGTTTACGATCGTGTTTCTTTGGACACCACCTCATTTCTGGGCATTGGCAATGATCATTCAAGATGACTATGCCAGGGTGGATGTTCCAATGTTGCCCGTGGTAGCCGGAAATGAAACCACGACTCGGCAAATTTTTGCCTACACCTTAATCTTGGTTCCAGTTACCTTACTTCTCGCCTATTCGCTCCAGGGTATGAGTTGGTTGTACGTCATTGCTGCAATCGCTTTGGGTAGCATTTTTGTTCATAAAGCCTGGTTGTTGATGCAGTCACCTTCAGATTTAGAAATGGCACGGTCGTTATTTAAGTACTCAATTGTCTACATGATGTTGCTATCGGTTGCGATCGTTGTTGGCTGCTTGCCCATTTTTAATTGAATCATTTGTTAGTTACTTGCTGCTGTTTATCTATCCTTTACTAAAATGAACTCTTCTCGCCCAACATTTATCGTCGGAGCGGGCTTCACAGGTCTTTTTACAGCGTTGCATTTGCGTCATCGGCATGATCCTCGCTCGATTACCTTGATTGATCCGCAAGAACGGTTTGTTTTCAAGCCGATGCTGTATGAACTATTGACAGGCGAGTTATCAGAAGATACCGTTTGTCCCACTTATAAAGAGTTGCTGCAAGGTAGTGATATTCACTTTGTGCAGGACAAGGTAACGGCGATCGACCTGCGCCAAAAACAACTCACGTTAGCCTCTGGCTCAGACTGTGCCTATGCTCATCTTGTTTTAACCGTTGGCAGTGTTCAAGGCTATTTAGGAACAGAGGGCGCACAGAAAAACGCCTTTGCATTTCGGACACGAGAGAATGCGATCGCGCTGGAGCGTCAGCTACGCGATTGTTTACAACGTGCCAGCCAAATTAAGGATCAGCAGCAACGGCGATCGCTGCTGACCTTTGCGATCGTAGGAGCAGGTCCAACGGGGGTAGAAATGGCGGCAACACTGGCGGATTTGTTGCCTTACTGGTATGCCCGACTCGGCGGCGATATGCGTGAGATTCGCATTGTCTTAATCAATCACGGCAAGACGATTCTAGCGGGAGATGTTAACGCAGGTTTGCAGGAGGAAGCTCTCCACGCTTTTAGAACGCGAACAGTACCCGTTGAATTGATATTAGGTGTAGGTGTGAAGTCTGTTGATGCAAACCACTTAGAGTATCAACCTGCTAATAGCACTGAGATAAAGACACTGTTGACCCAAACTACCATTTGGACAGCGGGTACTGCTGTGAATCCGCTCATTCAAAGTCTGAAGTTTCAAATTCCCGCAGATCATATAGATAAGCATGGGTTACCGATCGTGACCCCAACGCTGCAATTGCTGGATTTTCCAGAAGTGTTTGCGGCGGGCGATTGCGCAGATGTACAGTCAAAGCAACTACCCGCTCTAGCACAGGTGGCGTATCAGGAAGGCGCAAGCATTGCCCACAATTTGATTGCACTTGCAAAAGGGGCATCTCCTCGCCCAGCTCATGTGGGTCTTCGAGGTACGCTGATGAAATTAGGGTTGGGGAATGGGGTGGCAAACTTGTTTGACAAAGTTCAGGTGGCTGGTAAACCCGGTGATCTCATTCGTAGTGCAACGTATTTAGAAATGTTGCCCACCCCACTCCATGACTTTAGAGCAACCGCTGAATGGCTGAAGGAAGAAACCTTTCATCACTATCATCGACCCAAGTTAGAGTCAGAAACTGCTGTGAAACAACCGCTTTCTCTGGCTGAGCAACGAGACCGATCGCTGGTCAAAGCGTTGGCGATTCTTGCCCCGATTGCTTTCCTGATTGCTGCCTATTTCGGCTTACGAACGCCACCCTCCGAACAGTTCAAACAACCACGACCAAATCCACCTACCCAATCAACTCCATAGTTCTACAGCCAAGAGACCATGATACTACTGCCGCATTAATTCAACCAGGGAGAGCAACATGAGAGTTACTGAATCTGAAACGAGAGAACAAGCGATTAACTCTAGAGGGTTAACGACGATCGCAGTCCTTATGATTGTTTTGGGAATCATTGCGATCACATTTCCCTTTTTTGCCACGATTACTTCGACCTTAGTGTTTGACTGGGTCTTTATCTTCGCTGGAATTGCTCAAATCGTTTATGCCTTTCAATCTAAAGGGGCAGGTCGAGTCGCCTGGAAGGTCATTCTAGGACTTTTGTATCTTCTAGCGGGAATTTTTGTCCTAACAGATCCGCTTCAGGGGGCGCTTGCCTTCACGTTAGTCTTAGGCGTTACAATTTTTGTCCAAGGCATCATTCAAATCTCACTTGCGTTTCAAATGCGCCGAGCTTCACCAAACTGGGGGTGGATGCTCGTTAGCGGCATCGCAGGGATTATTTGCGGGATTTTCATCTGGTCTAGCTTTCCGTTTAGTGCAGTCTGGCTGATTGGGACTTGGGTAGGCATCAATCTGCTTTTCGATGGGATGTGGATGCTAACGCTACATTCTGGACAGCCTCATACTCTGCCTTAATAGATCAGGAGAACGTGATGCCTCTGCCGCCGTTGAATGACCAGAATCTTCCCTATCCAGATACGATTCACCCGATCGTTGTCCACTTTGTGATTGCGATGGTGTTTTTCGCCTACTTCTGTGATGTTGCTGGATATCTCAGCCGCAATCATCGGATGTTTGAGGTAAGTTGGTGGAATTTAGTTGTTGCGTCCGTTGCTGTTTTTGTTGCGGTGATTTTTGGTGAATTTGAAGCGGGATTAGCACAACCCTATGCGGCTGCCCAACCTGCCTTAGATTGGCACACCGTGAATGGCTGGTCAATTGCGGTGATTCTAGTTGCGATTACCGCGTGGCGTGGCATCATTCGGGTTCGTGATCCGTTAAAGGTGCCTGTGGCTTATCTCGGTGCAGCCACGTTTTTAATGTGTCTTGTCTGTTTGCAAATTTACCTCGGTGACTTAGTGGATTGGGTCTATGGACTGCACACGGTGCCTGTGGTGAAAGCAATAAAACAAGGACTTGTGAAATGAACCTACAACTAATTGAGCAATTAAAGCAATTGGGAATTGAAGTAGGGGCAAATGGATTACCTTACCGATTTCCATTGCATCCCAACTTTGTCCATTTGACCTTGGGATTGTTTATTATCGCGATCGCCTTCGATTTCGCAGGTACGTTATTTCCGTTAGAGCGATCAATTCTCAAGTTTTTTGCAATGCCAGTCAGTCGGTCTAACTTTTTTGATGTTGCCTGGTACAACACTGTCGCGGCATCTGTGATTTCGTTTTTCACGGTCGCGGCAGGATTTTTCGAGCTACTTCTGGCAAATCCTCCTACAGATATGAAAAGTGATTGGGGATTGGGTGCAGGTACAACGATGCTGTTGCATGGTGTTGGTGGAGTACTGTTGTTGACCCTAATTGTAGCAATGACAATCTGGCGAGGATACCAGCGATTTCGCTGGCGCAAGAACAATCTTCAACAAGTGCAGTGGAGCTATCTGCTGGCAGGAGTGTTTATTCTGGGGTATATGTTTGTTCACGGCACATTAGGAGCGCAATTAGGAGCCGAGTTTGGTGTACATGGTACGGCTGCTGGATTGATTCAGCAAGGCGAGAACCCCAATCAAGTCCTTCAACCGTAAACGGAATTATCATGCGAACTTTTAACATTGTGCTGTTATCGATTTGGGTTGGCGTGATTATCTTTGCCAGCCATACAATAGGCCAGCAAGCCTATGATTGGCTACCAATCGCGGCAGCAGCAGAAGCTGAACCCGTCGGTCATTTGTTTAGCTTCCTGGTCACGCTGGGAACGATCGTTTTCCTGGGTGTTATGGGAGTGTTGGTATATTCAGTTTTGTTTTACCGAGCCAGAGACACAAGCGATGCGCCTGCTATCCGGGGCAATTTGAAGCTGGAGATTACCTGGACGGTGATTCCAATTCTGTTAGTAACTTGGATTGCTATCTACAGCTACAACATCTATCAACGCATGAACACGCTCGGTGCTCTACCGCTAGCTCATCTACACTTTGTAGAAGCGCCAGCCTATGCTGAGGTGGGCAATAACAACATGCAGCGTGCTGAACAAATTGAGGTGATCGCGAAACAGTGGTCCTGGTCGTTTCACTATCCTAGCCGAAACATTACCAGCACAGAATTGCACCTTCCTGTCAATCAGCCAGTTCGTCTAATGTTGCAGTCCGAAGATGTGGTGCATGGCTTCTACGTGCCCAATTTCCGCATTAAGCAAGACATTATCCCAAACCAGACGATCGAGTTCAAATTTACTCCCAGTCGCATTGGTCAATATCAACTGCATGATTCTCAGTTTAGCGGGACTTACTTTGCTCTCATGGAAGCAAGCGTGTACGTCGATGCTCCTGAACGTTACAGCCAATGGCTAGCTGAAACTGCTACCCGTCCACCTGTTCCAGCAGCGAATCCAGCAAAATCTGAACACATTCAACCTCCTGCAATGCCACTACGAAGCAATTGGCACACGGTCCCACCTGCTCAGCCTCCCCTCATCAACAAATAACATCAGGAAGGTAAGTGATGACGAACATTTCCGTTGAAAGTACTGACGATCCGCCCAAACTGAACCCAATGAGTTGGAAGCGCTATTTCAGCTTTAGCACCGACCATAAGGTCATTGGCGTTCAATATTTAGTAACTGCATTTCTCTTTTTCCTGATTGGTGGCTTGTTCGCCATGATTGTACGTGCTGAATTGCTCACACCACAGTTGGATGTCGTCGATCGCTCCCTTTACAATGGGCTGTTCACAATGCACGGCACCGTCATGATCTTTCTGTGGATCTTTCCAGCGAATGTGGGACTGGCAAATTATTTAGTGCCGCTGATGATTGGAGCGAGAGAGACGGCGTTTCCGGTGTTGAATGCGATCGCGTTTTGGCTCATTCCAGTTATCGGAGTTTTGCTGCTATTTAGCTTCTTCTTACCTAGCGGTACGGCTCAGGCTGGCTGGTGGTCATATCCTCCCGTCAGCATCCAAAATCCTTCGGGACACATGATTAATGGGGAATTCATCTGGTTGCTAGCGATCACAATCTCTGGAATATCATCCATCATGGGTGCTGTGAACTTGGTCACAACCATTTTTCAAATGCGGGCACCGGGAATGTCCTTCTTTCGGATGCCTGTCTACGTTTGGACGACGCTTAGTGCTCAACTGCTGCAACTATTTTGCTTACCTGCCCTCACGGGTGCAGCCGTTATGCTGCTGTTTGATCTCACCTTTGGCACAGACTTCTTCAGCCCCTTTAAGCAGGGTGATCCGGTCATCTACCAGCACTTGTTCTGGTTTTATTCTCATCCTGCTGTCTATGTTATGGCGCTGCCTGCTTTTGGAGTCTTCTCAGAAGTCATTCCTGCTTTTGCCCGAAAGCCTTTATTTGGCTATAAAACGGTTGCCGTTTCCTCGCTACTTATTGCTGGGATTAGTATGCTTGTCTGGGTGCATCATATGTTTGCTAGTGCTACTCCCAACTGGATGCGAGTTTTATTTATGGTGACATCGATGTTGGTGTCAGTGCCAACTGGAATCAAAGTGTTTGCCTGGACTGCAACTGTTTGGCGGGGCAAATTACATTTTCAGACTCCAATGCTATTTGCGTTAGGGGGTGTGGCAATGTTTTTGTTTGCGGGCATTACCGGAGTAATGCTGGCTTCACTCCCCTTTGATATTCATGTCAACAATACTTATTTTGTTGTTGGGCACTTCCACTATGTGGTCTTCAACACCGTCACGATGGCGATCTATGCTGGAATCTATTACTGGTTTCCCAAAATTACGGGACGGATGTATTCAGAGGGCTGGGGCAAGCTGCACTTCTGGTTGACCTTTATTGGTGCAAACCTCAATTTCTTTCCCATGCATCCGATCGGTTTGCAGGGAATGGTACGTCGCATCTCTTCCTACGACCCACAATATACCGGGTGGAATGTCGTTGCCAGCTTGGGAGCGTTTCTATTAGGAATGTCTACCTTACCCTTTATTGCCAATGTAGTTAGTTCCTGGTTACGAGGACGCAAAGCGTCAAATAATCCCTGGAATGCGACTGGTTTAGAGTGGACAACGACCTCACCGCCAGCGATCGAGAACTTTGAAGAGATTCCCACCGTAACCTCAGAACCTTATGGATACGGCGAATCTCACCGTTTAGCTGTCGATCCATTGAGCCATTTATCTTAGGAGCCAGTGATGGAAAGTCCAACTCGTTCAGGATCAATGCTCAAGCGAGATAATCTGACCTTCGGAT
Organism: Myxacorys chilensis ATA2-1-KO14; assembly: GCA_019359275.1. Classification (GTDB taxonomy): domain Bacteria; phylum Cyanobacteriota; class Cyanobacteriia; order Leptolyngbyales; family Leptolyngbyaceae; genus Myxacorys; species Myxacorys chilensis. The sequence continues at coordinate 22,909 of JAHHHP010000033.1, read as the reverse complement.
TTCCTGTGTTTCTGCTATCGGAAAGCATCATCTTTGTCAGCTTTTTTGCCACTTATGCACTGCTGCGCTGGAAGAACTCAAACTGGTTTCCAGCGGGTGTTTCTGGATTGGACATTCACGGAGCAGCGATCAGTACGTTAATTCTCGTTTGTAGTAGTATTGTGATTTATTTTGCCGAACGCTCCCTTGATCGCCATAAGCTAGTTAGATTTCGTCGGCTATGGTTACTGACTGCTGCGTTGGGCGTGATTTTTTTAATTCGGCAAGCGATCGAATGGCACAATATGCCTTTTGGTCTGGATGCTGGATTAGCAGGAGCAACCTTTTATCTGCTAACTGGCTTTCATGGTTTGCACATTTTCACGGGTGTAGTTTTGCTGCTTTATATGTATTTTCGCTCCTTGACTCCCGGTAATTACAACCTTGGTCATCGGGGTGTTAGTTCAGTTTCTCTATTCTGGCACTTCGTTGATGTAATCTGGATTGTCTTGTTTGTACTGCTCTACGTCTGGTAAGTTCGGCCTTAAGATAACTATCTTCACTGGAGAAGATAATTTTGAAAGTGCAAACTACATTTAAGCAACGTCATAGATTTCTCAGTTCAGTTTGAGTCTTCTACCACTTACTTTTCTGTTTAGGAGGCACTTTGAAAAAAATTGTGTTCGGAACGCTCTATGCAGCAATGACTATGATTGCGACAATCCCTGCGGCTCAGGCACAAATAGCCAGTTCTAGTCCATCTACGACTCAGATTGTCATGGCTGATGCCGACCCGATGGATACGCAATCAACTGAATCAGGTGCAGCAACTCATTTTATTGATGTCAAAGTTGAAGGTAATTCCATTTCTCAACTGAGAATTGGGTTTCCAGATGGACTAAAAGTGGTACAAGGAATTAAAGTCGCAGCTCGTTCAAAACAACCTGTTAATGCCGTTGTCTCGGTGAATGGTAATAGTAGCACCGTTAGTTTTGCCCGTCCCGTGCAACCTGGTACTACCCTAAAAATTGCTCTCCGCGGAGTCACTGGTTCGGTTAACAACAATGATATCTGGTTCTATCCAATTTCAGTTCGCTACGTTGGGGAGACGGAAGATATTCCCATTGGGACTGCTCAAGTTCAGACCTACGACAACGATTAAGCTGCAATACAAACCAACAATTCTACGAGGAAGGAGATTTTACTATGCAATTATCTAAATTGACCATGAGTTCAGCGTTAGCGATTGCTGTTGTTGGCATTCAATCTGCCGCATGGTCTTTCACTCCCTCAAACCATGCAATCTCAACTGGAGACTATCACTTGGCTGTTCAGCCAGCGACTTCAGGAGAAGCAGCCGAGCAAAACCTCGATACGGCAACCAAAGACAGCTCTGAAACTCCGCCACCACCTGTGTTGAAGCAACCAGATGTCAGTGCAGAATCAGGAACTAAGAATTCTAATGTTGGCGAACTCCGCTTAACAGATTGTCAGTTCATTCCTCAAACAGCAGGAGCACTCGTTTCGAGACAACTGGATGCACTATCAAAGTGTAACTCTGGAAGTTGAGCTTTCGATCAGTGACTAAAGAAAGCGGGCTGCAATACTTGACGAGTAAAGGGCAAAGGGAAAATTGTTTGGATTTCATTCCTTTTCTTTTTCACCTTCGCTCTTACTCTAGATGCGTTGAGAGCTAGTATCAAGAGGATATGAACTGATGGTTACTTTACAAGCATCTCAGACAAAAAATTCTTTGCAAGCCCTACAATCTCATGGGCAGTCTGTCTGGCTAGACTACATTCGGCGCAGTTTGGTGAGCAGTGGTGAACTCCAACGGTTAATTGATGAAGATGGATTGCGGGGAGTTACTTCAAATCCTTCTATTTTTGAAAAAGCGGTTGCTTCACAGTTGCGCTTTGCGCTAAACGCAGGCAGCACTGATTATGATTCGGCATTAACCACGATCGAGCAGAACCGGGATCACGATGTGATGTCGCTGTATGAGTCGTTTGCGATCGCAGATATTCGAGCAACGGCTGATATCTTGAAATCGATTTATGAACAGACGGATCGCCGCGATGGCTATGTCAGTTTGGAAGTTTCTCCTTATTTAGCAAACGACACTCAACAAACGATTTCTGAAGCCCGTAGACTCTGGCAGGAAGTCGATCGCCCGAACTTGATGATCAAAGTGCCTGCAACGCCTGCCGGAATCCCTGCGATTCAACAACTCATCAGCGAAGGCATCAATATCAATGCAACGCTGCTATTTGCTCTAAATGCTTATGAACAAGTCGCTAATGCTTACATCACTGGTCTAGAAATGCTTGCGGCAAAAGGGGGAGATATCAGCCGCATTGCTAGTGTTGCGAGTTTCTTTGTTAGCCGGATTGATACCGCTGTCGATAGCTTGATCACGGCTCAACTCAAAACCACTACGGATGCAGACCAACGCGATTTGCTCAAAAGCATATTAGGCAAAGTAGCGATCGCGAATGCTAAACTCGCCTATCAGCACTATCAAAAGATCTATCAATCAAGTCGTTGGCAGCAATTGTCAAGTCAAGGGGCACAAACTCAACGACTGCTGTGGGCAAGTACAGGAACAAAAAATCCACAATATAGTGATGTGCGGTATGTCGAAGAATTGATTGGATCTGACACAGTGAATACAATTCCACCAACCACGCTATCTGCTTTCCGCGATCATGGACATCCAAGAGCTAGCCTAACTGAAGAATTGAATGATGCGCGATCGACCCTATCAAAATTACAGCAAGCAGGAATCTCTTTGCAGCAGATTACGGATAACTTGCTAACAGAAGGTGTGCAGCTCTTCAGCAATGCCTTTGATCAATTATTAAGTGCAGTCGAGAACAAGCGAGTAAGTATTCTCAATACAAAACTCGACCGCTTCACCTATAAATTGCCGGATGCCCTCAATACTGCTGTTCAGGTATCTCTGAATGATTGGCAGCAGAACGGCAAGATCTGTCGTCTCTGGGCACACGATGCAACGCTCTGGACGGGCACAGATGAAAATAAATGGCTAGGTTGGCTTGGTATTACTGAAGACCAACTTGCACACCTTGAGCCTCTCAAGCAACTGGCGCAAGAAGTGCAAGCTCTGAAGTTTACTCACGTGTTACTGATGGGAATGGGTGGTTCGTCACTGTGCCCAGAGGTCATGAAGTTAACCTTTGGTAAAACAGAAGGCTTTCCCGAACTGCTGGTTCTCGATTCCACTGATCCGGCTCAGATTAAAGCGATCGAACACCAGCTTGATCTCACTCGGACTTTGTTCGTTGTGTCGAGCAAATCTGGCAGTACGCTAGAGCCAAATATCTTCAAACAATACTTCTTCGATCGTGTGCAGGCAATTCTGGGTGCAGAATCCGCTGGCAACCGCTTTATCGCTATCACTGACCCTGGCTCTAAACTGCAACACATTGCTGAAGGCGATGATTTCCATCGTGTCTTCTGCGGTGTACCCAGTATTGGCGGTCGTTACTCTGCCCTATCGAACTTTGGCATGGTGACTGCGGCGGCAATGGGTGTGGATGTAGTGAAGTTCCTAGATACGGCTGAGATTATGGTGCATTCTTGTGCGCCATCAGTTCCGGCAAAAGAGAATCCAGGTGTTGTATTAGGCAATATTTTGGGTGTGCTGGCAAACCAGGGACGAGACAAAGTAACGTTGATTGTGTCACCAGGAATTGCAGATTTAGGCGCATGGCTAGAGCAACTGCTAGCAGAGTCTACAGGTAAAGATGGCAAGGGATTGATTCCAGTGGATCGAGAACCATTAGGAACTCCAGATAAGTATGGGAGCGATCGCATCTTTGCCTACATTCGCTTGGAATTAAACCCTGATGCTGTTCAGGATGCGGCAGTTACAGCCTTACAAGAAGCAGGACAACCTGTAATTCGTATTTCCGTTGCCGATCGCTATCAAATCGGTCAGGAGTTTTTTCGGTGGGAGATTGCCACAGCAGTAGCAAGTTCGATTATTGGTATCAATGCCTTTGATCAACCGGATGTGGAAGCTAGCAAAATTGTGACTCGTCAGTTAACGATTGAGTACGAAAAATCCGGTACATTACCCTCTGAAACACCGATCGCGGTGGAAGCTGGAATTCAATTATTTACAGATTCTACAAATGCAGTTGCGCTACGCAAAGCGGCAGGAAGTGACCAATCGATGGGGGGTTACCTTCGTGCCCACTTAAATCGATTACAGCCAAAAGATTACTTTGCACTACTGGCGTACCTCGATCGCAATGATGCCTATCAAACGCAACTGCAAACGATCCGAGAAACGGTTCGAGATGCCAAAAAAGTTGCGACCTGCTTAGGCTTCGGTCCTCGCTTTTTACACTCGACTGGACAAGCATACAAAGGCGGTCCTAATAGCGGTGTGTTTCTCCAAATCACCTGTGATGATGCAATAGATATTCCCGTTCCTCAGCAGAAATACACCTTTGGCATTGTGAAAGCTGCCCAAGCACGAGGAGACTTTCAGGTTTTGGCAGACCGTGATCGTCGTGCATTACGAGTGCATCTAGGCAGAGATGTTCAAGCGGGTTTAGTCACACTGCAAACAATAATTCAACAGCTATTACAGTGAATCAGGAGAAACAACAATGCAACTTGGTGTCATTGGTCTAGGACGTATGGGCGCGAACATCGCGCGGCGACTGTTGCGAAGTAATCATGAATGTGTCGTGTTCAACCGCACACCAGAGAAAGCGAAACAGCTTGCATCGGAAGGCGCGGATGCTTCGCAGTTTCCCGGAAGGGTAATCGCAGCTTATACCTTGGATGATTTCGTCCAAAAACTTGATAAACCTCGTGCTATCTGGCTGATGGTGCCTGCCGGGGATCCCACCGAAGATATGGTAATGGAACTAGCTCAAAAGCTAGAAGCAGGAGACATTCTGATTGATGGTGGCAATTCCTATTACATCGATGATATTCGTCGGGCAGAATCGCTCAAATCAAAAGGAATTAGTTACGTTGACATCGGAACCAGCGGCGGAGTGTGGGGGCTAGAGCGGGGCTATTGCATGATGATTGGTGGACCGGAAGCGGCTGTGCGCTATCTCGATCCGATCCTGCAAACATTGGCTCCCGGACAGGGTGACATTTCTCGTACGCTGGGTCGAGATCAGGTGAGTGGTACAGCAGAACAAGGATATTTGCACTGTGGTTCTAACGGTGCGGGTCACTTTGTCAAAATGGTGCATAACGGTATCGAATACGGAATCATGGCAGCCTATGCCGAGGGACTCAACATTCTGCATCACGCGAATGTGGGTAAACAACAGCGAGCTGCCAGCGCCGAATCGACTCCGCTCCGTAATTCAGAGAACTACCAATATGACTTTAATTTACCGGATATTGCTGAGGTTTGGCGACGCGGTAGCGTCATTGCCTCTTGGCTGCTGGATTTAACCGCGATCGCACTACTCCAAGATCCTCATCTCTCGACCTTTACAGGTCAGGTTTCTGATTCTGGAGAAGGACGCTGGACAATTATGGCAGCGATCGATGAAGGGACTCCTGCACCAGTGTTGAGTGCTGCTCTCTATCAGCGTTTTAGCTCACGAGGTGAGGACGAATTTGCTAGTAAGCTCCTCTCTGCCATGCGCTATCAGTTCGGCGGACATCTTGAAGAACATGTGGAAATATCATCATGACGATTGCAGTCGCTCCACCGTCTCCAATCCAAGCCTCGGTTCATTTAGCAGAACTTTGTAGGTCGTCATCTTTGGGGCTGCCAAAGACTAGGGTTCGGAAGACAGTGATAGAAAATCAGAAATCATCGGAAATTTAAAGGAAAAGCACAGTTATGTCACTCTCAGGCAAAAGGGTTGTCATTATCGGAGCGAGTTCGGGTATAGGGTTAGCTACTGCATTAGCCGCAGCAGAAGCAGTAGCTAACATTGCTAGCAAAATTCTCGGCCCATTTTACGCTGTCAAACACGCGGATCCTCGTTTGAGTCAGAAGGGTTCCATTACGTTCTTCTCTGGAGTTGCGGCTTGGAAGCTCTTCCCCAATGCATCAGTAGTTTCTGCGGCTAACGCAGCCTTGGCAGCTTTTGCACGCTCTCTAGCAGTTGAACTGGCTCCTATCCGCGTCAATGCAGTTTCACCGGGAGTGGTGGAAATGCCCTCTTGGAATGAAATGCCAGAGGAGGAGCGCAATGCATTTTTTGAGAACCTGGGCAAGCAACTTCCAGCTCGGCGCATAGGTCAAGCTAACGATCTAGCAGATGCCGTTCTATTTCTAATGCAAAACCGTTTCACTACAGGAACAGTGCTGCATGTTGATGGTGGACATCGTTTGATTTAATGCCAACTAAAGGAGCAGGATAGATGGATCTTAACCTAACAGGCAAAATAGCTTTGGTCAGCGGTTCTACGGCAGGTATTGGGTTAGCGATCGCAACTACCCTCACCCAAGAAGGGGAAACTGTGGTCATTAATGGACGCACGACTGAGCGAGTCAATGGCGCGATCGCTCACATTAAACAAACCGTAACGGATGCCAAACTTCAGGGTGTGGTCGCAGACCTCGGAACGCAGGCAGGAGCTTCAGAATTATTCGCGCAATTCCCAGAAGTGGATATTCTGATCAATAACTTAGGGATTTTTGCTTCCAAAGCCTTTGAGGAAATTCCCGACGACGAGTGGATGAAATTTCTGGAAGTAAATGTCATGAGTGGAGTGCGGCTCTCGCGACATTACTTACCGCTGATGCTGAAGAAGAACTTGGGACGCATTATTTTCATCTCTAGTGAGTCTGCCATTAATATTCCAGCAGAAATGATTCACTATGGCGTGACGAAGACTGCACAACTGGGACTTGCTCGTGGTTTAGCAGAGACAACGGTTGGCACTAATGTCACGGTCAATTCAGTGCTTCCCGGTCCTACTCGTTCAGAAGGGGTTGAAGGTTTTATTGCAGGATTAGCAAAAGACCAAGCCATTGCTCCCAAGCAGGTAGAAAAAGAGTTTTTTGAGAAAGTTCGTCCATCTTCGCTGATCAAACGGTTCGCGACAACCGAGGAAGTAGCGGCACTGGTTGCATTTATTGCTAGCCCCTTAGCGTCTGCCATTAATGGCGCAGCCCTACGGGTTGATGGCGGTGTCGTGCGATCGATTGTATAGGTTGTCTTCAATCAATTAGGCATTAACAATTCACAAGCAAACTTTTTTATCATGAATCCCCATTCTCCCAAGCCACCTAAAATCTCGTTGCTGCTGGCAGATGTCGATGGTACGCTTGTGACAAAAGACAAGATTTTAACCGATCGCGCTCGTGCAGCCATTCATAAACTATGGGACGCAGGCATTCGTTTCACCATTACCAGTGGTCGTCCGCCATTAGGGATGAAAATGATTGCTGATGCTCTGAAACTAACAGAACCGATCGCAGCATTTAATGGCGGTCTGTTTGTGCATCCTGACTTTTCCACATTAGAGGAGAATGTCTTACCTACAACCATCGTTCCAGACGTTATCCAAATGATTGTTGCTCATCATCTAGATGTTTGGATCTACCGCGGCAAGGATTGGTTTGTGCATGAACGGCATGGGCCTCATGTCGATCGCGAAGAGTGGACAGTCAAGTTTCCACCCACAGTAGTTTCTAGCTTTGATGGCTTACTCGATAATGTGGTCAAAATTGTTGGTGTTAGCGATGACCTCAATGCTGTTGCCAAGTGTGAAACAGAGGTTCAAAAAGTGTTTGGTTCGCATGTCCACTGCCAGGCAGGAGCTAGTTCGGGTGGAGGGGAGCAGGTTTCTGCTGCTCGATCGCAGTCTTACTATTTGGACGTGACACATCCTCATGCCAACAAAGGAGCGGTGGTCGATCGTCTCTCGCAACTACTAGAAATTCCTAGCCAGGAGATTGCCACAATTGGAGATATGCCCAATGATGTGCCAATGTTTGAACGAAGTGGTTTGAGCATTGCAATGGGTAATGCCAGTGCAGAAGTGCAGAAGCAGGCTGACTACATCACGGCATCCTATGAGGAGGAGGGGTTTGCCAAAGCGGTTGAATCGTTCATCTTAGGTAATCATGATGCAGTAGACAGACCCAAGCACCGTCTTCGATCGACGGTATAGTCCTGTAGTAGGTGAAGCCGTTTGTCCCTATTGTTCTCGTCCACTCCTGCGTCACATTCGCCATCATCAAGTGTACTGGTTTTGTCGTGGTTGTTGGCAGGATGTGCCTTGGGGAAAAGGGAATAGTTTTAGCCAGACAATACTTTTAGGAGAAACAACAATGTCTCATCGAGTACAAGAAATTCTCAGTTGGTATGGTAGCGACAACCCAGGTACATTGACAAACCTGGCAAGATTGCTGAATCACGGGAAATTAGGAGGAACGGGAAAGCTCGTCATTCTACCTGTGGATCAGGGTTTTGAACATGGTCCGGCTCGTAGTTTTGCACCCAATCCACCTGCTTATGATCCACGTTATCATTTTGAGTTAGCGATCGACGCGGGATGCAATGCCTATGCCGCACCGCTAGGATTTTTGGAAGCAGGAGCACGAGAATTTGCAGGTAAAATTCCCCTGATTCTTAAAGCCAACAATCACGATGTGTTGCTCGCTGAGCCAGACCCAACGCAAGCACTGACTGGCAGCGTGGAGGATGCACTGAGGCTAGGATGTGTAGGCATTGGCTTTACTATCTATCCTGGTTCAGAACATCGGTTTGAGATGTACCAACAGATTCGAGCCTGTGCCGAAGAAGCAAAGCGGCATGGATTAGTGGTGATGATTTGGTCTTATGCCCGCGGATCGGGTTTAAGCAAAATGGGTGAGAGGGCGATCGACGTGATTGGCTATGCGGCTCAGATTGCTGCTCAATTAGGTGCTCACATCATCAAGGTGAAACTGCCAAACGAACACATTGAACAGGAGGCAGCCCGCAAGGTGTACGAGAAAGAACAGATCCAGATCGCGACATTAGCTGAGCGAGTGCATCATGTGGTGCAATGTGCCTTTAACGGACGGCGAATTGTTATCTTTTCGGGTGGAGAGATCGACAATGACGATGCTTTGCTAAATGAAATTCGGGCTATCCGTGATGGATATGGATTTGGCTCAGTGATTGGACGCAATTCCTTTGAGCGTTCCAAACCAGATGCGGTGCAGCTACTCAACACCATTATGGACATTTACAACACAAAGCCGTCTCACGTTCAAGTTCCGGTTCTCAATTAAAGGAAGTAATGATGCAAGAATTAATCCGAACACAGGTAAAACCTGACATTCAAGTCTTCCCCAATCCTGAAGCGTTAACTTGGGCTGCTGCTACCGAGTTTGTGCAACAGGCAAACCAAGCGATTCAAGCCAGAGGACAATTTACGATCGCGCTCTCCGGCGGTTCAACTCCCAAAAGTCTTTACGCTCTGCTGGCAACTCAACCGTGGCGCAAACAAATTCCCTGGAATCAAGTTCATCTATTTTGGGGAGATGAACGTCACGTTTTGCCGAGCGACCCTAGTAGCAACTTTCGGATGACACAAGAACGATTGTTGTTTCAAGTGCCGATTCCATTCCAAAATGTGCATCGCATCAAAGCCGAGAATCCGAATGCTCAAAAGGTGGCAACTGAATATGAGCAAGACCTGAAACAATTCTTTCAGCTTGGTGAACATCAGTTTCCTCGCTTTGACCTAGTACTGTTGGGGATGGGGTCTAACGGACATACCGCTTCTCTCTTCCCCGGAACCGACGCGGTTCATGAACAGTCTCGTTCGGTGGTTGCATCTTGGGTAGAAAAGTTAGACACTCATCGCATCACGCTAACGCCACCTGTGATCAACAACGCACGGAAAGTCATCTTTTTTGTTACTGGGTCTGAAAAAGCAGCAACGCTGAAAGCTGTGTTGGAAGGACAGTATCAGCCCGATCGCTTGCCTGCACAAATCATTCGTCCGACTCAGGGCAAAGTGATGTGGATGGTCGATCAAGCAGCAGCAAGTTCTCTATCCACTAATGTTTCGTCAATTCTTTAATATCTCCTCAATTCCTGGCTAAATTATGAAGCCCATTCAATCCGGCGATTGCAGCGTTTATCTTGTCTGCTGATTGTGGCAAGTGCTAGAGGCAGAAGCGAATACGATCGTTGCCGGATCTGCAATTTTGGGTGTTAGAGATTATGCAACTGCGATTAGCGCTTTGCGCAACTCCGAAGGAACCGCAGGTCTTCGTCACAGTAAGCCGCCTGAAATGATCGTTACCTTTAAGCCCCAGGAAATGGTTGTCTCTCTATGAAGCGCCTTACTTTGTTGCTCAGGACGAAAACCGCGCATTATTTTGTCCGTTGGCAAACTTTGCATTGGGCAGAATATACAGCGGAACTAGTAGGCACAACAGTCAACATCTTCGTTGGTCTGAGTGCGGTTGTCTTTGATTTTGGCCAAGGTCTCCCAATGGAGCAGCTTATTCCTAACCACAGTATCCGCTTACTGATAACCGGGTTAATATACTCAGGAAGTGGTTCATTGTTTGCCGTCTCACCTCTAGGAAAACTGAGTGGAGCGCACATCAATCCCTCTGTAACTCTAGCATTTTGGGTACATGGAAAAATGCATCGGCAAGATGCAATAGGATATGTCATTGCCCAGTTTCTGGGTTCGACTTTTGGAGCAACTCTATTGGTTTTGGTGTGGGGAAAATATGCTGGTAGCGTCTACAACGGCATGACTCTTCCTGGAGCAGGGTATGCTCTCTGGTTTGTGTTTCTCGCAGAAGTGTTGATGACATTTCTCCTAGTGATATCAATTTTCTTGTTTGTGAGTAACCGTCGTCTAATGTGCTGGACACCGCTCATAACTTGGCTACTCGTTGCAGCAATGGTTTGGCTCGGCGCTCCGATTTCTGGCACCAGCCTTAATTCTGCCCGCAGTATTGGGCCTGCCCTAGTAACGGGCTTGTGGAGAGACCAGTGGCTTTACTGTATTGCTCCACCTTTGGGTGCATTACTGGCAGTTGCTGTATTTCGCCGATTGAGTATGGGCAAACGTGATATTTTGAGTGGCAAACTATTTCATGTTCCTCACTACCGCAGCATTTTTAAGAATGTCAGCGGACTGAATCGATTTCTGCGATCGCACCAGCCTTAGCTATTGAAATGTAGGAGGACACTATGACACTTGAAGGAAAAGTTGCGCTAGTCACAGGCAGCAGTCAGGGAATCGGGCAAGCGATCGCCGTTTACCTGGCGCAAGCTGGTGCAGATATCGTCATCGATTACCGTTCTCACCCAGACGGTGCCAAAGAAACGTTGGCAAAAGTGGAAGCAGCAGGACGTAAAGGGCATATTGTTCAGGCAGATTTGAGCCTAGTTACTGATGTTCGCAAGCTGATATCAGAGGGAATTGGGCACTTTGGCAAGTTGGATATTCTGGTGAATAATGCTGGGGTCGATGGCAAGAACGCTGACTTCTGGAACATCACTGAAGCAGACTATGATGCGGTACTCAATATTAATCTTAAAGGAACATTTTTCATCACCCAAGCCTTTGTACAGCATCTAGTTGAGACAAAACGAACAGGTAAGATTATCAACATTAGTTCAGTTCATGAGGAAATGGCATTCCCTCACTTCACGTCCTATTGTGCTAGCAAGGGTGGGGTGAAGATGATGATGCGAAATTTAGCTGTAGAACTGGGACCTTTAGGAATCACCGTTAACAATATTGCCCCTGGTGCGATCGAAACTCCCATCAATACTAAGCTGTTGCATGATCCAGTGAAACTCAACTCGCTCAAACAAAATATTCCTCTCGGACGGTTAGGAACACCGGAAGATATTGCTCCAATGGTCGCGTTTCTTGCATCCTCGGCGGCTGACTACGTGACTGGAGCTACGTTCTATGTGGATGGTGGATTGATTCGGAATTATCACGAGCAGTAGAAATTACCATGACGCAAGAAGAAGCAAGGTTAGCAAGTGATCGCGATCGCACTGCCTACTGGAAACGCTGGGGACCCTACTTGAGTGAACGACAGTGGGGCACCGTGCGCGAAGACTACAGCGCCAATGGGACTGCCTGGGAATACTTTCCCCATGATCATGCTCGATCGCGGGCCTATCGCTGGGGAGAAGACGGAATCGCCGGGATCTCGGATACGCATCAGCGGCTGTGCTTTGCGATCGCATTGTGGAACGGCGAAGATCCCATCCTTAAAGAGCGGATGTTTGGGTTAACGGGCAATGAGGGCAACCACGGGGAGGATGTCAAAGAGTATTACTTTTATCTAGACAATACTCCTACTCATTCCTACATGAAATATCTCTATAAATACCCACATCATGCATTTCCTTACACTCAGTTGGTAGAAGAAAATCGCCGCAGAAGCCGACAAGAATTTGAATTTGAACTACTGGATACAGGGATATTCAATGACGATAGTTATTTTGATGTATTCATTGAGTATGCCAAAGCATCACCTGAAGACATTCTGATTCAGATCAATGTCGTCAATCGGGGATCTGAAACGAGAACATTACACTTGTTACCCACGCTGTGGTTTCGCAACACTTGGTCTTGGAATGTTGGACAAAAGAAAGAAAAACCTTGGCTAAATGTGAGCAAAACAACGGCTGATTTCAGCATCATCGAAGCGTTTCATCCAGATCTGGGTATGCGATGGCTTGCCTGCGATGGCATCCCTAACTTGTTGTTCACCAATAATGAAACAAATTTTCAACGGTTGTTCAATGTTAGCAATGCTTCACCCTACGTTAAAGATGGCATTCATGATTACGTCATTCACAACCATAAGGATGCAATTAATCCCAATCAAACTGGAACAAAATTCTCGGCTCATTATCAGCTTGTCGTTGCTCCCGGTGCAACGCAAACGGTGCGGCTACGCTTGAAAGACTCCCCCACTTGTCTTAACGAGAGTCAGACAGACTTGTTTGGGCAAGACTTTGAGGCAATCTTTCGCGATCGTCAGCAAGAGGCGGATGAATTTTACCAGCGCATCTGTCCTGTTTCACGGTCTGAGGAGATGCGAACTGTGCAACGACAAGCATTTGCTGGCATGCTCTGGAGCAAACAATCCTATCACTACGTAGTTCATGATTGGTTGAATGGTGATCCGGCGGGTCCACCTCCGCCACCAGAACGGCAACAGGGCAGAAATCATGAATGGATGCACCTCTATAACGATGATGTGCTCTCAATGCCCGACAAATGGGAATACCCCTGGTTTGCCGCATGGGATTTAGCCTTTCACTGCATTCCGCTCACCATGCTAGACCCAGAGTTTGCCAAACGTCAGTTGAGTGTCTTAATGCGAGAGTGGTACATGCATCCCAACGGGCAACTTCCTGCCTATGAGTGGGCATTTGGTGATGTCAATCCCCCCGTTCATGCATGGGCAGCCCTGCACATCTATCAAATCGAACAAAAAATGTATGGTCGAACTGAACGTCCTGATGGACGCACCGGAGGCGACCGACCATTTTTAGAACGAGTGTTTCAGAAACTGCTGCTCAATTTCACCTGGTGGGTGAATCGCAAGGATATTGAGGGCAAAAACGTATTTCAGGGTGGATTTTTAGGATTAGATAACATTGGGGTGTTCGATCGCAGTGCTACACTGCCCAACGGAGGATACCTCAATCAAGCAGATGGCACCAGTTGGATGGCAATGTACTGCTTGAATATGTTGATGATTGCGCTGGAGCTGGCAAAAGAAGATGTCGTTTATGAAGACATCGCCAGCAAGTTTTTTGAGCACTTTCTCTACATTGCTGACGCGATCGAGGGAGTTGGTGAAGCGGATCTGTCGCTGTGGGATGAAACCGATGGGTTTTACTACGATGCTTTACATTTGCCCGGTGGTCACCACTTTCTGATGAAAGTTCGCTCCATTGTGGGATTGGCTCCATTATTTGCCGTTACTGCTTTAGAGTCAGAAATCTTTGAGCAATTTCCTGGTTTTAGAAAACGAACGGAATGGTTTATGCAAAATCGCCCTGACTTAGTCCAAAATCTTGCTTGTTTGGAGATGACAGGTGCTGCAAGCAGAAGATTACTGGCGATCGCCGGACCCAACCAACTACGGCAAATCCTTGAAAAGATGCTGGATGAAAGTAAATTTTTAGGACCGTTTGGAATTCGTGCCTTATCTAAATTCCATGCTGAGCATCCCTACATGTTGGAAGTTGACGGAAACGAATACCAAATTGATTACGAACCTGCCGAATCGACAACAAGCTTGTTTGGCGGCAATTCTAACTGGCGGGGTCCTGTCTGGTTTCCAATTAATTACCTGATTATTGAATCTCTACAAACCTATCATCACTACTTGGGTGATGACTTCAAAGTGGAGTGCCCTACTGGTTCTGGACAGATGATGTCGCTGTTGGAGGTGGCGAATGAATTATCTCGGCGATTAGTTCGGACATTCTTAAAGGATGATGCTAACCGACGACCTGTATATGGCAGTATAGAAACTTTTCAAACCGATCCCTATTGGAAAGACCTGATTTTATTTCATGAATATTTTCATGGCGATAATGGTGCAGGTCTTGGTGCAAGCCATCAAACTGGCTGGACAGGGCTAGTGGCAAAACTAATCCAGCAGTGTGCAGAGCAGCATAGTAGCTCTCAGCCTGAGCAGATTGAATAACAGAGTAGAAAATAATCAAGGATAAAATAATATGGCTCTTGCTCCTAATCAACTTCCTCTAATTGATCAAGACGATTACCATCTCTTACGACAACTGCGAGAGCGAGAGCCTGCCCAATTACCACCACCCCGTTTAACTTTGGGTCAGCGCCTTTCAGACGTAGTGGCGGCGATCGTAGGTTCTTGGCGGTTTATTGCCATTCAAAGTGGGATATTGGCAATCTGGATCATGCTGAATGTCATAGCGTTTGTTCAACACTGGGACCCTTATCCTTTTATTCTGCTGAATCTAGTGCTATCGTTTCAAGCGGCTTATACTGCACCCATCATTATGATGAGCCAGAATCGGCAGGCAGAGGTCGATCGCCAGAATGCTAAACATGACTACGAAGTTAATATGAAAGCAGAGTTGGAGATTGAACTGTTGCATGATAAGTTCGATCGCCTAGAACAGATTTATACACAAGAATTCGATACTATCAAAGCGATTCAGCAAGAGCAACTCGATCGGCTTAAAACCCTAATCACGAGAGAGCAAGATGAGCAGCAATGACGTAAACCGTAAAAACATGAAACTTGAAGGTGCGCCTGTGCTGGACAAGAAAGGCTCTTCCAGTAATGCAACGACTGAATCACCGTCGAGTTCCCCAAATCCAAATGCTTTACCAGGTGCTATTCTACCTTCGTCAAGGGATGCTCCAACCTTACTTTCCTCTGCCTAATGTGATGGAAGAGCGTTAATAAGTAAAATCTGTCAATCCCGACCACAACTGTTGCTACAGGAAAATTATTAGATTTAAGTTGAGGTACCAACTTAAGTTTGAGTTAATCTCATCTTCTAGTTGGATAGATGAATCACACTCTCTGCTGTAAAAAATAGCAACTCTCGTTGGACGACAAGTCGAAGACAATCACATATATTAAATCTCATACAAGCATCGCTGTAGCACTGCATAGGTAGGTTAGATATAACAATGCTCTTGCAGAATGGTTTGCCACAATTTGTAAACACGTTAATTGTATGAGCCATTCTTGTTCACGGTCTTCTAGTAACCCATTAATTTGTCAGAACTTCAAACCCACTTGATGTCTCACTGGAGAGAGTTCTATGTCACTTACCACATTGCTAACCGAAGATAATCTTGAGTACCAAAGGTTTTCCTCTCAAATTGATTCTTCAATTAATCAGGCACTTACTATTGTTGCAAAAGAAGTTGCTGAAATCCTTCAACTCAAGGTTTCGGTTCAAACAGTTGGCATCAACGCTGTCGAGACGATCGCCATTCGAGCGATCGAACCAGAATGGATTCAAGTTATCACTGCTGAACCGTTGACTGTTCGTGAGTTGGAAGTGCTGCAATTGATTGTCGAGGGATATAGAAACTCCGTTATTGCTGCAAAACTCTATATGACTGAAGGAACGGTGAAGACCCATGTTCGCAGCGTTTTTAGAAAGCTTTGCGTTGAAGATCGTACCCAGGCAGCAATTCGGGCACTCCGCGCTGGTCTTGTTCATTAAGTTAAGAGAACAAATGAGAAAAAAAGAGAATTTGAGAAAAGAAATGGTGAGAAGATGCTAACTTTTGATCAATCTGGTTATGGGTCACCCACTTTTAGCTTTTACCGTAGCAACTCTAGGAGCATTGTTTCCAGTTGCAAATCCTATTGGGGCTGTACCTTTTTTCTATAGCTTAACAGCGAACGATTCTTCCCGGTTCCGACTCAACCAAACTCGTAAAACAGCTTTGAATGTCATCGGGGTTCTAATTGTATCGTTCATGGTGGGTAAGCTCATTCTCAATTTCCTAGGTATTTCATTGGGAGTTTTGCGAATTTCAGGGGGTCTGATTGTTGCTCACACCGCCTGGGAAATGGTGACAGCTCACCCACGATTGACCGCTCAAGAGCATCACGAAGCGATCGACAAGGAGGATATTTCCTTCACACCGATGGCAATTCCAATGATTAGCGGTCCAGGTTCTATTGGAGTTGTAATTGGACTCGCAACGCAAGCGCATGGGTGGATTGAGCAACTAGGGTGTGTTGTAGGAATTGTCCTGTTGGGACTAATCCTTTATTTGTTTCTGGTATTAGGAGAGCCGCTGATTGAAAAGGTTAGTGTCACAGGAATGGGGGCGTTGAATCGCATTCTAGGATTTTTTATTCTGGCGATCGCGGTGCAGTTAATAGCTGATGGTGTTCTGGAATTGCTGAAAATCAGTTAACTTATCTATCTTAATCTAGACTCATTCTGTGGATTAGTTTATTTTTAGCTCCAGTGATTGCTCAGAAGTTGTACCAGCAGAGTGAGGACAGCCAGATGAAACGATCGCATCTCAAAACATGGGTTCTGACAGGCAGTATCGTGAGTGCCTTGCTTTGGGTTCAACCGATCGCCGCGCAAGTGATTCCTGATACCACATTGCCTGCGGGGGAGCGATCGCAAGTTTCAGGCAATCCAAACGTTCAAATTGATGGTGGAGCAAGACGAGGGGACAATCTGTTTCACAGCTTCAGCCAGTTCTCAGTGCCAACGGGCGGTTCTGCCTATTTCAACAATGCGGCTGATGTGCAGAACATTTTCGGTCGCGTCACAGGTGGATCAGTCTCGAATATTGATGGCTTGATTCGGGCAAACGGGACAGCAAATTTGCTCTTGCTCAATCCCAACGGCATTCTGTTTGGTCCGAATGCATCACTTAATATCGGCGGTTCGTTTGTGGCGACGACTGCCAATGCGATCGGCTTTCCGAATGGCGAGAAGTTCAGCAGCGACGCGACCCAACCGTTACCGAGTCAATTACTCACGGTGAATCCCAATGCCTTTTTCTTTAATCAGTTAATACCCCAGCCAATCATCGTTCAATCTCGGTTTGACGAGAGGGTTTTCACTAACTCTGGTTTTAACGCCACGGGTTTACAGGTTCCCCCTGGGAAAAACCTATTGCTCGTCGGCGGACCGATTCAGCTAGAGAGTGGAGAACCTTTTACTCCCGCCAGTCTTCCTGGACAACCTTTGTTGAGGTTTCTCGCCAATGGCATACAAGACGCGCAACCAGATGGTGGATGGTTAATTAGTCCGGGAAGCTATGTCGAGTTAGGGGCTGTAGGTGGGACAGGAACTATTGGTTTATCGACGGTTAACTCCGACTGGCAACTCGCGATCCCGAATGCAGTGCCAAGAGCCGATATCTCCTTGAGCAATGGTAGTGGCATTTATGTTACAGGAGCCAGTGGCAGTATTAGAATGCTTGCCCAAACGATTGACATCTCCAAAAGTAGACTTGTGATTGGGATTCCTAGGGATTCAGGACTAACCAATGCCCAAACCGGAGATCTAGATTTGAATGCAACTGGCTCGATTACGCTCAGCATGAGCGACTTGAACAACTATTTAGCCGGACAGGGAACGCTCGGTAGCGTCAATCTCACTGCGGGCGATCGAGTCTTTTTAGATCGCACTGCTATGTCTAGTGGTATGAAACCAACGGGTGTTGGTAACGCTGGCAATATCAACATTGCAACCGGATCGCTTTTTTTCACCAATCATACTAACGTGCAGTCTTACACGGAGGGACAGGGCAATGCAGGCAGTATCAATATTAATGCCCGCAATACCATCTCTTTCGATGACAGCCCTGTGTACAATATCAGCAGACCTGGTGCCGGTAACGCTGGCGATATCAACATCGCGACCGGATCGCTTTCTCTCACGAATGGCGCTGGACTGACTTCCTTCCAGAGTGGACAGAGCAATGCAGGCAGTATCAATATCAATGCTCGTGATACCGTTTCTTTCACACAGGGATCTGGAATAGGCTCCGTCACGATTGGGGCGGGCAACGCAGGCAGTATCAATGTGAATGCCTACAATACGGTTTCTTTAGATACTGGTTACATCAGCAATTACACTTTTGGCACGGGTAAAGTTGGCGGTATCAACATCACGACCGGAGCACTTTCTCTTACCAATGCCGGCCAGTTGCTTACCTTCACCGGTGGGCAGGGCAATGCAGGCAGCGTAAATATCAATGCTCGTGATCGCGTCTCCCTAGATGGTGATTTCTTTAGGAAAGACACCAGTGGTAGATTTACAGAGTATAGAACCAGCAGAATCTCTACACAGACGGTTTCGACTGGTCAAGGAGGAGATGTGACAATCTCAACTGGCTCACTGTTTTTAACCAATGGGGGTGTTGTGAATGCCTCTACTCAAGGGCGGGGAAATGCCGGTCGCGTCGTCATTAATGCGCGTGATGTACAGATTCGTGGCACAGCCCCTACTTTTGCCGATTACAGCAGTGAAGTGCTTACCTCGGTAATACCTGGAGCGCGTATCTACTACCGCAGTGGGGTGTATACCTTGGCAGAACCCGGATCGGCGGGAAGTGCAGGGGATGTCAGCATCAACACCGGGACACTCTCTGTTGCCGATCGAGGGAGAATCAACACAAATGCACAGGGACAAGGCAGGGCAGGAAATATTCAAATTCAAGCGAGTGATGCTGTCTCATTTGATGGGGGAAATGCCATCAGCACACTTGAATCAGGGGCGGTGGGCAACGGAGGCAATATCGACATCACGGCACGATCGTTCTTAGCAACGAATGGTGCTCAATTGTCTGCCAGCACGGCTGGACAAGGAAATGCTGGCAATATCACAATCAAGGCTGATACCCTTGGCATTCAAGACCGTGCCAACGTGACAGTGAGCAGTTTGAATACGGGTCAGGCAGGTTCGTTGCTTCTGGATGCCGATCGCCTCTTTCTCAACAATCAGGGCGGCATTCGGGCAGACACCACAGGCGGTGGGGGTGATATCAATGTGCGATCGCCCCTGGTTCTCCTCCGCAACGGCAGCAACATCTCGACGGATGCGACTGGAACTGGCATTCCTGGCGGCAACATTGGCATTGATACTCGCTTTCTGATTGCAGTACCCAACGAAGATAGTAATATTAGCGCCAATTCTAAAGATTTTCGGGGTGGCAACGTCAGCATCAATTCCTTCTCTATCTTCGGTATCCAATCCCGCCTCAATCCGACTTCCTTGAGCGATATCACGGCGACAGGTGTGACTTTTGCCTTACCGGGGACGCTCGACGTTACCACCGCAGGCATTAACCCGACTTCTGGTTTAGTGCAATTACCCACTGACCCAGTTGCTCCTGGATTGATTGCTCAGGGCTGTCCTGCTAACCAGGGCAACTCATTTGTTATTACAGGTCGCGGTGGTTTGCCGCCCACACCAGAACAACAGTTAGACGATGATGCGGAGTGGCAAGACCGACGCAGGCTAACCGTGATTGGGAGAGAAAGACAAGGAGACAAGAGGACACAGAGGCACAGAGAAGCGATCGCAAACCCCTCCGCGTCCTCCATCCCAATTGTTGAAGCGACTGGCTGGCAGAGAACTCCGACGGGAGAGATTCTTCTGGTTGCCAACTCATCTCATCCAACCGTGCAGAACTCAATGCATCAACTAGCTGCTTGCAACGGTAGGCAGTAAATCAGAACATAAAATCAACCTCTTCCCTTAGCTTGAGTCATGATGCAGGGTAGCTTATCCTGTCCCTATTACTGCGAGAGAGGATAGCAAGATGAATCGATCGCATTTTCAAATCAGCGTTTTGACAGTCAGCCTCGTGAGTGCAGGGTTTATTCAACCGATCGCCGCGCAAATCGTGCCAGATACTACATTGCCTACGGAGGAGCGATCGCAAGTTTCAGGCGATCCCAGTGTGCAAATTGATGGGGGAGCCAGGCGAGGGGGCAACCTTTTCCACAGCTTCAGCCAATTTTCCATACCGACTGGAGGTTCTGCCTACTTTAACAATGCGGCTGATGTGCAGAACATTTTCAGCCGCGTCACAGGTGGATCAATCTCAAATATTGATGGGGTGATTCGGGCAAATGGCACGGCAAATTTGTTTTTGCTCAATCCGAATGGCATTTTGTTTCGTCCCAATGCCCGACTGAATATTGGGGGTTCGTTTGTGGCGACGACTGCTAACAGCATTAACTTTGCTGATAATTTTCAGTATAGCGCCACCAATCCTCAAACCGCACCGCTATTGACGGTGAGTGTTCCGGTTGGCTTGCAGATGGGAGCGAATCCAGGGCGCATTGAAGTGCAGGGGAATGGCTACAATTTATCTGTTCTAGTCCTTCGGTTTTCTCCTATTACCAGAAATAATAGTGCATCAGGGTTGCGGGTGCCAGTCGGTCAGTCTCTTGCTTTAATTGGAGGAGATATAGATATTGCAGGCGGTACGCTGACAGCAGAGCAAGGACACATTAAGTTGGGGAGCGTTCGCAATGGACAAGTTAGTCTTGGTGATGGTTTTACCTTCAGCTATCCAGGAGTACAAACCTTTGGGGATATTCGTCTATCGCGACAGGCATTAGCCGATGCAAGCGGGGGCGGTTCAATTCAAGCGCAGGGGAATCAAGTCTCGCTGGCAGATGGCTCACTGATTTTGGTTCAAAATGGGGGGACTCAATCAGGAGGAACCATTAGAGTGAATGCTGCCCAATCGCTGGAATTAAGCGGAAGTAGCCCAGATGGTCGATTGCTTGGTGGATTGTATAGTGAAACTGCGGGAACTGGACGTGGCGCAGATATTACAGTTTCAACTCAGCAGTTAATTGCACAGAGTGGGGCGGGAACTGTTACTCGCTCCTACAGTTCTGGTGATGCTGGCAACGTCATTGTAAATGCTTTTGGCTCTATCCAACTGATTGGATTTTCGTCCACAAATCCTACTTTTGCCAGTGTTATCGGTAGTGGTTCTTACAGCTCTGGAGATGGAGGAACGATAACGGTATCAACAGAGCGGTTGAGTGTTCTAGACGGAGCAACTGTATCAACTGCCACTTTTGGATCTGGCAAGGGTGGTGCTTTGACGGTGAATGCAGCTGAAGCAGTAGAAATAGTAGGAGTGACACCTCTTTTCACTCGGAGCAGTGTGGCCTCTAACGCCCTCAATGCTGGCAATGCTGGAGTAGTAACGATTAACACGGCAAGGTTGGTGCTTCAAAACGGAGGCACTGTCAATACTTCCACTTTAGCAACTGGTAACGGCGGCAGTGTCACCATCAATGCCAGCGAATTTGTCGAGGTTAGTAGTACAATGTTTGGCAATCCTTTTCCCAGTCGTGTGGGTTCGTCTGCCTCTATTGTGGTTGAATCCTTACGACAAGTTTATAGACTGCCTGACAGACCAAGTGGGAATTCAGGTAGCGTGACTATTAATACGCCTCGTTTGAACATCAGTAATGGGTCAAACATTGGTGTCAACAATGAGGGGACTGGGAATGCTGGCACATTGCAGGTGAATGCCAACTCGATTTCTCTCGATCGTGGCAGTTCAATTACTGCGGCTACTGCATCTGGGGAAGGAGGC
This sequence comes from Myxacorys chilensis ATA2-1-KO14, assembly GCA_019359275.1. Classification (GTDB taxonomy): domain Bacteria; phylum Cyanobacteriota; class Cyanobacteriia; order Leptolyngbyales; family Leptolyngbyaceae; genus Myxacorys; species Myxacorys chilensis. The sequence continues at coordinate 847 of JAHHHP010000033.1, read as the reverse complement.
AACCTTGACCTGAATGTGCGGGATTTTCTACTGCTGCGAAACAATAGTCAAATCACAACCTCGGCGAGGGGCAGTGGCAATGGCGGCAACATTCGGATTAATGCAGGATCGATCGTTGCCGTTCCTACCGAAAACAGCGACATCAGTGCTAACTCTGTGAACGCTCGTGGTGGCAACATCACAGTGAATACCTATGGTATCTTTGGCATCGAGACTCGATCGCAAGACACGCCCTTGAGTGACATCACCGCAACTGGATCCACGTCTGCTCAACAGGGCACGGTGCAACTTAACATCGATCGGCTTGCCCCTACCGCTGGCTTAGTCGCATTGCCCACCACCGTCGTTGATTCTTCCCGTCTGATTGCTCAAGGGTGTCCCGCCAATCAAGGCAACTCCTTCGTCATTACTGGTCGCGGTGGCTTACCGCCCACACCAGAGCAACAATTAGACGATGATGCGGAGTGGCAAGACCGACGCAGGCTAACCGTGACTCAGCCGCCAGAAGCTAAGGACACGGAGATCCGGAGACGCGGAGACATTCCTAATTCAACTGGAGAAGCAAGTTACAAACCTCAAGATCACTCTACACCCTACACGCCAGTTGTTGAAGCAACTAGCTGGCAGAGAACGCCTGCTGGAAAAATCATCTTAGTTGCCAACACCTCTAACTCATCAGTGCAGAATTCGTTGAACTACCCAAACACCTGCTCGCGAAAATAGTAAATGCCTTCAGTTAGCGTTAACTCAGATCTTGCACCATTCTCAACAGGACTTGCCAAACGCATCAAAATCTGAAAGAAAGGGCGTAGAAAAAAAGATGAGACGGTTATGGAAACCATCGCTG
>JAHHHP010000032.1 GCA_019359275.1 Myxacorys chilensis ATA2-1-KO14 | reverse complement strand
CGGCATCCATCATGGAAAAACTTGCCTCGAAGCCAGGATTGTTCTGGATTCTATGCCCTCTTCCGTATCAGTTCAACTCTTCAGCTGCAATTATGAAGAAACGTATGCGTTCGCCCTAATCCGTATAGTAGCCCCATTGACAAAGCTGGCTTCTATCCCTTCAGTAGATCTTGATCATTATCCTTGAAAGGGTGTGCAACAGCCTACCAGCACAGTCCCCCAAAGTAGTTAAGAAAGCACAATGCTCTAAAAACTTAGACGCCAGAGATTCACGGATGGAAAGGAGGGAAGCAATGAACATCTATAAAATAGAACCATTCAATCAGCGTGAAGAAACTGTCCATCCGTGCGAAGAAACTGTCCACCCATAGGAAGAAACTGTTCATCGACGCAAAGAAGCTGTCCATCGTCATAGAAGAAGCATTCCATCGACGCAAAGAAACTGTCCATCTGTGCGAAGAAACTGTCCATCGCCATGAAGAAGCATTCCAATGGCGCGAAGCAATGCTGCCTTAGGAGCAAGAAACTTCGCATCAATCGCTAGAAATAATGCTAAATCCCTTTCGGCAGTGTATAAAGTAGTCTTCAATTAGTGGTAAATCTGTAATGCCAGGATTTAGCATTCTTCTCTAGACCATCTACTAGTTCAGAAAGGATTGAACGTCATGCCATTGTCTCTCGTCGATCTCAGGGAAAATCTAGACGGGTTAGGCTATTACTTAGGTCCACGCGGATTAGATGGACTGGGAAACAATTTCAATGCTTGCGATCGCGATGTCTTAGGCAATATTGATTGCTCCTCAACCGCACTGCGATCGTTGACCTATGTAGAGACGTATACTCAAGCCGCGATCGCGCAGTTTCAGCAGGATGCCAGCCTCACTCCCAATGGTCAAGATGGGGTAGAACTGCGTGCGACCGTCGAAAAAACCGTAAAAATCCTTCAAAACAATCTCAAGATCGTCACTGGACTATCTCTACCGATTACGGGTAACTACCGTCGCGAAACTTATAGCATCGTCAAGGTTTATCAGCGCAATCGACGATTTCCAGTCACAGGTATTGCCGCGATCGCGGTTCGTCGCCAGCTAGACGCCGATGCCCGCGCCATTCAGACCCCTTCACCTAGCCCAACTCCGTCCCCCTCAGAACTTGAATCGCTAAGAAAACTTAGAAACGACTTAAGCCAAGTTAAGGGTCAGTTCTTTCGGAAAGAGATTACAGAAAGCGAGTTCAATCGGCGTGTGTATGACTTAATTCCTTAAATAACAGCACTTAAAGTAACAGCACCTAGCACACGCAACTCCATAGCATCGCTCCGCTCTTCATAACAGCAGAAAGCGGAGCGATGCTAAACAGAATGTCGCCGGGGCAGAGACACTTATCGGCGTTCTAGAGTGGATGTGAGATGCTTGATCGCGCCGGTTAAACGTTCTTGAGAAAGCACTACTGGGTCGGCGGGGGCAGCCTCTTCCACAGCTTCTTGACGGAAGAATCTCCGTCTCGCTTTTTCAATTGCCCGAATCAGAATGAAAATAACAAAGGCAATGATAATAAAGTTGATGACTGCCGCTAGAAATACGCCAATCTTGATCCCATTGCCAACGACAAAATTCTCTAACCTATTCACTCCTGCGGCTTGCATTGCAGGACCGATAATGGCTGGTGTAATCACATCTGTGACTAGAGAATCAACAATTTTGCTAAACGCCGCTCCGATGATGACCGCAACGGCTAAGTCAATCACGTTGCCTTGCATCAAAAACTTCTTAAAGTCTGCCCAAAATCCACCGTTTGCCATAAGACGCCTTATCCCTCAACTTTCACTTAAATGGTCAACACTACAATGTTCTTAACTGAACACATTACAAGCTTGTCGGAGAACGTTTATTTCTAGCTTCTATGGCGCTAGAGATACATGCTTTACCGCTCGAAGAACAACAGTAAGCCTTATTCTATTTCTGAGCAGTATAATTCGCGGGTTTTTCCAGTTTTTTTAAGATTGATGAATTACTTGAGCAAGTGAAAAATAAAAGCGGCAGAAAGCCAAAGCTCTCTACCGCTTTTATTTCTTAATCTTCTAGAATTTACTACTCGGCGGCTTGGGGCAACAACTCACGCTCTTGTCCCTGAATCACCTTCACCTGTCCGCTCTCATCCACATCAACGACGGCAGTATCACCATTTTTAATGCGGGCAGACAGAATTTCCTCAGCCAGCGAATCCTCTAGCAGTCGCATAATGGCACGACGCAGTGGACGCGCTCCGTAGCTGGGATTGTAGCCCTCTTCCACCAAGCGGTCTTTAAACTTCTCGGTGACTTCGAGAGTAATTCCTTGCTCCTGCAAGCGCTTAAAGACATCATTCAGCATGATGACAGCAATCTCTTTGACCTCTTCCTTGTTCAACTGACGGAAGACAATGATCTCATCAAGACGGTTGAGGAACTCAGGCCGGAAGTAGTTCTTCAGTTCTTCGTTCACCAACGCGCGGATGCGGTTGTACTGAGAATCGGATTCCCCTTCACCGGAGAACTCGAAGCCCAAACCACCGCCGCCTTTCTCGATCACCTTGGAACCAATGTTCGAGGTCATAATCAGCAAGGTGTTCTTGAAGTCTACTGTGCGTCCCTTAGCATCGGTCAAACGACCATCTTCTAAGATTTGCAGCAGCATATTGAACACGTCAGGGTGTGCTTTCTCAATCTCGTCGAACAGCACCACGGTATAGGGGCGACGACGCACAGCTTCAGTCAGCTGACCGCCTTCGTTGTAACCGACATATCCAGGAGGCGAACCAATCAGTTTAGAAACGGTGTGACGCTCCATAAACTCTGACATGTCAAGGCGAATCATGGCATCTTCAGATCCGAAGAAGTAAGCTGCCAATGCCTTCGTCAATTCGGTTTTACCAACCCCGGTAGGACCAGAGAAGATAAAGCTGGCGATCGGTCGGTTGGGATTCTTCAAACCAACCCGGGCGCGACGAATTGCCCTCGATACGGCTTTCACCGCTTCATCCTGACCAATCAGTCGGGTGTGCAGGGTGTCTTCCATGTGCAGCAGCTTCTCAGACTCAGATTCGGTGAGCTTATTCACCGGAACACCCGTCCAAGATGCCACGATCTGCGCAATGTCCTCTTCCGTCACAATCGGCTGAGCGTCTTCGCCCGTCGATTCGGTCTTACGAGTTTGAGCGATCGCTCGAATCTCGGTTTTGATCTCCATTTCGCGATCGCGCAGTTCGCCCGCTTTGTCAAAGTTCTGCGATCGCACGGCATCGTCTTTGTCTTTTAGGACTTGACGTAGTTCGCGATCGAGTTCTTTAGCGGCAGGTGGCAACTGCGAGTTGATCAACCGAACGCGGGAACCCGCTTCATCGATCAGATCAATCGCTTTATCGGGCAAGAAGCGATCGGAAATATAGCGATCAGACAGTTTCGCTGCCGCATCCACTGCTTCATCCGAAATCTTCAGCTTGTGGTGCTGCTCGTAGCGCTCGCGCAGACCCCGCAGAATTTCGATGGTTTCATCCACCGAGGGTTCACCAACCATAACGGGCTGGAAACGACGCTCTAGAGCGGCATCCCGTTCGATGTGCTTGCGATACTCATCGAGCGTGGTAGCTCCGATGCACTGCAATTCACCCCGCGCCAAGGCTGGTTTAAGAATATTAGCGGCATCGATCGCGCCTTCAGCAGCACCCGCACCAATCAGGGTGTGAACTTCGTCAATGACCAAGATGACGTTTCCGGCAGACCGGATCTCGTCCATGATCTTTTTAAGGCGTTCTTCAAATTCACCCCGATATTTGGTTCCTGCCACGAGCAGACCAATATCCAGGGTGACGACGCGCTTGTCTTCTAGAATGTCTGGAATATCGTCGTTGGCAATCCGTTGAGCGAGACCTTCTGCAATCGCGGTTTTACCCACTCCAGGCTCACCGATTAACACTGGGTTGTTCTTTGTCCGGCGACCGAGGATTTGAATCACTCGTTCAATTTCTTTCTGGCGACCCACAACGGGATCAAGCTTTCCATCAGCGGCAAGCTGCGTGAGGTTCGAGCCAAACTCGTCGAGGGTCGGAGTTTTGGTTCGTCCTTGGCTACCACCTGAGGAAACCTCGGCGGTTTCGCCCAGCATTCGGATCACTTGGGTCCGGACCTTCGAGAGGTCAACTCCCAGATTTTCAAGCACTCTGGCAGCGACTCCTTCGCCTTCTCGAATCAGCCCTAGAAGCAGGTGTTCAGTGCCAATGTAGTTGTGTCCTAACTGGCGGGCTTCCTCAAGGGAGAGTTCTAGAACGCGCTTTGCCCGTGGCGTAAACGGAATTTCCACTGCCACAAAGCCCGATCCTCGACCGATAATCTTCTCTACTTCGATCCGAGCGTCCTTGAGGTTGACGCCCATAGATTTAAGGACTTTGGCGGCGACGCCAGTTCCTTCTCCGATTAGACCCAGGAGGATCTGTTCTGTACCGACAAAGTTATGACCCAGGCGGCGTGCTTCCTCCTGAGCTAACATAATGACCTTGATGGCTTTTTCTGTGAAGCGTTCAAACATGGCGTTTTTCCATTTACCTGCTGCGTGCCGGTAGGGTGATTCTAACATAGACAAAACCTCCGGTTGCTATGATTCCAGCAACAGGTTGGAGCGCGATAACCGATCTCTTTCGTTCGGTCGAGCCAAGGAAAAGAAAAATTTATAGCCAAGGGCAGATTGTCAGTGAAAGCTTAGGGATAAGTCAAGGCAGAGTTCTCTGCTGTTAACAACTCTAAACCGAGCTGAAGTGACCAATGTTGCTGCGTAAGACGATGGTGAATCTCAGTCCATTGTGTTGTCAGAAGCGTGGCGAACTCAGTCGATTGAAGTTTGCCGCGCCATAGAATTAGGGCATCTTCGCCGGTATCAGTGTAATAACCTTTACGCTGTCCTGCAATCTGAAATCCAAACTTTTGATATAGCGATAGAGCGGACTGATTAGAAATTCTGACCTCCAAGGTAGCGCGTGCCATATCGCGTTGGCGGGCACGATCGAGGAGGGCACATAGCATCAGGTGTCCGAGTCCGCGTCGCTGGTAGTCAGGATGAATGCCCAAAATTGTAATGTGGGCTTCGTCGAGAATTGCCCAGTAGCAGCCGAGTCCGAGCAGGGGATCGGTGACAGCAGATGTAGCACGTAGATAGCTCGTTGAAAGATTTGCTGTTGGGTTCACAAGGGATTCGCTCCGCTCTTCAGTGATGACAACTGCTTCATCAGGGATTGAAGGTGCTGGAACAATCGCTAGTAAGTCGCTATTCGGGCTGTCTAATTCTCTCTGATAGCCGTCCAATGTCCATAAACCACCAAAGCAAAGGTGATCCAACTGGAGCGCGGCTGGAAGAAGAGTGTGGTCAAGAGGCTGAAGCTTAATCGAGGTCACGCCGTGTTAAATTCGACTCCGAATCAACAGCCCTCAATTGTACACTGGGTAACATAGTGTTTAAATGGGCAAGTCACCCGCCCCCAGCGATCGAGGACGCAACAAGAATGGTATCGACTCAAGCTTTAGAGGCGCAAAATACAGGTCGCCAATACTTAACCGACATTACACCAGAGCGCTCTCCAAATCAGTCTCTAGTGCCGTTGACCGCAAAGGTTAACGATCGCGACCATTTAGAAATTGGAGGTTGCGACGTAACAGATCTGGTTCAGCAATTTGGCTCACCTCTTTACATATTGGATGAAGCTTCCCTAAGAACAGCCTGCCACCAATATCGGGATGCATTTAAACGCTACTATCCCGGCGAATCTCAAGTACTATATGCCTCGAAAGCTTGGAATTGTCTAGCCATCTGCGCGATCGTTGCTCAAGAAAAACTAGGCATTGATATCGTCTCAGGGGGTGAACTCTATACGGCGCTTAAAGCTGGAGTTGATCCGAGCAAGCTCTATCTCCACGGCAACAACAAGTCTTTAGATGAGCTAAATCTTGCCATTGAATCCGGCTGCACTGTCATTGTGGACAATTGGCTAGAGCTACAGACGATCGCTAGCTTGAATCGCCAGAACGTTCGGATCATGCTGCGCTTGACACCGGGCATTGAGTGTCACACTCACGAATACATTCGCACCGGACATCTAGACAGTAAATTCGGCTTCGACCCCAATCAAGTCGATGAGGTTCTTAAGTTTGTCAGTGGTCAACCGACCCTCTCGTTTGTGGGAGTGCACGCGCACATTGGATCTCAAATTTTTGAGTTGCAACCCCACCAAGATTTGGGCGGAGTGATGGTGCAATGGCTCAGCAAAGCGGCGCAGTATGGCTTATCTATTTCAGAACTCAACATTGGGGGTGGTTTAGGCATTCGCTACACCGAATCTGACGATCCGCCTAGCATTGACCAATGGGTAAAGGTGGTGTGTGAGTCTGTAGCTGCCGCTTGTCAAGCTGAGAACATTCCATTGCCGAAACTTTTATCTGAACCGGGGCGATCGCTGGTTGGAACCACCTGCGTCACTGCCTATACCGTCGGCGGACAGAAAACAATTCCAGGCATTCGCACCTATTTAAGTGTTGATGGTGGCATGTCTGACAATCCCCGTCCCATCACTTACCAGTCGCTGTATCGGGCGATCGTTGCCAACCGCATGTCCGAACCAATGACCGAGACGGTGACGATCGCTGGCAAGCACTGTGAATCGGGAGACATTCTGATTAAAGACGCGACACTACCTCCGACTCAACCCGGAGATACTCTCGTTGTCATGGCAACCGGAGCTTACAATTACAGCATGTCGTCTAACTACAATCGACTGGCTCGCCCGGCGGCTGTTTTGGTCGGCAATGGCAACGCGACTCTCATCTTGCAACGGGAAACCTACGAAGATTTGATTCGTTACGATCGCCTTCCTGCCCATCTGAAATAACGATGTAAGGATGAACTAGGAACCTACTGTCATAGGAATATAGAACGACTCCTATCTCTCTCGTTCTTTCTCCTCCCTCTTTCCTCCCTCATCCCTCATCCCTCATCCCTTTTCCCCCACCTGCTCCTGACAGGATACCGTCCTTGTTAGCTCTCACTCTAGACAATCTCCAGTTCTTGCTTAACCTGGAAAATCTTCGGTTTTTGCTCGATGTCGGGTTGGTGTTGGCACTGACCTACATGATGCTGATCATTATTGGAGAGCGTCGCACCCTCTGGATGGTGAGGGGCTTTATTATTCTGATGCTGGCGGCGGCAATCAGTCGTCGGGTTGATCTGACACTGCTCAGCTTTGTCCTCAATAACTTGGTTGTGGGTGCAGCTGTAGCGATGGCATTCATTTTGCAATCCGAGTTCCGACGATTTTTAGAACAGCTTGGACGAGGAGAAATCGTGCAGCTGTTTCAACCGTCTCGCCGCAGCTTGCCTGGATCAGACAGTGTCACCGATCAAATTGTCGATGCGATCAAAGAGCTATCCCAAAACCGAACAGGGGCACTTCTAATTCTAGAAACGGGTAGCCCAATCGATGAGCGCGATTTCTCAGTTCCAGGCGTAAAATTGAATGCGGAACTTTCAAAAGAGTTGTTGCAAACGATTTTTCAAACGACAACGCTGCTGCACGATGGAGCCGTCCTCATTCGTGGCTCTCGCATCGTGGCAGCAGGGGTGATTTTGCCTCTATCAGAGAAAACAGCGTCTCGGCAGCTTGGTACGCGCCACCGCGCCGCGATGGGAATGACTGACCGAGTAGAAACGTGTATCTGTATTGTTGTTTCTGAAGAAACGGGGTCGATTTCACTAGCAGAACGGGGACTTTTAAATCGCCCCCTCACGAGCAGTAAATTGAAAGAGCTACTTGAAGCGAAGTTCTCGTTTGCGGGCGATCGCGAACCTGTCGCTCCAAATCTAAGAACGTTCATTCGCCGCTTAGTGACCAAGGGATTATCCTTGTTCTCACGGCTGTTTCAAAAACGGACGTTACCCAATTCGGTAGAGCTTCGTAAAGCTAAATCCAAAGTCAGTGATGGGCGAAAGCCTGGTGATTCAGAGTTCTAAATTCCCGTTTCTGTTGATGTTCGATTGTTCGAACGGCTTGACTACTCACCCTCGGTTGCTCGAAAACAATGACTGCGAAGCCCTCGACTTTACAAGAATTACCGACTGATTTGCATCGCGATCGCTTGCCTAAACATGTTGCTGTGATTATGGATGGAAATGGACGCTGGGCAAAGCGCCAAGGTCTTCCGCGTATCATAGGACATCGACGTGGGGTGGATACGCTAAAAGATCTGCTGCGCTGCTGCCGCGATTGGGGCGTTCAAGCGCTGACAGCATATGCCTTTTCGACCGAAAATTGGGGTAGACCGCTCGAAGAAGTCGATTTTTTGATGACGCTGTTTGAGCGGGTACTGCGCCAAGAGTTGCGCGAAATGAAAGAAGAAAACGTCCGCATTCGCTTTGTGGGCAACTTAGATGCGCTGCCCACGAGTTTGCAGGCAGAAATTGAGCGATCGATGTTGGAAACAAAAGACAACCAGGGCATCACGTTCTCAGTCGCGACCAATTACGGTGGAAGGCAAGAAATTGTGCGGGCGTGTCGTGCGATCGCCGCTCAAATTCAACAAGGCTTAATTCAACCAGATGACATTGATGAAAGTCTGTTCGATCGACATCTTTACACGGCTGGAGTCTGCGATCCGGACTTGCTGATCCGGACGAGTGGTGAGATGCGCCTGAGCAATTTTCTGCTGTGGCAGGCGGCCTATGCCGAACTCTACGTCACAGATACCCTCTGGCCTGACTTTGATCGGCATGAGTTTCATCAAGCTCTAGCGTCGTATCAAGGCCGTGAGCGACGCTTTGGAAAAGTTGGTAAAGCCTGATACAGACTTGTCTAGAGTCCTAAGGCCCCCCAAAGATGGCGTCTTCGAGGTCTTGGCGGGAGAGCGAATATTTGAACGATCGCTGCAAGTCCCGACCTTCGACGTTGAGATAGCGAACTGTCAATTGATCTACATCCAAGCAGAGTTCTGCTTGCCACTTTGAACGCTCTATTGTCCAGCAATGAAGTTCATCTGAATCTTGCTGACAACCTTGATCTGTCAGCCAAGATTCAATCTGAGGGAGAGGATGATTGTAAAGGGGAGTATCAGCTGAGGGAAGAGTCATAGAGTAAGGGATAAGCTGCTAAGAATGGGATAGTGAACGACTAGATTCAATTATTACATTTGACTGATCGTTAGATTTGGTGACGGCCTCAAATTCTATAGGAGCAATCTCTGGAGGTTGCGGAGTGTCTTCTTCACCTTCAAAGGTTGCCCTTGCCGGGTCAGTCGCAGTGGCTGAACTGGGGGTCAGATTAATTGGTGTTTCTATTACTGGTGTTTCTATTAACGGAGAGAACCTTTCTAATTTTGGTTCCCCGCGACTGTCTGGAGGAGGCTGCAATATTTCAAACGCTTCTTGAATCACCGGATCTTGAGCAACCAACGGCTTAAACGCTGCTTCGCCCCTTGTTAAACCGATCGTCACCGCCAATACTAAACAGGCCACAAACGTTAGACCCAAGATAAACAGCGCAAAAATTTCTCCTGCCGAGAGGGGGCGATCGGTTGGATCTAAATAGGCTGATGAACTCGGCTGGGGCTTGTTTAGAGTTGGTAAAGGTTGAGCGACGACAACATGGGAATAGCCTATCTTCTGATCGTAAGCTGTTCTGCGATCGGGATTGCTCAGAGTGGCATAAGCTTCATTAATTCGCTGAAATTTCTCGGTGGCGATCGCGCTTGGTAACGCCGTTGTGTCTGGGTGGTAGAGTTTGCTCAACTCTCGGTAAGTCTGCCGGATCTCTCGCACCGACGCCGCCGGATGTAACCCCAAAAGCGTGTAGTAATTGGAACCCGCCACCTTCTGATAAGGCGCGCGCTTGCCGCTGCTGCCAGAATTTGGTTTATCCTGAGTCACGTCACTCCCTTCCTGATCCGCCTTTCAATTATTGTAATCGCAGGAAGAGGCAGCAAGCTCTGAGCGCGAGAGAACAGAAAATCAAAAATCACTTCTAACGTTAACCTGTCGATTACCTTGTCTTGAAGTCTAGCTTTTACAGTATTGGGTGGAACCTGATTACGGAAGGTCCTCCATGATCCAATCCTTCACATCCAGTTTGACTAGCCCCCCCGATCTTCGTCAATTACTGGAGCAGCTTTATCGAGAGCGGAGCCTACAACCCTTTCGCAGTGGTCAACCCATCCAAATGCGTGCCGATGAGGTGTGGATTGTCTGCCGAGGCATTGTGTCGCTGAACACGCTCTATCCGACGGGAGATGAAGCGTTGTTGGCTGTGGTGACGGCATCTATGCCATTTGGGCTACCGTTAACTGGGATTTTTCCATATCATGCGATCGCGCTATCAGATGCCGATTTGATGTGTCTGACCTTGGCTGAAATTGAAAAATCCCCTGCATTGAGTCAAGGGATTTTTAGACATTTGGGACGACGGCTCCAGCAAACCGAAGCTTTTCTTGCCTTAGCAGGCTACCGCCGCGTGGAAGAACGCCTCAAACAATTCCTGCTGCTGCTTCAGCATGAAGTCGGGCAACCTGGAGCTGAAGGGGTTCGGCTCAATATCAGACTGACGCATCAGCAAATTGCCAATGCGATCGGCACAACCCGCGTCACCGTCACTCGCCTGTTTGGTCAACTCCGGCAAGAAGGATGGATAAAGACTGCGCCGAACCGCCAAATCATTTTGCAGCACCCGAGCCTAAAAGCGGCTAGTAACCAATAGCGCGATTGGGAGATAAGGAAACCTGAGTTCCTTTTTTAGAAGCGGTGTTTGAAGCAGGACTTTGTTGTAGCACCACTGCTTCGATCGGCACGACTCCATGATCATCGCTACTAATACACAGCGCGGCTCGATTGGATAGGTCGATCACCCGTTCATCCTCATCAAAATAAGGGCCTCGATCGTTCACTCGCACCACAACGCTTTTGCCGTTGAGTTGATTGGTTACTTTGAGGTAGGTTCCAAAGGGTAATGAGCGATGGGCAGCAGTCAAAGCATTTTGATCAAAAATTTCTCCGGTTGCTGTTTGTCGTCCGTGAAAATAAGGTCCGTACCAAGAGGCTTTGCCATCGATACTCGCGTTGGTGGGCTGGAGTTGGTGCATCTTCACTTGCGCCTCGGCTAGGGGCAGCGGCGCATGTCCCAGCGAGATGCGAATATTGTTGATCCAGTCGATCGCAATCAGTTCCGCCGGACGCCCGATCTGATCGGCTAAAGATTGATCAATCGTGAATAGCGTGCGATCGCCAAATTTCCCAACCGCTTTCCCATCGATCACCGCAGGCTGTAGATCAGCGGGATTGATGTCGGTCATTTCTACAAGTGGGGTGACAGCAGTTGCGATCGCGTCTGCTACCTGACGTTTGGGAACGATCGCCACGAGACAATCTTGCACCCAAACTTGAAAACCCCTCAGTGCGGATGGCTCTGAGGGGTTACTTTGTGGCGACGTAGCGCATTTTAGAAACGGTTGGCTCTGTGCCTCCGGGTTAGGACTCAAAATTTTATCGTCATATCCTACTTCAATGACTGAAACTGAAGAGTAGTCGTCTTCCACCTCGGTAGCTAAACTAGGAAACCCCAGCAGCAAATTTTCTGCTGCCTTTAGCCAATCCTCCATCGAAGTCTCAGACGCCTGCTCAGTTGCGATCGCGGCCTCAGATTCTGAAGCTTTGCCAGAGGAGAGAGGCACGGGAGAAGCCGCATTAACCTCAGACGCTGGATCGAACACCGCGTTGACTAACAGGTCTTCAACAGTTTCGAGCCAGCCGTCTGGATCATCAAAAGACGAATTGGTGGCTTGAATTTGATTTTTTCTGTCAGATGCGGCGAAGTTGAAGCGAACCGAATCTGAGATAGAGCCTAAAACAGTCTTGACAGAAACAATCTTGAGAGGTGAATGACTGGACAGTGAAGCATCCTGAGATACTGCAATCCTTTGCAGTTTGATAGAGCTAGTTGCCGCGCTAGAAAGCGTGTTACTAGAAAGCGTGTTACTAGAAAGCACAGTAGACCAGTACTGGGGTGCTTCTAGCAGCTTTCCGCTTAAGGAAGAAATGCCGCCAAACCAAGAGGCGACCCAAACGAGTCCAAGGATCAACATGACACAGCTAATAAAATTGTAAACATCAATACAGTTTTGCCAGGGGCAATTATAAAGTTTTTGTAAAACCAAAAGATCTATCTCTAGAAGGTAAGTTTTCTTTGCATAAAGCGAGTAATTCTGGCTTTCTAGCTCAGATATAGAATTTGGGGATCAGCACTATGGAAGAATTAGAAATAATTTTTTACTGGTAGCGAGTAGCGTCATGGGGTTGCCCTTTTATATTGTTGATGTCTTTGCAGAACAGAAGTACGCCGGGAATCAGTTAGCGGTGTTTCGGCAAGCGACGGAGCTTTCTTCTGAACAAATGCAGCAAATCGCTAATGAGATAAATTATTCGGAGACGACGTTTATTGTTTCTGAGGAGCCGCAGGAGGGCGGATTCCCTGTTCGCATCTTTACTCCGAAACAGGAGCTTCCTTTCGCAGGACACCCGACCCTAGGCACTGTTTTTGTCCTGCAACAGGAAGTAATGGGACGCGCGATCGACGCCATCACCTTAAATCTTCAAGTGGGGCAGATTCCCGTGACAATCAGCTATCACGATCAGCGCCCTGATGTTCTGTGGATGCGCCAAAATTCTCCAGCCTTTAGACAACGATTTGAGCTAACCGAGATTGCTGAAATTTTGAATCTTGAGGCATCGCAACTGGACGATCGCTTCCCGATCGCAGAAGTTTCAACCGGAGTTCCCTTCATCATTGCGCCGCTCAAAACGCATACGGCTCTCCAGCAAGCCAGAGTTAACAAAGAACGGTTTTTCAAGCTGATCGAAACGACTCAGGCCAAAGCGATTCTAATTTTTTGCCCTGAAACCAATCATTCTGAGAATGACTTAAGTGTGCGTGTCTTTGCCGATGGTTTAGGCGTGGCTGAAGATCCGGCCACCGGAAGCGCAAACGGGTGTCTTGCAGGATATTTAGTGCAACACGAGTATTTTGGAACGCCAGAAATCGATATTCGAGTGGAGCAAGGCTACGAGATGGGAAGACCATCGTTGCTGCTGCTGAATGCGCAGAAAGAGCAGGAGGAAATTCGAGTGTTTGTAGGTGGCAGAGTTATCTTGGTAGCAAAAGGAGAATTTGTCTAGCAGAGTTCTCAAGTCACAATAGAAGCAGCTTCACTGAAACTAATGGAGGCGATATGTCTGAAATCATTCAATCAGAAGCGGCTACCTCTGAAATCAAAGTTCGATCTCGCGTTGGCTCTGATGGCGTCTTGCATCTTGATATTCCCACCTCAATGAAAGATCAGTCAGTAGAAGTTACGGTCATGGTGACCCCTGTTGTCGAGCCTTCTCAAAAAACACCAGAAGAGTTCGGATGGTCGCCTGGTTTTTTTGAAAAAACGTTTGGAAAGTGGGAGGGAGAACCTTTAGAGAGAGGAGAGCAGGGAGATTACGAACAGCGAGATTGGGATTTGATGTAGATGTACTTATTAGACACCAATACTTGTATTCAATACATTACAGGGCGGAGCCAATCTATTGCAGATAAATTTGCTGAAGTGGGTCGTCAAAATATTTCTCTCTGTGATGTTGTCAAGGCTGAACTCTACTATGGTGTTTATAAAAGTTCTCGTCGCAGTAGTAATTTAGAGCTATACCAAACTTTCTTCGGCGATTTTGTGAGCTTGCCCTTCGATGGTAGAGCGGCTGAAACTTATGGACAAATTCGAGTACAACTAGAGTCTCTTGGAACTCCGATCGGTCCAAATGATCTTCTGATCGCCGCTGTTGCAATCTCGCACAATCTCATCCTGGTCACCCACAACATTCGCGAATTTAGCCGTGTCGGAAGATTACGCTATGAAGATTAGGAAAGGTAATGTTAGAAGAAAGGCTAGAGTCGCATTTGAGTGAATTAGTTCGCTATCGCGACCCCTATTTTGCAACGCAAGGACATTTCTACGTTCAGCAATATATTCGTCAGCACTTTGAGCAGTGGGGCAGCGTTCAGTCTCATGACTTTAAGGTAAATGGCAGAACGCATACTAATCTCATTCTGAATCTTCCGGCTGCTAAGGATCAAAAGCGTCTGCCGATTCTGATTGGCGCTCATTATGATGCTGTGCCAGGTTCTCCTGGAGCGGATGACAACGCGACGGGAGTAGCAGTTTTACTAGAAATGGCGAAAGCATTTCATGAGCAACCTGCGCGATCGCCGATTCGATTAGTCGCGTTCGATATGGAAGAGATTTATACCCAATCGGATACGTTCGGCAATGTGCAGTATGCAAAGACTCTACATGGCGAACCGCTTCGACTGATGATCGCATTGGAAATGCTCGGTTACGCTACCTCAGAACCCAATTCGCAAAACTATCCAGCTGGATTGGAGCGCTTCTATTCAACAGAAGGAAATTTCATTGCACTGATTGGCAACTTGCCAACCATTCCTGATTTAATCCGGCTCAGTCGCACGATTCGTCAGGGCGGCATTAGTGCAGAATGGCTGCCTGCGGGCATGAAAGGTCAGCTTTTACCCGATGCTCGACGCGGCGATCATGCGGCTTTTTGGGATCGGGGCTACCGAGCCATTATGGTGACAGATACCGCGAATATGAGGAATCCAAATTATCACAAACCGAGCGATCGCATTGAGACGCTCAACCTCAATTTTCTCACTCGCGTCTGTCAAGGGCTAACGAACGGTATCCGTCTGCTATAGCTTGGGTACAATTGCTCTTAACCCGGCACAATGGTTACAACTTATGCAAAAGTGGGCACTTTTTTTGGGTGCGGTAGGCGCAACATTAGCATCTCAATTCATACACTATCAATCTGAACGCCATCCTAATCGCGTTCAATCTGTTTCGCACGCGGAGAAGACTTGTCAGAAAAGCGCTTCTCAAAAAAACGCTTTCGCTTTTCAGAAAGACGCTTCTCAAACGTTCGGCGTGTTTGGGGGCGGAGGTGCGGCTTCGTACAATGAGATTGCCCTTGAGAAGAATGTGCTGTACTTTCAGCGAACCTTGAAGAAAATGGGATTTTCAATCCCCCCCATCTTTTTCGCTAACGGCACGAGTGGAGAGAAAACCGTTCGGTATATCGATTCCGATCGCGAGAAATTTAAGTCACCTAACATTCCAAATTTGCAGGGGGCTTCAACCTATGACAACCTGAGGCCCTGGATGCGCGAAGCTGGCAAGCAACCGTCGCCTATCTTTTTCTACTTCACAGGTCATGGTGTGTTGAACGAATCAAACCATAACAACAATCAGTTGATGCTATGGAAAGATGAGGCGTTGTCAGTGCAAGATTTTACGCAACTGCTCGATCAATTGCCTCAGAACTTGCCGTTTGTCACGATGATGTCTCAGTGCTATTCCGGTTCGTTTGCCAATTTGATCTACAAAGCGGGTGATCCTAATCGTGGTGTTGCGCTTCAGACGCGCTGCGGATTTTTTGCCACGATTAAGACTCAACCTTCGGTCGGATGTACACCTGAAGTAAACGAGGCGGATTATCGGGATTATAGTTCAAGCTTTTTTGCAGGATTGAGTGGGCGCGATCGCACTGGAAAATCCGTCGCGTCTGCCGATTACAACAAAGATGGTCGCGTATCGTATGCCGAAGCTCACGCCTTTGCCAAAGTGGATGAGCAAACGACTGATCTACCGATTTCAACTTCTGAAGCGTGGCTGCAAGAGCAAGTGACGAATCGAACTCTGCGAGAAAAACTATTGACGCAGCCGATCGCGCCTCTTGCAAAGATTGCGCGTCCTGAACAGCGCTATGTAATTAATGCGATCAGTCAGAAGTATGGATTTGATTTGGGGCGATCGCTGACTGGCAACGTCAAGTCTCTGAAAGAAGGAACGGTGAAATCGCAGGAAGATCAGGCGTTTATCACGCGGCTTTCGATGGAACTGATTAATGTAGCGATGGAGTATCGGGTGAAAAGCTCTAAAGATCAGAGCGCGATCGCGACGCTGAATCGTCTACTAAAGTGCGAGTCGGGTAATTGGGCGATCGCAAAAGCGGCGACTCAGGCGAATGCTAAACCTCGGAATGCTACTCAGCCGAAGCAATTCAAGGCTAAATAAATAAACTGGGTGAGACATGAAAAAACTCACCCAATGCTTTAGCTTGCGCTTTGCTGATCGATCGTTTTCCATTCACGATTTCAGAAACCACTCCACTTGATCCAACAATGCCAACTAAATCAACTTGACGCGTTCCGCTTGATTCTAAAATGTGCTGAAGAATTTCATGCGGTTCAGGTTTATCCATCGGATAATTCTCAGTTTCATACACCTCAATTAACATCACGATTAATTTGAGCAACGCTCGTTCTTCGGGAGTGCAGTTTTTTGCAAAGAAAAGGCGTTCTGCGATTGCTAACGCCTGCTCGTACTCCTCTTCTGTCTCAATGACTTTGGGAGTCACCTCAGCAAGCAAATTGCGGTATGCATCCTTATCAAAAGTGAGGGCCATTTTTCCATTTGTCTCTGTCATATTCGCTATGAGTTAAGAAGTATTTGTAATAAATCATTTGGTTTTCGTAGTTAATGCTGACAATTAATCGGTAGTCATTACCTTTAATGTTGAAGACGGTAAAGTTGCCAACCGCTTCAGCATCCTTGTAGATTCTGCGAACCTCTTCTAAATTCTGCCATGCCGCTTTTCTGACAACTGAGATCCACGTCTCTACTTGGTTCTTGACATTGGGATATTGCTCAGCTTCTGCCCGCAGATTTCGGTCTGTAATTAAATGCATAACTGACTTCTAAAATTTTTGGAATCATCTTTTAACCTCTGGTTATAAGTTGATAAGTTGTTATATAACACTCTCAAAATGAGAGCTTTTTGTCAAGTGTAAAAGTTCAGTGTTGTGCCATCGCAGCTCTTCGGTCATCCAAGAACTACTGTCGGAGAATTCAGAACGCCATGAGAACATCCCACTGTAAGAGGTTTCGGAGTTGCTTGGAGTCTCAGCTTTAGATGCTGAAGTTCCGCCTTCAGATCCTCACGTTTCAGGCTCAGAAGACGGAACTCCAGGCTCAGAACGCGGAACTTCGCCTTCGGATCCTCATGCTTCAAGCTCAGAGCACGGAACTTCGCTTTCCGAGCCTTATGCTTCAAGCCTAGAACGCGGAACTCCAGGCTCAGAACGCGGAACTTCGCCTTCGGATCCTCATGCTTCAAGCTCGGAAGGCGGAACTTCAGGCTCAGAACCCGAGCCTTCGGCTTCAACTCCCCAAAATTGTCTCTCTGACCTTTGCGGCTGTAGCAGGAGCAAGCAGTACTCCATTTCGATAGTGTCCTGTTGCCAACAAAATGTGGGGATGACCTGGAAGCGTCTCAATGATTGGAGCAGGCCGACCCTGAGGACGAGGACGCACCCCGTACCATGTGCGAATTGTCTCAGCTTGAGCGATCGCAGGACAAAATGCGATCGCTTGATCCATCACAGCCTCAAACATCGCGCCATCTGGCGGTAAGGACAAGCCTGCTTCTGTTGGAAATTCTACCGTCGCGCCGATCCAATACTCCGTCTCGCTCAATGGAACAAGGTGAACATCATTTCCGCTGATCACGGGCAAGGTGCAATTAGCGCAGAGCGGTTCTTTCAATCGAATCTCAATCGCTTGACCCAGCACAGGTCGAATATCAACCGGAGTTGCTAACGCAGCGGTTAGCGCCGTAGATCCCAATCCCGCCGAAACAATGAAGTAATCGCTGGCAATATCTCCGTTTGAGGTCTGCACGCTTTGATCCGTTGCGCCCCTAACGCTCGTATTAAACTTGAACGTTGCTCCATTGAGTTTCGCTGCCTTGATGAGCGCGCGAGTCAACGCAACAGGATTCACTTGACGATCGTGGGGAGAATAAACGGCTGCCGAAACCTGATCAAGATTGAGAAACGGGAACTGTTGCTGCAAGCGATCGCGCTGCCAAATCTCCAGCGTCCACCCTTGTTGCTCTCGAATCCCGACCAACCGCTCCCAAACTGACAAATCCGACTCAAACTGGAGCATCACAATACCTTGACGGTTAAACGGAATCGCTAGTCCAGTCAGCGCTTCCAACTCTGGAACCGTCCGTTCGTAATACTGGATGCCAGCTAGCCGCATCCGTAAGTTATTGCCCTTTTCTTTCTTGCTAATCGCGCCCATCAACACGCCGAGTGCCGCCCCTGTAGCGCTTGGACAAACACTCAAATCGGGTTCAACAGGTGCAGGCTGCTGATCCACAACCGTCACGTCTAAGTCTGATTTGCTCAACTCATATGCGATCGTAGCGCCAACAATGCCACATCCCGCGATCGTTACTTTCGCCATAGTTTAAAAGAGATGCAGGATATGTCCCCATACCCTACACCCCAGTCACAATTTAACTCTTGGGCAACAACTGCTCAAACGTATCCAAATCTTTCAGCATTTCATTGTAGTAGCGAGACGCCAACGTAAAATCTCTCGTCGATGCCGCTTGGTCAATTCTGACGAGATCATTCGCGATATCCTTGGCAAGCTGGCGCGCTTGTTTCTGAGCATCTGGTAACAAATTCCGCGCAACACTGCTCAGCTTAACTCGCAGTTCCCCCAATGGGCCGTGAATGAAATTACGAGTAAAAATGTCATCTTTCTGATCGATGAGCGTCTTGAGTTCAGGAAAGCGATCGCGCATCTCGGTCACGTCGCTCATCGAGGTTTGAATCTCTTCAAGTTGCTGAGGGGTGTACGTCAGTTTCTTAATCGTCTTTGCCGCTGCCGGATCGCTAAAACAAATAAACAGAACGGCGACGATCGCTAGAACTGAAGCCAAAATAGATCGATAGTTTGCCATAACACTCGTGATTGACGAATCTGAATTCTTGAGTTAATTGTCTTGTAAAGAAGTGTATCTCAAAACGTGAACGGTACAAGAAGGAGCAGATGGGAGTTTTTAGACCAGCTATACCCGGCTCAAGCGGTCGGTACGGCTTGGCTTAGATTAGGATTTAAGAACGAATAGAAGCGGTTAGGATATGATGCTGTCTTTCAAGCAGTTAGCGCTCGGTGTTTCTCTTTTAGCGGTCGGAGGTGGAGCGGGGTTAGTTGCTAATAGCTATCTTAGCGATCGCACCGCAAAGCAGCCATTAACCTTTCAGCTTGCGCCCTCAAGTCCGGTCTCCGTCGCAGGCAACCAGGCCACAGACGCCACCTTTATTTCTAATGCCGTCGATCGCGTAGGACCCGCTGTGGTACGCATCAACGCCACCCGCCGAGTTGTCAGCGACGCCCCAGAAGCATTCCGCAATCCTGTGTTTAAGCGATTTTTTGGAGAGCAGCTACCCGCTCCCGAAGATCGGGTAGAACGGGGTACAGGCTCAGGATTCATCTTGACGGCAGATGGTCGGCTCGTCACCAATGCCCACGTGGTAGAAGGGGCAGATACGGTCGAAGTGACGCTAAAAGATGGGCGCTCGTTTACCGGAAAAGTCCTCGGAATCGACCCCGTAACCGATGTTGCCGCCATTAAAATCGAGTCGAGCAGTTTACCCACGGTGGTATTGGGTAAATCAGCAACCGTTAGCCCGGGGCAGTGGGCGATCGCGATTGGTAATCCGCTCGGACTCGATAACACCGTGACAGCAGGCATTATCAGTGCCAAAAATCGCTCCAGCAGTCAAGTCGGCGTGCCCGATAAGCGAGTCAGCTTTATTCAAACCGATGCAGCCATTAATCCGGGCAATTCGGGTGGCCCCTTGCTGAACGATCGCGGCGAAGTCATTGGCATCAATACCGCAATTCGGGCGGATGCTCAAGGATTAGGGTTTGCCATTCCGATCGAAACAGCGCAGCGAGCGTTCGAGCAACTCTTTAGCAAAGGGCGGGTTGAGCATCCGTTCTTAGGAATTCAGATGGTTGACCTGACGCCAAGCCTCCGCAAAGAGCTAGAGCGAGAGTCAGCATCAGATGTAAAAGTCAATCAAGATCGCGGCGTTCTAGTAGCCAGAGTGGCTGAGAACTCTCCAGCCGCCCAAGGGGGTTTACGACCCGGCGACATCATTCAAAAAATTGGCGGAACGGCTGTTCAAACGGCTTCTGATGTCCAAGCTCGTGTAGAAGCCAGCAATATCGGGACCGCATTGGAAGTCGAAGTCAAACGGAACAATCAAATTCAAACCGTTCAAGTCCGTCCGGGAGCTTATCCCACTAAATGAGATACACCATGAGCTACATCGATTTGAGATGAGCTACATCGACTTGAAATAAAATTTAGAGATCCTCATCGATAGAGCCATCTAACTCCATACGCTGCTCCATCTGACGGAGAAAGTAGCCAGTTAGCATTGCAGAGGCGAGCAACCCAGCGAGGTTTTCGCGATCGGTGCTAATTTTGACGCTAAATCCTTCTGCGGGCAAAACGCCCACTAACCCTTGCACATTGTGGGAAATAATTTGCTTTACTTGAGGGCTAACTGAGCGAGCCACCCGTTCTAAAACTTCTGGTGGCTGATGCTGGAGATACCGCAATAGGGCGTTTGCATCTGCTGCATCTACATTGTTATGAAGAAAATTCGCGCTGTCGGAGTTAAATACCATTAGGTTCTTTAAGAAAGATATCCGATCATTTTGGCATTTCTTCCACAATTCGCCCACTGTGTTTCAGGAGAGGTTGAAAAATGGATGAAATAAATCTCTTTTTGAAGGAACGATGAATATAATTGTGCGATTAGCGGAAGGCGCAACTCCTTAGGAATCGCGGGTTGCTAGACAACAAACTGCTATAAACAATGAGGAAAAATAATGTTTATTTGCATTCTCTTGCTCTAGCAGGATGGGTGGCTAAACATTTCATGCCAGTGGTGAGCAATGTCAATGCGACGGCATAACCAGACGCGATCGCGCTGCTGCACATAGTCTAAAAATCGTGCTAACGCGGCTGCCCGTCCAGGTCTTCCGGCTAATCGACAGTGCAGCCCCACACTCATCATTTTTGGAGCCGTCTCGCCCTCCGCGTACAGTAGATCAAAGGCATCCCGTAGGTAGGCAAAAAACTGATCACCAGAGTTGAAGCCCTGATTGGTGGCGAACCGCATGTCATTGTTATCTAACGTGTAAGGAATCACGAGATGGGGTTTGCCAAAGTCATGAGTCCAATAGGGCAAATCATCGGCATAGCTGTCTGAATCGTAAAGAAAGCCGCCTTCCTCGATCACCAGTTGACGCGTGTGCTGGCTATTGCGTCCGGTATACCAACCTAGAGGACGGCTGCCCGTGACCCGCGTGTGAATATTGATCGCGCTCCGCAAATGCGATCGCTCTGCTTCGGCTGAAAAGTATTTATAGTCAATCCAGCGATAACCGTGACTAGCGATTTCCCATTGGGCTTCGAGCATTGCTGCAACCGCTTCTGGATGGCGTTCTAGCGCCATAGCAACACCGTAAACCGTGACTGGAATTCCTCGCTCGGTAAACAGCCGATGCAATCGCCAAAACCCAGCGCGGCTACCGTACTCGTAACACGACTCCATATTCATGTGACGCATGCCTAGAAGCGGTTCTGCGCCCACAATCTCTGAAAGAAATGCTTCTGACGCTTGATCGCCATGAAGCGTGCAGGCTTCGCCGCCTTCTTCGTAGTTGATCACAAACTGAACGGCAATTCGCGCCTGATCTTTCCAGCGCGGGTCAAACGAATCGCGTCCGTAACCGATCAAATCTCTGGGATACGTCATTTGCTGAGAGAGTAAATTATGACTGAGAATAATTTACCCGAATGACTTGTTGATTTAGAAAGACAACCAGATCTTTGACGGTAGAAAGAGCATAAGGATCAAAGCAATCGTGAATGTCTATGCCAAAGCGATCGCGGAAGTCGTCGCATAGCGTGCATTCCCAATCGAACCAGCACACTAACGATAAGTGAAGATCGCTAGAGAGTTGATCGCTCGGCAAAACTTGCGAAAACGGCAACCCGGAATACTCTTCCATCTGATCATAGACGAAGGCGGCAACATCTTTTGACACACCCAGCCGCCTCCAAAAGCAGGTATACCACTCCTCAAAACTTCGAGGGGAGCGCGATCGTAGGGTCTGATCGATCTGTCGCCTTAAGCCCAAATCAGGGCTCATATCGGAATAGGTTCTCAAACTGAGAAAGACGTTTTTCAGCTTTCGCCACATGGCTGTTGTAGTCGGTAGAGTGAATTCTCCTCAGCTTCTCTCAGTATTCCCTCCGAGACGCTGATCTCTCCTTCCCTCATCATGGCTTATTGAGTCACGCTGAGGCAGGATGAGTAAAGCAGTTCCAAACGCGGCTTCTGTCTGAGATGCGGTCTGAACGGGAACACGACACTGATAAGCGCGAATGGCAGTCCAAGTTGAGTTCTGCGCTCCTCCTCCAGCCGTAAAAATTTGCCGTAGCGGGGTCGCGCCCAAAGATTCTAGCAGGGTGTAGCCCTGCATCTCAATGCGAGCGATGCTTTGTAATAAACCGTGCAAAAACTTGACACGATCGCTAGGATGGGGTTCTAGTCTCGGTAACAGCTGTGGATCGTTGATTGGAAACCGCTCTCCCGGCTTTAGTAGCGGGTAGTAGTCTAATGGACTCTCTGGTTGAGGTGAAATTTGCCCACTTAGTTCTAAAATTTCTTCGTCTGAGAAAAAGTGTTTTAGTACGGCTCCGCCTGTGTTGGACGCGCCGCCCACCAGCCAAAGATTTCCCAAACGATGGCTGTAGATGCCGTGATGTTTATTTTCGAGACGGGTCTGACTCAGTAGCTTCAAAACAAGCGTCGAGCCAAGCGACGTAACTGCGTCTCCAGGCGTTGTGGCTTGACTGGCTAGAAATGCCGCAATGCTATCGGTGGTTCCCGCATGAATGCAGCAACTGTGAGGAATGCTGAACTGATTCGCGATATCGGGAAGAATGGGCGCGATCGCTTTTCCTGGTTCCACTACCTCCGGCAGCATTGGCAGATCTAACCAATCGGGATAGCGTAACTTCTCTACGTCGTATCCCAGTTTCAGGCTGTTGTGATAGTCGCTGATGCCAAGTTGTCCGTGTAGTAAAAAGGCTAACCAGTCCGCTTGGTGTAAGAAATAGTGGGCTGCATTAAAGTTGTCTAAATACTGACGCCACCAAACTAGTTTTGCCAAGCTAGAGGTCGCACTCAGAACTGTGTGATCTGGAGGGGCGATCGTGGCAACGCGATCGAGAACTTGCTTGCCGCGATCGTCGTGATACAGCAGTGGTTCTGTGATAGGTTGCCCCTTGCGATCGCACAGCAGAACGGTGGCTGAGGTTCCGTTAATGGCAATTCCTTGGAGACGCGATCGCACGGTTTGGGGGAGTTGTGCCAGCAACTTAAACAGGACACTTTGCCAATGGTCTGCTAAATTTTGTCGTGCAGAATCTGCAAAGCGATTGCTCACCTGAGCTTGAATTTCTTGATCAGCAGTGATGGCGATCGCCCGTGCGCCAGAAGTTCCAAAATCGATACCGAGATAACAATCCATAAAAGAACGTAACGTAGAACCAATCTCTATCCAATCTCTAACTTAAGTATGAAGTGGCGATCGCAATTCTCCTTTTTTACTGGAGAGATTATCTAGAGGTCGCACGATGGGAACTCAAGAAACTGTTCAAACGCCGACTTTACGAGAACTCGGCAAAACCGGAAAGATGGTTTTCTCGATTGGATTAGGCGCAATGCCAATGTCCATTAGCAGCAGGCCTCCCGAAGACCAAGCGATCGCAACTATTCATAAAGCCTTGGATTTGGGCGTCACGTTGATCGATACCGCCGATTCTTACTGCATGGATGAATCAGACAAACACCATAACGAACGCCTGATTGGGAAAGCGCTGCAAAAATACTCAGGAGATTTGAGCCGGGTTATGGTGGCGACAAAGGGAGGTTTAATGCGGCCCAACGGCACTTGGGCACGCAACGGTAATCCGGATCATTTACGTCAAACAATTCGAGAAAGTTTTGAGGCGCTGGGTGGCAAAAAGCCGATCGATCTCTGGCAGTACCATGCGCCTGATCCAAACTATACGATCGCAGAGTCTCTTCAGCCTGTTAAAGAAGCTGTTGCAGAAGGACTCATTCGCTATGTCGGCGTCTCCAACTTCTCGGTCGATCAGATTAAGCAAGCGCGAGAAGTCGTTGACGTAGTTTCGGTGCAGAATCAATATAATCCGTGGCATCGTGATCCTGAGTTTGACGGTGTGCTGAACTATTGCGAAGCAGAAGGGCTGAGCTTTTTGCCGTGGAGTCCGCTCGGTGGAAGTAGGCGAGTGCAGCAGCTAAGTAGCGTAGAAGCGGTTGCGAATCTTGCCCGTGATAAAGGCATTTCTGTTTATAGCCTCGTTCTCGCCTGGATGCTGTCAAAATCATCTAGCATTATTCCGATTCCGGGAGCGAGTAAACCCGGAAGCATTGCGGACTCAGTGACAGCGACACAAGTCAGATTTACCGAAGCCGAGATTGGACTACTAGACGATATGAATTCGTAGGTTGTCATTCGGAGTTGAAGTTCGTAGTTGAGAAGTTCGTAGTTGAAGAGAGATCAGAGGCAACCCGACTGCTTTGGGCAAACTAAGCTGACTCTAGTTTGTAGAGCGTTTAGACATCTGCTCAAAAACGTCTGACTCATTCAATTACGAATTACTTTTTATGTTTAGTGCGATCGAACTTCTGATTGATGCCTTTGTGCAGCAGCTTCAAGCAGGTTATCGGCGGACATATGGCAACTACAAATCGAACTACGCTGATATCCTGGCTTGGGCGGGCAACATGGCGCTGGAAAATATCGCCAATAGCGATGCGCTCTACCATGATGTCGAACACACAATTCTAGTTACATTAGTTGGGCAGGAAATTCTGCGGGGCAGACACATTCGAGATGGCGGCGTGTCCTGTGAAGATTGGTTGCACTTCATTATTTCGTTGACGTGTCATGACATTGGCTATGTCAAAGGGGTTTGCCGCAGCGATCGCGATGGCTTTTACGCCACCGGAATTAATGGAGGCCGAGTAACGCTCCCCTTGGGTGCCAGTGACGCTAGTTTGACGCCCTATCATGTCGATCGCGGCAAGTTGTTCATCGACGATCGCTTCAAAGATCACGCCTTGATTGATGCTCAGACGATCAAACGCAACATTGAACTCACGCGCTTTCCTGTCCCCAAGGCGGAAGATCACAAAGATACGGTGTACTACCCTGGACTCGTGCGAGCCGCTGATTTGATCGGACAGTTGAGCGACTCACGGTATCTCAAGAAAATCACTGCTCTGTATTATGAATTTGAAGAAACAGGGGTAAACCAGGCTCTTGGCTATCAGAACCCGTCTGATCTTCGTAAAAACTATCCAAAATTCTTCTGGAACGGCGTTCATCCCTACATTCAAGATGCCTTGCATTATCTCAACTTAACGCAGCAGGGGCAGCAAATCGTTGCGAACCTTTATGCCAATGTATTTGTTGTTGAACACGAGTGAGTAACAAAACCTAACATTCTTCTTTACAAAACTCAATAAATATCTTAAGCTATGTAAAGAAATTAAGAAAACGTTGGAGCAACCCATGAAAAGCGGCGCAATCATAGATGAGCAAGGCAAGCTAAATAACTTCGCGATCGAGCCACGCATGTACGTGACCGACCAACCTCAGTTTGGGTTCACGCCGAAAGCCGAATTGCTCAACGGTCGCCTTGCCATGATTGGGTTTGTTTCTTTGCTCGTCTTAGAAGCGTTCACCGGACAGGGAGTACTTGGATTTTTAATGAACCTGTAATGAGTCCGTAGTGCAACGGTACAGTTCAAATTTTCTAGTCAAGGAACATAGTTTAGAGTAGAAACTTTCGGGAATGGTGGTTCCTGAACGCTTCTACTCTAATTTTTTTGCTAGTTCGCTAGGGATCATGATCGCGATAACGGCACTCTGCTTTAAGGCTGGATGCGCTTAGGATTGGTATCTTCAATTGCAATCGGTTGTAGGGGCAACGCCATTCGAGACGCAATTGACTCAGGATTGTAGCTGACCCAAAGGAGCGAGCCTCCCAATAGTGCGATCGCGCTGACTAACGTTCCTGTTAACCATCTGACTTGTGTGTGCAACTGTCGAATTTCGTGTTGATAATGATGGATTTGAGTCGCTAGTTCAGGCGGCTCGTGCGGGGTTATCGCGATTTCTTTGGAGGTGCGCCCAGCGCTGATTGCTCGCACCTCTGGAGTAGAGACCGTGACGTCTTGAGTGATAGTTGTTTTTTGAAATGTTTCTTCAAACGCAACTTGCGATCGCAACCATTGCGTAATTAACTGAGGACAATTTTTATGAGACCACCGAACCGCAAAAATTCTAAACACAGGCTTAGACATTTTCGCGATCGGCTCTACTATCCCTCGAATGGGACGACAACGAATTTTTTGCTTAATTAGATTTTTAGAACCAACATCATACAGGTCATCTAGAATCAGTCGAAGTGTAGTTTCCTCATGCTTAAACAAATGCTGTAACAGCAGATGAATTTCACGCATTCGCTCTTCTTCTAAAGCCATTTTCTGGATTATGTGTGATGAGGTCTGAGAACGTTGATTCACCATTTTTTGTTAAAGGATCTGTTTAAAGAGGGGTAACGGCAATTCCTTCAGAGTTTTACTCTAATAGTCATCGTAAGCCTTACTCCTACCTAAATACGCTCATCCGAACGATAGGTTTTATTCACCGTTTTTTGTAGTGCCAGCAGTAAATTCAATAGGATTGAATCTAATACTAAAGTTAGATTCATGTTGTTTTGTTTGTCTTCGATGCCTAACCGAAACAACTTTAATTTACAGATAGATTGTTATTTGAATTACTGCTTTTGTTAGATGAGTGCAGCTTACCTTGACACTACGATGTAAGCATTAAGATGCTTCTTGATCAACAACTGCGCGCAAAGGCGGTAGCAGTTGACTCTATTTAAACTGGCTTAAATTAGCTGTGGTTTAGGAGATAACTTGCTTAATATCAGCTAGGCAAAATTAGAAAATGGTTAAGTGACTACTATGGCAAATTTACAAAATCAACGGCAAGACGTTTGGAGTCCTGAGCGGCGTCAGCGACGAAGTTTGTCTCATTTATTTGGAATGATTGGCGCAGCGCTTATCTTTATGGGAATTCCAAAGACAGACGCGTTTCGATGGATCTTTATCGGTTTAGGAACAGCGTCTATTGCGGCAACTCGTGCTCTTTTAGTAAACAACTCATCTCAGTAGGGCTGCTCCTTGTGACTGTTCTCTAGAATTTGCTGTGCAGTGTTCCCAAAGCGAGAGAGGGATTGGGAAATGATAATTTACATCTGCATTAGCAATATCAATCATTCTACATGGCAACATCGGATACACAGTAAGGCCCAATGCATTTGAATCTGCTACAAACAATAGGAGCGAAAACGCTTAAAACTCTCTTTCTTTCTACAGGAGGGAAAGTGCTTAAAACTCTTGCTCTTTCTACCCAAGATGCAGGAAAGGAGCAAGCTGGAAAGATTGCACAGAGAACAAGAGAGAAGGCAACCGATATCGCTGAAGAAACCATCTCAACGGCAGTTGATCAAGCCCTCAATGTGATAGAAATGGCGAGTCAACAAATCAGAGCGCGAGAAATTCCGACTCAGAATGTTCAGCTTGAGGTCAGCGTTAACGTTGCGAGTTTGGTGGAACTAAAGATAAAAGTAGATGTGCCTGAAGAGGGCGATTTGCAAAAGATCATCGTTGATGTCAATCGAGATGCAACACTGGCAGAACTGCTAGAGCGATGCCCTTAGCACAGCAAAGCTGGTCGCAGTGATACTGAAATTAATTTCATAAAGTGCTGGTTGCTCAGAGCAATGTTGTCAATGCTAAATAGAGCTGAAAAGCCGTCTATGGGTAGACGATAAATGAGAACGTGTCCTGCTAGGGTATGACCGTTAGTTAGATCTGCCTAATGATAGACGCAGGCTCTTAAACGATGTCTCAATTCCCCCCTCCTGAGCAAACCCCCTCTTCCTTCTATCGCTATTTACTACGCCTGCTTACTAGTCGCACCGCGATCGCACTCAGCACAATTCTGCTCCTCTCTGTTGCAGGGGGCGCTTGGTGGGCGTGGGTCTGGATTCATCAACAGTTAGCTCCTCTAATTCAACGTAACCTCACGGAATTGCTAAGTAGACCCGTCGCACTAGGAAAGGTTGAGCAAGTTTCGTTTACCGGAATCCGCTTTGGAGCGTCGTCTGTTCCGGCAACGCCTACCGATGCTGATCGCCTCACCACTAAAGCGGTCGAGGTAGAATTTTCACTGTTGCAACTGCTGTTGAGTCGAACGTTGGAACTGAACGTCACGCTCGATCAACCTGATGCTTATGTTGACCAAACAAAAGACGGAACCTGGATTTCCACAACCATCAAGACACAAGAAGAATCAGGTCCGATTAAAACTGATTTGCAGTCGATTCGGATTCGCCAAGGCAATGCTGTTTTGCAGCCCTTTCCTGATCCTCGAATTCCCAAACGTGCAATTGCGATCAATCAACTTGATGGAGTGGTTCGACTATCAGAGCAAAATCAGCGCTTTCGGTATGATGCCCGTGGTCAAATCGCGAAAGGCGGCACAATTGATTTGTCAGGAGAGACGCTCCCTCAGTCTAGGCACACCGATTTGAGCCTGCAAGCCCGGAGTGTACTGGCAACAGACATCACTCGATTGGTGAAGCTGCCCGTCGCGCTGCAAGCGGGTCGCGTCGATGGCGACTTGACGGCTCAACTGCGCCCAAACCAGAATCCATCGCTTTCAGGAACAGCAACGTTAGATGATGTCACTCTAGAAGTTGAAAGGCTACCGCAACGGTTTGTCAATACAAAAGGGCAACTGACGTTTCGAGGAACCACGATCGCGCTGAACAATGTTCGCTCTCGGTTTGGTAGTGTTCCGGCTCTAGCCAATGGCACGATCGATACAGAAAAGGGCTACAACGTCTCTGCTAAGGTGCAATCGACGACGGCAGACGACGTGATTAAAACCCTCAAGCTAACCTCACCTGTTCCCGTTAAGGGAACATTTCAAGCCGATCTCAAACTTCAGGGAGAACTCGAAAAACCAGTTCTGAATGGAACCGTCCGCACAATTCGCGCTGCTCGGATTGATCGCGTTGATTTTGCGTCAATTAGCAGTAACTTTCAACTCAAAACCGCAGGCACGCCCAGCGTTGCTTTTTCTAACGTTCGAGCCGTGCCTCAAGCGGGCGGTCTAATCACAGGCGACGGGAGAGTTTTGCTCACTCAACAGCCGAATATTGCCTTTAGTGGACGGGCAAGCAACATACCAGGAGACGCGATCGCGAACCTCTACACCAATAATTCAGCAATCACCATTGGTACTGTGGATGCGATCGCATCTGTTTCTGGCTCTCCCAATGATTTACAAACAACCGTACGGTTTGAAGCCCCGCAAGCTACTTACCCCGGAAGAGGCGAAGTTGTGATTGCGGGTCAGCAAGTTCGCCTACAAAATTCAACGTTTCAAGTTGCAGGTGGAACTGTTGCCGCAACAGGTCAACTGGTCAACGGACAGTTCCAAGTGTCGGCGGATGCAGCAGGAGTGGCGTTAAATCGGTTTGCTCAGAATTTGCGGGGACAGGTGAGCGGCAATGTGCAGCTATCGGGCAACACAAATTCGTTAAACTCGGAGGGCATTCGGGCAGACGGGCGCGCGCGCCTTTCGACAGGCGGCACGATCGCGGCAACGGGTCGATTACTGAACGGACAGTTCCAGGCATCGGTGAATACAGCCGGGGTCGCGCTCAATCAGTTTTCTCAAGATCTGCGGGGACGACTAAGCGGCAACGTGCAGCTATCCGGCAATACAGATGCGCTCACTCTAGCTGACGTTCGGGCAGCCGGGCGAGTGCGCTTTTCAGAAGGATTGGCCGTCGTTAAAGATCCGTTAACGGCTCAGTTTCGGTGGAATGGTCAGCAGGTGCAGGTTGAAGAAGCCACTGCCCCAGGATTGGTAGCGCGGGGAACGGTAGGAGTACAGACGCAAGGCGCACCTCAAATTAGTGCACTCAATCTAGATGTTCAGGCCAGCGGTTTCGATATTCGAGATTTCGCTTCTAGTCTGCCAACTAACGTAGCGCTAGTAGGACAAGCCGATTTTAACGGACGGGTGACGGGCACACCTAGCGCTCCCAATGCCATCGGTGATCTGCGACTGCGGAATCTTAATGTCAATGGATTAGCCTTCGATCCAGTATTGGCAGGGAACTTAGCCTATCGCGCTAAACAACGCACTGAGCTACAGCTTTCAGGTCAACGCATTGCTGGCACTCAAGACCAGATTGTGGTGTCACTCAACGCGAACAATCGTCCCACGTCGTTCTTTATCAAGCGAGAGCAAACGATCGCACGAGGACGGACAGCGGGCGAAACACTCCTAGCAGATTTGCAGAATGTTCCGGTCTCTTTACTACGTCAGGTGGCTCCCCAAGCAGCAGGAGCCTTAGCATCGGCTGCTGGCAATCTATCGGGCAATGTTGCGGTTAATCTGAACACCTTGAATGCTGAAGGGACGGTTGCGATCGCAAACCCTCGATTCGGCAGAATTGCCGGAGACGAATTTCGAGGACAATTCAGCTTTATCAATGGAGTCGCTCGGCTTTCAGGCGGAGAGTTACGCCGAGGGGAGAGTATCATTGCGCTCAACGGCACTACTCAAACTACAGGAGATCAGCCTGTTCAATTCCAAATTAGTTTCAATGATGAAAATATTCAAACGCTGCTGCAAACGCTGAGTATCTCTCAGCTAAGCGATATTGCAACGGGATTGAAATCACCCGAGTCAGGACAAGCCGCCGATCTCCAACCCCTCGATCAAATTCAACTGGCAAATACCTCACTAGATACGAAACTGCAAAAATTAGCACAGGTTCAGCGTCAAATTGCTCAGCAGCGCCGCCAACCTGAAGTGGCTACACTGCCATCTCTAGCAGAATTACAAGGCGATCTGAGCGGCGCAATTAACATTAGCGGCTCGCTACAACGTGGATTAGCGTTCAACTTTAATGTGCGTGGCTCAGATATCGATTGGGGCAAGTACGACATCAAGACTTTGGTTGCTCAAGGCAATTTTGCCAATGGCGTGCTAGACGTTTCCCCGGTGCGACTCGATATCAACGACGGTACACTCGCCTTTAGTGGAAGAGTGGGAGATACTCTAAACGGACAACTGCGCGTTAGCAACCTGCCGCTAGAGTTAGCTCAACCGTTTCTCAGACAACTACCCGTTAATTTAGCAGGTCGATTAAACGCAACGACAACGCTATCGGGAAGTTTAGATAATCCCAGCGCTAATGGTGTGCTAAACATTCTCAATGGAAGGGTAAATGAGCAGCCGATTCAGCAAGCCAACCTGAATTTCCAGTATGGTGATGCTCGGCTGCGGTTTGATAGCGACATCTTCTTAACCGAAACGGAACCCTTAAGCGTTGCAGGTACTATTCCGATCGCGCTGCCATTTTCATCTGTTCAACCCACCACCGATCAAATTCAACTCCAAGCTAGGTTAAAAGACGGCGGATTTGCTTTGCTTAATCTATTCACAGATCAAGTAGCGTGGGTCGATGGCGCGGGACAGCTCAATGTTGATGTAGCAGGAACACTAAGCCGACCTGTGATTCAAGGAACGGTTGCCGTTCAGAATGCTACTGTTCGCGCTTCAGCACTACCGCGATCGCTGACGAATGTCACTGGAGTCGCTCGATTTAACGGCGATCGCGTGACTGTCGAAACGCTGCAAGCTCAATTCGATCAACAGCCTCTCACAGCGCAGGGCATTCTACCTATTTTTGCAGCAACAAGTGCAGTCGAAGCGGCTGCCGCAGATCCACTTACCGTTGCCTTGAATGATATAAGGCTCAATGTAACTGATCTTTACACAGGTGACGTAGGCGGAAATGTGGTTGTGACAGGAACCGCATTTCGACCCACACTGGGCGGTACAATTCGTCTCAGTA
The DNA here is from genome assembly GCA_019359275.1 of Myxacorys chilensis ATA2-1-KO14. GTDB lineage: Bacteria > Cyanobacteriota > Cyanobacteriia > Leptolyngbyales > Leptolyngbyaceae > Myxacorys > Myxacorys chilensis. The sequence continues at coordinate 24,984 of JAHHHP010000032.1, read as the reverse complement.
ATGGAGAAGCAAACGTTGGCGCACAGGCGGGTAGAACTACAACGACCGCAAATGCAACCGAAACATCATCGTCAGCGTCATCAGCAACATCATCGAACTTAAATGAAGGAATTGATCAAAGCTCCATCACGCTTCCAGATTCAGCGCCAACGCCAGCTACAACGCCTACGGCTGGTGCATCTCCATCAGCCCCGATCGCATTCAACAATTTGCAAATCGTTCTTGCTAATGGTGTGCGCGTCACGAGTCCGCCCTTGGTCAGCTTTACTTCTGAAGGAACAATCACATTAAATGGAACCCTTGCAAAACCACGTCCTGAGGGCACTGTGCGTTTAACTGGAGGGCAAGTCAACCTCTTCACAACGCAGTTTCGACTGGAACGAAATTACCAACACACCGCTCAATTTACCCCTGCTAATGGACTCGATCCTGTTCTCGATGTGCAACTATTTGCATTAGTTCCGGAGACCACAGGCAGCCGTTTACCACGCTCACGTCAATCTAGTGAGATCGCAGACAGCCCATTTGCAGACGAATTGGCAACTTCGATCGGAACCCTACGCACCATTCGAGTTCAGGCAAAAGCCACTGGGCCTGCTAGCCAATTGTCTAAGAATTTGGCGCTTACAAGTTCGCCAGCCCGAAGCAGGACTGAAATTTTAGCGCTGGTGGGCGGAGGGTTGATCGATACGATCGGACAAGCAGGCACGACAGTTGGCATTGCCAACATTGCCAGCACAGCCTTGTCGAATGAATTGCAGGGAACAATTACGCAACTCGGGCAAGCGATCGGGTTAAGCGAGTTGCGAATTTTTCCGACGGTTGTAAATGCCACCAAGGCTCGTTCCTCAACGCTAAGTTTGGCGGCAGAAGCGATCGTTGATGTAAGTGGTGATTTCTCGGTGTCTCTATCACGAGTTTTTGCGAGTGACGAACCCCTGCGCTACGGGGTAGTCTATCGGATCAATGATGAAACGCTTGTTCGAGGTTCAACAGATCTCGCTGGAGATAGCCGTGCTGTGGTTGAATATCAGACGAGATTTTAGAAGCTCAAATTCAGCATCAAAGATGACAATTTGGCAAGCTGTAGAAGGAAGTGTCTGATTGCTCTGTTTTATGCTGAAGCCCGATCAGCCGATCAATCATCACCTCCTAGACGATGATTGATCTGAATCAGGAAGTGATTCGTAGAATCGACAGCCGTCTTAATTTCCTAGCCGCATTGTGGATCGGCGCGATCGTTCGCTCTGTAGAAGAGCAGAAGATCAGCTTGCAAGCGAGAATATGTACACTCGCCAAATTCCTGAATAGATGTCTGTAGTACTACTGCTTAAACGCTAAACAAGATCCACATCCTAACTCGGCTGTTTCAGTAAAAGATAGATTTAAGACTAGCAAAATCTTGCGACGATTGAGCGCATCTACCTTCAGATACATGAATGCCTAAAAATTATTACTCCATTGCTAAGAGCTTCATTGTTCCTTTACAAAAAAATTAGAAGTTTGAAGGAATGATGAGGTAATTCTGCGGTAATTACGGTGGCCGAAATACCTCTTGTAGAATACGTACAAGTAATTCGTCCGATCTGCTCACTGCTCAAGATCTAAGATTTATGCCTTTATTAGATTTACTACGATCGGCTCTTCCCGCACATACGCAGCAAACGCTGCTGAAGGGTAGGCTGTTCGTAGACTCTAAACGGGTAGTGCAGAATGTTGCAGCCGTGCGAATCCCTGGAGGCTTGACTCCCCCATAAATAGCTGCCTCGCTTCATTCCTCCTAACCTTGACTCGGTTGTTGGATTTTTAAGTGCAGCCATCCGATTTCTCTCAAAGGCTTTAGATTGCCGTTTGAGTTGAAAGATTTAAACTTTGCTAAAGCATTGGTTCGTCGCCTGCAAATCTTTTCACAAGAGCTAGTTCGAGCTGCCAACACTCTATATTAGGCAGCAGCGTTTTTTCTTAATGTCAAACAGTTACTTGTTGCATTGATTTATCTAGATCAAATCTGTCTTAGTACCGATTGAACCTAGCGTCTTAATACTTCAAACTACCATTGCAGCATTAACTTTTTTGCATTTCTAAAAGCGTAGAATTAGCTATCTAAAGCTTTGTACGGTAGCGTTTCAATTATCTTCTCCAGTGCGATGGCTTCGCTGCTGCTTCAAGCATTGATTTGATTGAAAAAGCAAAGCTCCTTGTTAAATGTAAGACGACGTTCGAGCAGTCTGATCTGCGTTGAGACGTTCTTAAAATTGTCAGGAAAATTCAGATGATTACACTTCAGCCTCTCGTTAGCTTAGGACTCACAGTACGAAACGGCGGATATATATTTCAAACGATGCTTGATTCGATTTTGTCACAACGGTTTCAAAATTTTGAACTCATTGTTTTAGATAATGCTTCAACCGATCAAACAGAAGAAATTGGTAGAAGCTACGCCTCAAAAGATGCTCGAATCCGGTATTACCGACACACAGAAGCGCAGCAAGAACTCTCAAATCGCAATCGCATTCTGAAGCTAGCAACTGGAGCTTACTTCAAGTTCATCACATTTGAGGAAGCTGTTGTTCCTCATTTTTTAGAACACTATGTTGAACTGATGAACAACTCAAGGGGCGCATTTTTGGAGAATTGCTTTAGTGGCGTTTACAGTCGCAGATGTGACAATCTCCAGATTGATCGATCGCCTCGGTTCCCGCTGTTAGAGGAAGCTCCAGAAACACCGTTGCTGTCAGTGAATGATTTTATGTGGCAGCAAGATCCGCAAGAATGGCTCTCTGAGAAATTAAGCAAATCTGATGAATAAAGAATAGTTTCTCAAGTGCTAGATGGTGCAAATTTAGACAGGACAAATTCACATCACTATTATTACTATTGATGGCTTATGAATGTTTAACCTCTTGTTCACGTCGACATTTCAATTTAGGTAACAAATCAAGCTTAAGTTAAGCATAAAAATTAGCGAATTTTAGTTCCACAGTAGTTCCGCTTCGCCAGTGTGTTTAGCGGTTAAGTAACAATTGAACGAATTTAGATAAACCAGGGAGTATTAGTACTAATGAGCCGTAAAATCACGTTTTCCTTAATTCAAAAGTACGGAAAAGAATATTTGCTGACAGGAATTTTCGGAGCGATTCCGAGTCCGATTGGAAGCGCGATTAGAAATTTAATTTATCCTGCTATTTTCAAAAAAGTTGGGAAATCGGTCACCATTCAGACTGGTGTTCAGTTTATTGGCATCGACACCATTGAAATTGGCGATCGCGTCCGAGTGTATCGTGGCTCTTATATCAGTAATAAAGGCAATCGGATTCGTCTCAAGGATGGTGCCTCGCTCGATCAGGGCGTTCAGATTAGAGCTTACGATCATGAGGGGGGAGGCATTGAAATTGGTGAGGAAACTTACATTGGTCCCTATGTCTGCATTGCTGGGCCTGGCTCCATCAAAATTGGCAGGGATTGCATGATTGCTTCCAACTCATCGATATATGCTAACAATCACGTTTTTTCTGATCCCGACACACCATTCCGACTTCAGGGATTAACGTGCAAAGGAATTGAAATTGAGGATGACTGTTGGATAGGAACGGGGGTGAGAGTGTTAGATGGGGTCAAAATTGGCAGAGGCAGCGTGATTGGAGCAGGGGCTGTGGTGACTCGCGATATTCCGCCCTACTCGATCGCGATGGGTGTGCCTGCGAGAGTGACGGGCAAACGCGAGCACTCGAAAGTCGAACGGCTACAGGCGGTCTCCTATTAGTAACGAGGACGCCTTAATAACGAAGACAACGCCTCTGAGGAAACGAAGAACTGCTTCGCAGCAAGAATTCATGGAATCTCATCAATGTTTTCACGAGTTAGTGGATAACCAGAGTGTAATGTTTGAAGTTCGGCGCGTAGGGCTGTGATTTCAGCAGTCAACTGAGTAATGGCACTTGCTCCTGCAAGTTCTGCGTCTGGATCTTTAGCATCGCGATCGACAAAAAAGGTCGCGATCGTTGCTGTGACATACCCAAACACAGCAAAAGCATAGAGCGCTAGGATAAAGCACAATACTCGCCCTTCTGCGGTTTGTGGCGAGTAGTCTGATCCCATCGTCGTCATTAGCATCGCCGTCCACCACAGCGCAGACCCGTAGTCAGTGATGCCCGAATTGGCAACCTCACCTTCAAAGGCATACATTCCTGCTGCGCCTGTTAGTGTGATGATTGCCGTTAGTCCAACAACGTAGCTAAATCCACGTCGCTGCATACTCGCCGCGAGTGCCCGCATACCTCGATTGGTTCGAGTCATCACGCCCAGCAACCGCAAGCCTCGCACCGCTCGTGCAGTCTGCAACACTCGCAGCACTCGGACAATTCGGAATATCCGCAAGGCAGGAAGGAGCAGTGAAATTGCGGTGAGCCAGTTCTGACGTAAGTAACTGAACTTGCGGGGCGCAAGCAACACCTTGAGTCCAAAATCTGCGATGAAAATCATCCAGACTGCGATCCCCAGCGTTTCTAGAAGCGGATTCAGTCCCCCAATCAATTCAATGGTGAATAACGCTAACCAAAGAAAGCTCAACACTAAAAGCGGGGTTTCAAGCCAGTCTTCTAACTGCTGGAGAATCTCGCGCCGCTCTTGATCCACCGCCAACTGAGTCTCCGATCGCAGCGTCTGCTTTCGAGACGAATCGCTCATAACTCTAAATTGCTCCGAATCATCTCGTCCGCATTACACTTTTCTTCGATCGCCTTCAAGACTTCTGCTTCGCGCGGAGATATCGTTCCGCTACTTTGGGCGATGTGACGGCACTGCGCTAATAAAGGAACCGCAAAGTCGCAGTTGAGTTGATCTACTAAGGTAATTAACGGTTGCGGAGCTTTAATATTTGCCGCGATCGCATTTAAAGAATTCTGCTCTAGCTGCATTTTTTGCAGGTCGGGCAAAATATCATCCCAAGTCTTTTCTGGGTAACTTGCCAAAATCATGTGAACTAGAATTTGATCCATGATCGCCTGTTGCGCGATCGCTACTGTCAAATACTGCTCAGTCTGTTGCTCAATTGCTTTCAGTGCTTCGGTACTAGGTTCTTCCGCTCCATCTCGAAGTTTAGCTTCATAGAATCGGCTCGCGGCATAGCCCAATGAATAGAGCATTGTTGCGTTTGTACTCGCGCCAATCATCGCGCCTGCAAGCGGAATGTTACGGAGGAATCCTAATCCGGCTTTTAGCGCCCTGCCGCCGCCAACAGCTAGACCAAAAATGGCTAAAACTTCGCCTCTACGAGTCGAGTCCTTCAAATCTAATCCGTACGCGGCGGCAATTTCATAGACCAACTCAGTTTGCAACGCTGTAGTTGCGGCTAGATCAAGCGCTAAAAGGGCAACTGCAAACCCAGGCAAAAGGCTAGTGACAAAGCCTGAACTTCCTGCTTTCAGAGCCTTTTTCACCATCAATCGATGCGTGATTTGGCTGGGAGATTCATTCGGATACTTTTGCTGGAGTTCTTTTACCCTAGCTTCTGCTTTCGTCGTATCCACGCGATCGCTAATTCCGACCAGCCAATCGAGCTTTAGAACTCCCGCTAATCGTCTGACCACCGGATTTCTGAGCAAGGGTAGCTGTCCAACAAAGTTGACGGCTTGTCCAGCTCTTCCAGTGGCGTTACCAATCCAGCGCACGGCCTGCTTGGGGACAGTTCCGCCCAACCATAGAGCAAGACTAACTGCTCCTTTTCCGGTTTTGAATACGGTTTCCGTTATTTTCCCAATTTGTCCAGACTCGCTCTTCTGCACCTTTGGACGTGAGGGTTGCTGCAATTGATCTTTAGCCATAGCCAATACCGATGATTGTATTTCCAGTGTAGGAACTAATGATCGATCGCTGATATCACTGTGGACATAAATGCATCGGTAGAATGCCTATCTGTACTCATGGCATGAGCCTAAACTGATCAGCAAAATTAGAAGGTTGGTGCAATAAAATCAACTCTTCAGTAAGGCTGTAACACTTACTTTAAAGGCAACCAACACCTCAGTAATTTTAGTAGCTGAAGTGACGAAAGAAGAAATGAAGCTGCTCTATTTCCACTTGTAGTCATCCTAAAGTTATACCTAAGGTCACAGGAAAATTACAGATCCGCTCACTAATTTCTACCATTTGGTGGAGAACATTGACCAGAAAAAGCGGTAATTTCCGATTACACATTTTAGCCAGGCGGATTGTTATGCAGGGGAAACGCTCTATGGTCATATCACGTCGATTTGTTGTTGGAGCGCCTTTACTAGGTATCGGATTACTCTCAGGCGCGATCGCGATGGTTTCGTACAATCCTCATCCGGTTGCTGCTCAGGGCAAAGCAGCAAACTTTCCAGATACCAAAAATTACTGGGCACAACCGTTTATTGCTGCATTGGCAGAGCGTAACATCGTTACGGGCTATCCCGACGGAACCTACCGCCCCAATCAAACCGTCGATCGCGATGAGTTCGCGGCGATTGTCCGGAAAGCCTTTTCTCAGCAGCGCGATCGCCAAATTCCGAGTGGCAGCGCCTTTAAGGATGTGCCTAAAGGAAATTGGGCAGCCCCTGCGATCGAAGAAGCCTACGAAACTGGCTTTATGAGCGGCTACCCAAGCGGTAATTTCCGTCCTCAGCAGCCTGTGAGCCGTGTTGAAGCGTTAGTCTCTCTGGCGCGAAACTTGTCGCTAAAAGACGAATCGGCAGCAAACCGAACTCCTGCGGCTGCCGCGATCGCAGCCAATAAAGCCCAAGCGAAGCCCACCGCCGCTCAACCGAGCAATCGCCCCGCTCGACGACAAATCGTGTTGCCTTTTGCTGCTCTTGCGCTGATGCAACCTTTTGTGACGCCCCGCTCGGCTCAAGCTGCTCCTGCCAGTGCTCCCTCAGCTTCAACACCAGTCAATCAAAAGTCTGCGGCTAGGAATTCAGCAAACACCCAGCAATCTGCTGCTATTTTGAAGCAATATTACACAGATGCCAATCGAATTCCCAAATATGCGGTCAGTAGTGTTGCAGAAGCAACTCGCTCTGGCATTGTGGTCAATTATCCTAATCGTAAAGTTCTCAACCCAACTCAACCTGCAACACGGGGTGAAATTGCTGCTTTCATGCACCAAGCGTTGGTAGACAGTGGCAAGATTCAGCCGCTTCCGCAGAATCAAGCTGCCGCAAAATATGTTGTGAGACCTGAAGCGAATTAGCGGTTTCCGTTTTTCTAATCATTAGTCCCTCAGAAGGTGCCCTCACCTCAAATTCCTCTTCCAGTCTTGAGAGGTTGTAGCTCGTGTTTGCCAAGAAATCTCCGGTTGACTGAAGATCGGAGAATACGCTGTTGTTGGGTTCTTAGCTAATTGGCACTCAAGCAGAGCGGGAGTGTTTATCTTTCCCACGCCAGTTCAAGCTATTTTGATTCAGTTGGCGAATGTATTCATCAGGCTGATCGATCATTGATTGTGCGATCGCAATGGCTTTCTCTAGCTGCTCTTGGCTCAGTTGTTTGTAAGCAGGCTGCTTGCGGTTCAGAACCTCATACCAACAGCAACCAAATAGGTTATCCAACACAATCCGCTGGAAGCAGTGATTAGACCGAACCGGAAGCTTTCTTTCGTTTGCTAGAGCGGGGAGGGTCTGATTGGTTAGTTCGAGATACTGGTTGCGTAGCAGGGTCAGATTGTCCATGGTTGGGCGTTGAGGGCAACGGATATTCGGTACGGTTATTCTGTTTGTGCCAGTCGGCAGCTTTTTGACGGATTTGCTTTAGTTCTTCGTCAGAAATACGCTCTAGGTTTCGTAGAATCAGCGACATACGGGGGTTGTTGCTCAATTTTTCGCGGTTGCGATCGAGGAAATCCCAGAAAAAGAAATTGAATGGGCAGGCGTTTTCGGAGGTGCGATCGCGCACGTTATAAACACACTGCTTACAATAGTTGCTCATGTTGTTGACGTAATTAGCAGATGCCGCATAAGGCTTCGAGGCCATCAAACCGCCATCTGCATATTGACCCATGCCAATCACATTGGCCTGCATCACCCAGTCATATCCATCGATGAATGCTAAGTGAAACCAATCTTGCAACTCTTGTGGTGATACTCCAGCAATCAGTGAGAAGTTATTTAGAACCATGAGACGCTGAATATGATGAGCATAACCAATTTCTTTAACCTGCTTAATCGTGTGATGTAAGCAGTTCATATCGGTTTCACCCGTGAAGTAAAATCCTGGTAACGGTTGGTTGTGATTGAAAAAGTTACGCTGTGGATAGTCTGCTCCCATATGAATATAAATGCCGTGCATATACTCACGCCAACCTAAAATTTGTCGAATAAATCCTTCAATGCTATTTAAGTCATAATCGTCTGGATGCTCACGGTAGGCTTGCTCTGCCGCTTCGATCGCTTCGCTTGGATGAATCAATCCAATATTGAGATAAGGTGAAAGCATGGCGTGCCATAAGGTCTGCTCGCCCATCAGCATCGCATCTTGATAAGGACCAAAATTAGAGAGCCGAGTTTGGATAAAAAATTGCAGGACTTGCAGCGCTTGTTTGCGAGTTACGCCCCAACGAAACGGCTCGATCTGCCAGTACTTTTGGCTGTCTGCAAAGATTGGTGATTGTTTGATCCAATCGATTATTTCTTGAGTAATATCGTCAGGTTCAAACCAAAGCGCTTCAGGAATCGTAAGTTTTCCTTTGGGTGGCTTACGGTTCTCGCGATCGTAGTTCCACCGTCCGCCCATAGGCTGGTCGTTTATCATTAACACGTCATATCGATGGCGTCCTTCGCGGTAAAAATCTTCCATAATCAACCGCTTGCGAGATGTTGCCCAGTCGCTGAAAGACTGGTCGCTCCAGATAAAGCGATTGCTAGGAGTGAGGGTTACGTCACAGGGAAGATCTAGGCTCTGGATCAAGTTAGCAAACGGTCGATCCGTTGGCGTCATGATCCGCAGTTCGGTAATTTGATGATGTTCGATCCACGCTAAAAGCGGCGTTTGAAAATCGGGCGAAATCTTGTACGTCACTGTCCAGCCGTCTTGCTCTAACTCTTTAGCAAAGTGCCGCATTGCTGACCACACGAGTACCAACTTTTGCAGATGATACGGCAGTTCTTGAGCGTGAGCCATTGATTCGATGAAAATGACTGGCGTATTTTCTTTGCGATCGCACTGACTCTCCAGCGCGGTTTGCCCTGACCAAAGCTGATCGCCCAATACCCAAACGCCAACTGTCATGCTGTTTCCTAGCTCTTAACTTATCGTAATAGTGTAAGTTAAGAAGCGTCTAGTCGTCTGTCTCAGGAAACAGTTATTAAGCTCTTGGTGCAAACATGATAATGAATACACTGAGCAATGCTAATGCTGCACCAAGGAGATCGTAACGATCGAGTCTTACGCCGTCAATTTTCCATCCCCACAGCATTGCCATAACGATGAATACTCCTCCATAAGCCGCATAGACGCGCCCAAAATTTGCAGGTTGAAGCGTTGCGATTACGCCATAGAGTGACAGTGCGATCGCGCCTAACGCGCCCCACCAAAGCGGCTTTCCATCTCGCAACCAAAGCCAAACGAGATAGCCGCCACCAATTTCAAATACTCCTGCCCACAGAAAGTAGAGTAAAGACTTGATCAGTTGCATTGAGTTTTATTTGAACTTGCGATCGTCGTTTATAACATTAAGATCCGCTTCATTACAGAGTAGAAATTGTGTGAGCTTTAATCTCATCGGGACAAACTTCAGGTGTGAATCGGTAAATGAATTTCTATTCGAGAAACGGGGAAAAACTGATGTTTCAGATGGTCAAGGAGAGCGCATGAGATTGATTGCGACAGAGATGACGGTCGCATCACCAATCCAGAGATTCTCCACAGGCTTCATACTTTCAGTGGTTCGATCATAAAACTCTGACGAAGAGCGGTCGTTGTGGTACGTGAGCGCGATTTGGTGAAGCCCCAGTTTGAGACCAGAAATTAGCACGCCACCATCTCCTCAATTAATAAACAACTTTAGAGGGTGCTCAATCTCCCAGCGCACCGATGAATAAGCAAGTTCAGGATTAACTGACTTCAGAAAACGTCTCCACCAACGAGTCATCCACCCCAACTCATACCCTTCCACAAAGAGCCTCAGGCTTGCGCGGTGAGCATCGAGCCACGTTTCTCCAGATAAGATGGTAGGAAAGTCACGTTCAGATGGTGAGAGAGGACGCATATAAGGAGGAGGGTTCTGAGTAACTGAGCCATCTGCGTTAACAAGAGTACAATTCAGTGTGTCGAAGAGATTTACGCGAATGGGGGCAGATGTATTGTTCTTAATCCGCAGTCCAACCTGAAACTGAAGTGGCTCAAACATGAGCGCAGGTGAGACTTGCAAAACCTCTTGCGAGACAAAGCCCTGAAATTGCAAACCATCGCTTTCGACGCTGCTGCTAAAGTCCAACGATTCCATCAGCGAAGCCTCCTCAAGTGGATGATTAAGTGACTGCGATCGCCAATTCAGTAATTCCGTTCATCAATCGAGTAACTGAGATCGCCCAACAACCACCGCTTAACTGTCTATCTCTCCAGCGCTTCTAATACCGTCTTTGGCAACAACTGATCTTTAAACCAAACAATCCGTGCGGGTGTATCTGCTATTTTCACGCCTGCCTTCTCCAGGTTGAGGCGTTCCGATACCGCCAACACCAAATCATCGCGCCCCGATTGGCGCACCTGAGAGAACTTCTTCTTGAGATATTCCGGTCGCCAGTAGCCCACAATTTCCAGCAAAAAGGTGCGACCGTCTGGATGCACCACCCGAAAATCAGGAATCATCACACTCCCTGGAATCGGAATCAAATCCACTTCCCGTTCAAGTCGCCATTCGGTTTTCGTCTTGCTCCAACGCTCCACAAAACCTTCTTCCAACATGCTGTCGTAGGTTTTGCCAGGAGGATAGTGACTGACCAATCCGCATTCCGAATCGAGAGCGAAGCGTCCCTGACGAGTTTTACCAGAGTAGCTGTCGTTCATCTGTAGCTGAGCAGAAATGCTCCATTTCGTGACGTGGAGCAGAGCAGGCAGCAGCTTAGCGATCGCGAGTCCATACCGCGTTGAAGGCTTAAACAAACTCGTCGGACCATCGATCGTGAGGGTAAATCCGTGATCCGCGTCGCCTTCGATATACGTCATGAGTTGAAATAATTTGACGTAGCGAAACAGGAGTTTATACTGTCCCGGATCATTGCGATGTGCGTTGATCGTCATGTGACTCGCACGATAGAACACGCCTTGAACTTGCGATAAGTTATAGCGATGAATCAACGCTTCAGACGTTGGCGCTTCAAAATCCACCAAAATTTGATTGTCCGGCAGATCGGCGTAAAGTCCCAATTTGACTTGTTCGAGCAACACTTCACGTCCGAGTTCTTGACCCAGCAAATCCGCTACCTTCTCTAGCGTCATTTGAGTCGCAGTTGGGCTAGGAACCGTTTGAGAAGACAGCGCAAAGACGCGATCTCGCAACATCGGCGGATCGAGCGGACTAATCGTTTCAAACGTGCTAAATGAACCATTCAATAGATGAGCGAGCCCGCGTTTAATTCGGTAGTCCGTTTCTTCGCCTTCAAGCTCTAAAAGCTGCCGACTCAGTTCACCTTTGCTCTTGCCTTTGGCATCTCGAAACAACGCAATCACATCATCTGCGATCGCGAGCGTTTGCGAATCGAGTTTGAGCCGCTTAGGAACCAATTCTTCTCCGCTAAAGCGGTGCATCAGTAAATCAGTCGGCAACATAGGCAGTGTTTTGACTTGGGTTAATGCCTGCGTAGTGCTTTGCGCAACTCCAAAGGAAACGCTAACATGCGCTTAGCGTCTCTTTCCAAATTTAGCTTTTAGATCATCCAACGTTACAGGTTTTTCCGGTTGTTTTTGATCTTTCTTGGGAGCATTAGCGTTTCGCTCCGGTTTCTCGATCTGTTTATGATCTTTCTTTGGCATGTTGGCATTTCGATCTAGCTTTTCACCCGTTCGCATTGACAAGCTGATTCGCTTCAAATTTTCGTTAACTTCCATCACTCGCACCTTCACAACTTGACCCACCTTCACAATTTGATTCGGATCGCTGACAAAGCGATCGCTCAGTTGTGACACATGCACCAATCCATCTTGATGTACGCCAACATCCACAAACGCACCAAAGTTTGCAACGTTTGTCACCACGCCTTCTAGTTCCATGCCAACCCGCAAGTCAGAAATTTCTTTAATTCCTTCCTTAAACGTCGCGTACTTAAATTCAGCGCGCGGATCGCGTCCCGGTTTTTCCAACTCGCGAATGATGTCGCGGAGTGTCGGTTCACCAACGGCATCGGTGATGTATTTTTTCAGGTGCTTACTCAACTGCTCTGCAATTTGAGGCGTTTGAGCTAGTGGAACCGATAGATCTTTTGCGATCGCGCTCACTAGCGAATACCGTTCCGGGTGAACGGCAGTGTTATCGAGCGGATTTGCACCATCTCGAATTCGCAAAAATCCTGCCGCTTGCTCGAATGCCTTTGGTCCTAATTTTGCCACTTTGAGTAATGCTTTGCGATCTCGGAAGGCTCCGTTTTCGTTGCGGTACGCCACAATGTTATTGGCAATGGTTGCGCTAATGCCAGAAACAGAAGTCAGCAACTCTTTGGATGCCGTATTGAGATCGACGCCGACAAAGTTAACACAACTCTCAACGGTCTCGCCTAGCTTCTTCTTCAGCAGTTTTTGATCGACATCGTGTTGGTATTGCCCCACGCCGATTGATTTTGGATCAAGTTTAACCAGTTCTGCTAACGGATCTTGTAAACGACGACCAATGCTAATTGCGCCTCGAACCGTAATGTCTAGATCGGGAAACTCTGCGATCGCAACGTCACTTGCAGAATAGATCGAGGCTCCCGACTCATTCACAATCACTTTAATCGGCTTTTGCTCTAGCGTTGCTAAAATCTCTCCGACAAATTCATCGGTTTCTCGACTTGCTGTTCCATTCCCAATCGCAATTAACTCAACCTGATATTTCTGAATCAATTGCTTTAGCGTTGCAGCCGCTTGTTTACGCTTCTCTTCTCCTGTGTGAGGAAAAACTGCTTGATACTGCAAGAATTTTCCAGTTTGATCTAACACCGCAACCTTGCAACCTGTGCGGAATCCTGGATCAAGCGCTAACGTTGGTTTCATTCCTGCCGGAGCAGATAACAATAACTCACGCAAATTTGTTTCAAACGTTTTGATTGATTCGATATCCGCCTCTTGTTTCTTCTCGGCTCTCACTTCACTAATCAACGAATTTCGCATCAACCGATTAAACGCATCTGCTAACATTGCTCGATAAAATGCGCGAACGGGTTGTGCTCTCGTGCGAATTTCTTGCGTTTCTAAGTAGTGCTGAACCGCATCTTCGTCAAATATCAAATCAAGGGTGAGAATGCCTTCTGTTTCACCCCGACACAGCGCGAGTAAATTGTGAGGCGCGATCGCGCTCACGCTGGCTTGAAACTTCCGATACATTTCAAACTTCGTCGTTCCTTCAGGATGATCCGCTTTGAGCCGCGAACTGAATGCGCCCGTTTCCAGCAGAAACTCCCGCAAGTAAGCTCGAAGATTGGCTTTTTCAGATACTTCTTCTGCCAAAATATCAGATGCGCCTTGCAACGCTTCTTCCGCCGTTTTAACCCCTTTCTCTTCGGAAATATATTTCGCCGCTTCCGTCTCCAGCGCTGCCGAAGCGCCCGACTCATTCAGCGCTTTTATCCAACTAGCTAACGCTTCTAATCCTTTTTCTTTCGCGATCGTTGCCCGCGTCCGGCGCTTCGGACGGTAAGGCAAATACAGATCTTCTAATTCGTTTTTTTGCAAACAGGATTCGATCTGAGTCTTCAACTCCGGTGTGAGTTTGCCCTGAGATTCGATCGATTGGAGAATACTGCTCTTGCGCTCTTCTAGTTCTGTGAGATAGGCGTAGCGATCGCTGAGGTCACGCAACTGAACCTCATCTAATTCTCCCGTCCGCTCTTTGCGATACCGCGCAATAAACGGAACCGTCGCTCCTTCTGCAAACAACTCCAAAGCACTCTTCACCTGCGCGGGACGAAGGGCAAGTTCTTCTGCTAAAAGCTTTTGAATATCAAGCATTGAGACACTAATTCGTAAGGTGCAATTCGTAGTTCGTCAAAGTTGCTCAATAGTTGCTCAATTCTGAACTACGAATTCCGGTTGAGCTTGTCGATCTTAGATCGGTTTTACCAAATTTCGCTGAAAATGGGCACGAATCAATCCCGACAAGCTATTACGTTTAGTTTCTCTGTTTAGTTTCTCTGAGGAAGAGAGAGATTTGGCGTTGTGTCTGGTGTTGTGTTTGGTGTTGTCCTCGGTTGAGTCGGTGACCCGGATGGCGGCAGAGGCGTATCGGGCGTTGTCGGACTCGTTGATGGCGTAATCGTCGGAATTCTTGGCGGAAGATTAGAGCCAGGAATAGACACAGGCAAGACATCACGGGGACGATCGCTCGTATCGAGACACGTATCGATCGCTTGCTTGGTCGCCAAATTTAAGTCTCGATTCAACCCCACCACACATTGTGAAAAGCTCAGGGGTAAGAGACTGCGACGACAGCCCTCTAGCACATCTGCAAAGAGCGTCTGCGCCGCATTGCGACCAATATCGACCACGCACGTTCCTGCTTCTAGCGGGCGACGAACTCGACGACACACCTCTACCGCTTGCTCTCCCGCAACCTGAACTTCTGCCATCCGTCGCACGCAAACGCCCAAATCATCGGGGCGCACCGTGTTAGAACAGGCATCGGCAGCGACAGCATTGGGAACTTTGGCACGCAATAGGTCAGCGGCACACTGACGGTAGAGATTGGGTCCGGGACGTTCAAACAAGTCGTCTAGCACCGCCGAGTGAGCAGGTGCAGGCGGCAGGGCAAGGGCGACTAGACTTACCGTAATTACCTGGGCAACGGGCAACCGGAATCTCATGAGGTTAGGCATAGTAGTTACAAATCGCAACGGTCTGGCTTCAGAGAAAATTGTGCCACAGGAAGGGGATGACGGCTAAAGAGATAAGATCGTCCCCCTCGATGGACTACAGTGTTAAAAGAAAGAAGGTAGATAAACTACCTACCACATTATCCGAAGGATATCCCGGTATGCATCTGAGTGAATTAACCCACCCAAACCAGTTGCACGGTCTGTCGATTTTTCAACTTCAACAAATCGCTAGACAGATTCGCGAGAAGCACCTGCAAACCGTAGCAACGATCGGGGGACACCTCGGTCCTGGATTGGGTGTCGTAGAGTTGACCCTAGCTCTTTATCAAACCCTCGACCTCGATCGCGACAAAGTGATTTGGGATGTTGGGCACCAAGCATACCCCCACAAACTGATCACTGGGCGCTATGCCCATTTCGACACGCTACGTCAAAAAGATGGCATCGCCGGATACCTTAAGCGAAGCGAAAACGAGTTTGATCACTTTGGCGCGGGTCATGCTTCCACGAGTATCTCAGCAGCGCTGGGCATGGCGCTGGCTCGAGATGCTAAGGGTGAGAAGTTTAAAGCTGTTGCGGTCATTGGGGACGGTGCGCTAACGGGCGGAATGGCGCTAGAAGCCATTAACCACGCTGGACATTTGCCCAAAACCAACTTACTGGTTGTCCTTAACGATAATGAGATGTCGATTTCTCCCAATGTGGGAGCCATTCCTCGCTATCTCAACAAGATGCGCCTCAGTCCGCCCGTCCAGTTTCTGTCGGACAATTTAGAAGAACAGTTTAAGAATCTACCCTTCTCCCCGGAGCTATCGCGTCTCAAAGAAGGCATGAAGCGGCTTGCGGTACCCAAAGTGGGAGCGGTGTTTGAAGAATTGGGCTTCACCTACATGGGTCCAGTCGATGGGCATAACCTTGAAGAACTGATTGCGATGTTTAAAGAAGCCCATCAGATTCAAGGCCCAGTGCTGGTGCATGTCTCTACAGTAAAAGGCAAAGGGTACGCGATCGCAGAAGCCGATCAGGTGGGCTACCACGCTCAAACGCCGTTCAACCTGATTACTGGAAAGGGCAATCCGTCGAGTAAACCGAAGCCTCCCGGATACTCCAAAGTGTTTGGCGAAACCCTGTCCAAATTGGCAGAAAATGATCCCAGAATCATCGGTATCACTGCCGCAATGGCAACCGGAACCGGGTTAGACATTCTGCAAAAGCGAGTGCCCAAGCAGTACGTTGATGTCGGCATTGCCGAGCAGCACGCCGTCACGCTGGCAGCAGGTCTTGCTTGTGAAGGAATGCGCCCCGTCGTGACGATCTATTCAACCTTCCTGCAACGAGGGTTTGACCAGATTATTCACGATGTTTGCATTCAGAAGTTGCCTGTCTTTTTCTGCATGGATCGCGCTGGCATTGTTGGCTCTGATGGCCCGACTCACCAGGGTATGTACGATATTGCCTACCTGCGATGCATTCCCAACATGGTGCTGATGGCTCCAAAAGACGAAGCCGAACTTCAGCGCATGGTCGTAACTGGAATTAATCATACCGAGGGCGCGATCGCGATGCGCTATCCCAGAGGCAACGGCTACGGCGTGCCACTCATGGAAGAAGGGTGGGAACCGCTCCCAATCGGTAAAGGTGAAATTCTTCGTCAAGGAGATGACATTCTGCTGGTTGCGTATGGCTCAATGGTCTATCCCGCAATGCAAACCGCCGAAATTCTGACAGAACACGGCATTGAAGCAACCGTTGTGAATGCCCGATTTGCCAAACCGCTCGATACTGAACTAATTTTGCCGTTGGCCCAACAGATCGGTCGAGTCGTCACCCTGGAAGAGGGCTGTCTGCAAGGCGGATTCGGCTCAGCGCTGCTTGAGGCGATGATGGATGCCGATGTGGTTGTGCCAGTCACTCGAATCGGCGTTCCTGATCTTCTGGTAGACCACGCTACTGCGGAGGAGTCCAAAGCAGATCTAGACTTAACGCCGCCTCAAATGGCAGACCGGATTCTCAAGTTGTTTAGCAAACAGCCTGTCGCGGTCGGCTAATTTTGCGTTTGCTATTGGCAGTGAGTTGTTGATGGCTGCGATCAACAACTCACTGTGTATCAGCGCTACCATTGCTCTAGAGCATCACCGAGATTGCCGCTTTCACTAATAGAATGAAGTGCTCAAACGGAACCAGAGTAGAGCGGATGGCACGGTCAATCCTTGGCTGCTCGAAACATTCAGCAATCCTGTTTAGTACGGCTATTGTGCCAAAACTGGAGGGGTGCAAATTGAGATTATAGTTTGAGGGTAATATTGGAGTGCTGCTCTTTAAGATAAGCCCATCATGTCTTTGATTAACCAGGTTTATCCCGTCATCTGGCAAAACGATTCCTCTGGAAGTCTTAACGGTCGCGTTCTGCTGATTGATCAAACGCGCTTACCGAATGAATTTGCATTTGTCGAAATTAGCCGCTCTGATGACATGGCGCGGGCAATTAAAACCATGATTGTTCGGGGTGCGCCTGCGATCGGGGTGGCAGCCGCCTATGGCATGTACTTAGGCGCACGAGAAATTGAGACGACAGAGCGCGATCGCTTTCTCACCGAGTTAGAAACCGTAGCAGAAACTCTGCGAGTCACTCGTCCAACCGCCGTAAACTTATTTTGGGCGATCGAGCGGATGCTGAAGACCGCTCGGCAAACCCTTGGCTCAGTTGATTATCTGAAGGAAACGCTCCTTCAAACGGCAAAACAAATCAACGCTGATGATCTGCAAACGTGCCAAGACATTGGGGAACAAGGCTTATCTGTTCTGCCAAAAGCACCCGCAAAGCTGAGGTTGCTAACCCATTGCAACGCGGGCGCACTAGCTACTGCCGGATATGGAACGGCGCTTGGTGTTGTGCGCTCAGCGTGGCGAACAAATCGCTTGGAGCGCATCTACGTCGATGAAACCCGTCCTCGGCTGCAAGGCGCTAAACTTACCGCTTGGGAATGTGTGCAAGAAGCAATACCGGTCACAGTAATTACCGACAGCATGGCAGCGCACTGCATGAAGCGGGGCATGATTGATGCTGTGGTTGTCGGGGCCGATCGCATTGCTGCCAACGGAGATGCTGCCAACAAGATTGGAACTTATAGCGTGGCGTTGATTGCGAAAGCACACAACATTCCGTTTTTTGTGGCGGCTCCGCTATCGACAATCGATTTTACGATCGCAGACGGTAGCCAAATTCCCATCGAAGAACGCGACCCAGAAGAGGTGTATCAGATTGGAGACACAATTCTCTATCCGCCTGGGGTCGAATATTACAATCCTGCCTTTGATGTTACTCCTGCCAATTTAATTAGCGCGATCGTCACTGAGTACGGCGCGTTTACTCCAACTCAAATTCAATCAGAATTGTACGCGAAGCAGATTGGGTAGCGCTTACCTAAAATAGCCAAGCCGACGCCAATAGGTCTTGACCCGGGTTTCCCACTGCTGCCAATAGTGAGCGATCGCGTCTTGCTCAAACCAAAACACTTCGGCGGGCAGATCCGGCACTGCGATCGCTAGCAGTGCGTGTTGAATATCGAGATCATAGAGACGATTGACCGCCCCCCAGTAGGCCGCGATTTGCAGCGGATAGTCATAGAGATGATCCAGCGATCGCTTCGGTTTGTTTGCCGTCTTCCACTCGCAAATACACGGCACCCCTTCGTAGCTTGCGACACAATCAACGATGCCCGCATATCCTAAATCGTCATGCACCACAATTCCTTCAACCAGTCGCACTGCTTCAACTGACGTTAGAACAGGCTGAACGCTATCCCAATATGGGCGAATCGCTTCTGGACAATTCACCTCCTTACCCTCCAAATAGCGCTGAATATGTCGGTGAGTTCCAGTTCCCCGGCGACTAGCGGTTTGACTAATCTGAGCTGCCTGCTCAACGCCAACGCGCTGTTTCCAGTTCATCAACCGCTCCCAATCTTCAGGAGGTTTTGTCGCATTGAGAATCGTTGTGACGCTAGGAAGCCGATCTCCTTCCGCACTCACATAATATTGCTTGCCTGCCTCTTTCACCTGTTTTGCTTGATAGCGGGGCAGCAACCCTCCAGAGCTAAATGGCGTCAATCTTCTAATGTCCTCGATTCAATTCCTACTCATCGTATGCTAACCGCCCGTCAGTAACATTCGTTAGTAATGCTGTCTAGTGAACTCAGTTCGTGAACCCTTTTTTGCTGCATCTCTCATTCCCCAACTTAGCGAGCAATTAATTCTAATGAGGGCTCTCACCCCCCACCCTGATTTGTTATTAACCAGTTTAGGAAGTGTCCTAGATTTAGCAACTTCTTCAGGAACTATTGCGTCAATTGGGTATATAGAGAAAGTAGACCAAAGGCAAACAAAACCTCTGAAACAAATCGCATCTTTCAGAAATGAACTTATTTCCTTCTGTAGTAAGATGCAGGAACTTTGGTAAGTCAATCAAGGTCTACTTAATCAACACAAAAGATTACTGGTTTACTTGGGAACGTCTTCATATGCATAGCAACTTCAAGTCTGGAACGGCTCTACTCCTCGCTCTCGGCATTACAGCAGGTGCAACGGCTCCGATCGTCATGATCGCGCCAGCGTTTGCCCAAGCTACCTTTCCTGATGTTTCATCTGATTATTGGGCGGCTCAATTCATCCAAGAACTTGCTTCACGAAACATCATTGAAGGATTTCCTGATGGATCTTTTCGCCCAAATGAAGCCGTCACTCGCGCTCAATTTGCGGCCATGATTCGCAAAGCTTTTCCGAATGCTCAAAATGTCAGAACTCCAATTAACTTTGCAGATGTTCCATCTAATTATTGGGGATATCAAGCCATTCAAAATGCGTATACGAGTGGCTTTTTAGCAGGGTATCCTGGTGGTACATTCCGCCCAAATGAAAATATTCCTCGCGCTCAGGTGTTGGTGTCTCTGGCAAGTGGATTGAACTACACCACGACCGGATCGGCAGATGCGCTGCTTCAGGCATATAGCGATGCCAGCAATATTCCGGGCTACGCTCGCAACAGCATTGCCGCTGCTACAGAGCGCCGGATCGTTGTGAACTATCCTGATGTGAAGTTTCTGAGTCCAAATCAGACTGCTACTCGCGCTGATGTGGCGGCATTTATTTATCAAGCGTTGGTCAGCACTGGAACAGTTACGGCGATTCAGTCGCCTTACATCGTCGGTCAGGTTGTGGCTCCTCAAGCCTTGACCATTCCTTCTGGAACGTCGATTCCTCTGCGGTACGATCGCGCGGACAAAGTTCTACTGGCTAAGAACGAGCCTAATCCTACACCGATCACGCTGACGGTTGCTCAAAACGTCGTTACGTCCGATGGCACTGTTCTGATTCCATCTGGAAGCCAGGTTGCGGGTCAGTTAGTCGTATCTCAAGGTGCAGCTCAGTTTGTGGCTTCAGAACTCGTGTTGGCTAATGGTCAGAGACTGCCAATCGCAGCAACCTCTGATGCAATCACCCAAACCGAATCAATTCGTCGCGGGACAAACACCGGAACGATCCTGAAGGATGCTGCGTTGGGTTCAGCCGCTGCTGCTGGAATTTCAGCCGTTACGGGCGATCGCAACATTAAAGCGGGCGAAGTTCTGATTGGAACGGGCGTTGGTGCGTTGGCTGGCTTGATCTTCGGCGGCGATCGCATCGACTTGATCTCTATCCGTCCGAATAGCGATTTGAACCTGCGTCTGACCACTGACTTGCAAATTCCTCGTCAGTAAGGCTCGCGCTTAAAAGGTGCAATGTGGATCTTCTAAGCACTCCTCATTACAGGTAATCTAACTACGAAGGTAGTGCCTTTTCCAAACGGTGGCTGATCAGCATTTTGACTGATCCAGCCATCGTTTTTTAGGGGGCTAAACACCTCAATCTTTCCCTGCATCTGCTCAATCAGGCGACGCGCGATCGCGAGTCCTAATCCTGTCCCCGGAATGTTGCCTTGAGCCTGCACCCCCCGATAATGGCGCTCAAACATATGAGGCAAGTCTTCTTTAGGAATCCCGAATCCGGTGTCACTAATCCAGACGTTGACCCAGTTAACCCCCTGATCAATCTTTACATGCACCTGTCCGCCCGTTGGTGTGTATTTCAACGCATTGTCAAGCAAATTGCTTAAGACTTCTCGCACCGCTCCGCAATTGCCCGACACTGAGGCAACAGACGTTGGAATTTCCCTTCGGATTGCTAATCCTTTGTCGTGCGCGATCGCCGTTGCTGATTCTAAAAGTGACTGCAAAATGTCAACCACAGAACACGGCTCCAATTCCAGATTCGATGCGGTCAACACACCTGCTGGTAGTAGAGGAATCGGTTGTTTAGGAGATTCTGAAGCCGCTTCATAGTCGGGCAGCAGATCTGCACTCCCGAGATCGATCGCCCCGTCCACTTGTTGAAGTAGGTCTTGCAAGCGATCGCTCTCTCGCAGGATGCTATTAGCAATTTGTTGATTCCTGTCCTCTGGCCTTAGCCGTTTTGACAGCAGTTTGCCGAACGTTCGCAGTGCTGTGAGAGGACTGCGTAATTGATGTACCAAATTATCCAGCATGTCGTGCTGCTGCCTTTGCACGAGGCGCTGCTGATGATGCGCTTCTTCTAGCCACTGCGATCGCTGATCCATCACGCACGCCAGTGATAACGTATCTGCAACCCGCTGAATTTGTCCTCGTTCCCAGGTTGTCCATGGTCGCTCCTCTCGCTCTGTCACCAGCAACCCCAGTACCATTTCTTCATGCACGAGCGGAAGAATAAGTTGCTGTTGCTGAGCAAGGGCATTTGGCTTTGCGGGGAAAAAAGCGGCTTCAAACTCAAGTTCAGGCGTCAATTCCTCGTTTTTCGACCGCTCTGATGCTGGAGCGAGGCGATTCACTTTCTCCGAAGCAACTGAAATATCGGGATAGGCGGCGATCGGAACCAGTTGTGTTTGTGTATTTTCAACCCATTCTTCGGTAAGATAAACAATGCTCAGCGATGCCCCAAACGCTTGAGTGAGCAGTGCTACTTGAGAGCGGCAAAGCGCAACGAATTCAGAACTGGTCGGCATCAACATGAGCGCGCTCCTTCAGACTCCGCTTGACGACCCCCTTGAGAGCGGGCAAGCGATCGCTTCAGCAAGAGGTAGGAGTAGTTTCAAACCCAGGTTTTCCTACTCCTGATAGGAATAATAGACTCCGAGTCCAGCTTTTTAGAGGGAGCTGGAGGGGCCTATAAGGTGAACAAAGCCCTTGATATCTAAGGGTAGCAAGTGATAGAGTGATTCAACTAGAATTAAAAATTTCAACTTTACTTTATATGAGCGGCTTAACACTTTGTATAGATGCGTTAAGAGCAGTTGAAATTTAGGGCTAGAGTCGATATACTTGCGACGGATTTTGTAACGATCACTACAGCATTGGCAGTCAAAAAAGGAGGTAAGGGGTTTGGCAAGGAGACGTAAGCGGAAGAGTCGGCGTCGTCAGGAAGGACGGAGAATCCTCGAAAACGTTCCTCAGTTTAGCATTGATTGTGGCGAAGATAAACCTGTGACGGCTGCTCGAAAGTTCATTCACTCTGAAGGAATTGCGCCGCCTGCTTTGTTGCTAGTGAAGCGAAACGAGCATACGACTGATCGGTATTTTTGGGCTGAGAAAGGACTGTTCGGCGCTCAATACGTCGAAGAAAACCACTTCTTGTTCCCCAGCTTAAAATCCCCTGATGATGACGATATGGAGCCAGTGACGGTTGCCTCTCGGAGTCGCTAGTTATTGCTCTTCATTTGCCTTGTGTGAATTAGGTAGATGTAGCTTTTCCGGAAGTCCAGGGTTTTGGACAATCTATTTGGACACTTGACTACTAAGAGCATTGGTTTTCTGCTAAAGCAAAGACCTCATTTGATTATTCATCAGATGAGGTCTTTGCTTTAGCATCAAATCGAACACTTTTATAAATTCTTTGCGTTACTCTAATGCACTTAAGCTGAGAGTGCGCTGCAATTCTGCTAACTCATCCCGATGCGCTCTGACAATAATCACACTCTTCGCACTTTCATCAGAGCTTAGCGAACCGCTGAACAACAATTCAGGTTCAATTGCCTCAACTTTTAGGGAAACCTGCTCAATCCGTCCCGCACCTCGCCAATAAAAAACTCCTGCTAAAGGCGACAGGAGCAACAAGCTGAGCCAAAAAGCAGACCCGCTTGGTAACACCATTGAGATGACTAGCACTAGGCAAAGCATTCCAGTGGCGGCAAGCAGCGACAGAAAAATCGCTAAAAACAAGCTGGGACGTACTTTGCCTTCAAAGGTGACTTGATTGGTTGCTGCATCGATCGCGGCAACGCGATAGGCCCGCTCCCTAAAGTACTGCCGCAACTGGTTTAAGAGAGATTCCTCCGTCTGCTCGGAGATTAGCCTAACTTGCTGAATCCTGTCCTTAGTCGAAGCACGGATAAAGAAGAACAGACCGACCATCAACAGAACAGTTAGAACCAGTGTAGACGCGATCACAGAATCATTCATGGTGTAGCTCAGGTAACAAGAATCCTGCTTACACCCTCAGTGTAGACAAAATTGTAGCCTGCAAGGGCATTAGTCGTGATCTGTCAAATCGCCTACTTCTCAGAGGCAGCAGTCTGAGGAACTGGAGTATCCTTCTGCACTGCATAATCTTGCCAAAGATGAGCTAGATCTTGAGCCTGTTGCATCGCTTCCGAGCGAATTTGATACATCCGGCGAGGACGACCTCTGCCTTCTACCTTCTTCCAGTAGCCCGTGACCATCTCTTCGTCTTCCAGAAACTTAAGCGCGCTATAAAGCACCGTATCGGAAAGACGATAAAGCGGATATTCGGTCTCTAGAAGTTGAATGAGTTCTGTACCGTAAGAATCGCCTCGCAGAAGTATGGCGAGAACGTAACAGACCGCTAACTCCTTGTTTAGGTAAAAAGGAGGTGGATCTTTGAAAAACTGATAGATATCCTCAAATTTCATCTGTCTGATTCCAGGCATGTGAGAAACGACTTGCTTGCAGAAAGGATGTGAACAAGAATTAGTTACACCATTAGGGTAACAATCCTGCCTGTAGGGTTGCCGTCCTACTAAAGGGTTAATTTAACCTTGAACGTGAAAAAATTAGGCAAACCTGTGTCACTTGGTTTATGGTGCAAAGCTGAACTGCGCACTACAACCGTAAAAAAATGACACTAGCAGGGTGATGGAATGTTTGGAATTGAGAGCATTGAGTACGAAATGTGCGGAAAAACCAACATTTCTTGTTTCGTTAAGTAAAGCAACGTCACTAGAAAGTTAAGCAAACTTAGAAATGCAAGTGCTCAAGGAACAAAGCAATATTCATAGATTCACAATTTGTTCTACTGCTTCAAAATGAAAGCAATCAAAAATGAGTGAAAATACGTGTTGCTTGAGCAGTCGCTCTGTTAAATTGCTTAACTTACATATAAACGGTGCAACTCGATTCTAAACTTGAAATTCTACTTTGGGGATGCTAAATCAAATTATTTTGTTGTTGAGTTAAAGAACGAAACAGATTTTAGACTTCTCAAAGAGTGTCACTGAAATAGATGCTTGTTACTCAACTAACCGATTGTAAAGAGTGATCCTTCAATTAGCAGAGCCGAAGGCGTGTCAATGGTGAGCAAGGAAACTCAGCTGCTTTCTCAAAAGTGCTACACGCTCAAATTGCGGAGCAAAAATTGTGCCTGTCGTTGCAAGATTTACGATCGATGTTGCTACCCGCTATAGAATTGCTCGGAACAAAAACAAGAAAATTGCGTCCATCCGAATTCTGCTGATGGTTTAACTTGACCTATTAACTTAAGTTGCTAGTTAGAAGCGGCAGGGGAAGCAAAGCAAATAAAATCTCTTCAAGGAGTTGGACACCTCAAAGAGAAGAAAAAATGCTTAACGACCTTATAGCGATTTACGCCATCACCGATG
>JAHHHP010000031.1 GCA_019359275.1 Myxacorys chilensis ATA2-1-KO14 | reverse complement strand
AAATCAGAATGGTTGCATGATGTAGTTATTGGTCTGTTCATCAATCGGTACGAATTTGGATTACCCATTTAGCTATCGCTCCACACGTCTAGAACACGACCAAACAGCTAATGTTCGTTTTTGCGACTCAAAATTCCAATAACTGCACAAGATAAAATGTTCTGTTTATGATATTTAGTATGTAAAGTAATACGCCTTTATCTTTAAGTAATACGTTGCTAATACTTAGATAGATTACAGAATTTGAGAGCATTAAGACCAATCTAAGTAAAAGTTTAGAAGTAACAAAATAACGCAAAAACTGTCTCTAAAATGACAGTTTTCTTCGCTTATCCAAGGTTTCGTTCGTTTCTAGAAGAAGGAAATTCAGAGCCAACTAATAACTCATCGCTTCTAAAACCAAAAAATTAGGAGACAGATTTAGCATCCATCTCCTGCTAAAACATTGTAAGGTTCAAACCAGTTATGACATTCTGAATTAGCTAATACAATCGACTCAGCACATAATCAGTTAACTTGATCAAGGCTTGACGCGACTGGGATGGAGGCAGATCAGAAAGACAATCTGTTGCCAGTTTTGCGTGGTGCGCAGCAAGTTCTCGCGATCGCTCAATTCCATGACTATCGTGAACTAGCGCTAGTGCTTGATCCAAATCACCATCTTGAGCAAATTCTCGTTCGATCAACGCTTCCAAATACGGCTTTTCTTTTAAAGCGTATAATACCGGAGCCGTTAAATTGCCGCTTTTTAAATCCGATCCGGCGGGTTTACCTAATCCTTCTGTAGATGCCGTGAAATCTAAAATGTCATCAACGATCTGGAATGCTAAGCCTAGATGCCGACCGTAATTGTAAAGCTTTTGCGCTTGAGCATCTGAAACATCACTCAAAATGCCTGCAGCTTTGGAACTGTTAGCAATTAATGATGCTGTTTTGTAGTAACTTTTTTCAAGATAAGCGTCCATTGTAAGTTCGGTCGCAAATCGGTTTAACCCCTGCTGAATCTCACCTTCTGCCAAGTTCATAATGACTTCTGACAGCAGCTTGACGACTTCTAAATTATCTAGATTTGCAAGATACCAAGAAGATTGAGCAAACAAAAAATCGCCCGCCAAGACGGCAACTCGATTGCCAAAACTAGTATGCACCGTGGGGATGCCGCGCCGAATTTCCGACTCGTCTACTACATCATCATGTACCAGACTCGCGGTATGAATCATCTCAGTGATTTCTGCCAACCGCCGATGGCGGGGGGTGATGTCCTGATTGGGCATCGTCGCCCGTGCCACTAGTAGCACGATCGCAGGTCGGACTCGTTTTCCCTTTGCGCCAAAGAGATGCTCCGCAGCAGCGTAGAGCATTGCGTGACGAGCACCAATTAAATTTTTAAGGTTCTCCGTCAATTGAGAAAGATCTGCCTCGACTGGAGAAAATAAGGATGTTGCTGAAGTCATGGACATGCCGACTCAGGGGCGATAGTTAAGTTATTTTAAGGCTTATGACTTTATTCTAAGGTACTAGCCTGCTAGATCAAAGGAAATGCTGGAAATTAGTTTGGAAAGGCGTGAAAAATGAGCAATGCGGCTGTCTCAGCCAAGGCTAACGATTTCTCACAATGTTGAGGTGGTGCGAAGACTTTACAGGACTGATACTAAAATAGCCCTAAAGCGCAAAAGCTCAAGGGCATTAATAAAACTTGGTATATGACGCTTTGTTCTCTAGAGCAGAGGCTCACATCCCCACTCTAGAGCGAACCATAACCTCCATCTTCAGTAGTTCGTACCATGCGACTGAACGAGTTACGGATTCTTATCCTTCAAATCTTGACGCCAGCAATGCTCCAGCAGACGCCGTTCTGAGAGCCTCCAGCAGTGCTCTAATTGGCGAATTTTGTGACAGTGAGTAAATTCACGGGGATTAAGAATAAAAGGTTGATTGGCGTTAAACAAGGGTTGGTTTAAGTATGCCCAGAACGGAAATCTATCGAAGTTGTGGAATTGAGGGTTCATGCCATGTGTGTGAGTGAACTGCGAATCAAATAGGATTCTAACCGTAAGTCACCTATCCGGAGAATGATCTTTACAATCACTAATTCGCAAAGTATGGCACTGAATCAATTGCTTTTGAAAAAGGGAAGCTTAATTTTGTTAGCGTTTCATTGCTTCTCTAAGAAAAATTAAATCTCATTAATTCTCTTTTAAATAAGAAAATCAAAGCCTGAAAAATTGTCTTTAACTACGAACTATTTGTAACTACAAATTTACTAATGTTTTTGCCTTTTCACGCAGAGCGATCGCTTCTTGTCGCGCCCATTGATCTGCAACCAATATATCTTCTAGGGTTGGATCAAGCTTATTTTGAGATTGATAGTGATCGCAGACTTGTTCGATGAACTTCGGAATATCCAAGAAGCGAATTTTCTCTTCTAAAAACAGAGCAACGACTTGTTCATTTGCCGCGTTCAAAATAGCGGGCATACATCCGCCAGCGCGACCAGCCGCATAGGCAAGTTGCATACAGGGGTACTTCGCATGATCGGGTTCGCGGAAGGTTAGGTTGCCAGCTTTGACCAAATCTAAGCGCTCCCAATCGGTGTGAATCCGTTCTGGGTAGGACAAGGCATAGAGTAACGGAAGCCGCATGTCTGCCCAGCCAAGCTGCGCTAATACAGAGGTATCTTGCAACTCGATGAGCGAGTGAATGATGCTCTGTGGATGAATCACGATTTCAATATCGTCATACTCCATGCCGAACAGGTAGTGAGCCTCGATTACTTCTAATCCCTTGTTCATCAGGGTGGCAGAGTCGATGGTAATTTTGCGACCCATCGACCAATTTGGATGTTTCAAAGCATCGGCTACGGTCACATCTGCCAGTTTCTCAACCGGTAAATCTCGAAACGCACCGCCCGACGCTGTGAGGAGAATCTTACGCAATCCACCTTGAGGCACGCCTTGCAAGCACTGAAAAATTGCAGAATGCTCGGAATCGGCAGGCAATAACTTGACGCCGTGTTGCTGAATGAGCGGCAGAACAACTGGGCCTCCGGCAATTAAGGTTTCTTTGTTGGCGAGAGCAATATCTTTTTTAGCTTCGATCGCGGCGATCGTCGGCAACAATCCAGCACATCCGACGATTCCGGTAACCACGACTTCCGCATCGCCATATCGAGCAACCTCAACAATTCCTGCATCTCCGGCTAATACGATCGGCTGTGGATTCAGGTCTGCGATCGCGGCTCTCAGGTCTTGCTCTTTACTTTCGTCACAAATAGCAACAATTTGCGGACGAAATTGACGGATTTGTTGGGCAAACAGTTCAACGTTGCGTCCGGCTGCCATGCCAACAATCCGAAACTGCTCTGGGTACTGAGCCACAATATCCAGGGTTTGGGTTCCGATTGAGCCAGTTGAGCCAAGAAGAGAAATTGCTTTCACGGTTCGGTTGTGGTGACACGCCAACCGTATCTTACGAGGTAGAGGGGACAAGGGGATAGAGGGAGAGAAAGAGCGTTGCTTAGGCAGGACATCCTTCGTCGGTTAAGCAATTTTCGGAGAGGCGTGGATATACGGTTTTTTGGGTTCATGGACTGAGCTTTGCAAAACATTGAAGGAATTCGCAGAGTGAGGCGCGATCGCTTAGGCTAAAACCATTTCGCTAGGAGGCGCGAATCTCGCAGATTTTTTGTATTGTTTGGATGAAGATGTGTAGGTCTAATCAGTAGTTGTACTAGGAAAATTACAAAAGCTCGAACATTAAGAACAAAAGCTCAAACATTAAGAACAAAAGCTCGAACATTAAGAACAAAAGTTTGAGCATTAAGAACAAAAGTTTGAGCATTAAGAACAAAAGTTAGTCCATCGATAACATAAATGGGAACTTTAGTTCTTACCGAATAAACATAGGTTACTAAAGTACGTTGATCTGTTCTTAGTGCGGTTCCTTTGGAGTTGCGCCTTGGTGCTAATCGCTTTAAGAACAAAACCAGGTCGATCGAGAACTGAGCTTTCTACTGCGATCGTTAATCTGGAAGTCTGTATCGTCGCTAGGGGAAATAGAACTATCTTTGTTTCCTTCTGGCATTAGCGCTGCTGCGATCGAGGTGTGCTTAACTGGCTGCTGTAGGAGAGGCGATCCTTTAGCGCTTGGCAAGCAAATCGTAAACTAAGCTCAATTTGGAGGTCAAGATGAAGATTCGGTATGAACTCATCATTTACTGGAGCGACGCGGATCAAGCGTTTATCGTCGAGGTTCCAGAACTGCCGGGTTGCATGGCAGATGGCGAAACGTATCAAGCCGCCGTGCAAAATGCGGAAGTTGTGATTGGAGAATGGATTGAAACGGCACAAGCGTTAGGGCGACCTATCCCAGAACCAAAAGGTCGGTTATTGTCTGCGTGAGTAGAAACATTACCGCGATCGGGACTCTGCTTAATCCTCCATTGAACATAGATTTGCACAGTGGGGTGCGAGTAGTGCTTTACCCGTAAAAGGTCTCGGAACTTGGTCTAAAAGCTTTTCCGGCGGTGTCTCCATACCGTCTACCTAATTGCCTTGAACAGGATTTTAGATGGACAACCTCAGTTCTCTAGCGGAAGAAATGTTGAGGCTATCGAACGAGGCGATCGTAGATATGAGAGATGATAATAGGCTGGTATTTCAATTCATCACACTGCTCATTCATGCTCAAAGTCATCATCGATTACTTCTTAAATCAGTGGGACACAATCTCAAGCGCTCCATCCCTTCTTGCTGTTACTTTCATTATTGGATGTGCTTTTGGCTGGTTTGCTAGTTCCTGGGCTCAAAAGAATAAAGTCGAAACCATGGAAGAGAGGCTCAAGTTAAAGGATGAGCAACTCAAAGACAAAGATACTAAAATTCAATTTTTAGAAAACCAGCCAGTATCTAGTGATGACGTTAGTAGTTTACTCAAAGACAAAGATGCCAAAATTCGATCTTTAGAAAACCAGCTAACACTAAAGTGTTCGCAATTGACTGTTCAAGAAATGGAACTGCTTACTGATGCACAACAAGATGGAGGGATTCATGTTAAGCGGAGTCAGGCTGGATCATGGGTTCGAGTAGGTAACAAGGATTTTCTGAATTTAGAAGATAAGGCATATACAGCAAAGTACCTTGATGCGCTGGATTCATTGCTGGAGAAGAAATTAGTAAAACATGATCGAGGACAATGGTATCCTTTAACATCTACAGGTTTTGAAACTGCGCGCAAACAACGACAGCATAATAAAATGTAAGTCCCTGTACGCGGTCTAACACTTCATTGGAGCGACTGAAAAAGTCGCTGGTAATCTGGTTTAAAATTACTAGCAGCCGCTCAATTCAACCGTTAGACCTTTAGGCAATGTCGAGAGCTTTAATGCATTACACAACCCGGCAGTTTTAGAACTGTTAGAACCCCTTACCTGAAAACGTGCAACATACTGCTGACGACTGCTACAAGTTACTGAAAGCCGATCCGTCTCATCCCTCACTGAAGTGTCAACAGAACCTAGTATCTAAATTAACCACGCTTATAATTGAAGAGGATTTAGATAGCCCTCTTACGGTAGACGGCATTTCTAATTACAGAACTTACAACGGATAGAGTGATAGTAAGCAAACTGTGATTATGGCTGTTGAAGATCTCCGTAAAAGTAACATGATGGCGCATCTTCTAGAAGCGCTAGACGCAGGTGAAGACATTGGGCACTATGGGCGACTCGTGTTTGCGATGATTGCACGCCATTTTATGTCTGAAGAAGAAGTGATTGAGTATTTGCAGAAAGACACGGATTTTAGTGAAGGCGAAGCCAAGGCACTGTATCAGCAGGTGCAAGGCAAAGACTACAACCCGCCGAAGCGCGATCGCATTTTAGAGTGGCAAAGCAAACAAGACTTTCCGATCTGCCCCAATTCAGACGATCCTGATGCCTGTAATGTCTATCGGGAGTTAAACTTTCCTGAGCATGTCTATGAGCACATCAGCGAGTACTACGAACAGAAGACATAGAAAGTAGCGATCGCACATAGAGGCGGGAAAATTGAGGTGCGAGAATTCCTCTAGATAGATGTTGGAAAGCGATCGCTCCTTTATTTATAAGATTGGGAACGCGCATTTTCGGAGCAAGGGATCTTTCCTTTGCTCCGTTGAATTTTGAGAAGCGAGATGTTCGGCCTGTCGATCGCAAAGTAATCTTGTATCATGAATTAGTATCTATTGCATTTGCAATTTTACTCTTCAGCCATTCATCTTCCTGATACTTTTTGTATGTCTACCATTGTTGTCGAACATCTTAGCAAGGTTTACCCCGTTGCCGTTAAAGAAGCTGGACTGAAAGGAACACTAACTCACTTCTTTAAGCGCACCTACCGTCAGGTGAAAGCGGTGCAGGATGTTTCGTTTAAGATCGAACCTGGAGAAATCGTCGGATTTTTGGGAGCGAATGGAGCCGGAAAAACAACGACGCTAAAGATGCTAACGGGATTGATTCATCCCTCATCGGGTCGGGTAGAAGTGGCAGGACACATCCCCTTTCAGCGACGGTCAGCGTTTCTCAGTCAAGTTACGCTGGTGATGGGGCAAAAGCAACAGTTAATCTGGGATTTGCCTGCATTAGACTCGTTTAAGATCAATGCGGCAGTCTACGGCATCAGCGATCGCGCCCTTGAGCATCGGGTCGGCGAACTCTCTGAAATGCTGTCACTTGGCGGAAAACTCAATCAACCCGTTCGTAAGTTGTCCCTCGGTGAGCGCATGAAAGCCGAGTTACTAGCGGCCTTACTTCATGAACCGAACGTTTTATTTTTAGATGAGCCGACGTTAGGGTTAGACGTGAATGCACAAGTTGCTGTGCGGGAGTTTTTGCGAGAATACAATCAGCGCTACAGAGCAACAATTCTGTTGACGAGCCATTACATGGCAGATATCACCGCGCTCTGTGAGCGAGTGCTGATGATTCACCAAGGACAGTTGATTTATGACGGCAGCTTAGATGGCTTGGTAGACCGTTTCTCGCCCTGCCGGGAAGTAAAAGTAGAGTTTGCGCGTCCGTATTCAGCCCACGAATTGAGCGTTTATGGCGACATTCAAGACGTTGATAAACAATATGCGCGATTTTTGGTGCAGCAAGAAGGATTAACAGGCGCGATCGCTAAAATTCTAGCCGATTTACAAGTCATAGATTTGACAATCAGCGATCCGCCAATCGAAGAAGTGATCGGACGAGTCTTTCAAGCAGGAACGGTAGCGAGATGAAGCGGCTTTTTAGAATTATGCAAACCTTTGCGACGGTGTATTACGCCTATATGGTGGAATATCGTGCAGAACTCGTGCTGTGGGTGTTGTCGGGTTCGCTACCGATTATTCTCATGGGTGTATGGACACAAGCGGCTCAACGCGGAAATTTTGGACTGTCTCCGGTTGATTTTGCTCGTTACTTTATGGCGGTGTTTCTCGTCCGCCAAATTACAGTCGTTTGGGTAATTTGGGAGTTTGAGCGAGAAGTGTTGGAAGGTAAGTTGTCGTTCCGGTTGCTACAACCGATCGATCCGGTTTGGCATCATGTCTTCTCTCATGCTTCAGAACGGTTGGCACGGCTTCCTTTTGCTGTTCTATTAATTGTTCTATTTTTTATACTGTATCCTGCGGCTATTTTTGTTCCTAACATTCTCACCATTGCGTTGTTTTTATTAGCCGCAGGACTAGCATTTGCGCTAAATTTCTTGATTCAGTACACGTTAGCAATGGTTGCATTCTGGACTGAACGAGCAAGCTCACTGCAAGAGTTCTGGTTTCTGTTTTATTTATTTCTTTCTGGCGCAATCGCGCCGCTTGCCGTATTTCCAGAGAGTGTGAGAACAATCGCTCAACTCACCCCGTTTCCGTATCTGATCAATTTTCCAGCCAGCATCTTGGTCGGGTTGCCTGTAAATCTGATTCAAGGATTTCTGGTGATGTTGGCGTGGTGTGCCGGATTTTTTGCGCTCAATCGCTGGCTGTGGCGCAAAGGACTAAAACAGTATTCGGGCATGGGGGCGTGATATGGAGCGGTATTTCAGAATTCTGCGAATCTTTTGGTCTACTGCGATCGCAGCGGAGTTAGAGTATCGGATCAACTTTGCGATCGCGGCGTTCACGAGTTTGGGCGGACTGGTGGGCAGCTTGTTTGGCTTATTTTTGTTTTACCAAACTGGCTCTAGTTTTCCGGGGTGGCGATGGGAAGAAGCCCTAATCGTCGTCGGCATCTTCACGCTGCTAGAAGGATTTTCTAGTACCTTTTTGGCTCCGAACCTCAACCGAATTGTCCGTCATGTGCAAGAAGGAACGCTAGATTTTGTCTTGCTCAAACCGATTAGCTCTCAATTCTGGCTCTCGGCTCACACCGTGTCTCCGTGGGGGTTACCGGACATTTTTTTTGGGATAGCCACCATTCTTTATGGGGGCATTAAGCTGGAAATCGAGCCGTTTGCTTATTTTGTCAGCATCGTACCGCTAATCTTCGGATTGGCGATTCTGTATAGCTTGTGGTTCATGTTGGGCGCAACCAGCATTTGGTTTGTCAAAATTTATAATGTGACTGAAGTATTGCGCGGATTGTTAGAAGCAGGACGCTTTCCGATGGCGGCCTATCCCACTGCCTATCGAGTCTTTTTTACATTCGTAGTTCCGGTTGCCTTTCTGACTACAACTCCGGCAGAAACGTTGTTGGGTCGATCGGGAATTGCAGGAACGGTAGTTGCCGGATTACTTGCGATCGCGCTTCTATTCGTCGCTCATTGGTTTTGGCGATTTGCGCTTCGGTTCTACACCAGTGCTTCAAGCTAATTTTTCATTTTGGATTAATATTGAAATTAAGCTTTATCCTGCTCTAACTTAGTTGGTAAATTGCAGGGCGATATTTAGGTTCAGGAATTGGTTTACCTGATGCTTTCGCAGCTTCAATCCAGGCAGACTTTGCAATCTCAACTTCACGCACAGCTTCTTCTGCCGTTGCGCCCCAAGCAGAACAGAATTTCAGAGCTGGAATGTCTGCAATATAGCCCTCATCTTCTTCGCTGTAAAAAACGTTGATATGGTAGTTTTTCATCATTCTTCAGTGTTTTGCTCTTTAC
The DNA here is from genome assembly GCA_019359275.1 of Myxacorys chilensis ATA2-1-KO14. Classification (GTDB taxonomy): domain Bacteria; phylum Cyanobacteriota; class Cyanobacteriia; order Leptolyngbyales; family Leptolyngbyaceae; genus Myxacorys; species Myxacorys chilensis. The sequence goes on along the minus strand of JAHHHP010000031.1, from coordinate 49,968 downwards.
TCGCTTGCTCTAAGGCAAAGTTGATCACTGTTGGGCTTAAACGAATTCCTCTGTCTTGCATTCGTTGAATTGCTTCTTGCATTGAGAATTGATATTTCTGCTGATATGCCTTTAGCAAAATGCCAATTGACCCTGTGAGCAACAAACCGCTCAACTGTGCTATTCGCCTACCTGCGGCTTCATCAATGCAAACCGTTTGAATCGATTCGTTCAGTGCCAGTTGAATAACGGCAGCTTCCCCACGGTCAAGGGAGTTTGCGAGAAACGGAAGGATCTCTAGTGGGCTCCTTTGTTTAGTCAACCAAGTCGCCGCTTCAAATTCAGAAATAGCAAAGCCATCTGAACCTCCAACCTGAATTTCTTGACAAACCTCAAAGGGAACCAACACATCTTCGTAGAGTTGTTGCAACACTCGAAGATCGCCAAGCGCAACAGTGAGCGCAATAATTGGACCTGTATTGATCACAAGCCTAGATGGATTAGCCATTGGCGAGGTCGGATTGGAGTTCAGCTTCGCTTAGATCTATCATGGCGACGCCATAACGATGAAGATTCAGCAGAAATGTGACCCGATCGATTCCAATCAGTTCTGCTGCAATTCCTGAAGAAATGCGCTTCATTTCAAATAGTTTCACTGCCATTGCCCATTTCGCTTCTTGTTCAAACTGCTCTGGAGTTTGTTGAAGGGCAGCAGGTAAAAGTTCTGGATAGTTGATTCTGAGTTGCATTGTTGCGATCGCTGATTTCTCCTGCCTTCAGTCTACGTTTGCCCTCCAGTTTTACACCAGTGCTTCAAGCGAATTCGTAATTATTTTATGGCGATGCATGAAAACCTCCTTTAAGATAGAGGGCTAAACAGGTTAATCATCCTCGTTTAATGCCCAAGCCACCTTTGATTGGAATTACAACTCACAGTCGCAACAGCGCGGGTGAAGTCCTTTTGCCCGGAACTTACATTGATGCAATTCAAACCGCAGGCGGCAATGCGTTGCTGCTTCCTCCTAACCAACCTGATCCAGAAGCATTGCTAAACGTCTTAGATGGTTTGGTGTTTTCAGGCGGCGGCGATATTAATCCGATTCTGTACGGCGGTGAAAACCATCTCTCCATCTATGGCATTGATGAAGATCGAGATGCGTTTGAACTGACGCTGGCAAAGGCAGCTTTGATCAGGAAGATTCCCGTGTTGGGAATTTGTCGGGGAATGCAGGTTTTAGCGATCGCGGCAGGTGGAGAGTTAGTCGCGCATGTTCCAGACGTGTATGGAGATGCGATCGCGCACCGACTCGATCATCCGCGTCGCCCGATCAATCACGATCTTTCAATTCTGCCTAACACTCGCCTTGCCCATTTACTAGAAACAACTACGCTCAATATTGTTTCGTGGCATCATCAAGCGGTAAAAACGGTTCCGCAAGGATGGCAGATTTCAGCCCAAGCAGATGATGGATTGCTCGAAGCGATCGAGCATGTTCAGCATCCGTGGATGGTCGCTGTGCAGTGGCATCCTGAACTTTCGGGAGAAGATCCGGCACATCAGCGATTATTTCACAAGTTTGTGGAAGTGGCGGGAAAAGAGCAGTAGATGGGCGATCGTAGGGTCTGAACTATTTCAAGTCCGCCTCGGTTAGTCCGGCAACTTTCATAAGTGCTTTGAGTGTTCCGATTTTTAAGTCCTGATTGCGATGAACAGGAATTGCCAGAATCTGGTCGAATTCTGAATTTTCATAAATGTGGTGGCTGCCAGTAATCTTTTTGAGCAACCAACCTCTGCGCTCGATAATTCGACACAGTTGTTTACCAGAAATAGATTTCATACGGTGATTTCAACGACTTGATCCTGAAGTTCGTTGAAATGACGAGTGTTTGCGACTTCTAGCCATCCTTCGATCGCATCTTTGAGGTTAGTAATTAATTCCTCCATTGTGTCACCTTCTGTAATGCAACCTGGTAATGCAGGAACTTCTGCCCAATATCCACCCTCTTCGGCCGGATGAACGATCGCTTTTATTCTCATAAAGTCCTCTAACTTTGTGCGACTGAATTTTAACGAACTCTGTTGATTGGGCTTTCACGATCGCTTACCCATTTTGATGCTCGTTGATTAAGGCTTGAAAGCGATCGTCGTTGCGAATACAGGCGAAATCTGAATGCGTTTTTGCCTTTTCTAAACATTCTGAACTAAAATCAATCGATATTTTAAGATTTTCAATAGCTAACTCAGCATTACCTTGTAAAGCATAGAAAGAGGCTCTATTGAACCAAGCTACGTGATAGTCGGGTTTGTGTTTGAGGGCTTCATCGTAACTCGCGATCGCCTCGCCGTAGCGGTTTAGCTTTCTGAGTGCATTGCCGCGAACATTCCAGGAGTAGTAATAGTTCGGGTCATACTTAAGTGCTTGATCAAAACTCGTAACTGCATCCTCATAACGCCCTAAATTAGTGAGTGCAATGCCGTGAAAGTGCCAAGAATAGTAATAGTTCGGGTCATACTTAATGGCCTCATCAAAACTCGTAACTGCGTCTTCGCAACGTCCTAAACTAATAAATACCATGCCGCGAAAGTGCCAAGAATAGTAATAGTTTGGGTCATACTTAATAGCCTCGTCAAAACTTGTAACTGCATCCTCATAACGTCCTAAGTTAGCGAGTGCATTGCCGCGAAAGTGCCAAGAGTAGTAGCTATCCGATTCATACTTAATAGCTTTATCGAGACTCGTAACTGCGTCCTCGTAACGTCCTAAATTGACGAGTGCAATGCCGCGAAAGTGCCAAGAGTAGTAATGCTCCGGTTCGTATTTGATAGCCTCATCGAAACTTACAATTGCATCCTCATAGCGTTTCAAATGGATGAGTACCATGCCGCGAAGATACCAGGAATGGTGATCTTCCGGTTTGTGTTGAATAGCTCTATCGAAACTCGCGATCGCGTCCTCGTAGCGTTCTAAATCATTGAGTGCCGTGCCACGAAAGTACCAAGCATCAATGTTATCAGGTTCGTATTTAATGACTTCATCGAAACTCCTAATTGCATCCTCGTAAAGTTCTAAATCGTTGAGTACCATACCACAATCAAGAAATTCGGCGGCTAAGAGGTTCTGGGAATAATACCTTTCTCCAACCGTGACAAGCTTTTTCAAAACTAACGGAACAAATTGCTTGACATCAATGTGCTGATTCTTCGCCTCAATTTGTCCATCTCTAGGTTCCAAAATTTTCTCAGACTCGATTAAAAATTTTAGTGCTTGTCGAAGTTGCCACTGCTTCCATATCCACTTCACACCGCGCTGATGAATAAATAGTTCTGCTGTTGCTCCTACCATCGCAGGGGTTAACAGTAAATTTAGCGTCTGTAATACCTCTACGGCATCATAAGTATACTGCGCTGTTGGATAGCGTTTGAGCGCGGCTTTATAGCGAACTCGCCACGTTCGATCGAGCGTTTCAGAAAGCTCGTTTACACTCACCACTAACTCGCGATTCGTAGCCGTGCGTAAGTTCTCTACAATATTGCGAAACGTGCGATCGTTCCTGCTGGCAATCTGCGGAAACTCGTCAACTTTCGCTCTCAGATGTGCAGCTTCAACGCGATCGCTTAACAACTCCACGATCGCGGCATCTGAAGGTTCTACAAGTTCATAAGGCTCAAACCGATTCCAAAAATTAGGATATTGCTCAAACTGCAATTTCTCGAACTCGCTTAGCTCGTGTAGTCGATCGGGATGACGATCGCGCTCATTCCGTGCTGTTGCAATCACTCGCACCTGATTTCGGCATTCGCGCTCATAAAACTCCAGCGTTCTCAACAACCGCTCTTGCACCGACACCCGCAACGGCTGCGCCGGATCATCCGCATCTTTTGAAATCTCTCGCGGCTTGCCTCGATAAACCCAGCGATTAAGATCATCTAAGAAAAACAGCAGCTTTGCATTCGGGCTAATCTCAGGCGGAAACTGCCGAGGCTCATCAATCCATGCTCCAGCCTGATCCGCTAAGTTCAGGATTGTCCAGCCTTCGTCGTTCAACAACTTCGCGAGTTGTGCCGCTTCTCGCGTTTTTCCCAATCCTGTCCGCCCCAGAATTAAGACCCACGGTTTTGCTTCAAAAGCACGTTCTAGCTCTTGACGAATATTACGATTGGGCTGTCGCTGCAAGTAAGGAATGTTTGCGTCTGCCAAAGGATCGTCATCGTTGCTCCCTGACATAAGTTGTTTGAGAACGGTACTGGTATTCGGTGAGATGATTTCAAACGGAAAATCACCAGACGGAAGCTCTTGTTGGCGCTTCTGTTTTAGCTTCTGCTGCCGATGCTTCAGCCACAGCAGAAGAACTCCAATTACTCCGCCACCACCTATGAAAGGCACTAAGGCGGCAAGCAACGGCGTAAAGGATTTGAGAAACTCTGCTTGATCAGTAATCAGCTTGATGAAATCCTGTCCGGGCATTAGCTGAGGCATTGAGGGCTTGCCCCGATTTTAGTTTGTCTCAAAGCAAAACGTCGAGCGTGCTAAACCCTTGAAAGGCTGCAAACACAAAGGCTCACTGTTACTCTTCAATGATTTCGACTAACTCTTCGATCGACACTTCAAGCACTCGCATCAACCTGATCAACGCACTGATGTCTGCCATTGCCATTCCCGGAGAGCGTGCATAGGTCGTTACGGTTGTGTAAGGAACTCCCGACCGCTTAGCAACTTCCTTAAGCGTCCATCCTTTCCCATGTGCAAGTTCTCGAATTCGCAGTCTGACTAGACCCATTCTATGATTGACAAGAACGAGATCTCGTTCTTTAATGAAAGTGTCTTAAAAAGCGATCGCTCTCACGTCTGGAAAACCAAGAGCGATCACTTGTCCCACAGTGAAGGAGACGAACAATATGATATCAGCCCATCCGTCAACCGGAGCGCTGAATAGCTTCGATGCGCCAAATTACTGGAATCGGCTCCATCCGTGGTGCGTGATTCGATTACAACCACAAATGCAACGCATCGTAATTGCGAGATTTCGCAAACGAAGTGGGGCAGAAGAATATCTCAAAGTAGTCGGACGACTAATACCAACAGCAACACATCAGATTGTATTTGATCCAATGCCATCAGAATCGGAAACCGATTAGCGTAGAGAGTTGTAGAGCCATCCTACTATGTTCGTCTCTACAACTCCCCCATCAAAAACTTCCCGATCAAATCAGCCCAAACGAGAGCCACACAGGAGCAAAACGTTGCGGTTTGCGTCAATTCAGTAGCAGTTACTCCCAAAGTTTGTTACTCTACCGACTGCACGCCCTCATTCGTTCCTCATCTCATGATCGAAGTTGAGCATCTCAGCAAAATCTACGGTTCTACCCCTGCGATCGAGGATGTCACCTTCTCGGTTGCACCGGGCGAAATTCTCGGCTTTCTCGGCCCCAACGGAGCCGGAAAAACAACCACAATGCGAATTCTGTCAGGCTACTTGCCTGCTAGTCGTGGGACTGCAAAAGTCGCAGGATTTGAGGTACACGAACACTCAATGGAAGTGCGGCAACGAATCGGATATTTGCCAGAAACGCCACCGCTCTACCCTGAAATGACGGTAGAAGGGTTTCTCAATTTCGTAGCGCAAATTAAGGGCGTCAGTGCAGGCGATCGCGCGGATCGAATCAAAGCGGCACTCGAAAAATGTAACTTAGTCGAGAAACGCAAGACGCTCATTCGTAAGCTGTCTAAGGGCTTTCGGCAACGAGTCGGCATTGCTCAAGCGATCGTTCACGATCCACCAGTGATTATTCTCGATGAACCCACCGTCGGACTCGATCCCAGGCAAATCATCGACGTGCGGAATTTAATCAAGCAACTCGCCAACGATCACACCGTCATTCTCTCAACCCACATCTTGCCCGAAGTCAGCATGACGTGCGATCGCGTCGCCATTATTAATCGCGGTCGAGTCGTTGCTACCAACACGCCTGCATTATTGATGGAACAATTGATGGGCGGTTCAGGTTACGAATTGGATATTGCGGGCAATTCAATTGCCGTTCAACAATGCTTGGAGCGAGTTGAAGGCGTAAAACACGTTGAAGAGATGCAGATTGAGAACCTGCCCGAAAATCGAATCAAAGTCCGGGTCGTGTCCGAGTCAAACGCTGAACCCGGACATGCGATCGCGGCAGCACTCGTTCGCAATGGGTTAGGACTGTATGAAATGCGCCGCGTTCAAGCCAGCCTAGAAGATGTGTTTTTAGAACTCACAACCGAAGAAAAACCGCTAGAAGCCACGCCAGAAACCGCAGATACCACAGATAACGTTGACACCGAACCTCCATCGACCCAATCTGAAGTACTGCCCACCGAAACCCCATCAGAGGATGCAAGATAGATGAAAACCGTTTTAGCAAACATTTTGGCGATCTATCGACGGGAATTATTGAGCTACTTTGCATCACCGCTTGCCTATGCGATCGCGGCGATCTTCTGGCTAGTCTCTGGCTTTCTGTTTTGGGCAACGCTAGAAGGAATTGTGGGGCAAGCCGCGCTCTATGATGCTCAAGCAGGAGCAGGCGTGTCTGTTCCTCCGATCGATATTCCTTACGAGTTTATTCGAGCCGTGTTAGGCGTTTTAGGATCGTTATCCCTATTTGTGTTGCCCATTTTATCAATGGGACTATATGCAGAAGAGCGCAAGCGCGGCACATTAGAGTTATTAGCAACATCACCACTCACCAATTGGTCTGTTGCGATCGGAAAATTGCTTGGTGTTTTGACCTTTTTTATCACGATGTCGCTTCCGTTGTTAGTCTACGAAGCGATCGCACTTGCAAATGTTAATCCTCCCGTGCAGCCCAGCATTCTCTTACTCGGTCACGGCGGATTAATATTACTAGCAGCCGCCGTCTTATCATTGGGAATGTTTATCTCTTCCCTCACCGATAGCACTATCTTGGCCGCTATTTTTACATTTGCATTAGTATTAGCCCTGTGGGTTATCGATCTGATCGCAAAAAACTTTACAGGTGGATTAGCCGACGCGATCGGGCATCTGTCACTGCTCAAGCACTACACCAACCTCGTGCAAGGCGTTGTCGATACGGGAAGCTTGGTCTTATTTGCAAGTTACATCCTATTAGGCATTTTTCTCACCGCTCAATCAATCGACGCTCTACGATTCCAGCGATCCTAGTTTGAATTCTCCGCGTACAAACCGGATTTCGTCTGCCTCTATCCCATACTTTGACCATGAAAAAGTTCAAACCCCAGCTTCAATTTCTGAAATATCTGTTTTGGCTTGCTCCCACTCTGATCATTATGGGGATTGTGGCAGGTCTTGTCTCTGGCGTTTGGGGAACTGTTCCGCTAGGGTTACTGCTCGCTGGAGTTGTGCTCTTCTTACTGTGGCTGGTTTTTTTAGGACGCGGAGAAGAAACGCTGCAACCCAACTTTTGGAAACGCCGCTCAACTCAAGCGAGTACAGATGCGGTGGTGAATACGATCGCAGTATTAGTCATCTTAGGATTGATTAACTTTCTAGCCGTTCGTCACTCCGCTCGCGTTGACCTTACCGAAGGAGGACTATTCACCCTATCCCCCGAATCGAAGCAAGTCGTACAAGAATTAAATCAGGATGTCAAAGTTTGGGTATTCGACAACCAACAGAATCCTCAAGATCAGCAATTATTAGAGAATTACCAGCGACAGAATCAGAGATTCAAATTTGAATTTGTTGACCCTGAAGGTAATCCAGGTTTAGCGAAAGACTTTAACATCAAAAACAGTAATGATAGTCGTGATGTTTTTCTAGAACTACCCTCCAAACAGCGCAGACAATTCGTTCAAAATATCAGTTCTCAAACGCGACTCTCAGAAAATAGAATCACAAACGGAATTTTACAGATTAGCAACGACAGACAGGTTCCAGTCTATTTCCTACAAGGGCACGGCGAAAAATCCTTGCAAGCGGGAGAAGGCGCAATTTCAACGGCTGTGGAAGCTCTAGGAAATAAAAGCTTTATCACTCAGCCATTAAATTTGGCGCAAACTGGAAAAGTGCCAGCAGACGCAGGCGTTGTGCTGGTTGTTGGCCCCACTCGTCCTGTTCTAGACGCAGAAGTTCAAGCGCTGCAAGACTACCTTGACCAGGGCGGAAACATATTCGTTGCAGTCGATCCAACGATCAAAGCAGGACTGGACACTCTGCTAAATGGGTGGGGTGTGCAACTAGACGATCGCGTTGCCATTAATTCACCTGACCAAAAGGTGTTGGGTGTGGGTCCGGCAGGCTTAATCGTGACGCAGTATGGCACTCACCCGATTACAAAAGACTTCGGAAATGGCTACTCGTTTTATCCGCTTGCCCGTCCGTTAGACATTACTCCGATCGCGGGTGTGCAAAATACGCCGTTATTATTAACTGACCCGAAAAGCTGGGCAGAAAGCAATCTGAAAGAACAACCCTTAAAGCTTGATGGCGGCGATCGCCCAGGACCGCTAACCATTGGCGTTGCCCTCTCTCGAACGGTCAATCCGAGTCCGTCACCCAGTCCATCACCTTCAGTTAGTCCATCACCTTCCGCCTTGGAAAGTCCATCGCCCAGTCCTTCGCCTTCAATCAGCCCATCGCCTACACCATCTTCCAAAGAGTCGCGCTTAGTCGTATTGGGAAACTCTGGTTTCGTGACAGATAGCTATTTTGGACAGCAACTTAATGGCGACGTATTCCTAAATGCGGTCAATTGGCTCAGCCAGCAAGGTCAACAGCCACTATCTTTGCGTCCTAAAGATGTTAAAAACCGTCGGATTACGCTGAATACTGAGCAGGCGACTATCTTGGCAGTTTTAGCGATCGCGCTTGTCCCCCTATTTGGTTTTCTAACGGCTGGATTCTTCTGGTGGCAAAGACGATAGGTAGCGAGACTTGCCAAACAGACCGCGCTACTGTTAAATAATGTTAAGAAACCTATCTTTTAGGAGACTCAAACATGGATAAGCAAGAAGGAAAGGTTGGATTCACACCATTTGCTGAGACTTGGAACGGTCGTTTAGCCATGCTTGGAATAGCGATCGGATTTGCAACTGAGTTGATAACCGGCAAGGGAATCCTGGCACAACTAGGTTTGATGTAACGCTCAAGATCTATTTTCAATCGACGCTCAATACACGAGCAGTCTCTCAACGCATAAATTAAGCCCGAAGAGCTTTCAGACTCTCCGGGCTTAACTATTCAAATTTTTCAGTAAAATTCACGTTAAAGAAATGGCGTAGCAAGCTCTGGAGGAGTGCCTGTCCATTAGAAAGCTCTACTGAACCGTCAGTGCTGTCTTCATGCCTTTCTCAAAGTGCTTACCCACATTGCAAACGACAACGTAGCGACCTTTACTGAGCGGAACGCTGACCGATTTGCTGCCGCCGCTCTTCAACTCATCTTCCTCAATCTCGATGATTTCCTTCACGCTCTTAGCCTGCTCGTCGAATTTGCCGTCATTTTTGGTAGGTAGCTGATCGAGCGGTAAATCTGTTTTCAAAAGCACCATCTCGTGAGGAACTTTGCCCTGGTTTTTCACTACAAACTGCACAGGCCCTTGAGGAACCGTAGTCTTCGAGAGCTTAATCGCCATTTCGGTTTCAACCACTTCTACCGTTGTAGCGGCTGCATTTTGAGGAGCAGTACTCGCTTGGGGGGCAGCCGCATTTGGTTGGGAGGAGGGGGCATTGGCCTGCTTATTACCGCAAGCCGCAATGCTAGAAAGCAAGATGACCGAAGCAGCGATCCTTAGGAGTTTAGTGCAGCCAGTTGTTAACGTTCTATTCATGATCCCTTCCAGAGTTAAGCGTATCAATGTTGAATGATTGGTGTATCGAGGCTAACAATTCTATAGACCTCTAGAAGCAACAATTGCAGCTTTGTGACAAAAGTACAAGCCAACTAGTTTTAATCCATCTAGTTTTAATCCGTCTCAAATTAGGTTCCGCGACGCTGACTCATCGGTATGATGAAGAAAATCATGTGCTTCAGCCTCCCAAGCGCGATACAATCAGAACCCTACAACCACGCGGGCTTCGGAGGCTTGAGCCTTCGGTAGTGAGGAATTAGTCATGGCACTCATTGTTCAAAAGTACGGGGGAACCTCAGTTGGAACGGTCGAACGAATTCAGGCAGTCGCCCAACGGGTAAAGCAAACTGTTGAAGCCGGAAATTCAGTGGTAGTGGTGGTTTCTGCGATGGGCAAGACTACCGATGGCTTGGTCAAACTGGCACATGATATTTCTGCCAATCCCAATCGACGAGAAATGGATATGCTGCTCTCCACCGGAGAGCAAGTGACGATCGCGCTACTCAGCATGGCACTGCAAGAAGCTGGGCAGCCCGCCGTCTCGCTCACGGGCGCACAAGTCGGAATTATTACTGAAACCCATCACACTCGCGCTCGCATTCTCAACGTTGCCACTGACCGCATGAAGCGTCACTTGCAGAACGGTGAAGTTCTCGTGGTGGCTGGATTTCAAGGCATTAGCAATGCTCAAGATTTAGAAATTACAACGTTGGGTCGGGGTGGTTCTGATACATCGGCAGTCGCATTAGCAGCGGCGCTCAAAGCCGATTTTTGTGAGATTTACACCGATGTACCCGGCATTCTCACGGCAGATCCTCGCTTGGTCGAAGATGCTCGGCTAATGACCGAAATTACCTGCAATGAGATGTTAGAACTTGCCAGTCTCGGTGCAAAAGTGCTGCATCCCCGCGCTGTTGAAATTGCGCGAAATTATGGCGTTCCGCTCGTCGTGCGATCGAGTTGGACAACCGACCCCGGAACCTGGGTAACCTCGCCTGCGCCGCAAACGCGATCGCTCGAAGGGTTAGAAATTGCCCGTCCTGTTGATGCGGTGGAATTTGACACAGACCAAGCAAAAGTTGCCCTCCTCCGCGTTCCCGATCGGCCTGGTGTTGCCGCAAAATTGTTTGGTGAAATCGCCTCTCAGCGGTTGGATGTCGATTTGATTATCCAATCCATTCACGAAGGCAATAGCAATGACATTGCCTTTACCGTGATCAAAAACTCCCTCACTCGTGCAGAAGCGGTGTCTAGTGCGATTATTCCGGCTCTCATGGCGGGTCAGCCTCCCAGCAGCGAAGCTACGCCCGACGTGATGATCGAACAGAAAATTGCCAAAGTGACGATCGCAGGCGCAGGCATGATTGGGCGTCCAGGAGTGGCGGCCAAAATGTTCTCAACCCTTGCCGATGCAGGGATCAACATTCAAATGATCTCGACCTCGGAAGTTAAAGTGAGTTGTGTGATTGATCAGGTTGATTGCGATCGCGCGATCGCGGTTCTCTGCAATGCCTTCGACATTCATGAGTCAGGTTATCGCATTCCAGAGGCGACCCTGCCTGACGTCACTGAAACTCCGGTGCGGGGCGTGGCGCTCGATCTTAAACAAGCCCGGGTTGCCGTTCGCCATGTGCCCGATCAGCCTGGCATGGCGGCGAAAATTTTTCAACGGCTGGCTGATCACAACATCAGCGTCGATATGATTATCCAATCCCAGCGCTGTCGCGTGGTGAATGGCACAATGACGCGGGATATCGCCTTTACCGTGGCGCAAATGGACGGCGAAGCGGCACGGACGACGTTAGAAAGCGTGGCCGCTGAATTTAACTGTGGCGAAGTCGTAGTAGATAGCGCGATCGCGAAGGTCAGCATTGTTGGATCTAATATGGTCGGACAGCCAGGAGTGGCGGCTCGCATGTTTGATGCGCTGTTCAAAAAAGGCATCAACATTCAGATGATTGCAACTTCTGAAATTAAAGTGAGTTGTGTAGTGGCGGAAGATCAAGGCGTTGTGGCGCTGCAAACAATTCACGCGGCGTTTGAGTTGTCAGGCTCTCATAAGGTACAGGTATCGGCTTAGAGACCCTGCTATTAGTGGATGAAGGTTTTACCTACTCTCCGGTTGAGAGCCTGAGAAGATAGCCTGAATTAGTCGTGACTATCAGATCATTCTGGTAAACCGCAATTCTTCGCTGCGGAGGCTTACAACGTTGCAGACATCTACGAGAACCTCGCTAAGCAATTAAGGTTTCATAGATCCAGCAATGCTGTAGAAAGACGAACTGGAAAGATGCTTCGCGAGACCTAAACGTGGAAAAAATAACATGAACCGCAGACAACTGTATCTAATTCTCGTAGTGTCTGCAATTTCCGGTCTAGCATTATTGCTAATCACTCAATCAACAGCCGTATGGCGACCCCAAGTGTCTTTGTTGGGCGATACTCCTCAAAGTCGATTAAGGTTTGGAACTTCACTTGATATTTCTTTGCCATACATAGTTGTTGGAGCGCCACTTGATGGTGATCCAGGAACCGCTTATGTCTTCATTCAACAAGCAGGAGTATGGCGTCGGCAAGCAAGACTGATTCCGAGTGAAAAGGGTTTGCTTGCTGAGGGATTCGGTGGAAGCGTCTCGATTGATCGAGATGTAATTGCCGTATCTGCAGCAAGTGCGCTTAGAACATCTACTTCTAGTGGTCGCGAAGGAGTTGTTTACATTTTTCAACGGCGAGGGCAGCAGTGGATTCAGCAAGCTCGCCTGTTTCCACCTTTACCTTCTTCACAAAGCTATCTCAAGGGATCAGTCGCATTAAAGGGAGATACCCTGGCAGTGGGAGAACAAGACGCCGTTCACATCTTTAATCGCGATCGCCAAACCGATCAGTGGATCTATGCTGAAACATTGACTGCTTCTCAGCCAAGGACAACTAGCTTTAATACAGTAAGAGTAAAGTTTGGTCCTCAGCTGGCATTGAGCGAAACCACACTTGCGGTTGGTGGTGATAGCGTCGATGGTGGAAATAGACTCACTATTTTTACACGCAATTCAACGACAAAGCGATGGATTCGACAAGCTGAACTCTTTCCTAAGGGTGCAGATGAACAAGGTTTTGGACACTCCCTAGCCTTGGAGAACAATACACTTGTGGTTGGTAGTTCAACTCGTGGTCTCGCTCCGTGGTTTCATGGATCTGCTTCTGTTTTTGAGCGGCACAACGATCAGTGGCAGCGCGTTGCTGTGTTAAAACCCAGAGGTCGTCATATTGATATTGGCATCTTTAACTGGATGTACCGATATGGTTTTGGCGCACAAGTTGCCATTCACAACGGCTACATCGCAGTGATCGCGCAAGATAGTCCTGACCTTGTGAGCTTATTTGGTTCTAATAGCCACACAGAGGCGTTTTTGTTTCAGCAAGAGGCAACCACTAAGCGTTGGCGGCAGCAAACCAAGTTACTTTCTGCTCAGTCTCAGCAGCAGAGCTTTGAGAGCATCAAGATTACAAGTGATGAGGTTATGGTTGGTGATATTGGGGCACAGATTTCTGAATCAAATGATCCGACTGGCGCAGTTCACATCTTTCGCTTTCCAGCAAAATAACCTCAATGCCATTAAGCATCACCCCACCGCTTAAGATCCTTCACTTGATTGTCATTTCTTAAACCTTGGTTCCGTTCTTCCGGTTGGGTGCTACCCTCGTTGAAAGACAGATGAATAAGAACACTCAATCGTATTGTTTTTTACTTCCGTTGAATGGGTCTTAGACAATTCAGGTAGAATAGCCAAGTTTCCAAAGAATTTTTTGCTACCTTTGCTGGAAAATCGATTTTTCGTTCCAGATTTTGATTAGCATTTTTTCATTCATTTGCGGAACTCTGAATAAGAGCAGTGAAACGATCGACAAATCTTATTCATCAGCCCCCCTTGAAGTGTTACCCACGTTTAAAGTCGGATGAAAGCTAGTAACTCCCTTCCTTCAGCCCCATTAGTTCTCAAGTTAGTCGGTACAATTTTGATCGTGTCATCGCTGATTGACTATTTTGCTCTACTTGTACCGCCCAATTTTTCAGATAAAGCCTGGTTCGCGCAGGTCGTCACGCAAATTGTCGATCGCGGCATTATTCCGATGGTCGGACTGGCATTTTTGTTTGCTGGGTCGTTTCTTGAGAATGGTTCTTTAGCCCCCCGCGATCGCGAAGCGCCATTTAGCACGATTCGGTTTTGGGCGTTGTTGCTCGCCGGACTGCTCAGCCTTATTTTTCTGATTGCTTTTCCGCTCCATCTCAACAATACGCGCCAAGTGTCTGACCAAGCGCTCAAACGCATTGCCGAAGAATCAACAACGGCGGAAAATCAACTCGATACCCAGGTACAGCAACGCCAAGGTCAAATTCAAGCAGCGCTCAAAGATCCGGCTCAAATCAAGCAGCTTGACGACCAGATCAAACAAATCAACGATGCGATCAATAGCGGACAACTGAAGGGAGATCAGCAGACGAAAGCTCAGCAAGCGCTGAAAGAGTTGCAAGCCCTAAAGTCTGACCCCAACGCGATCGAAGGGCGCGCCAAAGATTTCCGTAACCAGAAGCTGATCGAGATTCGCGATCGCAAACAGCAACTCGAAAATCAAGCCAAAGGCGATTTTTGGAAAACAGGAGTGCGAGTTGGCCTCAGCAGCTTACTGCTCTCTTTGGGCTACGGCATTATCAGCTTAATGGGTTTGCGCGAGATGGGTATTATAGGTGGACGCCGGAAGGCGACGCTGCGGTAAGAAAAGGGATGAGGGATGAGGGATGAACGTTAAGAAGAAATTTGCTGAATCGAGTGATAGGGCTGAGGTTTTAACACTACGGCTCTAGTCCCTCAGAAATCACGACCTTTCATCCCTCATCCCTAATTCTCCATGTTCTCAATCTACATCCTGACCCACAACGAAGAAATTGATATCGCCGATTGTATTGAGTCGGCGTTGCTCTCTGATGATGTCGTTGTGGTTGATTCGTTTAGTCGCGATCGCACTGTTGAGATTGCCAATTGCTACCCAGTGCGCGTCATTCAGCACGAGTTTGAGAGCCACGGTAAACAGAGAACCTGGATGCTGCAATCGGTTCCGACGAAGCACGACTGGGTTTACATTCTCGAAGCCGATGAGCGCATGACGCCGGAGTTGTTTCAGGAATGCCTCGACATCGTTCAACGTCCTGAACATGACGGCTACTATGTAGCAGAACGGGTCATGTTCATGGGGCAGTGGATTCGTCGCAGCACGCAATATCCCCGCTATCAGCTTCGGCTGTTTCGCAAAGACAAGGTGTGGTTTACAGACTATGGGCACACCGAGCGAGAAGTTGTCGACGGCTCAACGGGCTTTATTCAAGAAACCTATCCTCATTACACCTGCGGCAAGGGCATGAGCCGCTGGATTGAGAAACATAATCTGTATTCTACTAACGAAGCGATCGAGACAGTCCGACAACTCGAAACTGGATCAGTGGAGTGGAAAGACTTAGTTTGGGGGCAATCAGAAGTCGAACGCCGTCGCGCACTGAAAGATCTCTCCTTACGCCTCCCGTTTCGCCCCTTAATTCGATTTGTTTATATGTACTTCGTTTTAGGTGGACTGCTAGATGGTCGAGCAGGGTTTACCTGGTGTGTGCTGCAAGCGTTTTACGAATATCTCATTTTGCTGAAAGTATGGGAGATGAAGCACATGCCGATCGCGCCTCCTCAGCTCGACGCCTCACCGCTTCAAGAAATATCTCCTGAAGCGTCCGCGTCCCTCTAGTATTTCGGCAGAGACGCTTGTGTGGACGCTCATCAAGAGTTGTAATGCCTCAGTTCTTTTTCTGTGAGGCATAACGGTTAGGATAGGAAAATTTTATCTGAATTAAAATTAGCTTGCGACACTCCTTACATGCTTTACGAGTAGGATAGTAGGCTAAGACAACAGTAATGAAGTGGGGATCACTTGTTTAGACAAGAATTAAACCACCTCTAGCCTGATGTTATTGTTCAAATCATTGTTTATGATCGGACTATAAGAACACGATTGAAGCATTCAGCGTTTGTAGCCAGATGGAGAGTAGGCTATCTGTGATCCAACGTCTCAAACAAGATCTCAAAAATGACTTGATTGCAGGTCTGCTAGTGGTTATTCCTCTAGCCACAACGATCTGGTTAACCTATACGATCGCAACTTGGGTGATCGATTTTCTCACGCGAGTACCCAAGCAAATCAGCCCCTTTGACGGCCTGAACCCAATCCTAGTCAGCTTTTTAAACTTCACCGTTGGTTTAGCGGTGCCGTTGCTGTCCATTCTCTTCATCGGGTTGATGGCGCGTAACATCGCTGGACGGTGGCTTTTAGAGTTTGGCGAACGGTTGCTGCAATCCATTCCGCTGGCTGGTGCGATTTATAAAACTCTAAAGCAACTGTTAGAAACGTTGTTACGAGACACAGGTGGGAAGTTTCGCCGTGTTGTTTTAGTGGAATATCCTCGGCCAGGCATCTGGTCGCTTGGATTTGTCACAGGCGCGATCGGGGCTGAAGTTCAGTCTCATTTTTCAGCGGAGATGCTGAGCGTCTTTATTCCCACCACTCCCAATCCCACAACAGGTTGGTATACGATCGTGCCCGAAGCTGAGACAATTACCTTGTCGATGCCAATTGAAGACGCCTTCAAAGTTATTATTTCTGGTGGCATTGTCAGCCCGGACTCAACTGCCTTCGCGTCTCCAACTGTATCCAGCCGCAAGCGCGTTCTAGAACCCTTAGTAGAAGCAACTCGACCCCTAATCGTCGAAGAAGAATCGGTTTAGCCATCTCTGCCCAAACCCTGGCCCCAAACTTGCACCCTTAAACTTGTTAAGATAAGCGAGCTAACTTGAATCGAGCCAAACAGCCGCCATGCAAGCCCGTCGAATTTCCCGCGAACTTGCCCTCTTGAGCATTAGTCAACTCCCCACGACCACAGAGCGCCTCAACACTCAAAAACTTCAAGATCTGATTGTGGCAGCCGTTCGCACGCTTGCAACCGAAGCCCGCGACGCCTTGGAAACGGCATCGGCAGAGCTTCAACGAGGTAACAATCAACTTCTTGCTAGTGAAACGCGTGCCAACACCGTCGGGAGTGCTAGAACGATGGTGGAAGATGCGATCGCGCTCACCGAAAAGGCCATCAATCGGTTGGGGAGCGCGATTGAGATTCCCGAATTCATTCAACTCGCGAACCAAACCGATGTCCGCACGTACGCCCTCGAAATCATTACGCGCCTACAAGAAGAGCGCCAACATGTCGATCAGTTGCTTAACGAAGCCCTAGTTGATTGGCAACTCGACCGTCTAGCAACGATCGATCGAGACATTCTTCGCATTGCTGTGACCGAAATGATGTTTCTGGGCATTCCTGATAAGGTCGCCATCAACGAAGCGATCGAAATGGCGAAACGGTACAGCAGCGAGGATGGACACCGCTTCATCAATGGTGTGCTGAGGAGAGTGACGGAGCAACTTAAAGCGGGAGTGAGAGAATAGGCGATGGGAATCATCCCGCACCCCTTTCTGCTATAAATTTAAGTCTAAAAGTTAATTCTGAAAGTCTCTGGTACTTGCAATGGCGTTCAACTGGTTTAATCGTTTCAATCAACCAAAGGCAGAGGCAGATGTCTCTGAAGCGACTCAGCCGGATGCCCCAACATTAGAGGCTGAGCCAACCGAAGCGGTTGAAGATTCAGAGCAGGCAAAGCAGGCCGCGATCGAGCGTGCCAGAATTGCGTTAGAAGCGATTAAACAACGTAAACAGCAAGAAGCCGCGCCTGTCCCTCCATCAGAATCTGCTCAAGCGGACTCAATTCAAGAGGACGTTGAACAACCGTCTGAGCCTGTCTCTGAGCCTGCGATTACCGCTGAAGAAACCGTCACCTCGACCCCAGAGACCATTGCAGAAGAGCCAACGCCTGAACCTGTTCTATCAGTCCAAGCTGACATTCTAGAGGACTCGACAGCCCCCGCTTCTCAAGCCCTAGAGACTCAGGCAGACAAAGGCACAACCGAACCTGAATCCCCAATTACCCAAAATGTTCCCTTGTGGGCACAAGCTGAAGCCGAAGAACGAGCCGCCCGTCTAGAGCGGCTGCGAGCCACTGCGATCGCGGAACCTGACGTTGCTGCAAGCCTTCAAACTGATGCCGCCCCCGCCGAAGAATCGGATTCTGGGATTCCGCTCACTCTTGACGAAGGCTTCTTGTGGTCAACCGAAGTCCTTTCCGCGATGGGACGCCGCGCCCAAGATATTACCCTCGAAGAAATCACGTGGTTAAAGCGACTGCGCCAAGGGTTAGATAAGACCCGACGCAGTTTGGTGAATCAGCTCAAGGCGATCGTGGGTCAAGGTCCGCTCAACGAAGATGCGGTTCTAGAAATTGAATCGCTCCTGCTGCAAGCCGATGCGGGTGTCGAAGCTACAGATAGAGTGATTCAGGCATTGCAGAGTCGGTTACGAGAGGAAACCCTGCCGCCAGAGCAAGCGATCGCATACCTCAAACAAATCTTGCGCGAGTTGCTCGACCGTCCTCTGCAAGGATCGCACAGTGTCTTCTTTGCACCAGAGAAAGACACCCTTAACATTTGGCTGATGACGGGCGTGAACGGGGCAGGAAAAACGACCACGATCGGCAAACTCGCTCATATCGCTCAAAAATCGGGCTACCTCTGTCTGATTGCTGCTGCTGACACTTTTCGTGCGGCGGCGGTTGAGCAAGTCAAGGTTTGGGGACAGCGCAGTAATGTTGAGGTAATTGCTAATCCGGGACAGAATACCGATCCCGCCGCTGTCGTGTTTGATGGCATTGCAGCGGCTCAATCTCGTGGGACAGAACTGTTGCTGATCGATACGGCAGGACGCCTGCAAAATAAGAAAAACCTGATGGACGAATTGAATAAGATTCGCCGAATTATTGACAAAAAGGCAACCAACGCCAAAGTAGAATCCCTACTCGTGCTAGATGCGACACTGGGACAGAATGGATTGCAACAGGCAAAAGTGTTTGCAGAAGCGGCACAGCTTAGTGGCGTTGTGCTGACTAAGCTAGACGGCACAGCAAAAGGTGGAATTGCCCTAGCGGTGGTCGAGCAACTGGGTCTGCCGATTCGCTTTATCGGTGCAGGCGAAGGCATCGAAGATTTGAGACCCTTTTCGAGCTATGAATTTGTGGAAGCTTTGATCAGTGGTTAGACCCGATCCACTGGCATGTGTTTTTTGTGAAGTTCGGGCACTCTGTAACGATTAATGTGCTCAACATTGTTTGGAGCCCGTAGAATATGCCGAGACTATCTCAGCGAATGGGATGAGGCTTTCTTAAAAGAGGTGTCTTATCCTGCTTGAGTCATGTTCGGCTATTGGTCTTAATTGCTAAGGGCGCGATCGCTAGGCAGTCTGCATCGTCGTTCCTCTGAAGGATGCGAATTGCACTGACTTCTTCTATTGCTGTCCGCTAGTAATAAAACCGCACCTCTACCGTTCGTACCATTCATTAATGTTCGTACAACACGATTCGCAACTCTTCCGCTAAGATTGATGGCTACAACGGATCTTGCTCCTAATTCAAAGGAGACAATTTTCTAGTCCATTTCGCTGTACTGTGTTCTCTAACTTCACCGGATCGAATGACTGCTGTGCCTCTTCCTAGACAGCCCTCTCAACCGCCCGATCGTAACGACGGATCAGGCTCATCGGACGTGACCCCCGTGTTTGCGCTCAAAGAACTGGTGTCTCGCCTCAATCGAGAGCAACATAAGATCCAAGATCTGCTGAGTTCTCTAGGATTTGCCCTGCGGAGCTTTAGCAACCTCAATCAGTTTTTAGAACTCATTCCTCTGATGGCGAGTCGGGTTACAGATGCGGACGGCGGCGCGCTGATTTTGTTCCGCCCTAATGGACAAGTCAAGCTAGAGCGTTTGCACTGTCAGGATACGCACTGGGGGCAAGAAGTCCGCAAAGCGCTAGAGGCGGCAACTCGGCAGATGACGGCTTCCTTGAGCGGGCTACCCCCAGGAGAAGCCCTGGCGAGATCGTCGCAAGTAGTAACGATGCTCGACACTCAGGTGGCACGTCAGCTAGGATCTGGAATTCAGATTTTTGGCACTGGAATTTTGATTAAAAACAGTGAGCGGGGCCGCCTGTATGTGTTTAGCCGAGACGAGGACTATGAGTGGACAGAAACCCGGCAGAAATTGGTGCGCTTGATTGCTGACCAAACCGCTGTCGCGATCGAGAACGATGAGCTGACGGTTGAACTGCGGAAAAAAGAACGCCTCGATCGCGAATTAGAGATTGGCGCAGATATTCAGTTGCGCTTATTGCCTCGTCAATGCCCAACCATTCAAGGCGTTGAACTCGCTGCCCTGTGTAAGACTGCCAATCGCGTCGGCGGCGACTATTACGACTTCATTCCTGCCGACTATGGGCAGGTACGTACGGGGAGCGACAACTCGACCGGGCGCTGGAGCGTTACGATCGGCGATGTGATGGGCAAGGGCGTTCCCGCCGGACTGATCATGACCATGACTCGTGGAATGCTGCGAGCAGAGGTTCTCAATGGGCACTCTCCAGCCCGCATCTTGCAGCATCTCAATCAGGTCATGTATGCCGATCTGGAAAACTCAAACCGGTTTGTGACCCTGTTCTATTCTGAGTACAATCCCCAAACGCGCGTTCTGTCCTATAGCAATGCAGCTCACAACCCGCCGCTATTGTGGCAAGCGTCAACGGATACGATTAAGCGATTAGATACGCTGGGAATGTTAATTGGACTGGATGCCGAAACGCAGTATCAGGATGCAACGGTGCAGCTTAACTCTGGCGATACGATTATTTATTACACCGATGGCTTTACAGATGCAGCAAATCCGTATGGACAGCGGTTCGATGAAGAGAATTTAATGAGTGCATTTCGGTGGGCGTGTTGGCACTATAACGATCCTCAGTTGATCTTGAAGCATCTGTTCGATCGCGTTCAGCAATTCATCGGCGCTGGCAGTACGCATTCGGATGACATGACGTTGGTGGTGATGCGGGTTCAGCCGTCCTAAGATTTAGCAGGACTTATAATCTGGTGCATCTATCAGACCTTAATAAACAATTTTCTGCGATGAAATCTAAAATTTCATCGCAGAAAATTGTTCTCTTGGTATTAGTTACGAACTTGGACAGGCATCACTAAATACGTCATCTTCAACGCACCAATGGGCGATAGCACTGCAGGGCTAGTCGGGGTGTTTAATTGAATCTGCACATCGGCAGTACTAATTGCCTTCAAGCCATCCATCAAATACTTAACGTTGAAGGCGATGTCCATCCCGTCGCCTGTAATTTGAGCAGGCATTGATTCACGACCGCTACCGACATCTTGGGCATCAACGGCTAACGTCATCTGCTGAGTTGCACCATCTAACATCATCTTGACGATATTGTTCTTCTGGTCAGCCAGCACCGAGATTCGCTCTAACGCACTGAGAAACAACCGCCGATCTAGACTCACCTGATGAGCAAACTGACGGGGAACAAGCTGGCGATAGTTGGGATACTGACCTTCGAGCAAGCGACTTGTAATGCGTTGATCTGTCCACTCAAACACGACTTGTCCTTGGTCAAACTGGACATCTACCGAATTACTACCCTGGCGATCGAGCATCTTTATCAGTTCCTGCAATGCTTTCGCTGGAACCGTTACATCCAAGCTGCTCTCATTTCTAGCACTCTGCTCATCACCCTGATCCAGGGTATGAACGACAGCAAGACGATGACCATCGGTTGCCGCAAACTCCAACCCATCGGACTGGACGCTGACGTGTACTCCCGTGAGTACCTGCTTGGTTTCATCCGCAGACGCTGCAAACAGAGAGCCACGTAAACCATCAATTAGGGCTTCAGCCGAGAGCTGAGTCTTTTCGCCGTCCTCAATTGTTGGCAGTTCTGGAAATTCTTCTGCGCCCATACCCCGTACTTGATATTGACCGGAAGCACAGGTCAAATTGGTCAAATAGTTATCGTTTGAGCCGTTGTCTAGGGTGATGTCGCCCTCTGGCAAGCGAGACACAATATCACTCAGCAGCTTTGCCGGAAGCGTTAGTGTGCCGCCTTCTTCCACCTGAGCCGGGAAGCTTGTTTGAATGCCAAGGCTCAAATCAAAAGCGCTGAGCTTAATCTGTTGGGTTTCCTCGTCAGCATTGAGGAGAACATTCGCTAAGACAGGGTGGGTGGGACGAGATGAAACCGCACGACCGACCAGCGATAAATGAGCATTGAGATGATTTTGAGCGCAAACCAGTTTCATGGCGGTGATGGGAATGAAAGACAGTTGTTGAGAAAGCTGTGGAAAACTAATTGAGATTAAAGCAAGCGCTAGATAAGCAGTTAAATAAGAAACTTAAAACTATATGTAGTGTTGACGAATCTTGTTTGAGAATATTAGCACTCCTTCAGCGATCGTTTCACAGATCTTTAAGGGAGTTTTGGATGTCGAAAGACAAGGAATGCGATCGCACGGTCTGTGGAAACTGTGGAAAACTCTTAGAGTTCTTATAGAGAAAGAGCTTTATTCCTCGTTAACCTGTGGAAAACGTGTGGAAAGGCTCAATTAACACCTCCCGTAGTTTAAAGTTTCCACCGAAACGACCAAGTTTTTGACAGGTTTCCCACAAAGTTTTCCACAAAAACTTGTAGGTTTTCCACAGATCTGCGGTTGGTCACTAAATCATATAGAAAAATTTGATACTAATCGTCGAATAGAATAACTTTACTTAAATAATGCAGTGCTTAACTGCTATTGATCCAAGTGGCTAAAGAACCTGTGTCCTACAGCCTCAAAGTTTATAGACTTGAGATCGCTGGTTATTTGCGTCCCTGACTAGCGAGATTAATGCGATCGCTCAGTTGCCTCAAGGTCTGCGCCATATTGGGATCGCTTTCTTTAAGATCTTTCATTTTCTCGCAGCTATACAAAACCGTGGTGTGGTCTTTGCCGCCGAAGACCTCACCGATTTTTGGCAAGCTTAAATCCGTGTGTTGGCGCATAAGATACATGCCAATTTGCCGTGCCACACTAATTTCTCGACGCCGAGAATTGCCCTTTAAATCCTCAGCCGATACTCCCAGCGCTTCAACCACCGAAGCAATTATTGCTTCAGGAGACGCTTCCACTTTTTCGACGGGCGGATTTAGCACAGGCGCAATATTTTCAACCGTCATCGGCAACCCTGCGATCGAGATATAGGCGACGGCGCGAATTAACGCCCCCTCTAGTTCCCGAATGTTAGAGGTGTAGCTTGACGCGATGTATTCAATCACCTCACGGGGCAAGCGCATGTTTTCGTATTCAGCTTTCTTTTGCAAAATGGCCATCCGGGTTTCTAAATCGGGTGGCTGAATGTCGGCAATCAGGCCCATCGAGAAGCGTGAACACAGCCGTTCTTGCAAGCGTGGAATTTGGTTAGGCGGCCGGTCTGAGGCGAGAACAACCTGCCGTCCTGCTTCGTGCAACGTGTTAAACGTGTGAAAAAACTCTTCCTGAGTATATTCTTTGCCCTCAATAAACTGAATGTCATCGACTAGCAGTACGTCTGCTGCCCGGTAGTGATCCCGGAAGCTTTGCAAATTGTCTTTGCGGATGGCAGTGATCAGATCATTTGTAAATTTTTCTGTTGAGACATAGAAGATATTTGCCGTCGAGCAAATTTCGAGTCGGTAGTGCCCGATCGCTTGCATCAAATGAGTTTTGCCGAGTCCTACTCCGCCACAAAGAAACAGTGGGTTAAACTCTCTACCCGGCGACTCTGCCACAGCCAACGACGCCGCATGAGCCATCCGATTATTCGGACCGACGACCAAGCGAGAAAAGACATACTTAGAATTGAGGTCAGAATTTGTCGCCTGCGGTGCTAACGGTTCTAGGGGCGCAGAATCGAGGGTGAACGGATAAAACAACTCCGCCTCATCTCCGATCGTGCCATCTGAACCGGGAACAAATTTGATTTGAATCTCCACGGGACGCCCCAAAATGTCGTGAACCACCTCGATGATGGTGGGCATGTAATATTTTTGCAGCCAGTTCTTGGCAAACGGATTCGCCGTTCTTAACACTAAGCACGTTTCGGTCAGTTCTTCCGGGGTGGACGTTTTAATCCAGGCCTCGAACGTGGGGCGACTAAGCTTGAGTTGGAGACGGTCGAGAACCTGAGACCAGAATGTATCGATCGCAATTTCCACGGCAAACCTCGTCTCACCAGTTTTCACAGAAGGACTAAAGCATAGACTAATTTACTGTATTTCGCTTAGGGAAAATGCGATTTGCAAAGTTAAAAAAGGGATGAGGGATGACTGTGACGACGCTAGCGCGAGAAGGGATGAGGGGAGGGATGAAGGATGAGGGATGAGGGATGAAGGGCAAAATAGCGGCGACGGGTTGCCCAGAGGAGTTTAATCTTTTCAGGCTAGAACTTAAGGAATCAAGCTAGGATCAGAACTTAAGACTTTCCGTAATAAACATTCGTTACGTTTTTCATCTCCTACCTTCATCCCTCATCCTTCATCCCTGTGAACACTGCCCCCTCCTTCCGGCTTGACCTCCATACGATTTTTCCCTTTGAGCTAGACGAGTTTCAACTCCAAGCGATCGCGGCATTAGAAGCCGGAAAGTCAGTTGTGGTCTGTGCGCCGACAGGATCAGGAAAAACGTTGATTGGAGAATACGCCATTCACCGAGCCTTGGCGGGGGGAAAGCGCGTCTTCTACACAACTCCTCTGAAAGCGCTGTCGAACCAGAAGCTCCGGGATTTTCGCGACGAGTTTGGAGCCGAGAACGTGGGACTCCTGACAGGAGACACCTCGATCAATCGGGAAGCTCCGATTTTGGTGATGACGACTGAAATTTTTCGTAACATGCTGTACGGCACGCCGATCGGTGAGGTAGGAACGTCGCTCACGGGCGTTGAAGCGGTGGTGCTAGATGAATGTCACTACATGAACGATCGCCAGCGCGGGACAGTATGGGAAGAATCGATTATTTACTGCCCGTCAGAAATTCAGCTTGTCGCGTTGTCTGCCACGGTTGCCAATAGCGACCAACTGACAGACTGGATCGATCACGTTCACGGACCGACTGAGCTAATTTACTCGGATTTTCGCCCCGTGCCGCTTGGGTTCTCGTTTTGCAATCCAAAAGGGCTATTTCCACTCTTAGATGACAGTGGAAAACGAATCAACCCAAGACTCAAACCCAAACGGAGCCAGTATCGCCCGAAAGGAGCGAACCCACGCGGCGCACCCCGACCGGAAGCGCCGAGTCTTGCCTTTACTCTGAGTCAACTGCGGGCAAAAGATATGCTGCCTGCTATTTACTTTATTTTTAGCCGTCGAGGCTGTGACAAAGCTGTAGAAGCGCTGGGCGACCTGTCGTTAGTGAACGATGGGGAAGCAGCTCGGCTCAAATCAAGAATTGATGAGTTTCTCGATCGCAACCCTGAAGCCGGACGAGCGGGACAAATCGAGCCTCTTTACCGAGGGATCGCGGCGCACCATGCCGGCATTCTTCCAGCGTGGAAGGGCTTAGTCGAAGAGCTGTTTCAGGACGGCCTGATCAAAGTTGTGTTTGCCACTGAGACGTTGGCAGCTGGGATCAACATGCCTGCTCGAACAACCGTGATTTCCAGCCTATCTAAACGAACCGACGCGGGACATCGATTACTCAATCCCTCCGAGTTTTTGCAAATGGCAGGACGCGCGGGACGACGCGGCATGGATAAACAGGGATATGTTGTGACCGTCCAAACTCCGTTTGAAGGCTCAAAAGAAGCGGCTTACCTCGCCACGTCTGGGGCCGATCCCCTCGTCAGCCAGTTCACACCTAGCTATGGTATGGTGCTAAATCTGCTGCAAACTCACACGATTGAGGAAGCGAAAGAACTGATTGAGCGCAGTTTCGGACAGTACTTATCGACGCTCTATCTGCGTCCCCAGCAAGAAGAAATCGATCGTTGTAAAAGCGAACTGGCCCAACAGCAAGCCGCGATCGCAGCCGTCGATTGGAAACTGCTGAACCAATACGAAAAACTGCAAGAGCGGCTCAAAGAAGAAAAGCGACTGCTCAAAACCTTGCAGAGTCAGGCAGACGAGATGCAGGCGTCAGAACTTGCGATCGCGCTGTCGTTCGCAGTGGCGGGAACCTTTCTCACGCTCAGAGGGGACGCCGTTCGTCTGCCTCAGCGTCTGCCTGCGGTGCTGGTCTCGAAGGTTCAGGGCGCGGGGCAGTTTCCCTATTTGATCTGTTTAGGACAGAACAATCGGTGGTATGTCGTTAGCGTGGGAGATGTCGCGCAACTCCACGGCGACGTACCTCGCCTTGCTGTGGTTGATGCCATCGAACCGCCATCTCAGCTAGTTCTTAAATCGGGTCATTCTTGCCGAGGAACCGAGCAAACCGAAGAGATTGTAGCTCAGATTGCCGACGTGTCTGGTTATAATGATGCGCCAGAAGTCTATGCCCAAGAGCAGCGCATGAAGGCCGTTCAAGCCCAAATCGAAGCCCATCCTGTCAATCGGTGGGGCGATCGCGCTCAAATTCTCAAACGTCAAAAGCGGATTCAAACCTTGCAAGTGGAAATTGACGATCGACAAGCTAAATTTGGACGCCAAACCCAACGTCATTGGGAAGAATTCCTAGCCTTGCTCGATATTCTGCAAAGCTTTGGTTGCCTCGATGACCTGAAACCAACGGCCCTTGGTCGAGCTACCGCTGCTATTCGGGGAGACAACGAACTCTGGCTTGGCTTGTCGCTCATGTCAGGCGAACTCGACCACCTCGATCCGCACCATCTCGCCACTGCCTGCGCGGCCCTCGTCACCGAAGTATCGCGCCCCGATAGCTGGACTCGATACGACATTTCAGAAGAAGTCCTTAGCGCTCTTAGTGAACTACGGGGCATTCGGAGACAGCTATTTCAACTTCAAAGACGGCATCAGGTCGCCCTACCAGTCTGGCTTGAAGACGAATTGATTGGATTAATCGAACAGTGGGCGCTCGGCATTGATTGGCTGGAGTTGTGCAGCAATACCAGCTTAGATGAAGGGGATATTGTCCGGATCTTACGCCGAACCTTGGATTTTCTATCGCAAATTCCCCACGTTCCTCATATCCCAGAGGCCCTAAGAACAAATGCAATCCGTGCGATTCAACTCCTCGATCGCTTCCCAGTTAACGAAGCCATCGAGTAAGCCAATCAGACTTCCCCCGGTGCCCTTGTTTCCTAAAGACCTCGGCTGATAATGGTTCTCTAGACTCAGGCTATCCCCTTCCTTACCATCAGCACTCTTAAGGAGCGTTTTAGATTTTCTTTAGATTCTCTGTAGAAACCCTGATTGATCCTCTCCTCTAATTGCCCATACTGAAGCAAGAATGCTGCTTCAGCTTTGTGCGCCTTAGCCGTGTAACCCAAAGTTCAGGTAAGTTCTACTTTAGTTAATCGCTTAATTATTTAATCATTTTTCGTTCAGTAATTTAGGTTTTTTCGCGCCGTGAATGACCTGGACTTGGAGCGACCCAAAATACTTGTCGTTGATGATCATCCCTCAAATCGCTTGGCGGCTGTGGCACTTCTCTCTGTTGAGGGATATGACGTAATTGAAGCAGAAAGCGGCGAGGCAGCTTTAGCGCAAGTCTCCGAAATTCAGCCCGACCTGATCCTGCTGGATGTGATGATGCCAGGGATGGACGGGTATGAAGTGTGCCGTCGCTTAAAGGGAGATGAGCATACAAGACTCACACCGATCGTGTTCATTACCGCTCTTGACGATCGCCGCGATCGCGTGCGCGGGATTGAAGCGGGCGGTGATGATTTTTTGACGAAACCGTTTGATCGATTAGAGCTTTCAGCGCGAGTCAAATCTCTGGTTCAGCAAAAGCGCTTGAATGAAGATCTTGATCATGCTGAACAAGTTTTATTCTCGATCGCTCGTACCGTTGAGAGCCGAGATCCAGATACGGGCGATCATTGTGAACGGCTAGTTCTTCAGGGCAAAGCGTTTGGAGAGTTTTTGGGTTTAGCGCGATCGCAGGTCCGAGATCTGATGTGGGGCGGCTATCTGCACGATATTGGCAAGGTCGGCATTCCTGATGCGGTGTTGCTGAAGCAAGGACGGCTGACGCCCGAAGAATGGCAAATTATGAAACAGCACGTTGTGATTGGAGAGCGAATTTGCCTACCGTTACGAACAATGCGTGGAGTTACGCCAATCATTCGCCACCATCATGAGCGTTGGAATGGGTCTGGCTACCCAGATGGACTGGTGGGTCATACTATTCCCTTTTTGGCGCAAGTCTTTCAACTGACCGATATTTATGATGCGTTGACGAATGAGCGCCCGTACAAAAAGGCATTTTCACCTCAAGATGCACTGGAAATAATTGCCGAGGAAGTGCAGCGCGGATGGCGCAATCCTGAGCTATTTGTGAGGTTTAGAGAGTTTGTTCAAGCGACAGAGATAGAGCACTCAAGCTTGACCCCAAACTGGTTTCAAAAGTATGTCCGGGCAGGACGCTAAAACTAGGCTAACGCGAGTTCACTGGCTGATTGGGTTCTTCAAACTTCCATTGCGAACACTTGATCAGCACTCAATCCAAACGATGAAACAATTTCAGACTCAAGGCGATCGCGTCCCCTCACGATCGTATCCTCATAAGCACCGTCTACCCACTTGCACACGGTAATTTGACGTTCCTCAGGGTCAACAATCCAATATTCTGCAATTCCCCTAGCCGCGTATTCCGTATGCTTGTGTCGGTAGTCACGGGTACGATTTGTTGAACCAGGCGAAACGACTTCAATGATTAGAGCGGGGGGCGGCATGTCGCGAGTAATCGTGGCGCGTTTTGTGCCCACAAGCGCCGCTTTCGATTCTTCAGTATGCACCATCAGGTCAGGCAAGCGACACCTAGCCCTGCGTCCGCTCACTTCGATTTCGAGGTCTTTGTGCCCAATCAAATAGAAAGGAAAGTGCCGCAACAACACACTGTAGAGAAATCGGGCTAGATTAGCGTTCTCTTCGGATGCTGGCGGCATCTCAACCAACTCTCCATCCACCAACTCATACTGAGTATCTGTGCCGTCGTCATAGGCGAGGTACTCTTCAAACGTCATTACCGTCGATCGCGGGGCAGTGTTAGTCATAACTCGATCGCGCTCGTGTGTAGTACAAAAAATTAGCGGGATCGTTCTTTTTCTAAATATTCAAACACGCTTTTATCTCCGATGTCTGGGGGAATTGGCTGAATGACTTTTCGGATCGCAAAGACTAAAAATAGGACAGCCCACCCACCTAGTAGCTGTTGTTCCCACTGCACTGGAAGCAACCCGCTTAGATGTCCCAATAGCAAAGCGGGGACAAGTGGGGTAAGAAATTTGGTTTCTAAACGATTAAAGCAAAATGCTTCTTTGAAGAAAATTCCGGTTAATGCGGCAAACGTGAATCCGACCCCGAGGAGCGCGATCGCATGATGGAACACGTACAGCGCAAGCGGTTCTGAACTCTGCACGGCAATTCCCAAAGACGCTATGCCACCAATTGCCCAAAATGCCTGCAATGCTCGATGTAGCGGAGCAAGATAGATGTGAATAGTGAATAAGCTAACGCCCAGCGCCACCCAGAAGAGCCAGTATAAAGCAGTGATCGCAGTTGGGGACGCATGGAGAAAGACAAGAAGAGTGGCAATTGCAAAACTTACCGCCGCCACCATTAGGCCACCCCGGTAGACCACGACACCTCTGCGATCGTGGTCATCTACTGTGAATTCTCCAAATTGCCCTTGATAAACAATAGGTTCAGCCGTTTGAGACACCATAGATTACGCTCTCAACTCTACAGCTTGATCCTACTGTACGGCGGCTTGACGTGCCTCATCTTCAAGAGCCTGGATTGCTAGCAACAATTCTTCTTCTTGCACTTCAAAATCGGCTTCAGCGATTTCTCCCATATCAAACGCCAACTGCAACGTTAGCAAGCGCTTACTCAGATTTTCCTGATCATCTAATTCAGCAGCGGCGCGTTCTTGAATTTGTTCAGCAATCCAAGCGAGTCCAGTAATCGGAGCGAAAAGGGCACGCAGAACCATAAGAGGGGGTGTAATTAAGTGAGTTGGTCGAGATGAGCGAAGTTATAGGGCGCGGTGAAGTCGTTGTAGCGAATTTTTAGCCGCGAGTCGAATTGATGATCTAAGGCTTCGACCTGTTGACTAAATTCGGCTTCTGCCTCCCAAGGAATGAGATAGGCCGCGTTGTAAATCATCATTTCGGTCAGTACCTCATTTTCGACCCGCGCGATCGCAAGGGGATTGAGGCTGTCTTGGAACGCTTGAATGATGGTTTGCTTGCGATCGCTCATCGCTTTCTCAATCGCTTGTCCAATCAGAACAATCTCATCCATGCTGAGCGATTTGCCGTCTGAGCGACTGCTCCGCACGCTTTCTAAGAAATCGCGCTTTTCCTTGAGGTTAGCGTCTTCTGCCATCAGTGCCTGAAGCTCAGCGTTGCTATCCCAGAAAAGTTTGATGCTCACCTCACGGTATCCTGACAGCTTCTCAAACAGATGCTCAAGGCTCTCACGATGCGGTGTAATGAGCTGCTCTGTCACGGTGTCCCAGGTTTCAATAGTCAAGCCAAACTGAAGCGGCAAGAGCGTTCGATGTCCCGCGTGCATTGCCTGCTCCAAGACTTTTTCATGTCCAAGCAAATTACGCCGACTGGCCAAATAGCGTTCTTGTTGGGCGGCTGAGTAGAGAAAGGCAAAGCGATCGATCACCTGCGTTTGCACAGGCTGGTGATCTAGCCCTTCAAGATCAAGAGCAGGGCCAGGGGCGGGGAAAATGCCGTAGAGATAGAGTCCGTAGGTCATGGGTTAGGTTGGGGCAAATGAAACAGAGTGTGAGCTGACTTCTAAATTGGCTTTGCCGTAAGAACTAGCTGGAGTTTTGCGTGAACTAGATCGAGCTGAGCGAGTCCTAAATCGATGTTGCCTTGAAGCACTACACCTGTGTTGAGCAAGCGATCGAGCAGTTCCAAAATGGACGGGCTAGATGAGGCTTTGCCAGGATAGTAGCTTCCAGCTTTAGGCAATAGAGTGCCCACTTCACCAAGATTGACGTTCAACTCGGCTGGGTCAATTTCAAAAAAATTGCAGAGATGAACGACTTGTTCTTCAAGCTTTTGTAGGCTTTCGGCAGCGCGATCGAGGTCATCGTCGTTTAAGCACCCTTCATCCATGCGACGAATCACTTGGGCTTCCATCAGTTGCCGAACGAGTTCAACTACGGTCAGCAGCAAGGGGGCTAAGCCTGCGTCAGGACGAGCTTTTGCGGGAGAGGGAGAAAGTTCAGAAGACACAATTAGGGGCTAATTAGGGGGTTGAAGATTACACCAAACAACAGATTTTGGCTAGGAGCGGGTTTTCTGTCCTTAATTCCTTCGACTAATCTCGGCGAAGCAGACAAAAGAACACTGGTTATAAGGTTTATAAGTCCTTTAGAAGCGATTCTAAGGAGCCGGATGTAGATTGAGGCAATTTCTGAACGGAGGCTTGACGAAGCGATTTTAGTTCTGCCTCTAACGCTTCAACTCGGTCTAGGAGACGTTGGTTAGTTTCATTCAGTTCTTTGGATTGAGCGCTAAAGTGCGGATTGTTTTCCCACCAGTTAATGCCGATTTCTTTCGCCTTATCGACCGAAGAAATCAGTAATCGGATGCGAATATTCAGTAGTTCTGTCGAAGCAACAGACACAGAAATATCCCCTGCGATCACAATGCCTTTGTCTAGGACTCGTTCTAGAACATCGGCTAAAGATGATCCTTGAGTGGCCGTTGCCATCGTTCCAGCCTCACGCCCTCCAGATGCTGAAGCTCTTGTGGGCATTACTGAACTCATACTTCAACCTCAGAACGAACGATGGCAAAAAACCTACGATCGCGGTGGATCACTTGACGGTTGCGTGTCATGGTACGCAGGACATCTAAAACTTGAGTACGAGACAGACCAAACTCGCTTTCTAAATCTGACAGCCCTGCTCCATCCATGTCAATCAGATACTGATAGATCCGGGATTCATAAAATGCTTCAAAAGCAATTCCTTCTAACTCCGTATCTACTTCCTCTTGAATTACAGGAATTTCTTTTAGTAATTCAACAAGCTGTTCGTTTAGCGTTAGCTCTATCGATGGTTCAGAACTAACAATTGGCGTATCATCTTCTATCTCTAATGTTTGCAAAATCGGCTCAGAATGAATTTCATTTTTTTCGATAGAAGTTTCTGCTTCTTCCGAAATGACATTGCTTTCAGCGTTTATTTCCTCTTGCTCAATCGATTCACTTGGTTTAAGCTGACCGAGTAATTGCAAGAGCAATTCTGTTGATTCCGTCAATGGCAATCCGGAGCGCGACAGCAATACATCTGAGCAAATTTCCCGGAAGTCTAAATTGTTGGGAGACACCGGAATATTATGTTCATGACACACTTTGGCAATCACGACACCAGAGCGCAACCCGGAAGCCATCACTCCCGATTCGGCACGAAAGGCTCGGACGAGTTGCACGATGAGAGAGGCACTGGCGCGATCGAGGGAGGTCTTCTGCCTCAAAATTTCTTGCTGAGTCAGTTCGTCTGGCTCTGGCATATTAATGGTGACTAGCCGATCCATCAGCGCATCTTGCGTACCATGCACGCCGCAATACTCTTCAGGATTAGAGGTTAGAATCGCCCGGAAGTCGGAATTGACGCGGACGTATTCCGTCTGATTGCTGGTTGGTGGCAGCACAAGCAGCTTTTCTTCGAGCGCTGAAAGCAGAACGTTATTTACTTCTGGACGCGATCGATTGAACTCGTCGTAAACCAGCGTAAATCCTTCTCGGCAGGCCATCGTCAACCGCGAATCAACCCAGTTATGCTTCAGTTCATCCTCGACCTTAACAACGCTATGGATAAAGTTATCCACTACTTTTTTGCGCGTGTAGCCTGCTTGTGAGCCAATCAAATCCGACGATCTCGACTCATCATCTCCATAGATCAGCATGATTGGACGAGTCAATAAATCGGCTAAATGCAATGCCAACGTCGTTTTACCTGTTCCAGCAGGGCCGCGCAGATGCACCGAAAAACCAGATTGAAGATAGCGCAACGCTCGAAGGGCGAGCCGCTCTACAGAGGGAGTACTGACGAACCGACGGGGGCTTGCACGGAGAACAGTAGTCACAGTGAGTAATTCCTAAAACAAACGACCTTAATAAACTTCTTCTGAAACGCAATACATGCGATCGCGCTGGGTAATCATGCCCTTTTGGATCAGCGATCGCAGTGCCTCAACGACCTGAAATCGACTCATACTAAGCGATGTCTCAAGCTCGGTCAGCCGCACGCTTTGCATGAGATCGATGTATTGAAAAATTCGCTCTTCTTGCAGCCGCTCTTCTGAAACAGCAGGGGCAGGCTGTATGGGAGCGGGCTTAGCAGCACTCGGCTGAATTTGCTCGGCACTTTGTTTTTCATTCCCTACACGGACATCTGCTCTTTCTGAAGATTCGATGCTTGGGAGCGCAGGTTGCTCCTGTTCGGCAACGTCGGCCAACTCTTGATTAAGCTGAATTCGGGTTGCAATTCGCTGTTGATGTGCTGCTTCTAACAGTAAAGAAGTTTCAGTTTGGGACGTTTGAATATCGGCTCGAATCTTTTGGCGAAGAAGGGTTGATGCTTGATCTAAAGCCGCTCGAAATGCCGCTAAATCGTACGCTAACTGCTGCGCCATTAGTTCGCGGTTGGCGTGAGTGACCGCTAAAAATTCTGACGTTTCTGATCGGAGTTGAATGACGAAGGCCGTGAGTTGCTGAGCGCCTTCTTGGGCTTGAACCTGTCTGCGATCGCGGGCTTGACGTAAAAATGTTTGAGTCTGATGATGCAACTCAGTGCGATCGCGTTGACGCTCCTGACGGCAAACCGTGCCGTTTCTCATTAAACTATCTCGAAACAGACTGAGATCGCAGCGAAGCTCAGAGGCGGTTTCTTGACGATAGGTTTGAATATTTTCTAACGTTGAAGCGACCTGTTGACGGCGTTGGATGATGTGTTGTTGCCGTTGTTGCCGCAAGTGTTGCCAGGATGTTTTTAAAGCCATTGTAACTAGCAGACTTCCTATCTACGTTTTGAAAAGGTTGAAGGAAAAAACTGGGGAATTGACTTCCCCAGTTTCAAGGTTTAGGCAGAAGGAACAGCCGCTTGAGAGGTTAAACCGACCGCTTCTGCATACTTCAAGTAAGTCTCAACCGAGGCAATCACGACACGAGCTTCGATCGCCAGCAGTTCGATACCAACCAACGAAACACGAACCCAAGCATCGATCACGATGCCTTTGTCGAGAATGCGATCGACAACTTCTGCCAAGCTAGAAGAAGAGTTTACTTTTTCAACAGCCATGGTGTTATTCCTTAAACAGTTTGGTTAATGGGTTACCGAATAGGGACGTTAGACTTGCTTCAGATTCGGCTTCCGTAGTTAATAAAGTGGACAGGTTGGAACAGAGACTTTCTAGCGTAAACACGGAACCTACACGTTGGGTCTTGAGAGAAGGTCGCAGATTTACGGACCTGAATGTTAGGTAGCCTGAAATTCGCATGAGCGATGCTGTCAGTCTTTGATTGATAGATGTAGATGACCCGCCGCAGGCCTCTTTCGTCGTGCAGCGGGTCAGTAATCTCTCTCAATCCTTCACTTGATAAAGTACTACCCTTGAACCCGACGCTCAAATTCTTCACGAGTAGTTTCGATCAGCAAAATTGCCTCCTGATGAACAGCAGGATAGTCTTGCTTAAGCCAAGCAATCAGCCGCGACAGTTGAGCATTTCTCAGTTCTAAATCCGTCTGAAAAATTGCGGCGGTTGCCATGTGCTTAGCATATTCAACCGGATGACCTTGAGCGAGAAACGCAGCCGTCAATGCAGCGAGAGCTTGTTGACGAACGAGATCGGTATTGGCTTGAGAGAACATAGGAATTGGGGAATAAGGGTTAGGGATTAGCTGGATGAGCGCTGGCTTTGCAGCGCTTGATGGGCGAGGGTAAAGTCATCCACGGTGATGTAGATTGTGGAGAGATCGTGTCCTTGATCGCGGTAGCGACGGACGGCTTGCAGTGCTGCTTGGTTGCTGAGAAGAGCCAGATCTGCACCATTCCAGCCTTCGGTTTGGGATGCCCAGACGAAGAGATCAACGTCATGCAAAGGGCGATCGCGGTTATGCACTCGCAAAATATCGAGGCGGCTCTGCTCATTGGGTAGGTCTACTTCCAGTTTCAGGTCTAACCGTCCTGCTCTTAACAACGCAGGATCGATCGCATCTGGGCGGTTAGTCGCGGCAATTAGAAGGACGTTGGTGCAGTCTTCTAGTCCGTCGAGTTCGGTGAGCAATTGACCGACCACGCGATCACTCACACCCGAATCTCCATTAAATTTCCCGCGCACTGGCGCTAGGGTATCAATCTCATCGATGAAGACGACACAGGGAGAGGCTTGACGGGCTTTTGCAAACAACTCGCGAACTTCCTGTTCTGCTGCGCCCACCCAACGGCTCATTAATTCAGAACCATTTACCGCAATGAAATTAGCTCGCGCTTGGGAGGCAACCGCTTTTGCTAAAAGCGTTTTTCCCGTTCCGGGCAATCCCCAAAGGAGAATGCCACGGGGCGCTTTTGCCCCCGTTTGTTTGTAGAGTTCGGGATACAACAGTGCGCCTTCTACCGCTTCTTGTAAGGTGCGCTTGATCTCTTCTAAGCCGCCAATTTGATCCCAATCCACAGTTGGAGATTCCACTTCGACAGAGCGCAAGACAGATGGCTTCACTTCTTTGAGCGCCTGTAGAAAGTCAGATTGCTCTAGGGTCATCGCGTCTGGCAGTGGCTCAGTTAGAGAAGGAACTTGGCGACGCAGAGCAGCATAGGCAGCTTTTTGACAAACCGCTTTGAGATCTGCGCCGACCATGCCGACGCTAAGATCTGCGATCGCATCCAACTGCACACTCTGAGCTAATGGCATCGCCCGAGTCAGAATCGTTAGAATTTCTAATCGTCCTGCGCGATCGGGGACGCGATATTGCACTTCGCGATCAAACCGTCCGGGACGGCGCAACGCTGGATCGAGATGATCCGGGCGATTCGTCGCTGCGAGCACAATTACGCCCGTCGATTGGGCGAACCCATCCATCAAGGTCAGCAGTTGAGCGACGACCCGTTTTTCGACTTCGCCCTCGACTTTGGAGCGATCGGGAGCGAGGCTATCAATTTCGTCGATAAATATAATACAGGGAGCCGCTTTTGCCGCCTTTTCGAACACATTGCGCAGACGGGTTTCAGCTTCCCCGTAGTACTTGCCCATAATTTCGGGGCCTGCGATCGCAATGTAATTCACGCCTAATTCTTGGGAGAGCGATCGCGCGGTCAAGGTCTTTCCGGTTCCGGGAGGTCCCATCAACAGTACGCCTCGAACGGGTTCTAATCCGAGTTTTGCTAGTAAATCAGGACGCTTTAACGGAAGTTCGACCAGTTCTCGCAATTCCCTCAACACATCGCCTAGTCCGCCCAAATCCTTTAAAGAAGCAGTTGCATTGTCTTTAGGCGGAGGCGTAACGATTGGATCGGATTCAGAACTGCCAGAATGGGGGGTTCCTCGACCGACCCCGACTCCGTTAGGAATGCTGCCTTGACGTGGAATACTACTGAGACTGCGGCTATTGATTTGAATATTCGCCTTCAGGTCGCCCTTCTCAGCCTTTTCTTCTAAAGCTTTCGCCAGTTCTATCAGTTGCTCAAAGCCTTTAAATAATTCACTCATTGCCTTACCACAGAGGGTGCGTTGGTGTAGCCTCTTCGCGAGATGGGGAAGACTACATCCAGCAGTGTGCCCAAAGGCGAAGTTCTGAAACAGGGATACCTGGGGTAATGGGCTTTGCAGGCAGAACGCGCCTGACGGCAACGCTAACGCAAGGAGGGATGAGACCATGAGGAATGAACGATTTGAGACGGTGGATTGCGCTGTGAAGCCGTTGGATGCGCTGCAATTGGCCATGTTTAGTGGTAAAGGTGGAGTGGGTAAAACGACGATCGCGTGTGGGTTCGCGCGGCATTGGGCGCAGCAATTTCCTACTGAACGCATTCTGCTGCTTTCAACCGATCCGGCTCATTCAATTGGCGATGTTTTGCAAGTCGAGGTGAGCAACACGGCTCGCACGCTTGAGGATTTGCCGAATTTGTTCATTAGAGCGATCGCGGCAGCAGACCTTTTGCAGGACTTTAAAGCAAAGTATGGCTCAATTCTAGAGTTGCTGGTTGAGCGGGGCAGCTTTGTTGAGAAAGGAGATTTATCGCCCGTTTGGGATTTGAGTTGGCCCGGACTCGATGAACTAATGGGCGTGCTAGAGATTCAGCGTTTGCTAAGAGAAAATGTCGTCGATCGCATTGTGGTTGATATGGCTCCAAGTGGTCATACGCTGGCGCTTTTTGGTCTGATGGATTTTTTGGACGAATTTCTGTCTGCGCTAGAACTGTTTCAACAAAAGCATCAAGTGATTAGCCAGTCTTTTAGAGGTCGCTACACCCCGGATGAGGTTGATCACTTTTTGCTGGAGATGAAGTCTGATTTAGGCGACGGTCGGCAATTATTGCAAGACGAGACAAGAACAGCGTGTCTCGTGGTGGCGATCGCGGAGTGGATGAGTCTGCTCGAAACCCAACGCTTTCTCAGCGCGCTCAACGTCCTCAACATTCCAGTTGGCGGACTTTTAATCAACCAAGTTTCAGATAACTCAAGCGATACAGATATCTACAGCGACCAACAGAAGCTGATTGAAAAATTTCTAGAATTCACTGTTCCTGCTACGTTGCTTGTTCCTCAACAGGCTCAAGAACCGATTGGCAAGGAAGCGCTCGATCGGGTGATGAGTCAAATTCAAGTGGCTCACGCTCAACGGGTCTCTATCGAAGTTCAAACTCGCCTACCAGAAGCGATTCCGCCGGGATTCAGCGATTTTATCTTAGAAGGACGGAAGCTGATTTTGACGGGTGGAAAGGGAGGCGTGGGTAAAACGACCGTAGCGGCTGCGATCGCGCTTGGTATGGCACAACGACACCCTGATAAAAAGATTCGCGTCATCTCGATTGATCCGGCTCACTCCTTAGGCGATGCGTTGGGAACGCATCTTGAACATAACGCCACTGACATCACCGCCAATCTCAGTGGTCAAGAAATGGACGCGAAGCAAGTCCTCGATCAGTTTCGAGAAGACTATTTGTGGGAGCTTGCCGAGATGATGAGCGGCGAATCAAATACTGCCGACACAACGTTACGAGTTGCTTATAGCCCGGAAGCATGGCGCAGAATTGTCTCTCAATCCTTACCCGGAATTGATGAAATGCTGTCGCTGATCGCAGTGATGGAACTGCTTGAATCGGGATCGCAAGACCTCGTAATTTTAGATACTGCTCCAACGGGTCATCTGCTGCGCTTTCTGGAGATGCCCACTGCATTAGGCGATTGGTTGGCTTGGATTTTCAAGCTTTGGATTAAATACCAAAATGTTTTAGGACGAACCGAACTGATGGGGCGCTTAAGAACATTGCGACAGCGCGTGATGCAGGCTCAGAAGAAATTACAAGACCCACAATATACAGAATTTATCGGCGTTTGTCAGGCGCGATCAGCGATTTTGGCAGAAACACAACGATTAACCGAATCATTGAAAGGGATGGGTATTTCTCAGCGCTACATTGTGAATAATCGATTCGAGCCAGAACACGCATTCGATCCTCAGCTTTTTCCTCAACAGACCGTCGTCAGTCTGCCCATGCTGCCAAGAGCGATCAGCGGAATGCATCATATTAAAGGAAACACGCCCTTCAGCCAAATCGCGATCGCAGCGTCCTTACTTTTCCAAAATGAGGATGTTCAAAATGAGGATGGAAAAATTGACTAGAGACGGCAAAAAACACTCGACTTGCGAGAGAGTTTTCATGAGCGGGGTATATCGCATCATGGCAACAATGCAATTAACAATGCAATCGAGGATACATCTATGCCCACCCTCAGCTACACACTCATCCTGCCCTGCGTTTTGGTCGCGATGATTAGCGTCATGTTCGAGATCAGAAATGCCCTCGACGAATTTGATCTTGAGCGGTTTGTGCTGTGGGTTGGGGTTGCATCTGCCATCTCTGCTTTGCCCACGATGCTGTGAAGGCGTTTTAAGGAAAGGGTTTAACTCCAAGCCTGACATCTGCTATGGCTGTATTGCACTTTGCGCTAATCACTGAATTTCCAGACGCATCCTGCAACAAAGTTAGTGCAGACGTGCGCCACAATCGGCACTAGTAGGTTTCCCGTCCAAACGGCGCTATAGCCTAGCGCAATGCCAATGATGGTTGCCCAAACGATGTATGCCCATTGTTTCAGACCATTCATGTGCAGCACGCCAAAGCACAAGCTTGAAATTAGAATGCCTTCGAGGTTCAACCCAAACTCGGGCAGCATGACGCCTCGAAAAATCAGTTCTTCACTCAGTCCGGGCAGTAAGCCAAGCCAAATCAGATCGGGAAATAGGAGCGGCTTGAGAATTAACTCTAGATAGTAATCTGCACTGCGACGATAAGCACCCCAAATGCGATAGGTAATAGAACTTGCAACAGTAATGGCTAAACCAAGGGCAATACCTTGAAGAACGGCTTCAAAAGAAAATTTAACGGGGATTAAGGTAACAGAGCCAAAGTAAATCCATGCTTTGGCAATAAATAATAAAACAACTGCCGTGACACCCATTGCAATGAGAACTTGCAGTCGGGTCAGAGGCTCTGCTTCGGGCGTGTCAGAATTTTGTTCAGCCACGAGAATTTAATATTAAGGGGGAACGAGCCTCACAGTATAGCTTAAGAGTCAGAAAGGCTATAGGGCAGGAATACAGGTTTCGATTTGATTCCCTTATCTCTGTACCAATCTTTTCAAGACTTATTTATTCTCAGGTCACTTAACCTCGCAGTGCTTTCAGTCCAAGGTTTGAAAACAACTGGCTTGCAACAGCCCACGATACCAATCTTCATTCTCCTGTCTTTACCCTTGTGTTGAGTTAGGCAACATCATCGCCATTGCTTTTTCAAGTGCTTTTGGATCTCCGAGTAGCTGTGCCGCCATCTCCTTGGCTTGTTCTCCAGGATAAATATCCTCAACTCCGTCGATCACGGCTTGCAAAGCTTCCTGTGCGACAACTTCTGGCGAAACTTTAGGCGGAGGAAAGTTTTTGCTGACTTCAGTATCTACTGTTCCAGGCATCACACCCGTAACCAGTGTACCTTGTGCTGCTAATTCAGCCCGAATGCCTTGTGTCATCAAGAGTGCTGCTGCTTTGGAAGCACTATAGGAAGCATTCATGGGAAGATTAACTTTCCCTAAAATACTCAGCATATTGACGATCGCGCCTCCACCGTTTGCTTTCAAGACGGGAGCAAAGGCACGGCACATTGTCAGGGTGCCAAAATAATTGACCTCGATTTCTGCTCTCGCACTGGAAAGGTCAGTGGCAGAAATGAATCCTTTGAGAAGCCCAATTCCAGCATTATTAATCAACAGATTAACGTCTTTGCACTCGCTAGCAGCAGCACTTACGGATTGCTCATCGGTAATATCCAGCGAAATCGGGATAATTCGTTGTGAGTCAATTGCTGCTAGGTTAGCAAGAGCGTTTGGATTTCTGGCACCTGCATAGATCCGAGAGACGCCTGCCGCTCGTAGCGCCTCAACATAGTACTTGCCGATCCCGCCATTTGCTCCTGTAACTAATGCAATTGCACCTTCAATCTGCATTCTGGGTTTCCTTCGTTGTGACTACACGTTTACAGTAGGATAGGCTTCCGCTTTCTTTTTGGGAAGTACTTACTTTTTTGTAAGTCTGGTGAGTTGACGAGGAGGAAAGACAAGTGGCAGTCGAGCACCCTGAAGGCACCGTGTTCGTGCAAACTACACTAAAGGTTTTGGGTGGCAAATGGAAACTCTTGATTTTATGGCATTTGAAAGATGGAGCAAAACGTTTTAGTGAACTTAAACGCTTAATTCCTGAGATTACTGAGAAGATGCTGATACAACAGCTTCGAGAACTGGAGAAAGATGAAATCGTTAATCGAAACGTTCAATCAGACATACCTCCAAGAGTTGAGTACTCATTCACAGCTTATGGAAGAAGTATTATTCCCGTGTTGGAACCTCTCTGTAGCTGGGGGCAGGAGCATCTGAAACGGACAGAATGTTGATATATAACGAGTTAGCTAGTCGCTTTTTAGAAAACGATCGGTGTCATTGACATCAACCATCCACCTTGACAGACTCAAGTACTATCCCAACAGATAGCTGAGGCGGCACAACTCTCTTTTATCACTCTAGGTTTGGCGATCGCTCTGACATTGCCCACGCTTTGATTGCTGCACTCAGTTTTTGATGCGATTGCTGAGAGCTTGTGAAGCATTTTCTTTGAAGTTTGCCCCTTCTGTGGTGAGAGCAGCCAAAGGCGAGATCGTAGAGGCGATCGCAGATGGATTGACGCCCGCGCGATCGCACATCATCACGCCGATCGCTTCTAAATAAGAATTCACAATTGTGGCATTGATGCCGAGAGCTTCGGGCGGAACCTGCATTTTTGTCAGATTCTCTCGCACAGCAATGATTCGAGTGTTAGATCCATTGAGGCTGATCACGGCACTGCCGCCACAGGCTGATTCTGGAACCACGATCGCATCGATTTCATTTGCCCAAATATCGTGACGATCAGGATTGCCCGTCACAAACTGAGGCGCACGGCTCAAGCCGACTAAAACACACGGCAAGAAGGTATAGCCTAATTCTTCAGCGGCTGACTTGGGTGACAAATGGGGGTCGAGCGGCAACGGTGAAAGGGCAGGTGCATGAGCGCAGGGGACGTGAAAGGTTCGCACAATGAGATGGCTGATCACGGCTTCGGCCCCAGCTAACGGATCGACGCCTTGACCATGACGATAATCTTGCAAAGCGTCGCTGCTCGTATCATCTGGAAACCGTGCCACAACTGCGATCGCGTCTGCTCCCGCATGATGGATTAACTGATCTGCCGCTCGCAGCAAACTATCGGGATGCTGAATCGTTCCCCAGGTTGCCCCGGATATGGCGGTTCTAAGCTCAACATTGAGCGGCTGATCGCTCACTACATAGTCGGTCAGGGTTAACCCTAATGTTGCTCTCGCCGCGTCTGCAACTTGTAGATGGCGCACTCTCAAGTCAGGCTCAATTCCTTGATCGAACACGAT
Source organism: Myxacorys chilensis ATA2-1-KO14 (assembly GCA_019359275.1). Taxonomy (GTDB): domain Bacteria; phylum Cyanobacteriota; class Cyanobacteriia; order Leptolyngbyales; family Leptolyngbyaceae; genus Myxacorys; species Myxacorys chilensis. The sequence continues at coordinate 7,769 of JAHHHP010000031.1, read as the reverse complement.
GCCAATTCGATTTTGACGAACCGGACGTAAGCCCCAGCGTCCCGCCGCGACCTGATCGAGTCCAAACCCTTCTACATAGACGGCGTTGGGTAGGTTCCAGTAAAGCTGTGCGCCGTTGAGTACGTTTGGATGAGTAATCAGGCGATCGCACGTTGACGCGATCGCTTTTGCAAGCGGTAAAGCATCGCCCGCATATCCACCAATGGACGCGCCAATGCCAGTAGGAACGATCAGAGCAACAGTATAGGGATTAGTCACGAGTTACAACCGCTTCAACTTTGGCAATTTGATCTGCATCAACGTCTGTGATTGCCCATCGTAACGGCTCTCCGTATATTCGCAACTCTGATTCGATCGCTCTGTTTAAGTCAGTTGCAACAGTTTTAAGATCAATTTCTGCGGTGATCAAGTGAGTTGTCATGGACAGTGCAATCCCGGTTAACCCTGTCCAAACTGGAGTTGATACACGGTGTCTTCTTGATTCGTTTCGAGTTTGATCGGCGATCGCGGATACGCTACACAAAGCAACGCATATCCTTTCTCCTGCAAATCCGCGCTGACGCCCATCCCATCAGATTGATCGACTGTTCCTTCTAAAAGCAGTGCGGCACAGGTCGTGCAGACGCCTGCTGTACAAGAACTCGGCAAATTCAAGCCGTGATCTTCGTTGGCAACCTCTAAAATGGTGCGATCGTCTGGAACTTCAATCGTGTGGGTTTGCCCCTTATGTAAAATCTCGACGGTGTAAGTATTCGTCATCTTAAACAGTACTGCGCGTGTATTCCCAAGACTCATTGTAGGACGACTTGAGAAGATGTTTCGTTGATCTTGCAGGAGTGTCGATCGCTCATCGAACTCTATTGCTGCACGCGGAAACTCTATTGAAGGAATGGCGAACTCAAGTGTTGTATCGGAGAACTCCATTACTGCAAGCGGGAACTTCGTTGAAGAAATTACGAACCTAAGTGTTGTATCTGGAAACTCTATTGGAGGAAGTGAGATCACAGCATCTTTAAACTATCGAAAAGGAATAGCTAAAAGGAAGCCTTAGCGGTTGTTTAACTAGAGATCTGCTGTTGATCCCGCTACAGTGAGATGAACAAACTGGGAGTCGGGCAGGATATGAGTCGAGCGTTAAGCCTCAAGAAGCTCTTGAAACGTTACTTCGCTTTAGGATTATCGATTTTAATTGCAGGGGCAATTGTGATTAGCGCCGGGCACAACTTCAAAGGAACCGCATCCAACGCTCAAGCAACGCCTCCCGATCCGATCGATCCATTGACCGATGTGCAAGCCCTAGTGAGTTTAGGTGCGCGAGTAGCAGGAACGTTGGCAACTGAGAAGGCGAGTCAATATCTGATCGACCAGTATCACAAAGCAGGGTATGAAACGGACATTCAGACGTTCACGTATCCTAAATTTAGGGATCTAGGCTCAAGTTTAGAGATTGGCGGTCAGGCTCTAGAAGGATGGGCCTACAACGGCTCGATTGCAGGCCAAATCAGTGGGCGATTGGTTGCTATTCCAAACAATGGACAGCCGAATGATTTTGCTAGCGTTCCGGTCAAAGGCGCGATCGCAATTGCCCGTCGCGGCGGCATGACGTTTTCTGAGAAAGTCAAACATGCGGCGGACGCAGGCGCGATCGCAATCGTGATCGTCAATAATGAACTCAAGAACGTGCACGGCACACTGACGAGCGAACCCGCCATTCCGGTGTTAGGACTGTCTGGAGCCGCAGGAGATCCGCTGATAGAACGCGCTCGAACCGCAGCCCAGAGCGCGACCTTAACCGTCAATACTCAGAAAGATGCCGTGGCGCGGAACGTCATTGCTCATTTACCTGGCGTCACACAACCCAAATTGATTTTAGGCGCACACTATGACTCGGTTCCCGGCTCACCAGGAGCGAATGATAACGCTTCAGGAACGGCAGTTGTGTTAGCGATCGCGCGCCAACTTTCGCCATCCTTTGGACATAGCCAATCGTCGCTCTCACGCCAAATCTGGTTTATCGCCTTTGATGGGGAAGAAGACGGACTGCAAGGATCGCAGGCCTTTGTCAATCGAGCGACTCCTCAGTTTCTCTCAAACCTGAAAGGAATGCTCAACTTTGATATGGTTGCTGTGAATCCAACCCTACAAATGGACGGATCGTTATCGTTGAAATCATTTACCAAAGTCGATGAGACGATGATGAAGAATCCTGCCCTCCGTCTTGGCAGCAGCGACCATGCTTCCTTTAAGTCACAGAATGTTCCGGTGCTGTTCTTCAATCGAGGCTATGAACCGAACTATCATAGTCCCAACGATAAAACCATTACGCTAAAGCTTTTGAGAGAAACCGAGGACGCCGCTTTGCAGTCCATCAAGCAAATTTTGAAATGAATTCCTGTGACGATGCAGCAGATATTGATAGTGAATGCAACGGATGAAGACTCATTCTGAAGTCAGGTTCTAAAGTTAGGCGTTCTGGTTCCTGAGACTTCCTGCAACAAGGGTGGAAACAGCTTTGCGGTTTAAACATTTTCTGGATCAATATTCAACCCTCGAAGTTTCGCGGCGAGTCGCTCCGCCCGTTGAGCTTCTTGCTCGGCACGTCGCTCTGCGGCTAAGCGCTGTTGCTGCTCAGATAAAGCGGCTTCTTCGGGAGTTGGAACTAACTCACCTGTCGGCGCGAAAAACCGAAGCTTACCTTGATGTACTCCCAGAAAGAGTTGCAGTTGCTCACTCCACAATTGACCTTGAGAACTTGGCTGAATCGGTTGATAACCACTCCGGTTGAGAGAAAACCCTGCAAATTCAAACGTTTCTGGATCAAACCAGAAATACTCAAGCGTTCGGAAGGTATTTTGATACAACTTCTTCTTGGTCGTTCGATCAACTTCTGCGGTTGATTCTGACAGAATCTCGACAATCACATCTGGGTATCTGCCGTCTTCTTCCCAAACCGTCCAACTTTTACGCGATCGCGGCTCAATGCCTTGCACGACAAAGAAATCAGGTCCTCGAAAGTCGCGAGTTTTAATTCGCTTCTGACTGTAATAAACGGTGAGGTTTCCCCCGACAAAGTAATCAGTGCGATCGCGCCATAACCACTCTAGGCAGCTAATCAGCAAGACCATTTGCCGAAGATGCAAGTCGGATTCCATTTCGGGTTCATCGCTATAGAGATCGCACGGCGGCAGAGGCGGAATGTCTTCAACGTCTTGATCGGACTCGGCATCAGTGATGAGATTTGATTGAGGAGTCATAAGGTTTCTCCGAGCGTTTAGCACGTCAGACTGTTTTCATCATAACGACAGGGCGATTTCGTTAAAGTCGAAAAAAACCGCCCTCATAGTTAACAAATCCTCCCTCTGCAAATCCGAGCCAATACAACATGTGAATCATTTTGGTCACGCCGTCGCGAGGTGCGATCGCTAATATTCGGGTTCTTTCACGCGGTGTGCGACGAGTCGTATCGAGGGCAGCGGAACTGAGTTCGACATCAGATGACTTAGAGTCGTCACTGACGTACAACAACTGAGGTTCCAATCTTTGCCCAATTGAATAACCACTGTGCATGATCTGGAGCAACATTCACACAACCATGACTGACAGGAGTACCAAAACTGCGATGCCAGTAAGCCCCGTGAATCGCGTAGCCTCCTGAGTAATACATGGTGTAGGGCACATCTGGAATGTCATAGTCATCGCCCTGCATTCGAGCAATTCGATGTTTCGATTGAATCTCGAAACTACCTACAGGCGTCGAAGTCGCTGCTTTCCCCGTAGAGACAATTACCGCATGAACCATTGTCTTCCCTTCCCAAGCTATGAGCCGCTGAGTAGAGAGCCGAATTTCAATCCAACGCTGATTTGATTGTTTTAACGCCGCAATATTACTTGTAGTCGAATTCGCGGACAGGGCAGAGCTTGGAGCGATCGTAGGTTCTAAAATCGTAAAACTCAGCACTAAAGTCATTAAGAGCGATCGGTTCCGCCAAGCTCTAAACAGCCGAGCAGGGCGCAAAAACGTTGTGAGGACTGCCATATGTCCCCTCCTAATATATATTTCAGAATTTTCAATACGTAGAAAACGGGTAGTGCAGCCCTATCGATCAAGTTCTTTAAGATCGCAGTAGTGATATCGCAGCCATTGTGGAGAGACGATCTTGTGTATCACTACAAGTTTCTGCATCAATATTCCAGAATCTCAAAATCAAGCTAATCAGATTCAGCTAAGCGATGCATCTGAAATGATGCTAAGGCGCAAACATCTCTGGCTCAAAGATTCATTTGGGCTTCTCCTAAGGGTTGAGGCGAGAAGAAAGCCCAAAGATCTAGCCATCCGGAAGATTCGAGAACGCAAGATATCAACAATTCAAGACATTTGCTGCTAAAAATTTCGGGCGACTAGTTGACAAGATTTCGTGGAGATTGACCACATTGCCGATTACCGCGATTGCAGGAGCCGCGAACTCTGCCGCTTCCATTTGCTCAACAATCGTCGCCAACGTGCCAATCAACTGTTCCTGTTCAGGACGAGTGCCCCAGCGCACGAGCGCGATCGGTGTGTCTAACCCCAATCCTGCGCTCTCCAATTGTTCGATGATGTAAGGCAAGTTGTGAATGCCCATGTAGATCACAATCGTTTCAGATCCACGCGCGATCGCACTCCAATTTACCGCTGGACGATATTTTCCGGCTTCTTCGTGACCCGTCACAAATGTCACCGACGAACTATACGCCCGATGAGTCAGCGGAATTCCAGCATAAGCAGGAGCCGCAATTCCAGACGTAATTCCCGGAACAACTTCGACTGGAACCCCAGCGCTGATGAGATCCTGCATCTCCTCGCCGCCCCGCCCAAAGATAAACGGATCACCACCTTTAAGCCGAACCACGATCGCGGCAGTTTGCGCCTTATCAATCAAAACTTGGTTAATTTCGTCTTGCGCCATCGAGTGGCGTCCACGTCGTTTTCCAGCATCAATCCGCTCAGCAGTTGGATTGATCATGGCCAAAATTGGCGCACTCACTAGCGCGTCGTACACTACCACATCCGCACACTCTAACAAAGCTTTTCCTTTGAGGGTAAATAAGCCAGGATCACCTGGTCCCGCCCCCACGAGGTAAACCTTTCCAATACAAGAATCTAAGGTCATTAGTCTAGCGTCAGCGGTGTTCATGCAGGCAAATATGAGAATGTAGCCTTGTGCTTAGCCTAAACAATCAATTGATTAAAAAATGCAGTCTCAAATACCGATTATCAAAGTGAAAAGTGCGTTCTTGTCCGGTTTAGCGTTCACCAAAACTCAAATCATCAGGACTCAAATCAGAGTGGAACGCACATCATCAAATTCATCACGACATCGGCTAATTCGTCGCTTTCATCTAAGGGATCTGCGAGGCGAAGCTCGACCGTTGGCAACTGCTGAGACAGTTGGTTGACCGACTGCGCGATCGCATCAGTAATACCGCCCGAAAACAGAAAATACGGCACAATTTCAATTGTCTGAAATCCTTGTCTTGTTAACTCTTGCACCCGCAGGGCTAAGCTTGGCGCGACAGACCAATACGCGGGCAGCATTCCCAATTGATGCGCTAACGCTTCGACCGGAAGGTTGCCTTCCGCACGACGACTGCCATGAGAGAGCAAGATTTGAGCCTCTGCTCCTGACGATCGACGCGAAACTAGGGGTTTTAACCCAGAGTGACTGCCAAGATGGGAGATCAGCGTCAGTTTAGCCGTTGCCAAGGGTCGAGCTTTCTCAACTTCTTGAGGAATGTCTTCCATCACATGTACGCCAGGAAGCAAGAAGAGCGGCACAATTTGAATTTCTGAGATGCCCTGCTCGGATGCCTGTTGACTAAAGTTTTGAATTTGTTTGTGAAGCGGTGAGGGAGCGCATTCCAAAGCGGCTGTGCCAATCAGGGCGCGAGACTTCTGACCAATTCGGTGAGCGAGCCGAGCGATCGCTAGCTGAGGGCGCACGTCGCGGCTACCATGAGTTACTAACAGATAGGCAATTGGCGCAGGGCGCAACTCTGAAGGAACTGACATAGCTCAACCCGCTAACGTGTAACGCTATGTAAATTCTAAACGGCTCATGCTAAAACTGATCGGTATTTAGCTAGATATTTATCTTGCGATTCCTTTGGAGTTGCGCCTTACGCTAATCGCAACGATTTCTACGCCATTTTATTCTTCATGGACTGATCGATGAAGTGCAGGTATTTCTTTAAGTTCATTCTAATTCTTTCGGTTGTCTTTCTGCTTCCCTGCACGGCCTTGGCGAATGCGCCTGCTCCCCCGCCCTACATTTGGTTCACCTTTTTAGATCGCGCTGAGGTGGAAGGAATGCAATTTGTGGGGTGTCAAACGGCGCTATGCGAAAAACCAACGCTCTTGATGCAACACGGAACCTGTTCTCGATCGAGTTGTCTCACCACTCAACCCGTTCTCAAAGCCCCGCATCGATTTGAATGTGCAGAACATACCTGTTTGTACAAAGGAGTATCGCTCAGTGACCCACCCTTAGCGCCCTATCTTAAGCTGGTAGGCCAGTTTCAGAATCGGGCGCGATCGAGCCAAGCCTTCATCACCGATTTCCGCAGCCCGATCGCAGGTTATGCCGACCGTCATCTCCTGGTTAAAACCCTCGACGAAGAGCTGGTTGTGCTCCCCGATCGGCAAGCGATGAAGCCGAGCCGATGGGAAGTGTTTGGCAGAGCGTTAGCAATCACAGAAATCAGCGAATTAGCGATCCTTTGGAGCTTGGCAACGCCAATCGCGGCTGTCTTCTTTGGCTGGAGGAAATGTACCAGAGAATTCACCACTCGGATGCTGACCGCCGTGGCGCTGGTCAATCTCTTCACTTTTCCGGTGGTATGGTTTTTCTTTCCATCGCTCCAACCGTTTCAATATTTAGCCACTCGCGTCTTTGGAGCAACGAGTCTGATCATTGCGATCGCATTTAGCGTTGCCCTGATCCGGTTAAAGACCATTAACCCCAAAACGCTGATCAGAATCTTTACGATTTGGCTGATCTCATCACCGCTTGTCATCGCGATGGCAGGAGTGATTGCCTTTTGGGTCAGCTATGGCGAATCGTTTCCATCGAGTGCGGGAATTCCGAGTTGGCTCACTCTGCCCGCTTCTGAAGTGTTTGCTATTGTCACCGAAGCGTGGTTACTGCTGCGCCTCAGTCAGCATCATCTCTCGCTCGCTCAGGCTAGTTTAATCAGCGTCTTGATGAACGGTGTCAGCTTTGGATTGGGAATAGCGTTCTTGCCCGCTTTGCGTTGAGCAATACCGAATTTATACCTGATCGCTCTTTAGTACTCCTGCCGTAGCTAGCCAATGAGCGTCTTTCTACCCAAGAGTCTGAACATGATCGCGCGATCGCTACCCAATCGATCGCACTGGCTGGGCTATGGTATTTATTAACTAGAGCAGCATAGATAAATCTTCTTGGAAGCGGTCTCCTATCAGGAGTTGCAGATTCCGGTTCCCCTTTAACATAAATTCGACAGACTACTGGCATGCCTAACCTCTTCAGCACCTTTTTTTCGACCAATTTCATTCCTCACGGGCATTGTTACCTCTGGAAACCGAGTCTCGTCTGGATGCACTTAGCGTCAGATGCCGTGACTGCCGGTAATGCTATAGATCTGTTGTTTTTGGCTGGTGAATCTGTTGGAATGGAGGAGTCCCCTCAGCCTATTCCAACTTATGGTTTTAGAACCCGTTCATTGCCCAGATTGTGATGGGACTCAGGTGA
>JAHHHP010000030.1 GCA_019359275.1 Myxacorys chilensis ATA2-1-KO14 | reverse complement strand
TGGTCAGTCCAATTTTAGCCCCACGCAATCTTGAGAGCGATTGTCTCAGAAGGGGACAGCCCTTCAACCTGCCAATGAACGATCTACAACTGTAGTACTCTTCAGGATTATAGAATTCACACGTCTAGAACACGACCGATCGCATGGTGTGGCTATATGGGGAAATGAAAGACGTGAATCCAGAGTATCAAAGCTGGCTATATTAATTCACATCTTGCATCCGTCTCACATAAGAACGAAAACTTATGTCAAACAGGCGATTTGCTCCTACCTAAGCTCACCTCAATTGCGTGCATCACTTTGGCTACACTTTCCTCGATCGTTTCCTCTGTGGTAGAGCAAACCACCTCTGGTTTCAACGGTGGCTCATAGGGGGGCATCAATACCCGTAAACTGTTGAAGTTCTCCGGCGCGCACGATAGTAGAGTCCCTTCACATCTCGCTGCTCGCACACCGCTAGGGGAGCATGAACAAACACTTCGATAAATGCGCCAATCTGCTGCCGCACTTCCTGCCGGGTTGCCCGATAAGGAGAGATTGCCGAAACGAGAACAATTACATCGTTGCGAGTTAATAAATGGGCAACAAACCCAATTTGGCGAATGTTCCCCTCGCGATCGCACTGGCTAAAGCCTAATCCTTTGGTCAAGGTTTGGCGCACCAAGTCACCATCTAAATGTTCGACTTTCAATCCCTGCTCAGTCAGCTTTTTATTGACCTGTTGGCTAATGGTTGTTTTGCCTGCACCACTCAAGCCCGTAAACCAAACTGTAAGCCCATATTGCTGATTGGTGAAATGACACTCGATTGTATCTAACTGATCGGGATGTAACTTACCAGACGGATGACGAACCATATCTGAAACACCAACTGTTTAGTTAAACGGGTGATTGAGCACAAAGAATTAGGAGGGCAGATCTTCTGCCCTTCGGTAATTGAGGTAATCAGTAGAAGAAACAGTGCGCGAACATAAACGCTGAAAATAATCATCTACTAGAGCCACATTGGTGTCGCTACATGCTTGATGATGATAATGAGAACGGTCGACAGCAGTAGCATAAGCGACAGAGTTGGGATCAAGCTTGAACCAACGAGCTAGTTTTTCTGTCTCGTTGTCAGGATTCGTCATGAGATCCTCGTAGCAGAGATAGTAAGTGGGCAAGCGGGATTAAACGTAAGATAGAGAAGACGATAAACCCATCATTCTGCTGGAGTCAATGCCCGCCCCCTTACGAATCGTTCTAAGCGAGGAATCAGACCGCACGCTTCAAGAATTGCGAGTTGCGCCGAAGGTCGCGCAGCAGATCAAAGACCGTGCTCATATGGTGCGGTTGAATGCAGGAGGCTGGAATGTGCCCGCGAACACGCTTTGCGTGAGCCAAAGGCAATGCCCAGATCTTTGAGTGCCAGGAGCAGACGGTACGAGAAACGCTGCAACGGTGGGAGAAAGGCGGCTTAGGGGGATTATGGGATGCCCCAGGACGGGGCATGAAACGGAGGTGGAGCGAGGCCGATCTGCAGTATCTAGAGGAACGTTTGGATCAAGACCAACGCACGTACAACAGTGCCCAATTATCCGCCCTGCTAGAGCAAGAGCGCGGCGTAAAACTGAGTGCAGACCGGATTCGTCGGATTCTGCAAAAAAAGGGTTCCAATGGAAGCGCACCCGTCAAAGCCAGCGGCCCAGCCCAGACCCAGAGTATCAGCGGCTCAAACAAGCCGACCTCGACACGCTAGAACTAGCAGCACAGGAGGGACACATTGACCTAAAATACCTGGATGAAGCGGGGTTCTGTTTGTATAGTCCCGTCAGTTACAGCTACAGTCGGGTCGGGCACCAGAAACATCTGGAACAAGTGCCGACACGAGGTAATCGCATCAGCATTTTGGGACTCTGGCAACCGGACAAGACCTTTGAATATGCCCTTATGCAGGGTGGATTTGATGGCGAAAGTTACATCAAAGTGATGAACTGGATGGCCGAAAAAGCCGCCCTGACGCTGGCCCAAACCGGACGCTTAACCGTGGTGACACAGGATAACTGTTCGATTCACAAGCGCGACATCGTGCGACAGCACTGGCAACGTTGGCAAGACCAAGGCTTATTGCTGTTCTTTTTGCCGCCTTACAGTGCCAAGATGAATCGGATCGAAGACCAGTGGCGTCAACTCAAAGCTCACGAGATTGCAGGGCAGATGTTTGAAGATGAATACGATTTAGCGCTGGCAGTGATCAAAGGAATGGAAGCACGGAGTCAAACAGGAGGATACTCCCTTGAGCGTTTTCGGTTTAATTCCGCCTAGCTACTTAGACAGGAAGATTGCGTGTGAAGTAGGTTGCCGCCAAATTGAGCTGTAGCCAGAACCGTAGATGTCTGTTCGTATCCCATCCCTCCCAGTTATGGAAAAGCCTTTGGTTGGATTTGAGAAAGCTGGAAGGACATCTAAACGCAAGAACAACATTCAGACTGTAGCCTGCTGCTGAAAGCACTCGTTGCCAAACGGGAAACGTTAGCGAGAAGCGGGGATCCTTGAGTCCGATCAGGGGTTTGTCGTCCCATTCTTGGAGCAGTTGTGTATGCAAATTATGTTCAATAGTCGTAAAGTGGGTGCCCTCGAAGTCGCTCTCCACTGGTAAGAAGAAATCTGTATACTAATGGCCTAAAGCATTAATTAATTGGTTGTTTCCGTCGTTCACCCAATTCAATTCAAAGAAAATTGGATTGTGTCCACCTTGGATAAAGTGTTTGTCAGAGCCAAAGTCAATTCCAAATCTGGATAGAATGTGGCTCGTGACAGACGTGCCGCTCCGTTGCCCTCCTAAAACCAAAAACGCTGTTTTCATGCTGTGACTAAGCTACAGTGTTGCCTCCTCTATTACGATTCAAGGGCTGTAGTAGCAACATCATTCTGAGGTATCAATCAAGCCATCTTCAGTTGGGGCGGATGCAAGGCATAGAGAGGTTTGATCAACGATTGAGAATTTAGGAGGCTCGATGCAAAAAGGGGCACTCCTGTTGCAGAGTGCCCCCGAAGATGTAATTTGATTTGGCGAGTTATGCGATCGATGCCATTTTCACATCGCTGTTTGCCAGCAATTCTTGCAGTTCTTCTGCATCAACCGTTTCCTTCTCAATTAACATCGCAGCTAACTGTTCTAAGACGTGACGGTTATCGATAAGAACCGCTTTTGCACGGCGATAGGCTTCTTCGACTAACGTACTCACTTCTTCATCAATCGTCGCGGCAGTCTCTTCCGAGAAGTCACGCTCTGAGGCGATGTCACGTCCCAAGAACATGTTGCCTTGCTGACGACCGAGAGCGACAGGACCCAAGCGATCGCTCATGCCAAAGCGAGTCACCATTTGCCGCGCCACCCGCGCTACCTGCTGGAGGTCATTAGACGCCCCAGTTGTGACTTCTTCATCCCCATAGATGATTTCTTCAGCCAGACGACCACCAAGGGCAACCGCCATTTGGTTTTGCAGATACGAGCGAGAGTACAAGCCCGAATCCATCCGATCTTCGCTTGGTGTGAACCAGGTTAAACCTCCCGCACGACCGCGAGGAATAATGCTGATTTTCTGTACCGGATCGTAATCTGGCATCAGCGCTCCAATTAGGGCGTGACCTGCTTCGTGGTACGCCACTAATTCTTTGCGCCTTTCGCTCATGACGCGATCTTTTTTCTCAGGTCCAGCCAAGACGCGATCGATCGCATCATTCACTTCGTCCATCGAGACTTCGGTGAGGTTGCGACGAGCGGCAAGGATTGCGGCTTCGTTCAGCAAGTTAGCAAGATCAGCACCCGTGAAGCCAGGGGTACGACGGGCAATTCTCTCTAGGTCAATATCCTTAGACAGAGTTTTGCCGCGTGCGTGAACGTTCAGAATTTCAAGACGACCTGCATAGTCTGGACGATCGACAACTACTTGGCGGTCAAAGCGACCCGGACGCAGCAGCGCTGCATCTAATACATCAGGACGGTTGGTTGCCGCAATGATGATGATTCCAGTATTACCCTCGAAACCATCCATTTCGGTGAGCAACTGGTTAAGGGTTTGCTCCCGCTCATCGTTACCACCACCGAGACCTGCACCACGCTGACGACCGACCGCATCAATCTCGTCGATAAAGACGATACAAGGCGCGTTGGTTTTAGCTTGCTCAAACAGGTCGCGTACGCGAGATGCGCCGACCCCAACAAACATTTCAACGAATTCAGAACCCGAAATCGAGAAGAAGGGGACACCTGCTTCACCTGCAACGGCTTTCGCCAGCAGGGTTTTTCCAGTTCCAGGAGGCCCAACCAACAGCACGCCTTTAGGAATTTTCGCACCCACGGCAGTAAAGCGATCGGCGTTTTTCAAGAAGTCTACAACTTCATTGAGTTCTAGTTTCGCTTGGTCAATGCCTGCCACATCGTTAAAGGTGACTTGGGTCTGCGGCTCCATCTGCACCCGCGCTTTGGACTTGCCAAAGTTCATCGCTTGGCTACCAGGGCCATTCTGGGCGCGGCGAAGTAAGAAGAACAGCCCCACCAGCAATAAGACTGGGAAGAACAAGCTGCTTACTGCTCGAATCCAGAAGTCGTTGCCATCAGTTGCAGGCAAGACCGAAATATCAACATTATTTTTAGTCAGAATGTTAATCAGATCGGGGTCATTGGGCAGGTTGACGACGACTTTGTTTCCGTCTTGCACCTGCACCAGCGCCTTCGAGCGATCGGCGCTCAAACTGACCTTGTTTACGTTATTGCTTTGCACTTCCTGGATGAACTGGCTGTAGCGCCAAGATTCTCGCGTTTGAGGCTGTTTGTCAAAAAACGCGGTCGCCAGTGCAATGACGACGATCGCAAGGAGCGCATATAGCCCAGCATTTCTCCACCGTTTATTCACCGGGGTCTGTCCTCCTAATGGTTTGGGAACGAGGGGTGTCTCAAAGTTTGATTATGTTAATTAATATTAACGTATCTGAGAGACAGATGAGGGAGAAGGAAGGGATGAGGGAGGGCTTCGCCCCGCTTCGCGAGGAGGGATGAGGGATGAAAAGTGGAAAGAATGGAGTTTAGAACACGGTTTTGAGCGTTTTTTAGTTCACACACAAACCTGAAATAATCTCTTACCTTCATCCCTCATCCCTCCTCTCTCCTCCCTTCCCTAAACATTTCTAGCAATTTCTGAATTCCAAAGTGTCTTGCATCGTAGGACAGAGTAGTATCGTGGCTCAGAACAGTGTGAATTGGAATGACTTCCACCACGCAGTTCGTGTAGGCGATCGCATCAAATTGTTCTACAAGCGCGGCATTCCAACGGAGTTCAGTGACTTCTTCATTGTGCCATCTCAGCTCAGCGATGAGCCGCGATCGCAGTAATCCGGGCAAAATCTCGCTCTCTAGAGGTGGTGTCCACCAGTGCCCGTCTTTCCAACCCCAAAGACTGCCTGTACTGGTTTCTAGCCACTCGCCTGCAAGATTGGTGAGAATGGCTTCTTGAGCGTTCGATCGCTCAGCTGCTTGCTTGACAAGCCACGGCGCGAGGTAGTTTCCGGTTTTATGAGAGGGCAGCGTGCGCCCGAGATTTTGAGTCACTAAAGCTGTGATGCCATTTTCTTGTCGCTGCATCAGATCGGGCGGCAAAGGTCGCCCAGTAATCCATTCTCGCCCGTCTGGAAACACTGTGATTCGGAGGACGGGATAGCGCTGCATTATCCACTCGACGCCGTGGCGTAGTCGGCTCCAATCGGGTTGCTGCCAATAGAAGGTTTCAATTGATGTTTTGAGGCGATCGCAGTGTCCCGTCCAATGCGTCAAGGGATGATCTAACGTGCCATACACTCGCATCGTGGTAAACACCGTCGCCCCGTAGAGCAGTCCCGGATCGGTGATTGAAAGTTCTATCGTGTCTTTGGCAATTGCCTTTCCGTCGTACCAAAATTCAATTTCCATCGAGATTTGTTGTGAATTCTCAAGGCTGTAGACTAAACCATACGTCGTTCATTCCCATTTGAGTATGAGCAAGTCAGGTCAGCACCTCGGCTGGGTCAAAAAAGCTGAAACCTTTGCCGAGTGGAAGCAGTATAAGCAGGCGATCGCAGCGTTTGACAAGGCTATCAAGCTAAAGCCCAACTATGTGGAAGCTTGGATGGGCAAGGGTCGAGCGTTGATGGATTTGGAGGATCTGGATGCGGCGATCGCGGTGTTCAAAAAAGTGATCAAACTAGAACCCAAAAATTTCGATGCGTGGCTGATGATCTCGATGGCGCTCGAAGATTCTGAGCGTCCCGCAGAAGCGCTGGCGTGGTTTGATGAAATGGTAGAGCAACTGCCAGACAATCCCGGAAGCTGGTTCTTTCGGGGAATGCACCTGACGCGACAAAATCGCCACGAAGAATCGCTGGAATCGTTGGGCAAATCAGTTGAGATGAACCCGAATCCAATGGTATTGATGGCGCGGAGTATTACCTTGCAGCGACTGGAGCGCTATGAAGAGGCACTATCCGATGTCGATCGAGTGCTGACGATGGGCGATGCCTTTGTTGCGTGGCTCGATCGGGCAAAGCTGTTAGAAAAACTAGGGCGTAATGATGAAGCGCTGGAATCCTATGATGAGGCAATTCGCAGCGATCGCGGCAACCTGGAACTGTGGCAAGAGAAGATCTTGTTTATGGAAAAGATCGATCGCCAAGACGACGCATTGGAGTTAGTCAATAAGCTGGCAGAAATCCTACCAGAACGATGGAATATGTGGTGGATGTTGGCAGAAGCCCTGAAGCGACGAGCACGATACGACGATGCGATCGCAGCTTACAGTCGTGCCCTCGAACTTGAACCCGAAGAGGCAGAAATTTTCTACGGATTGGCAACCTGTTATGCCGCGCAAGGAAATAGCGAACAGGCAATGGGCAATTTACAGAGCGCGATTTCAATAGATTCCGATTACCAAGAAACTGCTAAAACAGAGCCAGCTTTTGACTCGTTAAGAGATTTAGAAGAGTTCAAGGCACTGGCTCATTGATATTTCAGTTGCTGTATGTAGTCGCTATTGTCGATCGCGATTAATCAGACCCAACCCGCGATCGCGCTTTCTTTAGAGTTGCGCTCTGCGCTAATCACACGTGAGGGATGAACGCGATCGTTGAAGTTTCTGGGAAAGTGAAAAGCAATGAGGGCGCAGTCTTCGGAAAACGTCTAACATTGGATTAGCAAACCCAGGATTTTCACTGACGACAAAAGGAGCTATGCAAACCGTTTATCGTTTGAACGCCAACGAACTCGACGAAAATTTTTTAGCAGGGCTGAAAGCAACCTTTAAGGATCAGGAGATCGAGATTGTTGTGTACGGCGTAGATGAAACGGCTCATCTCATGGGTTCGGCTCCGAACCGTACTCGACTGCTGCAAGCGGTTGAAAATGTTAAGCAGCGATCCAACCTGATCGAAGTCAATCTAGATGAACTGGAGTGAAACGTAGAGTTGTTTTTGAAACAAGCGCTTTTGAAGACTTCACTGAATGGGCGCAACTCGACAAAAAGCTTCATAAGAAAATTGTGGAACTGCTGAAAGACATCGATCGCTCTCCATTTGCAGGTTTAGGAAAGCCAGAACCCCTCAAGCACAACTTAAGCGGCTTCTGGTCACGGCGGATTAGCGATGAGCATCGTTTGATATACACCGTAACAGACGATGAAATTATCGTCGCTGCCTGCAAATATCACTATGAAGCCTAGCGCGATCGCCTGACCTTGTAGGTTAGTTAAGGTCGTCGATCTGTCGCCTCAATCAACCCTAAACCGAAAGCGCGATCGCAATTGCGATCGCGGGTTCATTAGAGTTGCGCTCTGCGCTAATCACACATGAAGGAGGAACGCGATCACGAGATATATCTGCTAAAGCAGATCGCGTTCTGTCTACCCTGTTATGAAGCTGAAGGGGCTTGATCCGGTTGATTTGACTGATTTGACGCCGTAGTAGCCGTTGGTGGCTTGAGGGCAAGAAGCGATCGCGAGATGCCAGAGAATAAAATACTTGCGCCGACTAAGGTTCCAAGTAGCCAAGGGGCATCGGACGGAAACTGAAGCCAAACCAGCGCACCGAGGCCTAGCGTCACGAGGCCATCGACGAGAATCCACGTCCAGTTAGGCTGCGATTTTAGGCGGAATGCCAAGATGATATTGAATACTCCTTCTGTCAGAAGGAAGCTACCAAGTAATAGCGTCAGCGTTAGAACGCCAGTCAGCGGTTGGAAGAACAGCGATGCACCAGTTGCGATATAGAGCGCACCAATCAAAAGCTTCCAAACAAAACCCTCTTCACGGGTCTGGAATGCATAAACAATCTTTGTTACACCTGAAGAAAACAGAATCAAAGAAATCCAGGTTTCAACAACTAGCGAAGAAAAAGTAGGGGCAGCAATTCCTATTACACCAAACACAATTAAAAGCAGGCCTGACCAAAATGACGCATGAAATTTATTTGAACCTTTTGGTTCCGTAGCAGCTGTCATAAACGTTTCCTTCTTAAACCAGTACGATATAAGACTAGAAAATCGCTTTAGACCTGAGCAGTTCCTTAGGGTAGAACCTTTTAGGGCTGATAGCCCCGTCATGAGAAGGAGATGCTGATGCTACTCGTAATCTTGCTCGATTTTGGCAACTCCAGTTTTAGGATAATAAGTCGCCAAAATTTGCAGATAGCTGTATCCCTGCTCTGCCAGATTTAACGCTCCTAATTGGCTCATGCCTCTGCCTTTGAATGCCTCGACCACAATACTGTCGGAGGCCGCATAGAGAGACTCGACAATTCCGCCTTTATAGCTGACAAATTCCCCTGAGGTTTCGTCAACGGCTCGACTCGTGCGATCGTCCTCTCGCTCTGTGCCGCTATAGACCTGGTAGTACTCATCAGATCCCATCTGATAGAGGCTATTCACAGGTTTAAAGTAATAGGTCAAGGCATACGATCGCGCGGCGACTGCTTGGGCTTTCAGGGCTTGAGCATTCCAACTCGGTGACACTTCACTCGCGACAACACTATGGAGATAGCGCCGCAAATCAATGTAGTTGACCACCCAAACGCGGCTACTTTGAACAGCAAGAACAAACCGTCCTCGATAGGGTTTATCACCCAAATAGAGGAGACCGCCAGAGGCAGGCTCAACGACTACAATGCTGGGTAATTGAGTGCTTCCTACGGTTAGCGTATCGCCGTTAGCTCCAACCGGATAAGCAGTATTCGCGGCGAGTTGCTGGAGCTTTTTGCCTTGCGAATTAGTAATCGTTGCCCCGTTAGACGCCGCGATCGCGGCAGAAGGAACCCCCATTGCGATCGCAACATGCATCTGAATCAAACTATCTATAGTTCCAGCCGATGCAGCATATGCCACCTTTGACCGCGCATTGATTGCAGCTTGCTCCTTGGTGTATTTAGACGGATCAACAGGTGTTGGCGATGCTTTTTTAGACGGCTGAGGAGACGTTTTGGCTTGAGGCGATGCTTGAGGCGTCGGAGGAAGTGGCAGCGGAGATGGCGATGTGACGGGTGAGGGCGAGAGCGCAGCAGGAGACGAGACGGGCGTAGGTGGAACTGTTTCAGGGAAGCGATGATTGACGTAGGCACCCGTTAGCGGAATCAAGCCCAACACTGGCAATAAAAGCCAGGGGCGTTGCTGCAACCATTTGACAATATCTTTTTTGACAATTTTTTTGAGGCTCATTCTATCGTCCGTCACTCACCTTTAACGGATTTTACCTATCATGACATGCTATTCGCTAGTGTCCTGCACCAGCCGGAAAAACAATAAATCGCTGTGTCGCTTCGATGCGCTTACCGTTGTGAAATAGCTCCTCGTGACGGTTGGTGTTGAGCACCACAGTCACGCTGTGAGGACCTGTCGGTAGTTTGTCTAAGTAGTACCAAGCCCCATACAGCCGAGTTAGTTTTTTACCATCCACGTAGAGGTGAGCGTGACCTTCATTCACGGTGTTGGTCTGGTTGACCTGCTCTGGAGCAAACCTGAAATTTTCTGCCTTGACCTGCACATTCCAGCCTCCCATTGGGTCGGGAGCAACCTCCAAATCAACGGCTGGAAGCGCTGTTCCAGCTGGAATTTCTAGCTTACCGTGGGCATGAGTAGGGGTCGAATGTTGAGGGTGAGAGGGGTTTTGGGAATGCATCTCGTCGGCTTTGACTCCGCTAGAAATCAGGATGCTAAGAACTGCGCTAATCGCACTGCCAAAAATTCTGTGGTTCATTACTTGAGTTAAATCGACGGATGACTTCTCTATACTGTCGCTCCTGAATTTTGTTCGTCAAACGACACTCTGTAGAACTTCTCAAGACGTGTTTATGGCGATCCTTTGGAGCTTGGCAACGCCAATCGCTTTCCTCTACTCTAGAAACAGCTTGTTTTTATCATTGCTATGGCTCCTCTCCCCGAACACCGCCCAAAACATCTCTCCCTCGGCCCGCTTGAGGCTGAAATTCTGAACATTGTTTGGGAACTCGAAGCGGTCACTGTGAAAGATGTCCACGATCGCATCTTGAATGATCCCGATCGCGAGTTGGCCTATACGTCAGTAACAACCGTTCTGAATCGCTTGACGGCGAAGGGTTGGCTACTGTGCGACAAACAAAATCGCTCCTTTACCTGGAAAGCTCGAATTTCTCAGGCAGAAGCAAGAGCCTTGCACGCCTATGAACAGCTAAACCAGTTTCTCGCGGTGGGCAATGCCGATGTTGTAGCAGCCTTTGCCGATAGTTTGGATCAAGCCAGCGTCGAACAACTCGACGCGATCGCGCAACGCCTTAAAGCCGTCCGCCAAGCCAGAGAGGAGAAGTAATGCATCTAGTCTTATTGATCGTGACGTTAAGTGTTGCCCTCTCCGTTCGCCTGACGTGGAATCCTACCGCTGACGGCTGGAGCCAGCGATGGAATCGGACGCTGGGAGCGTTTTTGTTTTCGCCGTTGCTGGTTGGAGTCAGCGCGATCGCCATTCTGTGGATGGGACCGAAAGGACAGATGGTGCGCTGGTGGGAAGGCTGGGGCAGCTATGGCGTCGCGATCGGCTTTTTGGGACTTGGTTTGGTGTTGGCGATCCAATTAGGCAGTGACGCCCTGCGATCGACTCGTCGCGTCCAACAGTTGCCCCGGCAAGACATCGGTGGAACTGCCGCTCGATTGCTGGATCAGTCCGCGCCTTTTGTCGCTCAAATCGGCTTTTGGAACCCAGAGTTAGTGATTAGCCAGGGACTACTAGAAACGCTTGAGCCACACCATTTAGAAGTTGTCTTGAGACATGAAGAAGCCCACGCCTATTACCGAGATACGTTCTGGTTCTTTTGGTTAGGCTGGTTGCGTCGGTTAACCGCTTGGTTGCCACAGACCAATGCGCTGTGGCAAGAATTATTGATGCTGAGAGAATTGCGTGCAGATCGGTGGGCAGCACAGCAGGGTGATCCATTACTGTTGGCAGAAGCGCTGCTGTCTGTTGTGAGTGCCTCTCAAATGGAGTCTGATCAATTATGTGCGGCGTTTAGCAGTGCGGTTGTCAAGAACCGTTTAGCTGAGCGAATCGATGCCTTGCTTGATCCCTTAGAACCGCTTCCTGAAACCAATCCAAGAGCTTGGTTGTGGTTGTTGCTTGTGGTCTTGCCTCTCGCGGTCGTGCCCTTTCATGTGTGATACGATTTGCCTCAATAACTCGTACTGAGCCGCACAGACACGATCGAAAATTATAGAATCAAACTTTTTTAGGGATTGGCTTTCGCCAATCCGTATCCAATTTAATGGCATTAATTAAACGGAGCGCGTGACCAAGCCCCATAGGAAAATTGCGACCATTGCACCCAAAATGGCAACAACCAGACCGGGCACACCGGGTAACGTGTTCAGCGCGATCGTGCCTGTAACCAAAAGCGTGACAATGCTTCCGCCCAAGAATGCACCCACGATACCAAGCAGCATGGTGTTAACGATTCCGCCGCCTTGGTCTCCAGGATAAAGTAGCTTCGCGATCGCGCCTGCTACGATGCCTAAAATTGCCCAAGCAATAATATTCATAGTTCAGTCTCCCAGTTTAGTTAGCGATTTGCTCAACTGTGGATAACCTGATCGATCAGCCATACAATCTGTGAGCAAGCCTGATTGTCGGTCGTAGTATATAATGTGGTCTTATTATTTTCAAGCAATCATCAAACTACTGTAATGATTCCGTCTTCTACGCGATAAATTCAGGGATTCGAGTAGCATTCTTTACACGAATGCGGTGACGTTAAACCTAATTTGTTCTCTGCTTCGGCTTTCTCTACCTTCCACCCCATCCCGCTTCTCGGTTACGTTTCCCGCCTTTTCTCAGACGGTTTTCCTCCCTAGTTGCTCCCGCTTCCACTCATTAAAGTGAATACATAACTACAAAAAAGTTTACGAGTGAGACTCACTCTAGACTCCTTCGTCTGACTCGGCAATTTGCTCAGCAGACATAGCATAGTGGAGAACGTCCCAATGTTTGAATACTTCACAGACCAAGCGATCGCTACCGTCATGTACGCCCAAGAAGAAGCACGCCGACTGCGGCAAAATTCTGTGGGTACAGAAGCGGTCTTGCTTGGATTACTGAAACAAACGGATACGGTTGCGGCGTCGATTCTGAAAGAATTTGGTGTAACGCTCGACATTGCCCGTGCCGAAGTTGAAAAAATTGTAGGTCGAGGGACCGGATCGACACTGGCCGAACTTCCCTTCACGCCGAAAGGCAAGCAAGTTCTCGAACAGGCGCTTCAAGCGGCTCGCCTTTCAGGAGAGCGATATGTACGTCCGCGTCATCTATTAGCGGCATTAGCGCAAGACAATCAAGGGGTTGCAGCCAAGGTGTTGACGACGCTAGGGGTAGATCTAGCTGCCCTGCACACTCAAATGATGCAGTCTGCTTCAGAGCCAGAACCTGCTGTGGTTGGTGGTGGTAGTGCTGCTCAGCGCTCTCAACGGATGCCCACGCTAGACGAGTTTGGTACAGATTTAACTCGAATGGCATCAGAGGGCAAGCTTGACCCAGTCGTCGGTCGCGCTAAGGAAATCGAGCGAGTGGTGCAAATTCTAGGTCGCCGCTCGAAGAATAATCCGGTGTTAGTCGGTGAACCAGGAGTTGGTAAAACCGCGATCGCAGAAGGATTAGCTCAGCGCATTTACGCTCAGGATGTGCCCGATTTGCTCTATGACAAGCAAGTGATTCAGCTTGATATGGGTAGTTTGCTGGCAGGCACTCGCTTCCGGGGCGACTTTGAGGAGCGCATGAAGAACATCCTTGAAGAAGTGCAGCAGTCCGGTAATGTGATTCTGGTGATCGACGAGATTCATACCCTTGTTGGTGCAGGCGGCAATGAAGGCGGCATGGATGCAGCAAACTTGCTTAAACCTGCGTTGGCACGTGGAGCGCTTCAGTGCCTTGGTGCGACCACGCTCGATGAGTATCGTCAGCACATTGAGCGCGACGCGGCTCTAGAGCGACGCTTCCAGCCAGTAATGGTGGGTGAACCGACCGTTGAAGAGACGATCGAGATTCTGAAAGGACTGCGCGATCGCTACGAGCAACATCACCAACTCACAATTAGCAATGCAGCGGTTGAGGCAGCGGCCATTCTTGCCGATCGCTACATTACCGACCGATTTATGCCTGACAAAGCGATTGACCTGATCGACGAAGCAGGCTCTATGGTTCGGTTAAGAAACACCAATCCTGCAATTAAGGTCTTGAAGAAGCAGTTGCAGCAAGTCACGAAAGACAAGCAAGCGGCGGTGACGGCTCAAGACTTTGACAAAGCAGGGCAACTCCGCGATCAAGAACTGGCATTAGAAGCTCAGCTTTCGAGTGGTCAAACTCCATCCACCGCATCTGGCATAACGCCAGTTGTGAGCGAAGAAGACATCGCGCAAGTGGTTGCGGCTTGGACAGGAGTTCCGGTGAGCAAGCTGACCGAGTCTGAGTCTGCAATGTTGCTGCACTTAGATCAGCGCTTGCATCAGCGCGTGATCGGACAGGATGAAGCCGTGGTTGCGGTGGCACGCTCGATCAAGCGATCGCGAGTGGGCTTAAGCAATCCAAATCGCCCGATCGCCAGCTTTATCTTCTCTGGCCCGACTGGAGTGGGTAAGACCGAGCTTGCCAAAGCTTTGGCTGAAGCGGTGTTTGGTTCCGACTCGGCTATGATTCGTCTTGACATGTCTGAGTTTATGGAGTCGCACACCGTTTCCAAGCTGATCGGTTCGCCTCCTGGCTACATCGGCTATGACGAAGGCGGTCAGCTAACCGAAGCCGTTCGTCGCAATCCCTACACAGTGCTGCTCTTCGACGAAATCGAGAAGGCTCACCCTGATGTGTTTAACATGTTGCTGCAATTGCTTGAAGACGGGCGTTTGACCGATTCCAAAGGTCGAACTGTTAGCTTCAAGAATACCTTACTGATCATGACCTCGAACTTAGGCTCGAAGGTGATTGAGAAGGGAGGCGCAGGTTTGGGCTTCGAGATGTCGTCCGAGTCGTCTGAAGCGGCAGCATACGGTCGGATTCGCAATCAGGTGAACGATGAACTGAAGAATTACTTCCGTCCAGAGTTTCTCAACCGGATTGACGAGACTATCGTTTTCCATCAGTTGAACCGCGATGAAGTGACGCAGATTGCAGATCTCATGATTGCAGAAGCTGCCCAACGGATTGCAGAGCAAGGCATTACCTTACAAGTGAGCGATCGCTTCAAAGAGCGGGTCGCATCCGAAGGGTACAATCCGAGTTATGGAGCGCGTCCGTTGCGTCGTGCGATCGCTCGTCTACTCGAAGATAGCCTGGCAGAAGCCTTCCTCGCAGGTCGCATTCAAGCTGGAGACACGGCGATCGTTGAGGTGGATGAGGATGGTCAAATCCAAGTCAGACGCGAGCAGCCCAAAGTTGCAATGGCAGTTTAAGTGGCTATTCGATACGACAGGTGAGTAAGACAAAGCCGCCCTCTTGAATATCAAGAGGGCGGCTTTGCTGTTTAGACAATCATTAGATTGGCGCTTGTGATTTTATTTGTGACCTAACCACTTTGCGGCAACCGCGCCCATCGCGGCACCAACAACAGGATTGCTCAGAAACTTCACAAGGGCAGGCTGATCCGCTAAGACCTCATGGAAGATATCAGGATGATTGTGATAAGCAAAGCCCGCTAACTTGCCGACATCATCTGCTGACATCCGACTGCCGTGATGCGTGGATAGCCCTAGCTGTTTTGCTAGATCTTGCTCACTCAAGCCCCGCTTTTTGAACTGCTTGAGAAATTCGTGGGCAACATCACCTCGCTCATTTGGTTTGATTTGAGCGATCGCACGCTGCAGTTCAGGTTCCATCTCCGCAGAAGAGACGCGATCGTGGTGGAACGCTCGGCTAAACAAGTTCCGCCGCTCATCTCGCGAAGACCGTTGAGCAAAGTCATCAAAGTTATCATAATTTTCTAAAGAACCAGATTCATCTGGCAGAGATTCTGTATTCCCGCCAGCCAGATCGTTCATGATCTGATGCTTGTACTGATCACTACTAGCCATTGTTTTATTCTCCTAATTTTTACAAATGCTTTAAAGCTTATTACTAGCTAGGTTGCTGATACTGAATTTGCTTAGATTGAGTATCATACCGAGCCGTCAGAATCAATTTTTTATCAGGTGCATATACTAATACCGACAAATCTTGATTCGGAAAGTTCTTATGAAATCCCTGCATCAAAGATTGAGTCAAAGGCTTAACATCGCTAGGGCGAACTTGAGGTGAAATAACAACTCCTAACTTGTTGTTATCGCGCACATAAGCATCTTTTAATAATCCTTTAGACGTTTGCACAGCCCAGCTTCCAAAGTCTTGACCTGTGGCAGTATTTCCTCTTGCAATCGAACCATAATCGCTGCTAGCAACTGGAGATTTCGTTTGAGGTTCACGAGCAACCGCAGAACTGCACGCTGTCGTAACGGTGAGAATTAGAACTAATGCCAAAGCCGCTAGAATCTTTCGGCTTCGCTGAAAAAAGCTCATAAGCTACCTCCTAAAGACAATGAGTTAAAGAACAAATTTTCAACCAGAAAGGAAACGTCGATTCGGCGCAATTAATGTTGAGTATAGAATTGCAGCAATTGATACAACTTTGCTTTCTGTTCGAGCATAGGAAAGCACAGTTTTGTGATCATCCCTCACTAGGAATAAATAATTCTGTTTATTTCTTTTTGAGTAGTTCGATCCAATCAAAAGAGAGACCAAGTTTTGGCATCCGAAGCGTTAAACAAAGAAGCGACTTTTTGAACACTAAAAACACAATACTTAATCTACTTTTGTTAAACGCTTTAAACGTTAGAGAGGCAAACTCACAACGTTTAGATTATTCAATTCGACAGCGCCCTTCTTGCTTACATTCAAGCCGCTGCTGCCGATCAGCAACAACGATCTCAAGACTCGGACGACACGTGAGCGGAAGTCGCCAATCTGCCCAAAGCTCGTAGAGTTTATCCACAATTAAACCAATTACGGGCAATTTAGTAGCTGCATAGATCCAGCCCATTCCTAAAATGTCATAAACGCGGCGAAAAACTTCTACATTTTTGACTACTGTTCCGTCTGCAAGCACAGCATGGATTCTTCCCATCGCTGTTTCAAAATCGATTCCACCATTTGCTTCAGGAGTGTAATCATCGTCTGCAATATCAACAAATTCTACTCGCCCTCGACCCGCATCTCGTTTTCTTAGAAAATTGACTTCTCGCATACATAAGGGGCACTGTCCGTCATACAGAAGTTTAATTTGCCAAGATGGAGCATTGAGCGACTGCCCAGTAGCAGAATTGGAAGGCTGAGAAGTTGGTAGCGTCATATTGGCAGGTAGGGTTGGGATTCTTCTATTGTAAGAAAAGGTTAAGTAATAGGTAGAACCGTGAAGACGCACTTAGGGCTAGTCGCAGATCCGAAGGAATCACACCCATACCTAAATTTTCTTCATCACCTGAACCGCCGAAAAATACTTGGTCTGAACAGCTTCGCCGCATTCTCGCTCTAGCACACTCCTCAGTCCCGCAAATAAATCTGCTCGGTTCTGTGGCTCCAGCGCGATGTAAGGCGACAACGTACTCAAAAGCGCTAAATAATCGTCAACCTCATAAGCGATCTCACAGGGCATCAATTCAACGATTGACTCACCGAACAAACTAGATGAAATTGCAGCCTCTCCAAACGCGCTAATATTCGATTCGTGCGTTTTTTTGTCCTCATACTTGGCAAGCGACGGAGCGTGAAGCTGATATACCTCTTCTAAGGCTTGGTAAACGTCATAGCTGGGTTGGGGTGGAAAATTCCACAGCAAGATTAGGGACCCATTGTTTTGCAGGGCTGCTGCGGTTTTGGAGTAGCGAGTTTCAGCCGAAACCCAATGCAGCGACGACGCAGCGAGGATAGCGTTAAATCGCTCAGGCTCTAACGTCCATTCCTCAAACATACAGTTCTGAATCTCGACTTGTGGATACGCTGCACAATTCTGCCGAGCAAATTGACAAGCCTCTTTGCTTGGTTCGAGGCAAAGCATTGAGAAGCCCAATTGAGCAAATTCGACTGTTGCAATTCCAGGACCGCAGCCGATCTCAAGCAGGGCTGCTGCGGAAGGAAGTTGAGCCAGCTCGACAGCGCGATCGATAATTTCTCTTGGATAACGGGGTCGCGTTCGATTGTAAGCTTCTGCCGCACCACTGTACCAATCTTTTCGTCGCTCTACTGGGTACTCAGTCGACCAAGGATGAACGTCTTCAAGCTTTTTCATGCCTAACCTATAGGAGATTTGAGCCGATCGTAAGAGATCGGCCACGATTCGGCATCCATCTCAAATTTGCATAACCGTTAATCCAAATCTTGTACCCGTCTTAATTGACAACCCATTGAATTGACAACACATAAGAGTTGAAGTTGACGCAAGATTGAGGTTAGCCCTTGGCTGAAGCGACCTCAACCGCTTCAACAAATCCATCAAACCACTGCTGATGCGGTATCAATGGTTCTGGACGGTAAAGCGGTTTCGCCGCCAGCTTCCAGCGTCGCTTTGCGCTGAGGTGAATGTTGTTGTCAAAGAAGTGTTGATCGAACTTCGTGAGGGGATCACCTGGATCAAGCAACTGGCGATGGAGTGTGCCAGCCAGCTTGAAAATGCCACTAATCTCAGAGTCAAACGCGATCGCATAATTAGGCTTTATGCCTCCTTTTACCAACGTCGGGTTAAACTCTAGTCCTAACCCGACCCGATTGGTTTCTTCCATCATCCACTGCAACGCTCCGTCTGATAATCCGTGATTGGCGTCGCTACCTCCTCCGACGCAGCCATGAACGCCCGGAAACCAAACCTGCCGTATGTTGGTAGTCGCACCCTCACTAAGCTGCATTCGAGTCACGTCAAACACCTTCCGACGCTCATCAATCGCGACAGCGTGAAATGCATTTTGAATGCGTCGATTCAGGCGCGTGTCGTGAAACTTATACTTTGCATTGAGCCAATTATCAATCGGGAGGAACGGGATCTGATCCGGAACGCCGAGTTCACCGACGGTATCCCAACAGCCCAGAAGCGTGATCGGGACATTCTCGCCGTAGTCGCTACGGAACTGTTTAGCGATCTGATCGTTTGGAGCAATCTCGCGATCGCGGTATATCTCGTATGCTCGCGGAATGTGACATATGTTCTGGCGTTTGGGCAACCCAGAGCAGTAGATTAACCCTGCTAAACTCCGAACCGTATAAGCTCCTCGGCTATACCCAAACAGATAGATCTCGTCGCCCTCCATGTAGTTGAGAGAGAGAAATCGGTAGGCTTTTTGAATGGTTTGATCAATTCCCCAACCAAATGCACCGCCTGTTAGCTTCTCAAAGGGTGAGTCTCCCGTCCCCAAGCCTTCGCTGTAGTAGACCACTTGAGGGACTCCATCTTGAGCAATAGACTTGATGGCTTGAGCGATTTTAACAACATTGGTTGGATAGGGACTAGAGAGTTGCTGCCAAGTTCCATCACAACAAACAACTAGACGTTTCATACACGATTCTCCTCATAGAGCACGACTAGAGGTATCTTTTAAGACTTGTAAAAGCACCTTGCAGATTTTAGACGAGAATGACAAGGCTGAGCCAAAATTTGTACCAAAGTTAGCTGAACGTTCATTAATAATCTCTAATTCGTTTCTAGCACAGTCTATCTTTGGTTCACGTTTTGTTCTCATTTCTATACTTGCTCTCATTTCTGCAACTTTTGCAGTTCTTAACCTAGATTCATTACTTGTCTAAATCTACTGCTCACATTGGGGCGCAATCAATTTCACTAAACTTCGAGTCTTAATCGCTAAATCAGTATCCTGTTGCCGCTAAATCGAGCGTATGAGCATAATGAATGCGCTGCACTCTAGTTGTCCAGATTCCATTCGGATATAAATTGAACACTCGAAACCCCGGATCCTGATGCCCTAAGGCAAACTCTACGCTTTTGGGTTCAAACTGAATGCAGGTTGAAGGCGTTCCCAAATAAAACACTGATCCACGTTGACGCTGAACCTCTTGATGAACGTGTCCAAATACCACGAGTTTTACTTGGGGATAGCGATCGATGAGGTCAAAAAAATCTGAAGCGTTTTGCAACCGGCTGCCATCGATCCAGCTAGACTCTACTTCTAGTGGCGGATGATGCATCGAAATTAAGGTTGGAACGTTGGAGCATTGCTGCAACTGCTGCTCTAACCAATCCAAACTGTTAGGTGACAGCACTCCATGAACACAGCCCGGATCTTGAGAATTGAGCAAAATGAACTGCCATCCGCCCGCTTGAAACGATTTTTCTGGACGGAATACAGGATGCGTTAGCGATCGCTCCATGTTCTCCAGACAGTCATGATTTCCAGGCAACCAGTAGAGCGGAATTTGCAGCGAACTAAAGTGTTTTTGAAGATGCTGATACGACGCGGCCGTACCGTCTTGCGATAAATCGCCTGTCAGCAGAAATAGATCAGGCAACGGACTAAGCTGACGCAAGTGCTGAAGTAATGCTTCTAGCGATCGCAGGGTTGAGAAACCGAGGAGATGCTGATTTGTCTCGGCAAACAGGTGTGTGTCGCTAATTTGGACGATTTTCAAGGAAGGGGCATTAGTCATACGATCTGACCTAGAGCGTAGTACAAGGTGGGGTTCTATCCGATAGGTTATTAATGGGCAAACTGTTCTGAAACTAGCTGAAGATACACTTCATTCCTTGGACTTCATCACTCCGAGTGGTAAAACGTGCATCGGAATCAATACTACTAATCTATAAGATTCAGTCAAAAGAGATCAGCGATCTACTCGCTATGTTGCTGTGATCTTGGTCACGTTTTAGAAATGATTAGTGCTTCGCTAAACTAGGGATGAGAGCAAGTGTTGATACAGAAATGCGAGTTCGATAGTTCCAGGTAATGGTAGTAGAAGTCAATTTAGCGATCTCTGTTGTATGCTCTTCCATAGATCAAACATGTATAGCTTACATTATCTTTAGTGGGAAAATTGGGAGTACTTAGTGGTTCCTTGGCCCATCCACTAAGACTAATAGGTGACAGCACCAGCTGACAGATGATGAACTAACGGTAGGGGCAGAAAGCTTTAGCTTTTAGACAGATTTGATCAATATCTTGGTGAGTATCATTGCTTCTATAGCTAAAAACCAGCGAGGAAGTTGCCTTAGCTACCGTTTGGTCAGCAATAAAGGTTAAATTAGTCCACCAACTTGTACTAAGTAGATAGACTTCTCAACTTGTTGTAGATAGATTATGAGTTGTAGATAGACCTTGACGATTTGACACGCATTAAACATCGGTTAGAGATGCTAATTTCGCTAGGGCTGTTGCATGAGTAACATGAAACGAGTTGACTAAAATTTCGTAAGTTAAATGTGGAAATTCAACTTTCTATAGCTTTCTTCATCTCCGTAATATTGTTAAGTTTTTCTGAAAATCAAATCGTAAAAGGGCACTAAAACGGGGATTTCAACCATTCGTTCTGTAAAGTGCCCGTAGATTTGCTTATTTAATTTTATCAGAATAAATAAAGATACCGAATTCTACAGTGTGGATTGCTTAGGAGATCTAGTTCAATCTGTGCAACACACGGTGAGTTTAATCCTATGAAAATTCAACTAACAACTCAAGACTTAGCCTTGCTTGAAGACCTCCGACTTTACCGTTTGCGCCACCGCTTCACCAAAAGCCTAGGACTTTGTAACCTGCATCTCAAAAGCGATACCCTCATCGTTCACTGTCCAGAACCCTGGGTCGTCGATCGCTTGCTTAGTGACTTGGAGCGACTCCTTAAAGCCATTTGGATTATTGCTGGCATCAAGTATGTCTCCATTTGCTACGCCGAGGAAGAAATTCATCGTGCCAAAACCCGTTCAATTCGCCAACGCAACCTTTCCCAATCAGTCAAGAGTCGCTAACTCACAGGAATGGGCATAGCAGCCTAGGATGGGAATAGACCACCTTTGAACCGCGATGCTATGACTTCGACTAGTCTTTCTTCAATTCCGGTTGCCCTCACGATCGCAGGGTCTGATAGCGGTGGAGGTGCAGGAATTCAGGCAGATCTACGCACATTCGCCTTTCATTTAGTCCATGGAACCAGTGCAATCACTTGCATTACGGCTCAAAATACGGTGAGCGTGACCCGCGTTGATGCGATACCCGCTGCTTCTGTTGTAGCGCAGATGCAGGCAGTGACCGACGACATCGGTGTGCAGGCAGCGAAAACAGGAATGCTGCTGAATGAAGAAATTATTGCCGTGGTCGCTCAGCAACTCTCCTCTCACCCGATTCCAAACTTAGTCGTCGATCCGGTTATGGTATCGCGAACAGGCGCACTGTTAATTGATGACGCCGCGATCGCAGCCCTAAAAGCACAACTGCTTCCCCTAGCGACGATTTTGACCCCCAACCGCTACGAAGCTCAAATTCTATCGGGTCTGGACATTTCAACATTAGACGATATGCGTCTCGCCGCAGAGTGCATCCACCAGCTAGGCAGCAAAGCCGTTTTAATCAAAGGTGGCGGCATGAGTGGTGCACTGCGCGGGGTAGATGTTTGGTTTGACGGGGTTCATATGCACACCATAGCAACACAAACCGTAGACACAACGAACACTCACGGAACGGGTTGCACACTAGCAGCTGCGATCGCGGCAAATCTTGCACTCGGAAAGGATTTGCTGAGCGCAACCAAACAGGCAAAAGACTACGTGACGACTGCCCTTCGCTATTCTCTCTCCATTGGCAAGGGTCAAGGTCCTGTCGGACATTTCTTTCCGCTTTTACAGAACCAGAGTTAACTCTACTTTTCTGGTGCGTATTTTTTGGCTCAACAATCAAAGCGTGAGCGGGAATTAGCTTTCAAGAGCTTCGTAGAAAAAGCGTGAGCGGGAATTAGCTTTCAAGAGCTTCGTAGAAAACGACTCGGATTAAAGAGTATATAAAGATAAAGCTCATCAAATAGTCAGTTCCTCCGTGTAATTGCTAGGATTCCACACATAGATGGATTCTCTATACAACGCCTGCTTGAACCGATACTCTCAGGTTTCGGAATTTTTTCGACAGGCGTAAACTCCTGCTGACTTAGCTACATGTACCTCAAGGGGCATAAATTGACGGCGAGCCGTCGATCTCGCCTCTCCACAGAAGCTGAGTGATATAATTTCCGCAACTATACCGATTCAGACTGTCCCACAAACCCTTAGCGAGAAAGAGGAGACTGCTCTTGTCCCGTCGATATTTCTTCACTTCCGAATCTGTCACTGAAGGTCATCCTGATAAGATTTGCGATCAGATCTCTGACACCATTTTAGATGCCCTCCTTACCCAAGATCCCGCTAGTCGGGTTGCGGCTGAAGTGGTTGTCAACACTGGTTTAGTGCTGATTACAGGCGAAATTACCTCAAATGCACAGGTTAACTACATTGAGTTAGCACGTCAAAAGATTGCAGAAATTGGCTACACTGGCGCAGAAAATGGGTTTTCATCCAATAGCTGCGCGGTTTTGGTGGCGCTAGATGCTCAATCGCCTGACATTGCTCAAGGAGTAGACACCGCTCAAGAAAGCCGCGAACAGCTCAGCCAAGAAGCGTTAGATGCGATCGGAGCGGGCGATCAAGGCATCATGTTTGGATTTGCGTGCAACGAGACGCCTGAATTCATGCCGTTGCCGATTTGCCTAGCACACCGCGTTTCTCGCAAGCTAGCCGCTGTGCGCAAGACAGGTCAATTGCCTTATCTGCGTCCCGATGGCAAAACTCAAGTAACGATCGCTTACGAAGACGATCGCCCCGTGGGAATCGACACGATCCTAATCTCGACGCAGCACACAGCCACGATCGGAGACATTTCTGATGAAGCGGCTGTGCAAGCCAAGATTCAGGAAGACCTGTGGGAACTAGTCGTTCAACCTTGCTTTGCTGATCTTGACATCCACCCTGATGAGAACACACGCTTTTTGGTTAATCCAACGGGCAAGTTCGTGATCGGCGGACCTCAAGGCGATTCAGGTTTAACGGGTCGAAAGATCATTGTTGATACTTACGGCGGCTACTCTCGTCATGGAGGCGGCGCGTTTTCAGGCAAAGACCCCACAAAAGTTGATCGCAGTGCAGCTTATGCCGCCCGGCATGTGGCAAAGAACATTGTAGCGGCTGGCTTGGCGGATAAGTGCGAAGTGCAGTTGAGCTACGCGATCGGGGTCGCGCGTCCAGTCAGCATCATGATCGAAACCTTTGGCACAGGCAAGATCAGTGATGAGCGCTTGCTTGAATTGGTCAAAGAACATTTCGAGTTGCGCCCTGCTGGGATCATTCAGACCTTTGGGTTGAGAAAAGTGCCCAGTGAGCGAGGCGGACGTTTCTATCAGGATGTCGCGGCCTACGGTCACTTCGGACGCCCAGATCTAGAACTCCCTTGGGAACTGACAGACAAAGCAGATACGCTCAAGCAAGCGGCGCTCTCGGTGTCAGCAGTGGGTTAAGTCTCCGACTTCACGCGGATGAGACTGCTGAAGCAAGCCATTTTGCGCTAGTTGTGGACATCTAATCGGACTGGAAATCCCTTGCAAGAAGAAATTTTTCTTGCAAGGGATTTCTGTTTCTACACTCGAAAGCAATCTCTCTCTTAAAGGGGACGAAAGCGATTGCACAGACCTTTTACTCTGTGATGCAATGAAAAACTGCACAGAGAGGATTCTCATTGAGCGCATTGCACTCAAGGATAAAAGCAGCGTGACCGACAATCAACTTCTTTTGGCTCAGCAGAATGGTTCTGCTTTGAAGCGCTGTAATCTACAATTACGGCGGATAGCTGTTGTTAGAGCATTACCAGGACTAGGAGATTTCTTGTGTGCGATCCCTGCTCTAAGGGCATTGCGGACAGCGTTTCCTCAGGCCTACATTACCCTGATTGGACTACCTGTAGCGCGGAGTTGGGCAGAGCGGTTTGAAGCGTATATTGATGAGTTTGTTGAGCTTCCAGGGTATCCTGGCCTACCAGAGCAAGAGGTGGATGCTGAACGGCTAGAGAAATTTTTAGCAGAGATGCGCTGCGGCGGAGCGTCGCAAGGCGAATCACAACCGTTCGATCTAGCCCTCCAGATGCACGGAAGCGGCGTAATCACAAATTCACTCACTTTAGAGTTAGGAGCCGCACAATCCGCCGGATTTTACTTAATGGGGCACTCGTGTCCTGATCCAGCGTTCTTTTTGCCTTACGAAGAATCTGAGTCAGAAATTCGCCGATATTTGCGACTTCTCGAATTCTTAGGCATTCCTGCCCTAGATGAGAGGCTAGAATTTCCACTCAAGCCCTGCGATCGCGAGGCGCTCACCCAGATCGAAGCAAAGTACGAGTTGGGCGACAATTATGTCTGTATCCATGCAGGCGCGAGTGTGCCGTCTCGATGCTGGCAGGGATCGCAGTTTGCGGCAGTGGGGGATGCCATCGCACAACTGGGATATTCAGTCGTGTTGACAGGATCAGCGGCGGAGCGAGAATTAGCGAGTGCGATCGCCCAAACAATGCAGGCTCCAGCCTTGAATTTAGCTGGGCAAACAAGTTTAGGCGCGTTAGCAGCACTGTTGAGCCAGGCAAAACTGCTGATTTGTAACGATACAGGTGTTTCTCATTTAGGAGCCGCTGTTAGCGTTCCTAGTGCGGTGATCTTTAGCGCGTCTGATCCTCGGCGCTGGGCACCACTCGATCAAACGCGGCATCGATCGCTGTCGCATTCGTCCGGCGTGCGTGTGGCGTGCGTGTTAGAGCAAGTTCGCGATCTGCTACATCAGGAGTCGATTTATGCTGCATGAAGAGTGGACGACCGTAAAAAGAATTCTGGTGATTCAAGCAGGGGCAAGGGGTGACGTAGCAGCAGGCGCGGCGATCGAGAGCTTGGCAGAGCCAATCGCGCGGCTACAGCACGCTGCTCCCCAAGCAGATATTGTGCTACTCTGTGCGCCTACAGTAAGTCAGACAGCGTTGGCTTTACCAGATGTTGCTGAGATTCTCATTCATCCTGCGGCGTCAGAGCAGGAGTTGTCTGATTCGACTAAAGCATTGGACTTAACGAACGTGCTGCGATCGGAGAACTTTGATGTTGCCATTGTTTTTTCTGATGGTCAAACGTCTCCCCATCCGTTCGCTTACATGTGTTACCTCGCAGGAATTCCGATCCGAATTGGGCAGTCGCAAGAGTTTGGAGGAGGAGTCTTAACCGATTGGGTGAAGCAAAGAGACGCGGCTGATCATCCTATTGAATTGCTCAATGCGATTGGAATAGGAGCATGAGTAAGGAGGCGGCATCGGGAGAATTTAAGCGAGTTGCAAAAGCCGTGACGCAACGTGTGCAGGAATTGTTGGGTGTGCAAGCATTTGTCATTGATGATCCGGCAATTTTGACCTGCTCCGATCGTGAGTGTGCCAATGTACCCTTGTATCATTCTGCCTTGCGAATTCCTTTTCATGTCGATCAGCAACCGGGAGAAATTGTCATTCCCGATTTGGTCACGTCCGAGTTGATTTCGCCTCGTCTAGCACGGGTGTTAGTGGAGCTAGTGATTGGTCAAGCAACTGCGATCGCACGATTGCCTAATCAGCATGATCTCAAAAACAAATTTATTCATGATTTGCTGAGAAGCTCCTGTCAGGAAGAAACGGAAGTTCTGCGAGAGGCACAGATTTTAGGACTCGACTTTTCGCGTCCGCGAGCAGTGATTCTGATCGATGCTGCCGATTATCTTCTACCCTCTCCGTCCGATGCTCCGCAAACATTAGATTTTCAGGCTCAACAGCGTGTTCAATTCATTATCGGTAGCATTGTGAATTTCTTTCACCTACCGAGCGATACCATTTGTGCTTACATTGGCGGTAGTGAAATAGCCGTCTTGAAAGCAAGTAGCACTCAGGATTTAGAGGCGTGGACAGATCAGAAAGATTTGACCGGCAACCCGTCTTGGGCAAACCTTGCGGCTCTGAAGCGGGCTAGTTCGGCGCTGTTAGAGCGGCTCCGCTCTGACACAAGTGCCAATTTAAGTGTTGGCATCGGGCGATATCATCCCGGTATTCGGGGATTGGCGCGATCGTATCAGGATGCGCGGGCGGCGTTATCACTGGGGCATCATTTTTCGGGCCAAAATCAGGTTTATTGTTTAGATGATTTGGGCGTTGCTGCGTTTGTTGGAATTGCCGACGAAGCTACAAAAATTGATTTGGCAAAACATCTTTTAAGTCCCTTAGATCAAGATCCTGAATTGATCGATACGCTACGCATCTTTTTCGATGAAAACTGTTATCCATCTTTCACCGCCAATCGACTTTCAATTCATCGCAATACCCTAAGTTATCGACTTGATAAAATTACATCCCTCACAGGGCTGAATCCTCGCCAGTTTGATGCCGCGATTCAAATTCGCTTGGCATTGTTGCTGCGATCGCTCTCGCCTGATTATGATTCGTTGGGCAAATGCACAAACCTAGAATCCATAAAATCGCGACATGTTAGGCAAATGCCCAATGCAATTTGTAGCTGAATTTTGCACGATAAATATAGATCAAAGTTACTTATCAACGCACTTGATCTGAGACGATTCATTTCTCTGCAATAGAGGAATTTTTCAATAGAGAACGTTCTCAACCTTCAATCTAGTTGTGCAAACTCGCTACTACAGGAATTCTTAATTCATGAAGCCCCTGAGGATTCTGACTTGGCATGTTCATGGGAGTTATCTCTACTATTTGGTGCAGTCGCCCCATCAGTTTTTCTTGCCCGTTAAGCCTGGTTATCCTGAGGGTTATGGTGGGAAATTAGGC
Organism: Myxacorys chilensis ATA2-1-KO14; assembly: GCA_019359275.1. Taxonomy (GTDB): domain Bacteria; phylum Cyanobacteriota; class Cyanobacteriia; order Leptolyngbyales; family Leptolyngbyaceae; genus Myxacorys; species Myxacorys chilensis. Next base: position 33,289 of record JAHHHP010000030.1, on the reverse strand, counting down.
GGCTTTGCTTGGGGCGATAATGTGCATAACGTATCTGCTGAAGACGTTCAAAATTTGGAGTTTGACTGCATTCTATTTCAGTCACAAAAGAACTATCTCACGGATCAATACGAGATTCTTTCAGAACAGCAGCGTCAGCTACCATGCATCTATTTAGAACACGATCCGCCTCGCGATCGCCCGACCGACACAGATCACATCGTGAATGATCCTAATGTTCTATTAGTCCATGTGACTCACTTTAATCAATTGATGTGGAATAGTGGACGCACGCCAACCTCTGTGATCGAGCATGGTGTAATTGTTCCAGAGCAGGTTCATTATTCGGGCGATCTGGATCGCGGTGTTGTTGTGGTAAATGGGCTAAAATCTCGTGGGCGGCGATTAGGAGCGGATGTGTTTGAGCAGGCGCGATCGCACGTCCCGTTAGATTTAGTTGGAATGCAGTCGGAAACGCTGAATGGATTGGGTGAGATCTCGCACGAAGCATTACCCCAATTTATGGTGCAGTATCGATTCTTTTTCAATCCAATTCGCTATACCAGTTTAGGACTTGCCATTTGTGAAGCGATGATGCTCGGAATGCCAATTGTGGGATTGGCGACAACAGAATTAGCAACAGTGATTGAAAATGGAGTGTCAGGCTACGTTGATACGAATGTCGATCGTTTAATTGAAGCCATGCGATCGCTGATCAACAATCCGAAAGAAGCCGCGCATCTCAGTCAAGGCGCTCGTCGCGTTGCCCAAGAACGGTTTCATATCGAGCGCTTTACCCGCGATTGGAATACGGCGTTTGCTTACGTTACGGATACGCCGAGTCCTTATTCTCCCGCTCTCGTAGGAGGCAAGATCTGATGAAACGCATTGCTCTCATTAGTGAACACGCATCGCCGTTTGGTGTGCTTGGCGGCGTCGATAGCGGCGGACAAAATGTATACGTGGGTCAAATTGCTAAGCATTTAGCCCAACGAGGGTACGAAGTTGATATTTTTACACGCTGCGATCGCGCCCTGCTGCCAGAGGTAGCGCAGTGGATTGAAGGCGTTCGACTGATTCATGTCCCGGTAGGCCCTGCGACCGAAGTTCGCAAAGAAGATTTGTTGCCCTACATGGCAGCTTTTACGAAGTACGTGCTTAACGTTTGCCAAACCGTTCAGTACGATCTAATTCACGCAAATTTTTGGATGTCGGGATTGGTTGCCGCCGAGATTAAGCGCAAATTAAACATTCCTTTTGTCATTACCTTTCATGCGTTGGGGCGAGTCCGCCGGTTTCATCAAGGAACTGCCGATGACTTTCCAGATGAGCGATTTGAGATTGAAGATCAACTCGTGCAAGCTGCCGATCGCATTATTGCCGAATGCCCACAAGATGAAGCGGATTTGATTCAGCTTTACAATGCTGATCCCCGCAAAATCACGATTATTCCTTGTGGTTTCGATCCGACGGAGTTTTGGTGTCTCAATAAAGCCTTAGCTCGCGTGGCGTTGGGCATACTGCCCGATGAACGAATTGTGCTGCAACTGGGTCGGATGGTTCCTCGAAAAGGGGTTGATACGGCGATCGAGGGGTTTGCTCGATTTTGTCAAACATCATCGACTCCAGCCCGATTAATCGTGGTTGGCGGCGAAGAACATGATGCTGATTCAAGAATTGCGAAAGAGGTCAACCGCTTAGCGGAAATCGCGGATCACCGTGGAATTCGCGATCGCGTTCAGTTTGTGGGACGAAAAGGGCGAGAAGTCCTCCGCTATTACTACAGCGCGGCAGATGTATTCATTACAACACCTTGGTACGAGCCGTTTGGGATTACGCCCCTCGAAGCGATGGCGTGTGGAACGCCTGTGATCGGCTCGAACGTCGGTGGAATCAAGTTCTCAGTGGTGGATGGTGAAACCGGATATTTAGTGCCGCCCAATCAACCCGACGCGATCGCACACCGTCTCACCCATCTCTACGATCATCCGAACCTGTTAGCCACGTTAAGTCGTCAAGCTATTGCACGAGCAAAGGAGCATTTCACTTGGCAACGTGTGACGGATGCTGTTGCAACGCTATATCAATCTGTTTTAATCAGTAGCGCACCCACACAAGATGCCTTTGCGGTGATCGAACAGGGATTCACTAAGGCGATAGACTCATTGCACATCGCACGACACTCACTACAATCTGAGATTATTGAAGCGGCAACGCTAGTGAAAGATTGTTTTGCTCAAGGCGGCAAGGTTTTAATTTGCGGTAATGGAGGCAGTGCGGCAGATGCTCAACACTGCGCGGCTGAGTTTGTCGGGCGATTCAAGCTCGAAAATCGTCCGGGACTCCCTGCGATCGCGCTCACCGCAGATAGCGCTATCCTCACGGCTTGGTCAAACGATGTCGGGTTTGGCCAAGTGTTTGCCCGTCAAGTCGAAGCCTTAGCCCAACCGCCCGATGTGCTGATTGGGATTAGCACTAGCGGACGATCGAAGAATTTGATCCGAGCTTTTGAGGTAGCGCGCGATCGCAACATTCGCTGTATCGGCATTTTAGGCGGCGATGGCGGTACGGCGCGATCGCGCTGCGATCTGTCGATTGTTGTTCCGGCCACCGATGCCCAACACGTCCAAGAAGTGCAGATGGTTGTCATTCATTTGCTCTGTGAACTGGTTGAGGCGTGGATCATGGCAGGACAAACAGAACCCTTGACCCAACGTCAAGAGACGAAAGGACAGCGCTTAACTGGAGACCGCAGAATGCAGAAGGTTAACCTTCCGCTTACCGTGAATTATTAATAGGAGTGAGTTATGACTGATTTAGCTGGAAAAGTTGCGTTGGTGACAGGAGGCGCTCAGGGCCTAGGTGAAGCGATTTGTCGTGCTTTGGCAGCCGCTGGAGTCGTTGTTTTAGTGGCAGATGTGCGCGAAGAAATCGCGGAGAAAGTTGCCTCAGAAATTGGGTCTGAAGGGGGTAAAGCGATCGCGCTTCGCTTAGATGTTAGAGATGAAGACCAAATTTCATCCAGCGTTGCACAAGCCATTGAACAACACGGTCATCTAGACATTCTCATTAACAATGCTGGAACTGATCTCACGGTTCCGATTGAAGAACTTGGTATTGATGACTGGGATCGTGTTTTATCGGTCAACTTACGTGCGCCATTTATTTTGTCAAAAGCAGTCATTCCTCACATGAAGGAACGGCAAACCGGGCACATTGTGAATGTGGCTTCGACGGCTTCAAAACGGACGTGGGCAAATGCTAGCGCCTATCACGCCAGTAAATGGGGACTGGTTGGATTTAGCCACGCTCTGCACGTCGAGGCGCGTCCTCACAAGGTTAAGGTAACGGCTGTGATTGCAGGCGGTATGCAAACGCCGTTTATTTTAGATCGCTTTCCCGATACCCCGTTAGAGAAACTTCAAGATCCTAAAAATGTTGCAGACACCATTCGCTACATTTTGACTCAACCTCCTGAAACGGTAATTCCTGAAGTGATGGTGATTCCAATGCAAGAGTCATCTTGGCCTTAATCACTTGGCCTCAATCCCTGTGTCGGCAACGGATTTGATAATGGATGCAGCGGATGAATTGAACTGTCTGTTACATCTGCTACCGAATCCGCTGCGAATTTGGTTATTACGATGGGTGCAATCTTTGAACGATCAGTGCCAAGCGCCATTCAGACGGAACTGCATCTCGCTATTCTAGAAAGGTGAACTGATAGAAAAATGACATGTTTCAAGTGATCACCCGCGACGTTTGCAAAGAGTTTGAGCGGTGGACTGACGCCCTCGATGCTGCAAAAGCACTAATTCCCAACTGCAAATGGTTTCAGGAAATTCGCATTGTTGAAGACCAGAATGTAGTTTGGGTGTACACGCGATCACACAAATACCCGCAATTTGTGGGAGCCGGAACCTACAATCGTTTAGCCCGCCGATTTGTGCTGGAGACGCTCGAAGAAGATCCGACTGAAGCGCCGGAGCCTGAGGAACCTTCTAGTTAAGATACGTCAGTCAGGATTATTATGCTCAGTTGCCCAGTCGATCAAGACGTTGTTCTAAAGCTGCTTCAGCCTCATCATAGCAAAGCGATATTTGCAGTCATCGATCAAAATCGCCAACATCTCCAAACGTGGATGCCTTGGGTTGATAATAGTCAATCTTCAGAGGATACGCGCAAGTTTATTGAATCATCCCTTCAGCGTTTAGCTGAAGCAAAGGGACTTGTGTGTGGAATTTGGTTTCATGATACTGTAATCGGCAGCATTGACTTAACCATTAACAAAATGAATCGCTGGGGCGAAATTGGTTACTGGCTGTCGCCAGATCATCAGGGTAGGGGAGTAATGACGAAATCCTGTCGCTGCATGATGGCGTATGCGTTTGAGGAGTTGAAGCTAAACCGTGTGGTGATTCAGGCGGCAGTCGAAAATCATCGAAGTCGCGCGATCGCAGAACGGCTAGATTTTGTGCAAGAGGGAATTGCACGACAATTGGTTTGGGCACGCGATCGCTATCTCGATCTCGTTACCTACAGTCTGCTTGCTGACGAGTGGAAATTGGCGGCTGAGCACAAAGAAGCCCAGTAAAACGCTAACGTCTTTCCCTGAGCTTGCTGGCATGTTCATGATCGTTTAGGCACTGAAGTATTTGGCAACGGGATGATAGACGATCAGTGCCGTCGTTGATTGTTCTGGATGAAGCTGTTCACTCTCGTCCATCGTCATCCCAATTCGCTCTGTTCCAAGCAACTCCAGCTGCTTGAACTGATCGCTAACCGTCGGACACGCCGGATAGCCAAAGCTATAGCGCGACCCTTGATAGCGCTGCGCCAGCATATCGCGAATGTTATCAGGCTCTTGGTCACCAAAGCCCAACTCGCGACGAATCCGAGCGTGAGACCACTCGGCCAGGGCTTCCGCCATTTGTACCGCCATCCCGTGGAAGTAGAGGTACTCCGTATAGTTATTCGCTTTAAATAACTCTTGAGCCACTTCCGTCGCAATGTGTCCCATCGTCACCGCTTGCAGGGGAAACACATCAAATTGGTTTTGCTCAATCGGGCGGAAGAAGTCGGCAATGCACAAGCGACGCATCGATTTCTGACGTGGGAAGTTCCATGTGACAACTGGAGTAGCCGTTTTGGGCGTCAGTCCGTTCTCGATTACAACCGGATCGTAAACGTGAACGGAGTTGCCTTCTGCAACGCAAGGGAAATAGCCATAAATGAGCTGCGGATGTAATAGCGCTTCAGATTGAATGCGGGTCTTCCAACGCTCCAGAACGGGATAGACCTTTTCAGCAAGGAACGCATCGTAGTCTTCGCGAGATTGCTCTTTTGGTTTGCGGAACTGCCACTGTCCAGCAATTAGAGCTTGCAGATCGAGATACCAGAAGAGTTCTTCCAGAGAAAGGTCTTCGGGGTTGAGAATTTTGGTTCCCCAAAAGGGCGGAGTAGGACGCTCGATGTTGACCTCAACTGCTTCCGAACGACGTCTGTCAATCACTTCCGGTTCAAACGGTTTTTCTTGAGAATCGCCATTTAATTCGCGTTCCGCTTCTGCGATCGCGTTCCGTCCTTTCTGGTTATACTTCGCGTAGTCTTCCAAAAATCCTTCTTGATCTTTCCACTTGCCGTCCGATTTTGCGGGCATGAGGCGATCCATAAAGGTCAAATCTGCAAACGCATCTCTGCCATAAATCACTTGCCCTTCGTAAGCATTCTGGCAATCTTCGTAAACAAATTTAGGAGTAAGCGCTGCGCCTCCTAAAATCACCGGAACCGAAATTCCACGCTCGTTAAAAATCTCCAGGTTCTCTTTCATGAATGCTGTAGATTTCACGAGTAATCCACTCATGGCAATGCAATCAGGCTGATGCTCGTTGTAAGCGTCAATGATTTTATCAACAGGTTGTTTGATGCCTAAGTTAATAACTTTGTATCCATTATTGGTCAGAATAATGTCAACCAAATTCTTACCAATATCGTGAACATCGCCTTTAACAGTCGCGATCAAAAACTTACCTTTACCGCTATCACTCCCTTCTGTCTTCTCCATCAACGGTTCGAGAAAGGCAACCGCAGACTTCATGGTTTCTGCTGACTGCAACACAAACGGCAATTGCATTTGTCCTGAACCGAAGAGTTCGCCCACAACCTTCATGCCGTCGAGCAAGAACGTATTGATGATGGTTAGGGGTGGATGTTGTTCTAACGCCAGCTTCAACGCATCTTCTAGACCAATGCGTTCACCATCGATAATGTGTTGCTTCAGGCGTTCTTCAACTGGTAAATCAGCGAGAGAACTGCTGGAGCGAGCATCTTTGGCACTAACCCCCTCAAACAGCTTTGTCAGTTCTGTGAGCGGATCGTAAACGCAAATATCGCCGTCAAATTCGCGACGATCGTAGATCAAGTCCGTACACACTTTTTGGTGCTGCGGATCGATTTTTGAGAGCGGCAAAATCTTAGCGGCAGATACGATCGCGCCATCCATTCCGACTAACGTTGCTTCGTGGAGGAACATCGAATTCAGCGTAATGCGGGCGGCGGGACTCAGACCAAAAGAAACGTTGGAGACGCCCAACATAAAATGCACTCCGGGCAAGCTTTCATGAATCATTTTGATCGATTCGATCGTTGCCTTAGCGTTCTCGCGGTCTTCCTCAATTCCCGTAGAAATCGGCAGTGCTAACGTGTCAAAGAAAATTTCGTGAGGCGGAATGCCATACTCTAGAGCATCGCGATAGGCTCGTTGGGCAATTTGGAATTTTCTCTGAGCCGTTCGCGCCATGCCCTCTTCATCGATTGTCCCAACAACGATTCCAGCTCCATATTCTTTTGCCAGTTCCAACACTTTGAAGAAACGCTCGTCGCCGTCTTCGTAGTTCGTCGAGTTAAGGATGCATTTGCCGCCTGCGACTTTCAAACCCGCTTCCATCTTTGTCCACTCGGTCGAGTCGAGCATGAGCGGCAGCGTAATGTTGGTGACAAGCCGCGACACGAGTTCTTTCATATCGCGTTCGCCGTCACGCCCAACATAATCGACGTTGACATCGAGCACGTGAGCGCCTTCTTTGACCTGAGACTTTGCGATCGCAATCAGCCCATCCCAATCATCCACGTTCAGAAGCTCTCTCACTTTCTTGGAGCCACTCGCATTCAGCCGCTCGCCCACGATTAGAAACGAGTTATCTTGCTCGTAGGGTTGAGCAGTGTAAATTGAGGCGGCAGAAGGCGTATAGCTTAGGGCTGGACGGGGATCTTCTGTAACAACTTTCGCGCGAATCGGTCGCTCTTTCGGGGTCATCGTGCTGGCAAGCTCTGCCAAGGCTTGAATGTGCGATGGACGAGTGCCGCAGCAGCCGCCGATCACTTGCACGCCCCAATCTTCGACAAATTTATGTAATGCCATTTGAAGCTCGGTGGCGGTGAGCTTGTAGTGAGCATGACCGCCAACGTTTTCGGGCAAGCCTGCGTTAGGAATGCAGGAAACCACAAATGGCGCGTTTTCGGTCAGATATTTGATGTGTTCTGCCATGCGATCGGGGCCTGTCGCACAGTTTAAGCCCAAAATATCGATCGGGTATGGCTCCAGAATCGCTAGTACGCCACTAATATCCGTTCCGACTAGCATCGTGCCCTGGACTTCCATTGTCACTGATACCATGAGCGGACGCCGCTCACCCTTCTTTTCGAATACCGCTTCCACCGCATTCAGCGCAGCTTTGATTTGCAGCACATCCTGACAGGTTTCAATGATGAAGAGATCGACGCCGCCATCAAATAAGCCTTCTGCCTGAATGGTGAAAGCGTCTTTGAGGCTGTCATAGGTGATGTGTCCTAGGGTCGGAAGCTTAGTTCCAGGACCGATGGAACCTGCGACAAATCGGGGCTTCTCTGGCGTTGAAAATTCAGCCGTACATTTCTTGGCAAGTTCGGCGGCCTGTTTGCTGAGGTCATAGGCCATGTCCTGCAAGCCGTATTCTGCTAAGACCAACGGACTGCTGCCAAACGTATCGGTTTCGATGACATCTGCGCCTGCGGCTAAAAAGTCCCGGTGAACTTTTGCGATCGCGTCCGGTTTGGTATGAATCAAATATTCATTACAGCCTTCGTACTCTGCGCCGCCAAAGTCATCCGCCGTTAGGTTTTGTGACTGAATGTTAGTTCCCATTGCGCCATCGAACACGATGACGGGACGATCGGGACTGTGGAGACGTTGTAAGAAGGAACTGTTCATAGGGCGTTTGGCGATAGGGAGGTTACGGATCTTCTAATAAAGGTTAGATTAATTTTTATTGTGCTGAATCCGCGAAAGTACGAAAAGCAGCCACTGTGACAATTCACAGTAGCTACATACAACTTTTGCACATCTAATTTTTTTTTGCAGGTGATGTCTTCCAAACAGTACTATTCACTCGGCGCAAATAAACTCTCTAACTTAACTAACTATCCCTGTAAATCGACGTGCAACGGGATTATTATGCCACCGCTACAACGGTAACGAATAGTGATAAAACTCCTCATCCTTGCAATATCCAAGCGATTCATAAAGAGATTGAGCAGTAATGTTGGAAATTTGCGTTGCTAAAATGATTCGGATGGCTTCTGTTTCTCTTGCAAAGTCCTCTGCTGCACTCAATAACAGCTTTGCAACGCCCTTCTTTCGCCAAGCTCGCTCCACAAATAAATCGTTCAGAATCCAAATACGCTTCATCGACACTGAGGAAAAACTGGGGTAAAGCTGCGTAAACCCAATCGTGCGCCCGTCATTGGTTACCACAAATATAGTCGAGTCGCCTTTTTGGAAACGCTCTTGAATAAATTCTCTAGCAGCTTCAAGATCTGAAGATGACTTGTAGAAAACGCGATATTGGTCAAACAACTTCGACACTTCTTCAAGATGCTCAAAACGAGCTTGAAAGACTTCCATCCGTTATCCTCAAAGGCCACCATTCAAATTTAACGTTGATTGCACTGCTCTAACGGATTGCCCACCCACGACTCGTGGCATAACTCGGTTACTCGTGGGATGGATCAAAGACGATCGTGTAGGTGTGGTCAGTCACCAAACGGTTGAGGACTTTGAGATGTTCTTCGGCATAGGTACGACGACGGCATCTAGCAACGACGGTTCGTTGCATATTTGGCAGTAGACAAACAATTCACCACGGATGCAGATGAGCGCCATAACTGGTTCCGCCCGCTTCATTCGGCAGATCTCTTGATATCATGTTGCTTGTTCCTTTGATGAGAAGGGATAGCGTCGCGCTTCGAGTGTTCCAGGCTAAAGCGCGATCGCTTTTAAGGACATTTCTATTAAATGACTAGTATTAGTCATTGTCAAGCATGGGATTGGTGAGGCTGCGAATTCGGGAGCTTGCCGATGCGCGAGGATGGACAATTAAAGACGTTTCTGAGCACTCAGGCGTGGTTTACAGCACTCTGAGAACTTATGCACGATCAACAGGAATGGCAACTGTGGATGTAACAGCGTTAATTAAGTTGGCGAGGGTGTTTGATGTCGCGATCGAAGACTTGATCGAAGTAGTCGAAGAATGAAGCGATGAGGATTCTAAAGCCTGACAAGCAAAGTAATGCAAACACTACTAGACTTTCAAAATCGGGCAATTCGATTAAGCGACGAACGACAGCAGCATATTTTAGAACATCCAGAAATGGAGGGGTTGGAAGCTGAGATCAGACGAACTCTCAGCAAACCTGAAATCGTAAGACGATCCAAAAGTGATGTGACTGTCATTCTGTACTATCGCTACTACACAGATACCCTGGTCGGAGAGAAATGGCTCTGTGTAGTCGTTAAACTTTTATTAGATGATGCCTTCGTCTTAACTGCCTATCTAACGGATAAACCCAAGCAAGGAGAATCATTACTATGAGCCAACACATCAAAATCTGGTTTGATCCAGAGGGCGACTTTTTAGAGGTTGTATTTTATGATAGACCCGGCTATATGCAGGAAACCAACAATGATGCTGTTATGGAGCGCGTAGATGAAGACGGCAACCTTCTAGGATTTTCGATTCTTGGTGTAAGTCAATTAGATAAAGCAACACCTCTCATCGCTGAACTCACTGCTAAAGCATCCTGAGTTCCTCGGTTAGTGCCAGAATGGAACTGCTTACACACAATCGCTCAAATGCGGTTAATCTGAGCCGTTGCTGCTTTCGACTTCAAACCTCTCAAGATTTCGTAGCGAGTAATAATTGAAAACGTAAACTTCCTATTTTCAACCAGGTACTGTCGAGCGTTGAGAAGAACATTAGGATTTTGACGTAGAATCGCGGACAGCGTATCCGTATCCAAAACAGCCTGCCCAGTCGTCATTCAGATCGCTCGTCAAAACTTTTTTGGCGATCATGAGCAATTTGTTCAATCTCATCGACCTCCTCAGTGGACAGCCCTTGGTAAACTTGAGCGGACAACTGAAGTATGTCATCCGGAGCAAGGGTTGCATTGACTTCGATCACAATCCGCACCTGTTGTCCTTCTTCAATTTGAGGACGTTTTAGAGGGCGAAACACACCATTTTCATAAATTGCGTCTAGTATCTGTTGCGTCATGTTCTTCGTAGAGAAGTTCTTATTTGATACTATGCGATCGCACTTCTGCTGAACGGGAATTACACCGTACCTGCGCCATGATTGCATTAACGTCAATTGAAGACCTCGTAACAAAATCTATAACCGCTTACCCGAAATCCATAAATGCTTATCCATTCATAATCTTTGTTTAAAGAGAATTTATAGATGCTTAAACAAAAATTATGAATGGATACTCAAAATCTACAACTGAGTACTCGAAATTAATAAACGAGTACTCGAAATCTATAAGTGAGTACCCAAAATCTATAAATAAGAAGTCATTTGTTAGAAACGCTTACCCGAAACTTACTAACGTTGGAACGTTTGCAGATTTTGCTCAAACATTTGCTTTCACTGCTTAAATAGTTAGTGATCACGATTTTTCCAATAGTCACCATATCGCTACAGTCTGCGATATGGTGACTATCCCACTCACGGATCTACGCTGGTAAACTAAACCTAACAAGGAATGAGAATACTTATGAGCGGATCAATCGAGTGGACACCCGAAGCAGAAGCAAAACTAAAAGAAATCCCGTTTTTTGTTCGTCCGGCGGCGCGTAAAAAAATTGAGAAGTTTGCTCAAGAAACCGGAGCTAGCCAAATCACGGTCGAGATTTACGACCAGGCAAAACAAAAGTTTGGCAACTCGTAAATCTCTCCGTTAAGCGCTATCTGAACCAGCAAACTGAATTGCCATATTTGTAAGTTTGCCAGCACGACAAAGCAGGCGCTCCATTGTCTCGAAGTCGCTTTGCTTCATCCAATGGCAATCGCTTCAGTGTTTTACGATCGCGGGTATAGTTAAAGGCTTTGTTGCCATCTAGCGAAAGCTTATCGTTCTCCCAAGCTAGATTCGTCACGACCTTATCTTGCCAGGTGAGCACTGCCCGTCCTGTACCCCCCGTTCCCCAGCCCGCGACATGAGAACAGGTCTGCTTAAGTTCTACTCGGTCACCTCTGAAGAAATAACACGGCACAGATTTTTCAGGAAGTGATCCTGCGATCGCAGGCAATGTAGCTAGAAATGAAAAGCCAAGAGGCAACAAAACTAGAAGATTTTTCACGGCGGTTGACGAAATTCAGGATGGTCTAATGAGTGCTACTTCGCCCCCAAAGCAACTTCCGGATTGGCGCGATCATTCAGAAATAGGATCTACTTCATCTCGTTAAATTACTTTTGTTTCATTTGGGACTCTCATTCACCTCAGATTTAGCATAGAAATCTAAAGTGATTCTGGGCGAATGGATTTATGAATCAACTAGATAATCTTTCACAAGGCTTACAAACCCTTCGAGGAGAAGCCATCAATGCGCTTGGCATTCCTAGCCAAGCTGTAGAACAACTGAGTAATGCGGTTGTCACTCGCTCTCAGGTTGCTGCTACCTCTGCCCTCCAAAATTGGTTAGACGTTCATCCGATCGCAGCTTGGATGCTACACCATCCGGTCTGGACACTAGGACTCGTGGGATTAGTCATTGTGCTGATGTTTGGATTGCTGGGTGCGATCGCGCGTCTGACCGAAAATCTGTGGCTCTCGCTCTTACAAACCCCAATCAAATTGAGTCAGTGGATCTTAAGAAAAAGCCCACGGATGGTTAAATCCGTGTTTGCAGGACAACGCCAACAGCCCGACCCGCAGCAGCAGCTTCTAGAAGCGGTTGAGCAGCTAGAGAACCTCAGAAAAGAACAAGACAAAGTGCTAGAGCAGATTAAAAGCTTGCTTCCTAAATCAGTCTCCTAATTAAAATCGGCATTCTCATTCATTGTGACTCGCCCCGTGTAGCCTCAAGTCGAATGGTCAAGTCTTAACATTTTGCATCAATCGCGCTTCTTGCGCTATACTACTCGTAGTCGTTATGAGTTCATATAAGTCTTATGGAGAATTCAACCGTAGAAAATTTAGTAATCATTGGTTCTGGTCCGGCGGGCTACACGGCAGCAATTTATGCCGCACGTGCAAATCTGAAGCCTGTAGTATTTGAAGGCTTTCAGGCAGGAGGGCTTCCGGGCGGTCAGCTAATGACAACAACTGAGGTTGAGAACTTTCCAGGCTTTCCTCAAGGCATCACTGGACCGCAACTGATGGATCAAATGAAGGCTCAGGCAGAACGGTGGGGAGCCGAGCTTCATACCGAAGATGTGACCTTTGTCGATTTTAGCCAACGTCCGTTTACGATTCGGTCTGACGATCGCGAAGTCAAGGCACACAGCGTTGTGATTGCCACAGGTGCAACCGCCAAGCGACTCGGATTGCCCGATGAAGCCAACTTCTGGAGCCGAGGCATTTCTGCTTGCGCAATTTGCGACGGTGCGACGCCACTCTTCCGGGGTGCGCCGTTGGTCATTATTGGCGGCGGTGACACAGCAGCAGAAGAAGCGCTGTATCTTACCAAGTACGGCGATCGCGTCAATATGCTCGTCCGAGGTGACAAGCTGCGCGCGAGTAAAGCGATGCAAGATCGCGTCTTAAACAATCCAAAGATCACGGTTCACTGGAATACCGAAGCCGTTGATGTGGTGGGTGGAACTCAACACATGACAGGTGTGAAAGTTAAAAATCGTCAGACTGGCGAAGAGAGCGTGATCGAGGCGAAAGGATTGTTCTATGCGATCGGGCACACGCCAAATACGTCTCTGTTCAAAGGTCAGCTTGAGCTAGACGACGTAGGTTATATCGTCACGAAGCCCGGATCGGTTGAGACCAATATTGAAGGCGTCTTCGCGGCAGGCGACGTACAGGATCACGAATTCCGTCAAGCGATTACGGCGGCTGGCACAGGATGCATGTCTGCGATGTTGGCAGAACGCTGGTTGTCGTTCAACGGCTTAGCGCAAGAGTTCCACCAAACTCAAGCGGAAGCGGCGAACGAAGAGAAGACGGCTCACAAGGCAGAAGAGTTTTCTACAGAAGTCGATCCAGCACAAACGAAGCATGTAGGCAGTTACGCCTTGCGCAAACTCTACCATGACAGCGATCGCTTGATCATGGTTAAGTATGTCTCTCCGAGTTGCGGCCCCTGCCATACGCTGAAGCCAATTCTTAATAAAGTGGTGGATGAGTTTGACGGCAAGATTTACTTTATCGAGATCGACATTGAGGAAGATCCAGATATTGCAGAATCAGCAGGCATTTCGGGAACTCCGACGATCCAGTTCTTTAAGCACAAAGATAAGGTTGCGGAAGTCAAAGGCGTGAAGCAGAAGAGTCAGTATCGCGAGTTGATCGAAAGCCATCTGTAATGGCAATAGATTAAATAACGGATATAGCGGATGAGTACCTCAAGGTTACTCATCCGCTATTTTTTGATGGGTTGCGAACCAGGATTTATGATGATGAGCGAACTGTTTGCCTCGTCTTATGACTTCGATTCGTCTGCCCCGGTTGTCTCGTGCTGTCGAACGCCCGTCGCTCTCTCGCCAAATGATGCGAATTGGCGCGGCGATCACGATCGCGTTTATTGCGATCGCGCTTCTCGCTCCCCTGTTTCAAGCGATCGGATGGCTGCAAAATCCTACCGAATTTCTTGATAACCCGCCTCACCAAGCGCCCTCTCTAGCTCATTGGTTTGGCACAAGCAGTCTCGGTTACGATGTCTTCTCTCGCACGCTGTTTGGCACGCAGGCAGCGCTTCAGGTCGTCTTGTTGGCAACAGGTCTCAGTCTCATCATTGGCGTTCCGCTAGGGATGCTCAGCGGCTATTTGGGCGGCAGGCTCGACCGCATTCTAATTTTCTTTATGGATACGATTTACACGCTACCGGGACTCCTGCTGTCGGTGACGCTGGCATTTGTGGTTGGACGAGGAGTTTTTAATGCCGCGATCGCGCTCAGCATTGCCTATGTTCCTCAGTACTATCGGGTCGTTCGGAATCAAACGGTCAGCGTTAAAACAGAACTGTTTATTGAAGCGGCTCAAGCGATGGGAGCGTCTACTTGGCGCGTTCTTTCTCGCTATTTGTTTTTAAATGTGATTCAAAGTGTTCCGGTGTTGTTCACGCTCAATGCAGCAGATGCTGTGCTGACTCTAGGCGGACTTGGATTTCTCGGATTGGGATTGCCAGATGAAGTACCGGAATGGGGACATGACCTCAATCAAGCCTTGGACGCGCTCTCCACGGGCGGAATTTGGTGGACAGCCGTTTTTCCAGGACTAGCCATGACCCTGATGGTGATCGGACTCTCCTTGTTTGGCGAAGGATTGAATGAACTGACCGAGCGAAAAATTCGTTAAAACTCCTCTAATAGCCATTCAGACGCGCGATCGCCGAGATCAATCGGAATATTCACTGCTTTTCCGAGCCGAGGCTTTTCGCGCGTTGTTTCAATGAAGGTTTGCACTTGCGCGATCGCATTCCAAGCCGCTAAATAGCTTGTCACTTGATCAAGATGCTCTAGATATTCCGATTCAGTCAGCGGAAACGAGCGTTGCTCCTGATAGCGCCACATTACTTGCACAAACAGTTTGCCCATCGCACGGCGCACCTGAATATCGTAGGAAAACCCCCACTTGTTAATCAAAAGTTGGCGTAGGTCTTGTCCGGTCATGGCACGTTAGCCCGTAAAAATCTTTAACATTTCGTATTAAATTTCGGCTCCGCCGCTTAGCTATGATGCTAGTGTCAAGAAATGTAATAATACATCTAAGAAAAACTACAAATTGGCTGTTCTAAAGGCTTTTCAGCGCTTTGCTTTAGATAAAAAGTTTAGAGATCGCCGTTGTAGTACCCCGTACTAGATCTAAACACAGAGCTTTGACAAAAGTTCTGCGCTTAAATCTTTTTTCACTTCGTTCCGCAATCCCTAGAGAGTAGTCATGGCTCAACTTACTGGACCCGCAGATGATGTACCCAACATGGGTCGTCGCCAATTCATGAACTTCCTGATGTTCGGCTCCGAGGCACTAGTAGCGGCTGGAGCCTTGTATCCGGTAATCAAATATTTTATTCCGCCTTCGTCAGGTGGAGGTTCCGCAGGCGTCACAGCAAAAGATGCCCTCGGTAATGATATTTTAGTCAGCGAGTATCTCACCAGCCACCCCGCCGGAGATCGTTCGCTCGCGCAAGGGCTAAAGGGCGACCCGACCTACATTGTGGTGGAAGGAGATCAGGCGATCGCGAGCTATGGCATCAACGCGGTGTGTACTCACCTCGGTTGTGTTGTGCCCTGGAACGCCAGCGAAAACAAATTCATGTGCCCTTGCCACGGCTCCCAGTACGACAACACCGGAAAAGTGGTGCGCGGTCCGGCTCCGCTCTCGCTGGCGCTTGCTCACGCTGAGGTTGCTGACAACAAAATCAGCTTTACCCCTTGGGAAGAAACGGACTTCCGCACAGGCGAAGATCCGTGGTGGACTTAATCACACCCTTTCGACCGTTCTGCCTTTATTTATTCCGAGCGAGAGTAATTTGCTAGAGATGAGAACAAACCTGATTAAATTGACAAAGCGGGTCGGAATTGCCTTGGCAACCGTCGCGATCTTACTGTCGGGGAGCTTGGTTTTGCCGCGATCGGCAGCCGCTTATCCGATTTTTGCTCAACAGCAGTACGAAAATCCCCGTGAGGCCACGGGTCGGATTGCTTGTGCGAACTGTCACTTAGGCGCAAAGCCTACCGAGGTCGAAGTGCCTCAGTCGGTTCTACCTGACACCGTGTTTGAAGCGGTTGTTAAGATTCCCTATGACACCAGCGTTCAGCAAGTTCAGGGAGATGGCAGTACAGGTCCGCTCAACGTTGGCGCACTGCTGATGTTACCGGAGGGATTCCAGTTAGCGCCCGAAGAGCGCTTGCCTGAGGAAATGCGAGAGAAACTAGCTGAGCTATTTATTCAGCCCTACAGCGAAGCGCATCCGAACTGGCTCGTGGTCGGTCCGGTTCCAGGCGAGCAGTATCAAGAGATTGGCTTCCCGATTCTGTCTCCTGATCCAAACACCGATCGCTCATTACACTTTGGGAAGTACTCGGTTCACGTCGGTGGAAACCGGGGTCGTGGACAGGTCTATCCGACTGGTGACAAGAGCAATAACGCGGTATTCAATGCGTCCGCTGCTGGAACAATCTCGGCGATCGCGAAAGGCGACGATGGCGGTTATACGGTCAGCATCAATACTGACAAGGGCGTTGTCGAAGACACGATTCCGCCTGGTCCTGAGCTGATCGTGGCTCAAGGCGATGAAGTCAAGGCAGGTGATGCGTTGACTAGTAACCCCAACGTAGGTGGTTTCGGTCAAATCGATGCTGAAATTGTGTTGCAAAATCCGAGCCGCATTAAGGGTCTGCTGGCGTTCTTTGCGATCGTCACCATCACCCAAATCATGTTGGTATTGAAGAAGAAGCAAGTCGAGCGCGTCCAAGCCGCCGAAATGAATTTCTAAACCTTCTTAAGTCTCTTTTGTGTAGGGTTGGGCGAACGTCCAGCCCTTTTTTGTGGCATAAA
Organism: Myxacorys chilensis ATA2-1-KO14; assembly: GCA_019359275.1. Classification (GTDB taxonomy): domain Bacteria; phylum Cyanobacteriota; class Cyanobacteriia; order Leptolyngbyales; family Leptolyngbyaceae; genus Myxacorys; species Myxacorys chilensis. Next base: position 16,260 of record JAHHHP010000030.1, on the reverse strand, counting down.
ATAATGGTACATATAACTGGCTTCGACTAAGGAGTAGTAATTTATGGATCGAGAACAGATTGTTTCGTGCAACCCGCATGTGATGAATGGGGAATTAGTTTTTTCGGGAACGCGGGTTCCTGCGAAGATTCTCATCCAACATTTAACAGCAGGAGATTCTCTAGATATTTTTCTAGATGACTTTCCTAGTGTTACTCGTGATCAGGCAGTAGCTTTTTTAGAAGTGGCTTTTTAAGAGACGGACATTCAAAGTTTTGACTGTAATTAAGATCTCAGGCAAGTGCTGATGAACTTACGTAGTTGAGTATCTACAAATTTTTGGGAAATCTCATGAGGTAGGTTCTAACTGTTGAGGCAGTGGGTATGGCATTTGCAGATGACATCGCTAAAGTTGCAGAACAAGTCCGAAAAAGAGCTGAAGCTGTCTCAGGCGAAGAAGCAACTAAATGGGGACTGATTGCGCCGTTCTTCGGTACACTCGGCTATGATGTCTTTGATCCTACTGAAGTCATCCCTGAGTATGTAGCAGATTTTGCCATTAGAAAGTCAGGACAGTTTGAGAAAGTAGACTACGCCATATCCATTAGTAATGCAATTGTCATGCTGGTTGAGGCGAAAGCCCGTGACAAGAAACCCGAAGCTCATGATGGTCAGTTAAAGAGATATTTCAATGGATTGCGCTCAGCAAAAGTTGCCATTGTTACAAATGGCATTGAGTACCTTTTCTTCACAGATTTACGTCATGAGAACATGATGGATGAAGAACCTTTCTTCAGATTCAACGTTCTTGATTATGACCAGAAGCAAATTGAAAACCTGAAGTTTTTCCACCGAGATAACTTCGATTCCCTCGTCATTAAACGACATGCTGAAGAGATGGTTTATCTCAGCGGAATGGCACAACTAGTAGACAGTCTTCTTCGCTCTCCATCTGATGAATTCATTCGCTTTTTAGTTTCTCAACTTGGCAACATTGGCTCTAGGTACGCAATAGAAAGTAGAATTTCCAGTAAAGTAATCGAAAAGTTTCGACCGATTGTAAAGAAGTCTCTTCAGGGAAGTCTAGTTGACCTGATGACGCAATCCATTAGTAAAGAAATGGGTCAGTCTAGTGAAGTTTCCTCATCGGTTAACTTAGAAGCAATTGAAGAAATTCAGGATGAGCCGGAACAAGACTCAGAAGACATTAAAGTGGAAACAACTGCTGAAGAACTTGAAGCGTTTGAAAAAGTCAGGTCTATTGCAGCACAGTCTAAAACCTATAGCTTAGAAGTCAAGTACAAAGATGTCTTATCATATTTTGGACTAAATATCGGTAAGACAAATTGGTGGTTCTTGAGGCTATATCTGTCGCCTAAGAAAAAGAGTTTTGTAACTCGGTTGTCTATCAATGAAGTTAGAGAACTCGCGCCAGGTTTTGAAGTTCAAGAAATGTCAGCTTCGTTTGGAGATGCAGCATCAAGGGTAGTAATTTCCTCAGTTAGTGACTTAGACAAGCTCAGTAACTTAATCTTGAAGTGCTATGAAGCCGAAGCATCTAAGCACATATTTAGGAAAGTAGCGTAGTTCATTCAAAAGTATAGCTCTACGAAGTAGTTCAACCAGTGTGCTGCCTAGGAGCGGAGGCACACCGATTACCCGCGCGAATATAATTGCCTGCGAGCTTTTGTTTGTGGGAGATTCACCAGTCGCTACTAATGATTGAAACAGTTGCTCAGATAGAATGAAGTGGTGTAAGGTCAGTAGTTCTTTAAAGAGGAGAGTCATGCTGGATGAAGTAACGCTCGAACGTCGGTTAGCAACTCTTGAGCAAGAGGTCGCTGACCTTAAACACAAGTCCGAGCATAGCTCTGCCTCTGGCACTTGGCTCGACAAACTCGTTGGATCAATCTCTGATGAATCTGCTTTTCTTGAAGCTTTGGAATATGGGCGCTCTTTCCGCCAGGCTGATAGACCAACCGATGATGCTAGTGGACAAGCGTGAGATTTTTGCTCGACACTGACCACATTAGTTTTCTACAGCGACGTTCAGGCTCAGAATTCATAAACCTAACCGCTCGAATCGCTCAATACTCACCAGCAGACTTTGCTTTGTCCGTTGTCAGTTTTCATGAGTAAGTCCTTGGTGCTCATAGCTTTATCAATCGTGCCCGTACACCTGCTGATGTAATTCGCGGATACACGTTGCTGCTGGAAACCCTTCAAGGCTTTTCAACGGCTCCTGTTCTAGCGTTTGATGCGGAAGCAACTGTGTTCTTTAACGAGCTGCGAATACAACGAGTTCGCGTATCAACAATGGATTTGAGAATTGCCGCGACAGCGCGATCTCGCAACTTAGTGCTTTTGAGCCGGAATCTGAGAGACTTTGAGAAAGTGCCAAGATTAGTGACAGAGGATTGGACGATTTAAAGCTTTTCCGCATATTGCTTGAGTTCCCATGCCATGCGGCGCATTCCTTTTTGCTCATCTTGACGAATAAAGGGAACAAAAAATTTGCTGAGCGCTCCAGAAAACGTTTCCTGATAAATGAATTGGCTGTGATCGCGATCTAGATCTTGGAGCTGCCAAATATACTCGTGCCGAAATCCTGGAATCGATGACATCCACTTGAGACACGCCTCTGGCTGCACCAGCGTCACAATCGGACGAAACTGAATTTCCTCTTCACCCGGAACTCGCAGCAGCGAAAGCGAGATTTCTCGTCCTGGAGCAATCGTTTGATGAGGATTGCAGTCATACAGGAAAGTGTTCCAATACTTCCATTTTTCTTTCTGAATTAAAATTTGCCAAACCCGCGATCGCGGAGCATTGATGTCGATTTCGGTGTAAAGACTTGGCATAAATTCGTGTGTCTGAGTACAGTTCTCTCAAATTGAATTCCCTAAAATAAGTCGCGGCAACTAGTTTGTTATTGAACGATACTTTTGTAAATTCTTCCAAGGACAAACTAGAATTCATCTCAGAATCGTTGAGAAGTTTTAACACTCATTCGCAATTTTCCCGTAAAATCGAGACCTCGGAATTCAACGTGCAAGTTTATGGCAGCCCTCACCCCCAACTCTAGTTTTAGTCTGACAATTCGCTTCCAAGTTCCCAATCGTCCTGGGATGCTGGCGAGCGTGATTCAGGCGATTTCGTCGCAAGGCGGCAACATGGGACAAATCGACTTGATTGAGCAGACGCGAGCCATCTCTATGAGAGATGTTACAGTCGATGCCGCCAGCACAGAACATGCAGAAACGATTGTACAAGCGGTGAAAGCGCTACCTGACATTAAGGTGTTGGATATTTACGATCGCACCTTCACACTGCACAAAGGCGGAAAAATTAGCGTTCACAGCAAAATTCCGCTGAGAGGACAAGCTGATTTGGCAATGGCCTATACGCCGGGTGTAGGTCGGATTTGCCGCGCGATCGCAGACGAACCAGAGCGGGTGTACGAACTGACGATCAAGCACAACACCATTGCGATCGTAACGGATGGTAGCGCTGTTCTGGGAATGGGCAATCTTGGAGCCGAAGCCTCGATGCCTGTGATGGAAGGCAAAGCAATGCTGTTCAAGGAGTTTGGCGGATTGGATGCCTTTCCAATTTGTTTGGCAACTCAAAGCACTGATGAAATTGTCGAAACGGTGAAACGGATTGCGCCTGTGTTTGGCGGCGTCAACCTAGAAGATATTGCCGCGCCGCGCTGTTTTGAAATCGAAGAACGGCTACAACGAGAACTCAATATTCCAATCTTCCATGACGATCAGCACGGAACCGCGATCGTTACGCTTGCCGCTCTCACCAATGCGCTAAAACTCGTCGAGAAGTCGATTTTTGATGCCCGGATTGTGATTAACGGTGCGGGGGCAGCCGGAGTTGCGATCGCCAAACTGCTGCAAAAAGATGGTGCCGCCAGCATTATCATGTGCGATTCCAGAGGCATTCTCTCGAAGAGCCGCACCGACTTAAACCCTCAAAAGCTCGCGTTTGCAATTGAACAAAGCGGCACGCTTGCCGATGCAATGCGAGGAGCAGATGTTTTCCTTGGCGTCAGCGCTCCGGGTGTAGTGACGCCCGAAATGGTGCGATCGATGGCAGCCGATCCGATTGTGTTTGCGATGGCAAATCCGATTCCTGAGATTCAGCCCGAATATGTGCGAGATGATGTGGCAGTCATGGCGACCGGACGGAGCGACTATCCCAATCAGATCAACAATGTGCTGGCGTTCCCCGGCATCTTCCGAGGAGCATTAGACTGCCGAGCGTCTACCTTAACAACGAATATGTATTTGCAGGCAGCGTTAGCGATTGCGTCTCTCGTCACCCCCGACGAATTAACCCGTGAACACATTATTCCATCGGTGTTCGATGGACGGGTTGCAACAGCAGTGGCAGCAGCAGTTCAGAGAGCGGCGCGTGAAGACGGGGTCGCGCACGCGTAGAAATCAAATAGATTCAGGTGGCAACGGATAGCTGATCAGGTTGGTATAAACGCTTCATCCGTTGCCTCTGCCCTTATCTGCTTACCCTTCGCGCCTCTGCATCAATGCGACTCCGTAAGACGAGCGTTGCTGCACCATTGACAGGCAAGCCGTATCTGCTCTGAAACTCTCGCACCGCTGCTTGAGTTGGAGCATCATAGAACTGAGTAATGGGCAAATTACTTCGCAGAACAATTCTGAGACTATTTCTTAGGTTTCTGACTAAGGTTGCCATAATTTCTTGAGTGCGCTGATCGGGCCGTCCAGTTGGCGGCAAATTGTAGAGAGACTGAATATCTTGAATCGCTCGAACCACAGAAACGTCAGTTAGGGGCTGTTGCGGATTCACGTCATAGCCAAACCCTAGCAGCAGCGATCGCAGTTGTCCTTCAGTGTAAATTCCCAGCGATGAATTTGAAGAACCAGACGAACCACTCGTCGAACCACTCGTCGAACCACTCGATGAACCGCTCGACGAACCTGGTTGACCCGGACGAGGTAGCGCATCGTTCAGAATGTCATTGATGCGCTGGCGAGTTTCTAGCGTTGCTATTCCTGTAACAGGTAGCTTATTTTGCTGCTGAAACAATCGCACCGCCGCCTCAGTCTGCCGTCCATAAAACTGACTTCCTGGAAGCGGAACTTCTAATTTCACCACTCGGTTGAGATCGGTTTGTAGTTTTTTCATCAGATCCGCCGCTAGGTCTTGCGTCGGCAGATTCAGCGTTCCATCCACTGGCAGGCGATATTGCACCTGAAAATCTCGAATCGATTGCTGCACGGACGGACTCGAAAAAGGCGTCGTTAGCGGGACAGGATAGCCTAGACCATTCAATACAGAAATAAACTGATCTGGCGTGTAGTCTTGAGTCCGGGCTGCCCAAGCAGTTTGATGAATCGCGATCGGCTCCGCTAAGCTCCAAAAGAGCGCACCCCCTAGCAGTGCCGTTACAGCATTTGTTTTTCCGTTCCACATACTCACACTCTTGTTATTGCTCGAATTGGTCGATGTACTCCCAGATTCATTTTGCGGGATTACTGTAAAAATAGGCGCTTCCTTCTATGCTTTCATGACTTATTCTCTAAGAATTGCTGATATTCCCGAAAGCGAACGACCCCGCGAGCGACTAATCGCTCAAGGTGCAAAAACTCTCTCTACGGCTGAGCTAATTGCAATTTTACTGGGAACGGGTCAAGGACCTGGAAAACTTTCGGCAGTGGGGTTGGGACAATATATTTTGCAAGAGTTAAGTCAGCATCAGCGCGATCCGTTGGGGGTGTTGCGCGATGTCAATATTCAAGAATTAACGAAAGTTCCGGGCGTTGGTCCAGCAAAAGCAACGACAATTTTGGCAGCGATCGAGCTTGGCAAGCGGGTATATCAGTCCCGCCCACCCGAAAAGACGGTAATTGACGATCCGCAAGTTGCCGCCGCTGCTCTCAGTGGTGAGTTGATGTGGCAAGCTCAAGAACGGTTTGCGGTGCTGTTACTCGACGTAAAAAATAAGCTGATTGGGACGCAGGTAATTACGATCGGTACAGCGACCGAAACTCTGGCACATCCTAGAGAGATTTTTCGAGAAATTATTCGTCAGGGGGCAACGCGAGCGATCGTGGCTCATAATCATCCATCTGGGAATGTTGAACCTAGCGCAGAAGACCTTTCTCTCACTCGCCAACTACTAGAAGGTTCGCGATTTCTGGGGATTCCACTCCTAGATCATCTCATTCTGGGTAACGGAAATCATCTCAGTTTGCGACAAACCACCTCACTGTGGGAAGAAACACCCCAAGGGGCTTAGTTACTGAATTGAGGGTAACTCGCGTGTTCTAATAACTTGTCGAGTTTGAATATTTATTTCAGTCACAAAGTTTTTGTCATTCAAACTATAAAAAATTTGTAAGGTAGTAGCTCCTTTTCGGTGGGTTCCTAGAATGCGATCGACTTGTGAGATGACTTCGGTGTAGCTCTTCCCGGCGACATCAGACATCGCGATCGTCTTGCGATCAAGTTCCGTCAGTTGCTTGTCACTACTTGTATCTTCTTTAACAACTGCATACCAAAGCCCCTCTACTTTGATCAAATCGCCATTTCTGTACTGCCCCAGTTTCTCATGTTGTAGAAAGAGCCAATCGTTTTTTGGTACTAGTCGATGTGCTGAAAGATCAGTCCTATTGAAGAATAAATAGTTGTGAACATAGGTAGAGCTTGAACCAGACGACGACGAAGAGAATTGATATCGCTCGTCTTGAACGGTATTGACGGTGGCTAGGAGAAATGGACTGCCACTGAGCAACTCAAAATTGCCTAGCACCATTTTTTTGACAGGTTGCGAGTTTGCAATAGATTCCTGTTGCTTTTGACAAGCGGTGTACAAAACGCTTAAGGCAATTAGCCCCATAAAGAAGACGAATGCGCTAGCAGATCGAATTGACCGAAAGAAGCAAAATTTGTTCATGGTTGCTAAGGCGCAAAGACTTTAGGCAGTAGCTCATCAACTACAGCTTTCCCAAGAACAGTTCCAGCAAGGTCAGCTATTTCACCTGCGCCACGATCGTTCGATGTCTCGGCGTATTGCAAGTCATGGTTGGTTGAGCAAAGCCAGCCTCAACGATCGCACTCTCAATATCCAGCGCAAAATATTCGTCCAAATAAGGCTCTGTACTCTTCAACAGGGTCAGAATGTAGGGCGGCATCTTCGCATAAATTTCAGATTTTGGATTCATATCCATGATGGCCAGATGACCACCCGGACGCAGGAGACGTTTGGCTTCTTGAAGAATTGCGATCGCAGCCTCTCTTGGCAATTCATGAAATACCAGCGACGCTGATACCAAATCAAACGAGGCGCTTGGCAATCCGGTTGATTCTGCTGCCGCATGCACCCAAGTCGGATCAGAGGATTCTGGCTCAGCCCGACGCTGAGTGCGGTACTGGGCAACCGCTAGAAAATAAGGCGATAAGTCAACACCCGTGATCTTGGCATTGGGGAAGACATCTTGCAACGCGAACGTACTCATGCCAACACTACAGCCCAAATCGACAATCTCGCTAGGCGCTTCAGCCAGTCGGACTTTAAGCGCATCGTTATAGCTTTGTCGCAAGCGCGAATCGCCTTCAATCCCACCATCCTTCCAAATGCGAGCATGAACCGCATGGGCTGCCACTTCGACTTCAGTCGCAGGTTCCCAACCCATGTTGCCTTCGGTGTAGGCATGAAACGAACACAAATAATAGTTTGGATACGCTAAATCGGGATTGTTGACTTGGTTGAATTCTGTTGACCAATCGCGATCGCGTAATGCTGCCGCCCGATCGCGCCACGCCACCCCGATCGATTCTGCTCGCTTGATCATCATCTGCCGCGCTCGATATTTCGCCAGATTGAAGATCGGCTTAATGGCCAGAATGCTGTTGACAGCACGAGAGGCAAGTCTTGGTTTAGAAGCAGGCGCAACCGTCATAGTGGAAAATTAAAATGGTTTGGTCAATACCATTCATTATTGCAGGCAAAAGTCACTAAATTTAACGCTCTTGGATCTCGACAAATGGGTCAAATAGCGATACAAATGTCCTTGAGAACATATCAACTAATTAGCTGCATCGCTAAGCATTTTTGGTATAATACAGGTGTTCTAGTTCTCATTTCCACTTACTTATTTGTCGCTTTATGGAACCCCTCACCGACGCCCAACAACAGCTATACGATTGGCTAGTTGAATACATTCGTGACCATCAGCACTCACCCTCGATCCGGCAGATGATGACCGCGATGAATCTCAAGTCTCCGGCTCCGGTGCAGAGTCGTCTCGAGCATTTACGCAACAAGGGTTACATTGAGTGGACGGAGGGGCAAGCCCGCACCATTCGGATTCTAAACCCAATGCCAAAAGGAATCCCAATTCAAGGTGCGATCGCGGCAACGAGCCTAGTCGAGACGTTTCCTGATTTAGAAGTTGAATACTTAGACTTATCTACGCTGCTGCTTAAGCCCCAGCACTTTGCGTTAAAAGTTCGGGGACACAGCATGATCGAAGCATTAATTGACGATGGTGACATCGTGATTTTAGAACCTGCTAACGATCCCAAAACGATTAAAAACGGCATGATCGTAGCGGCACATCATCAGGGCAAAACAACGCTGAAATACCTTGAGCGTAAAGGAAACAAAGTACTTCTAAAACCCGGAAATCCGAATCGCGAACTCTATCCTATGACAGAGGTTCCAGCGTCTGAAGTCGATATTCAGGGCGTTTTAATTGGCGTTTGGCGCGGATACGGCAAGCTGTAACATCACCTCATATCACGGCTACAGTCTGGCGTAGGAATTTTTTCCTACGCCATTTTTAATGAGTCTAGGCTGAAGTAGCACTTTAGGATGACCTAATGGTGAATTAGATTGTGTAAATTACGCCCATAGACAGAAATGCTTCACGAATTCCGTTTTGTCATTTCTATGTCACATTTGCATTCGATCCTGAACAGTAGAACATCGATGAATTGTCGTTTACCCTGTTTGGATATTGCCCTATGAGCGCTTCACGATTTGTTCACAAGTTGCCCAAGCGATCGCTAAAAGGTCTGATTGCCGGACTTAGTGTATTTGGTTTAATGGCAACAGGCTGCACCCGCGATCGCACGTTACAAGCAGACGCCCAATCCACCCCAACTCAAACCGCTTCTGCTACGCCCGAAGTCCAAAAAGATGTTCCGTATGTTCCCACTCCGCAAGAAGTAGTCGATGAAATGCTGCAAGTGGCGAATGTAGGTCCGAATGACGTGATCTATGACCTCGGTAGCGGCGATGGGCGCATTGTCATCACCGCCGCACAGCGATTTGGCACTCGCGGAGTAGGAGTTGATATTGATCCAGAACGGGTCGCAGAAGCTAAGGCAAACGCCCAGAAAGCAGGAGTGAGCGATCGCGTAGAATTTCGGCAGCAAGATCTGTTCCAAACAAACTTGCAAGAGGCGAGTGTCGTCACACTTTACCTTCTACCAGAGGTCAATCTGAGGCTACGTCCCAAACTTTTGCAACTCAAGCCCGGAACACGAATTGTTTCTCACGCGTTTGACATGGGCGACTGGAAGCCCGAACAAGTCCGCCAAGTGAATGGGCGCACCGTTTACTACTGGACTGTTCCTAAAACTATTCCTGAAAATTTACGATGATCACATCCACACCACAAAGTTCTCACTCAACTACTCAAACATGAGAATTTTGTGGTGCAGTTTTGTAACTTAAGACAGACGCATTAGTTCTTCTTTTACGATTCTATTGCTGTTGCAAAACTTAATTATCTGAATGTGCGGATGAATTGTCAAAAATGATTTTCAACCGTGCTCAAAACTTTTTGAAATTTAGGAAACCAGGTAATGAATTGTTCTGATCGTGTTAATTCAGCTAAATCTTTTCGTATCCTTGTTGCAAACGCATCCAAGGGCATCGTAGCTAGTTTTGTTTTGCTACCTGTTATTGCCGCATGTAATTCTCCCTCAGCACAGACACCCCAAGCAGGACAACCTGCTCCAGAATCTCCAGTAGCAGTACAGCCTGAAACAGGCGCAGCAACCCCTTCCGCCCCAACTACGGGGAGGGCTCAAACGGGGGGTGATATTGTAGAAGTGGCAGCAACGAATCCATCTCTTAGCACCTTTACCTCCATCGTCAGTGAAGCCGAACTCGGTGATGCGTTAGACGGTAATGGACCTTTTACAGTGTTTGCCCCCTCAAATGAAGCCTTTAATGCAATTCCGGCTCAAACTCGCCAGCGTCTTTTGCAACCCGAAAATCGTCAGGTGTTGCGTCAGATTTTGAATAATCATGTAGTCCAGGGACAGCAATTAACAGCGACACAAATTCAACCCGGATCAGTGCAAACCGTGGCAGGAAATTCCGTTAATATTCAGGTACCGCAACCCAATCAAGTCAAGGTTGGAACTGCAACGGTGACGCAGCCCGATCTTATAGCAAGTAACGGTGTAATTCATGTAATTGATTCAGTCATTCTGCCTCCGGATCTCAATTTGTAAATTGTGCGTTGCCTGAGTTAGTTCAACTACTTAAACATTAGGGGCGTTCTGATGCGTTTGATTCGCTCCCAATGGCGTTCTCCGATTTGCCTAGAATTCAAAAATTTGCGAGTGCATTACTGTCAGGCACTTGTTAGCGCGATCGCGGCGCAATCTCCCGAATTGTGATTGATTGAGGTTTCATTTGTGAGTAAATTTGAAGCGACTGGTTTAACAGAGGGAACTTTAACGGCTCAAGCCGCTGCACCCAAACCCACGCTTAGGTTAGCAGACGCGATCGCGCTGATTGTCGGAATCGTGATTGGAGCAGGCATTTTTGAAACGCCGAGTCTTGTCGCTGACAATGCAGACAGTGCAGCAATGCTGCTGTTGGCATGGTTAGCCGGTGGAGCCGTCTCGCTGACTGGAGCGTTGTGCTACGCCGAACTTTCAACCACCTATCCGCATGTTGGCGGAAACTATCATTTTCTTAAACGAGCATTCGGACGGAACCTCGCATTCTTGTTTGCTTGGGCACGGATGGCCGTCATTCAGACCGGATCGATCGCACTATTGGCCTTCATTTTTGGCGATTATGCATCCCAACTTTGGCGGCTTGGTTCGGGTTCATCATCCATTTATGCCGCCATCGTCATTATTCTCTTCAGCGTTCTCAACATCGTAGGATTGCATCAAGGCAAAACGATGCAGAATGCATTGGTGCTGATCACGGTGCTGGGGTTAGTTTTAGTGATCGGGGTTGGATTGCTTCTGCCCGCCGCCCCCGCCGCTTCATCAACAGTAGCGCCTTCTAACGGAACCTTAGGATCTGCGATGCTCTTTGTCTTACTGTCCTATGGGGGATGGAATGAAGCTGCCTACATTTCCGCCGAAATTCGGGATGGACGGCGGAACATTGTGCGATCGTTGCTTTGGAGTTTAGGGATTATCACGGCTCTTTACTTGTTGATTAATTTAGCGTATCTGCGCGGCCTGGGACTTGAAGGCATGGCGCAATCGCAAGCGGTAGGAGCCGAACTAATGCGACGGGCATTTGGAGAACCAGGGGCAGTCTTGATGAGTCTGATCGTGATCATTTGCGCCTTGAGTTCTCTAAATGCAACGATCTTCACAGGGGCACGAACAAATTATGCCTTGGGTCAAGACATTTTTCTCTTTCGGTCTCTCGGTCGCTGGCAGTCTTCTGGAAGTACACCGACCACAGCATTAGTGGTGCAAGGCGCGGTCGCGCTCATTCTGGTGGGATTGGGAACCATTACTCGCAATGGTTTTGAAACGATGGTAGATTACACCGCTCCTGTGTTCTGGTTTTTCTTCCTGCTAAGCGGTATTTCGCTGATTGTATTGCGATTTCAGGAGCCGCACCAACTCCGCCCCTTTCGGGTTCCCTATTACCCCATTACGCCTATCGTTTTCTGCGGGGTTTGTGCTTATTTGCTCTACTCCAGTGTGGTGTATACCGGGGTCGGTGCGATCGTCGGAATTGTAGTGGTAGCCATTGGTGTTCCATTGCTCTACTGGAACTGCAAACTCCAGAAAAGAGCGAGCAGAAGTCGATGATGCAAAAGAATTCCATCCTTTCAAGGTAGCTAATACAACCTTTAAAACTCCTGCTATGCTGTGCAATGACTAAGCAAATGCTCGAGCTAACTCTTCTGAATTGTTAACAGCCTTCCGATGTCAGCAAGGGGAACGCCGTCTCTAAAAAATTAGTCGCATCCCTTGTTCCATCGCATCCGCTACCCACCGTGGAAACCATTCAATCGTTAATTAAGGTCTTCCAGAGCCGCAAAATGTCGGCACTGCTGTTTATCGGATTTTCGTCTGGGCTGCCATTTTTGCTAACCAGTAGAACGCTGCAAGCTTGGATGACGGTCGAAGGCGTCAAGCTGAGTACGATTGGACTGTTTAGCCTCGTGGCTCTGCCTTACTCTCTCAAGTTTCTGTGGGCACCCTTACTTGATCGCTTTATTCCTCCCTTTCTCGGTCGTCGCCGGGGGTGGCTACTGCTGACTCAATTTGCCTTGCTTATTGCAATTGCGGCAATGTCGCTGCACAGACCTCAGCAGTCGCTCCAGTTTCTTGCCATCAACGCGATCGTCATTGCCTTTTTTAGCGCCACTCAAGATGTCGCTGCCGATGCCTACCGTACCGATGTTTTGGAGAAACCTGAACTGGGTGCAGGAGCAGCAATTTTCGTCACAGGATACCGGATTGCGCTGTTGATGACAGGCGCGATCGCATTCTTTCTAGCCGACCGAATGCCCTGGCAAACCGTCTATCTACTGCTGTCGTTGCTGATTGGAGTCGGTATGGTTGCGTCCTTGTTCGCACCCGAACCAGAGCATCAAGCAGCCCCCCCTCCCACTTTGAGCGAAGCCGTTGTTCAGCCCCTCCTCGACTTTTTTCAGCGCTTAGGACGGCTACGTGGCATTCTGATTTTGGGATTTATTGTTCTGTATAAGTTTGGCGACTCCTTGCTCGGCAACATGGCGATTCCGTTTTTGCTCAAGACGGGTTTCACGCAAACAGATATTGGTGCGATTCAAGGTGGTATGGGCATTTTAGCGACAATCGTTGGAACCCTAATCGGGGGGGCGGTGTTTAGCCGAATTGGGGTCAATCGATCGCTATGGATTTTTGGCGGACTACAGGCATTGAGCAACGTCGCCTATCTAATATTGGCGCAGCTTGGGCAAAACTATCCGTTCATGGTTGTCGCAATTAACGTAGAGAACTTTTGCACGGGATTAGGGAACGCCGCTTTTCTGGCGTTTTTGATGAGCCTCTGTAATCAACGCTTTTCGGCAACTCAGTTTGCTCTGCTGTCAAGCTTGATGGCAGTGAGCCGAGATATTTTGGTAGCAAAAGCAGGGGAACTCGCTGAAGCAACCGGATGGACAATGTTTTTCTTCATAACGATCTTGGCGGCAATTCCTGGTTTGCTATTGCTGCCTGTGTTTGCTCCGTGGAATGAGGAAGTGGTAGTAGAGAAAGGATGAAAGATAAAGATGCGTATTAGGATAAGTAAAGAGAGTGAACTTCATTAATCTTGAAACAACTCTCAGAAAATTATCCTTTTCTCACCCTCGCTTCAGCCATGCTTTTCTTTCGCCAAAATATTGCTCCGCTTCTAGTCGTGTTGGTCTTTGTGGTGGCGCTCATTGCTGTGAGTGCGCGTATCTTCTTGCCGGGTGACATGGCAGCCCCTGCCCCGATCGAAGAAGTGACACCAGCGCAAGGCAAGGCGGCTATGTCTCGTCCGGATACAGTAGCAGGGCTGCCTCCTGCCCTCTCTACCTTAATCACCGGACTGCCCGAAGACCCAGCTCAGCTATAAGCAAGTCGTGACTGATTTACTACCACCAGGATATTGTTTACAACCCAGTTCTGCAACAGAGCGATCTTGGGGAGCTTGGCGGAACCAATCACTACTCGTAAGGTTCATGCAGCACACTTACGAAGAGCTTTATCCCGGTGGCACGTTTTCTCACTTGGCCAACACAGTTGAACAATACTGCTCTTCAGAAACGCCGATTTGGTGGGTTTTGGCAGAAGGTCAAGGAGGAGCTACCTTGCTGTCGGGTCAGGCTCACCCTAAACCGATTGGATGTTTGTGGCTGGGGAACGCGATCGATCAGGCAACCGGAGAGCGTCAGGCTCACGTCTTTTTGCTGTATGTCTCGCCTAACCATCGACATCAAGGCATTGGATCGGCGCTGATGCATCAAGCAGAAACGTGGGCAAAATCCAGCGGCGCTCGGCAGATCGGACTACAGGTATTCGAGACAAATCAGCCTGCACTAAACTTATATCGCTCACGTGGGTATCAAACTAAATCGCTCTGGCTGGCTAAACCGCTATAGTTCAGCCTTGGCAGTTGAGCGGTTTAGTAAAACTAATTTTGTCTATTAAATAAATTTAGTGTTTTTATTTTTTAAGTCCTCTGCCATTAACGCTATCTCGACTTCCCTCGGTGCTGTAAAGTGACTATATGTATAGTGATGATGATTTGTCAGTCCTCGATATCGACGCAGAGCTAGAGGATCCATTGGATCAGATTGCGCCGATTGAAGATGATGCTCTTCCTAAGCCTGATCCAGAGGAGATGTTACTCCTTTTAACGGCAACGGATGTGCAGCAACGGATGCTGGCGACCAGAGCTTTCTGTGAACTTCAAGACGAGCGGGCGATTCCCCATCTGATCGCGCTATTAGCTGATCCCTGCGCGTTGGTGCGCGTGAGCGCGGCGTATGCGCTGGGCAGAAATCCCAGTCCTGATGCTGTCGAACCTCTGATGACACGGTATCACCAGGATTGGAATGGCTACGTTCGCAAGGGCGTGGTGTGGGCGCTCGGAAATTGCCGCGATCGCAGGTCGCTCAAAACCTTGACTGAAGCTTTAAAGACAGATATTTCGGCAGTTAGACTGTGGGCTGCGAGTTCTCTCGCTCAAATGTCGGTGCTGGGATATGAGGTGGTTGTAACCGCCGTACCGCCCTTAATCGAGGGGTTGCGACGCGACGCGATCGCGGCTATCCGAAGTAACTGTGCTTGGGCATTAGGAGAACTGTGTCGAGAATTACCCTCTAATGTCATCTACGCCACTGCGATCGATGCGCTGATCGAATCGTTTGCTGAAGATGAAGATATTAGTGTTCGAGAAGATGCAAAAGCATCAATGCTGAAAGTGGGAGATGCACGCGGATTACAAGTGATTGAAGAGCTAGAACAAGAAGGCTTTTTAGGCTAACGACAAGCTAATCCTGTATAAGGATTCACCGGAATTGGGCTAGGAATTGGGCTTCCGTAAATTGCCGTGCTGCATTGCGATGTGCCCTTGTAAAAACCGCCGTTATAAAAACCATTCGGGCCAATGATCACGTTGCGAGTTCTGGCGTTGGGCCTCACAATTATTGTAGAAGACGGGTAGGGTGATGTAGAAAACGGGTAGGGCGATGAGAAGCGAGAAGGATAGCGTACCGCTCGTCGGTAGGTTGAAAAAGATTGCCCTGGTAAAGATAGGTAGTAGCGATCAGTAATCGGGCGTTGAATGATTACAGTTCTTCCATAAGAATTAACGCGCGGAAGATGTCTAGAGTGCGGCGCAGTATTGTATGTGGACGAGCCGAGAGGATACCCAAATTGGGCGTGTGCCGCCGTTGCAGAAGATAAGACTAGGGGCACAATCATTGCGATAGGGAATTTTGAAGAAGCTGCGATCGCCTGAAGCTTGGCGAAGCCGTGTTCTCCAAAGTTGCGCATTGCGCTAATCGTAGCAATCCAAGAAAGAGATTTCAGCATAACGCTACCAGTCCTTTTGAACAGCAGATTTAGATACTCAAACAATATCAAAACTCTGAAAACCGTTTAGGCAGAAAAGATCAAAACTAAATATTTTAGAGGGAACAAGAGTTCAACCAATCCATACATCCCTATATCTATTCTACGTCCATTCACACAAACAGAGACGGCCTCTCCCCGGGGGAAAGGCCGTCTCTGCATTCAGCTAGAGCTAGGGAGCACTAGACCCGACTCGGGTCTAGTGCTCCCTCTCGTTCAACTACCCTTGGATAGCAGGAGCAGAGAGAGCCACAGGAGCGGTCTCCAATGCAGCCAAGTCAAGCGGGAAGTTGTGAGCATTGCGCTCGTGCATCACTTCCATCCCCAAGTTCGCCCGGTTGATCACATCCGCCCAGGTCGATACCACTCGTCCCTGCGAGTCGATGATGCTCTGGTTGAAGTTGAACCCGTTCA
>JAHHHP010000029.1 GCA_019359275.1 Myxacorys chilensis ATA2-1-KO14 | reverse complement strand
TGCGAGAACTTATCCAGCGTTAGTCAAAGCAATTGAGAAAGCGTTTGCCCAAGTCTCACCTGAGGATCTACAAGCCTGGTTCACGCATTGCTGCTACTGTACCTGACTAGATCGAAAAAGGCTGTAAACTCTAATTTGCTAGTTCTTAAACCACTAATGGTTCCCGCTTCAATATTTTCAAACACTTTCGGTAAAGGTGGAGCCGGATCAACTACAAGATCGGTAATGTGACCATAAATTGTTGAAGTCGAAGCATTAGGCGCACGAGACAAAACAAGTAACGGCGTAATTCCTGCTTTTGGTAGCCGAATTACGTTGTAGCCGAGACCGTTTAAATGATTAATTGCTTGATCTTTGCAAGGCGGCATTTTTCAGCACTCCTGATCAGTAGTATGAAAGAAACTCTAAATCCAAAGTTGGCTACTCTCTCAATATCAAAGAATTAATTAAAGATTGGAGATGCCAAGTTTAACTAAGCGTAAACGTGGTGAAGAAATTTATTGAAAAAGCATCGCTTCTAAAGAAAATCGCTAACTTTTGTATTTAGATTTGTCAAACAATCAAAAATAGAATATAAAGTTGAAAACGCTTATTTGTAATCAAAAGCGTCTCGCGACTATCCAGATTAAGTTAACGCTGAAAGATACAAAAATGAAACGTTGGATACTCACATTTCTCATTCCACTAGCAATGCTTCAGCCTTCAGCGTTAGCGCAAACCAATGAGGGAGACAACAACCGTCCTGCCCAACCGCAACCCGCCCTCACGACACCTGCTGTTGCACCACCAACGTTAACGCTACTAAAGCGAACCGGGCAAATTCAACTTCAATTAGTGAATTGTACGTGGGACTGCCCTCTAGCTAGTCTTCTGCTTCCACAAAGTGTCATTACTGACCATACCGAACTCTATTTCGATAATTCTGCCCTAACACCTGTCAACGTTGTCAGTTCAGCCGTAATTATTGAAGGCAATCTGACAAATTATCAACTGCCAAGTCAACCGCCTCTTTGTTCACAGTCGAGTCAACTACCTTGTGCTGCGATCGCGCTGTCAGAAAACTCTAAAGTGCTGCCCGCAAACCAAATTAGCAGTCTAAATCTGACCTTCAATCGCTCCAAAATGCCTCCTGATCAGTACACTGGAGCCGTCTATCTCACATTAGCCGACCAGCGAAACCGTCTCATTCTACCAATTGACTTGAGTGTGAGGAGTGGTCCGCTCATGCCGTTGCTCGTCTTACTGTTTGGCATTGTTCTCGGTCGGCTGATTAAATATATGGAAAAGCGAGGCGAGCCGCAAGCCTTAGCACTTCAGGAAATGAATCGCCTTGAAGCAGACGTTGCAGCGGCGAATCCTGAAGATCAAAAAATACTGGTAGGAATGATTGCTAAAACGCGAAAGCAAGTGTTTCGAGAACAGCTTGAACCTGCTACAGCCAACGCCACAGCGATCAGAAATCGTTTAGATGTTTTAACTAAATTACGATTCATTGAAACAGGTTTGGAAGAACGAGTTGAACCTTTGCCAGATGATGTGATTGAAGACGCGATCGCAACCATTGCTCAAGCGCGATCGCGAATTGCTCAAGAAGACGATGGTAAAGCAAAGGAATTGCTCGATCAAGTGAGCGAGTTGCTCGATACAGTTGGTATCCGAGGCGGCGAAGAGTCAGAAATTAGTGAAACCGTCAGACAGGCTTCAGCAAATTTAGAGCAGAACCTCAAAAATCCACCCGTTTTGATCAAAGAGCCGAGCGGATGGGAGCGTTTCCGACAATTCTTGATCACGCTGTCTGGCGTGTCAGATCAGATTCGGGCGGAAGCCACCTACTGGGTTGTGCGCCCTGTGCTTTCGCTCATTCTATTAGCAGGTTTATCGCTTGTTGGTCTCAACACGCTTTATGTGCAAAACGGAGCGACGTTTGGAGCAAGACCCTTCCCCGATTATCTAGGGTTAATTCTTTGGGGCTTAAGTGCAGATGTTGCTAGTCGAAGTTTGAGTAGTTTACAAGGTCAGAAAGAGTAGTTCGGTGACTCTCTACCCGCCAGTTTTCGATGAGTAAATCTTTTGACCAAACGGACAGAGATCGAGAACAATACAGCGATCGCACGCTGGTTTTTGATAATAACAACAGCGCTGCCCGTGCAGCATTAGCACTTCGTGGTTGTCGTAAACCTGTTGAGCATCCCACTCAGTAGGCAGTTGCGATTCGAGAATGGCATGAGACGGCCCGACGGCAACGCTAGCAGGAATGAGACCTAAACGACACGCAACGCGATGATGATGACTATCGACAGGTAGGGCACGACGCCGTAAGCAGCTAAATGAAAGAACGGCGGCACTCGTTTTTGGTCCAACACCGGGAAGGGCTTCTAGCCATGCTCTAGCTTCAATTTCAGTCATATCCGCCAGAAAGTCTAGAGAAAACGGAGCAGTAGGGTGATCACGGCTGAGGAGATCGCTAATTAATTTCAAAACCTGTTGAATTCGCGGCGCTTTCTGATCTGCCCAGGTTGCCCGCGCGATCGCGGCTTCAACGTCTTTTACAGGTGCATCTCGAACCGCTTCCCAAGTTTCAAACTGTTCTCGCAGTTGAGCAAAGGCATGGGCAGAATCAGCGTTGCGAGTCCGATGAGAAAGCAGCGCAGACACTAATTCACTCAGCGGATCAAGATCGTGAAAATAGGCGATCGGGCACCCATATTCTTGGCAAAGTCGGTCGTGAATTTGAATCAACTTCTGCTGAAGTTCTGGTGTCACTGTGAGTGGTACCAGTTTTCTCACACCCATAGCTGTAGATCAAACGAAACGCAAAGACCCTTTAGTTGTAGGGCTATAGACTCTATGATTCATCCCTCTTAGATTGGAGATTAGATGGTAGAGAAGATTAGAGCGAGACTTTCCTCAACTTGTGTAGGATCTGCCGAGTCCAAGATTGCCTAATCCTCGGCGGTAGGCGATCGAGGTTTGATCTGCCCCAATGTGAAACTCTGCACACAGATCGAGCGGCAAATCCTCCGGGTACTGCGCCTCTACCACTTCCTTGTCTTCAGCAAAGATCTGATGGTTGAATTCGTACACTGGCTCTAGCGGCATGTCTTGATCAAAGTTGCGGCAAATAGGACAAAACACCCGTGTCTTGCGGGCAGAAACGGGAGAGGCCGCGTTGAGGATACAAAGCCGTCCGTCGTTTGGAAAATGAACCGTGAGCCGAGCGGTAAACGGAAAAAAGACTTCAAACACACGCAGCCATTGAAAGTCAGCAGGCGCTAAATCTTGCAACCCTTTGGGAAAGTTGCTGACGGTACTGAGGTATCGGGCACAAATCCCGGTTGCGGTCTGCTCCACCTCATAGCGGGGAACCAGCGGATTGTTGCGATCGCCAAACGACTCGGCATGAACCCAGGCAAAGTGAGCCACGTCCAGAAAGCCTTCCATCTGTCGCCCTGAGGCTGCATCGAGATCAACAGCACTGGGCAGAATTTGCTGATAATGCGGGTCATTCCACTCGTGAAACTCAGGCAAGGGAGGTTCACCTCCCGCGAGAGAAGTCCAAATCAAGCCATAGGCTTCTTTAACGGGATACGTTTTGAGACAAAGTTTTGCGGAAATGCTGGCCGCTGGATCGGCTGGAATCAGCACACAGCGACCGTCTGCCGCGTAGTGAAAGCCGTGATACTTACACACCAGTTGATCGTCGCTCAGGTGCCCCATACTGAGGGGAACGCCGCGATGCAGACACAGATCATTTGCCACTGATACACCCGCCGAGGTTCGCCAAATGACTAAGCGCTGGTCGAGCAACGTTGCTGCGATCGGCTGCTCGTTGACCTCACGGCTAAATGCGATCGGATACCAAAACGGAGCCAGGGCATCCCAATCGGATGGGGCAAAGGTACACCCTCTAGGATAGGTCGCTTTTTGAACGGTGTTAACCATATGTGTATGACGGCTGACGACTAGAACACGCACGGACAGCAACATGTAGGCTATACAATATCAGGCGTGAGTGGCGCGATCGCAGTTACCTTTGCTACTGAACCGTAAACTTTAATTTGGACGAGCCTCTGTAAAGCGATCAACGGTGTACCAATTCACCCGCAATATAAACGGCATGAATGGTGCGATCGTCACCTAACATCATCATGCCAAACACTTTTTCCGCCAGTTCTTCTTGCAATTCCGTCTCTGTTGAGCCTTGTGCTAATCGGGTAGATAAACCTCCCGTGCGAGTTGCCATGATCGACGTTGCTTGTAAGTCTAGGACTACAAAATCTGCCTCTTTGCCCGGATCGAAGTTACCCAGCTTGTCTTCTAACGAAAGCGCTCTTGCCCCTCCGAGCGTGGCTAAGAATAATGCTTTGAAGGCGGAGAGAGATTCAGTCTGAAGCTGGGCTACTTTGTAGGCTTCGTTTAGAGTGTGCAGCATTGAGAAACTAGTTCCTCCGCCAACATCGGTTCCTAGACCAACCTTTATAGGCTGATTGAGGGACTTGGCTTTGTGCAGTTTGAACAGCCCACTGCCCAAAAATAGGTTTGAGGTTGGACAAAAGGAGAGCGCCGCTTTTGCGGCTGATAGCCGTTTGAACTCATCCTCGCTCAAGTGGATTCCATGAGCAAACACTGATTTTTCCCCAACCAGCCCAGCACGATCGTACACATCAAGATAGTCTTTACACTCAGGAAAAAGTTCGGCAACCCACTCTACTTCTTTAAGATTTTCGGAAAGATGGGTGTGCAGATAAACATCGGGAAATTCTTGCAGTAATTTTCCGGCTAAACGCAGTTGTTCATGAGTGGAAGTAATGGCAAATCGGGGCGTAATTGCATACAGTAAACGACCTTTGTTATGCCATTTTTGAATCAGTTGTTTGCTCTCTTCGTAAGCAGTTTCGGGTGTGTCAGTCAGAAAGTCAGGAGCATTTCGATCCATCAAGACCTTTCCTGAAATCATCCGCAGATTACGACGGTTCGCCTCCTCAAAAAAAGCATCAACTGATTGAGGATGAACGGTCGCAAATACTAGAGCAGTGGTGGTTCCATTCTTTAGCAATTCATCTAAAAATAGGGAAGCAATGGTTTGAGCATAAGCTTTATCTCGAAACTTTCGTTCTGTTGGAAAGGTATATTTATTGAGCCACTCTAGAAGCTGTTCTCCATAAGCAGCAATCATTTCGGATTGCGGGTAGTGAATATGAGTATCAATAAATCCCGGCATAATCAGCTTGCCAGGATACGTTACGATTTCAACTTCAGAATATTTGGCTTGAAGATCAGCATACGATCCAAAGTCTGCGATCGCACCATTCTCCACAATCAGCAATCCATCAGGAATATAGCGCACACTCTCGGCATCAGACACATAAAATGGGTCGTTCGCAAAATCAAGAAAAGCGCCTCGAATTGCCTGAGATGACGGATTGCTTGTTGACAGCATAGGCTTACCAAAAATCAATTACAGCTACTTCTTGTTTAAAGCGATTTCACTAACGAAATGGAGCGATTGATTCAAAATTGTGAATCAATTGATTCTCTCAATAAGTAATGAAAAGAACAATCAAATTTTTATTAAAAAAATAGAATAAGGGGCTACAAGCGACTTCTAAATTTCATTAATGTAGGGATCATACTCAAATCCGGAGCGCCAACAAATGAGTTCATTCGATTCCGAGCGTCCCCCCAGCGATCCGTCTTACACCCGTTGGCAAGCCGCGATCGCTCGTTACTTCAGATTTGGCTATTACAACACCAATTTTCGCACCGAGATTATAGCGGGCATCACTACGTTTATGACGATGGGATACATCCTAGTCGTCAATCCGATCATTCTCTCAAATGCAATCTTTCTTCAAACATCGGGCGATTTGTTCGCTCAGCTTGCGGTTGCAACTGCGATCGCGGCGGCGGTCGGTACATTTTGCATGGGCATGTTTGCCAACTACCCGTTTGGACTCGCTCCTGGCATGGGCACAAATGCCTTTTTCGCCTTCTCTGTCGTAATCGGACTCAAAATTGATTGGCGACTTGCGCTGTCCTGCGTGTTCGTTCAAGGAATTGTATTCATCATTCTGACGTTCACCGACGTTCGGCGGTTGCTGATCAAGGCGATTCCTGTTTCCCTCAAACACGCTACAGCCGGGGGAATTGGGTTATTCATTGCTTATATCGGATTGTCGGGCGATGTCACCACAGGCGGGGCGGGACTGATTGTTGCCAATGATGCAACAAAGACAGCGTTTGGAACCTTCGCTCAGCCGAATACTCTACTGGCAGCAGTAGGACTCTTGATTACAGGGGCATTGGTAGTGCGACGAGTCAGAGGGGCGCTGTTGTTGGGAATTTTGATCACAGCGGGGCTTGCCTGGCTCTTGGGAGTTGCATCCATGCCGACCGAATGGTTTGCCTTTCCAGAACTGCCAAAAGATATTGTCGGACACGCGATCGGGGGGCTATCTCGCCTGAATGGGCAGAACTTTATCGACTGGTTAGCTGTTCTGTTTGTGTTTCTGTTTGTGGACATTTTTGACACGATTGGCACGCTCACTGGCGTCGGAATGCGAGCAGGATATATCGGGGCTGATGGCGAGTTACCGAGAGCAAATAGAGCGCTGATGGCAGACGCCGTGGCAACCACCATAAGTCCATTAGTTGGAACGTCTAGCGTAACGACCTATGTTGAATCTGTAGCCGGGGTTGTTGAGGGAGGACGGACGGGATTTACCGCGATCGTCATTGCTGCATTATTTACGATCGCGCTATTCTTCATTCCGATCTTCAAAGCGATTCCTGCTTTTGCAACCACTCCTACATTGGTAATTGTGGGAGCCATGATGTTAGCAGAGGTGAGAGAAATTCGTTGGGATGACATGGCAGAGACAATCTCAGCGTTTCTCACGGTTTTTATGATCCCGCTCACCTACTCGATCGCAGAAGGATTAGCGATCGGCTTCATCACGTATCCAATCTTAAAGACGTTTCAAGGCAAGGCGCGGGAAGTTCCGATCGCCACTTGGATCATTGCGGGTATCTTTATTGCTCGGTTCGTTTTTATGACCTTACGCTTTGGTCGCGGTTAGGGAGCCTGTAGGCAGAGCAATCCTTCAGAACCTGGCAATATCGATCGCATCACAAGTTATCTATCCTAAAAACCGCTTCAGTTGTTTATACACTTCATCATCATTCCGCTTACCCACTAGGATGACTTCTACCAAGTCTTCCTCAGCATCAAAGCGATAAACAATTCGATATTCGCCACTGTCCACGCGGTAATATCCTCGATATCCGATTAACTCTTTGCTGTCTGCGGGTCGCGGATCGATATTAAGTGCCAATACTTTTTTAGCAATTTGGGCAACAATTTTCGGCTGTAATCTTTTTAGAAAATCGAGAACAGTTTCAAGACCATCTAGCTTTGCCATTCTACAAATCGCTACTATCCAAACTCGCTAAACGTTGAAGCTCGGCTGTAAACGTCTCTACACCTACCATTTGAGAATTTTTGAGCGCCGTTTCTGCCAGTTGACCCAATGCACGATCTTCTAAAGCCGTTAGTTTATCGAGCAACTGCTGGTAATTCTGAGCTGACATGATGACATAGCCCGGTTTAGATTCTTCCGTCAGCAGAATTGGCTCAACGGTAGCTTTCTCTAAAACTTCGTCTTGCAATCCACGAACTTCTCTCAGGGAATAGCTTTGCATGATGTTACAAACCTGAATGTTCTTTAAGTATTGTACTTGGGTGGTTGAAGCGATCGCACCTAATTGCCACCCAAGTACACTGACTGAAGTCACCGAATCTTGAGAATGAGTGCAAATCTGAACTTAGCTAATGGGAATTTTGAGCGTATAGGCTCAACTAATGCATAAAATTATGGCTTGGCTTCCAGGCAAGAAATTGCAGAACGGCAAATACATTATTAAGCGCAAACTAGGGGAAGGTGGCTTCGGCGTAACCTATCTTGCTCAAGATCTGGTTAAACAAAAAGTCGTAATAAAGACATTAAATAGCGAAATACAGCATCATCGCAATTTCGTTAAATTTCAGCAAGATTTCCTGAATGAAGCGCTACGACTTGCCAAGTGCAGCCATTCCAACATAGTTCAAATTCATGAAGTAATTCAGGAAGAAAACTTATGGTGCATGGTTATGGAGTATATCGATGGTGAAGACTTAGCCAATGTGTTAGTAAGCCGAGGTACTCTATCAGAGCTAGAAGCACTTCATTATATCAAGCAGGTTGCTGATGCATTGATATCTATTCATAGTCGCCAACCACCAGTTTTGCATCGCGATGTGAAGCCGCAAAACATTGTGATACGTTCCAAAGAACGGAACGCTGTTTTAATTGATTTTGGAATAGCCCGCGAATTTATCCCTAACTTGACTCAACAAACTCAAACCCAATTGCTTACAGAAGGTTTTGCTCCTCTAGAGCAATATGAAGAACGCGCAGAACGAGGAGCTTTCACAGACGTTTACGCTCTAGCAGCAACACTCTATACTCTTCTAACTGGAGAAGTTCCTGCTTGTGCGATTGAAAGGGAAAGAGTTTTACTAAAACGTAAAGTCGATCCTCTAAAGTTACCACAACAAATCAATCCAAACATTACTAGTCAAGTTAGCCGAGCTATTGTGAAAGGTATGGCACTGGAGGTAATAGACCGTCCTCAAACAGTGCGTGAATGGTTAAATATGCTAATAAGTGAAAAGCAGCTAAACGAAGTAGCACAAGAAGAGAAATCATATGAATTAAACAACCAAATTAAATTAGAGGATGCATGGCTAGATACACTTGTAAGTAGAGAGCAGTCATACAAAGCAACACAAGAGAAGAAAGAGCAGCTAAATGTAGCGCAAGAAGAGAAAGTATCTTATGAGGTAGATTACCAAACTGAGTTAGAGGATATCGAGAAAGAAAAATACGCAGAAAACCAATATCAATTTGGATTAGAGAATGCTAAAAGAGCGAGATACATAGAGGCTATTAATAACTTTGATCTTGCGCTAAATATTGCTCCTTTTTTCACTAAAGCGTATAAGTTCAGAGGTATTGCTAAATCTAGAATTGGCGACTGTTCGAGAGCAATTAAAGACTTAACCAAAGCTGCTGAAGTTTACGAATTGCAAGAGAAATTTGACAATCAAAAGATGCTGCTGGCTCAGATTCAAATCTTGAAGCAGCTTGAAAAACTAACTGACCTAGAAACAAGTTCCGAATGGATATCTGAAACTGGAATAGATTACAGCAGTTTGCAGAAATTATTAGCGGCGGCTAATTGGAAGGCTGCTGATTTTGAAACACTAGACATTATGCTTGGTATTGCTAATCGAGATTACTGGCTCACAGCAGAAAACGTCAGCAATTTTCCGTCCCGTCACTTGCTAATCATTAATCACCTATGGGCCAAACACAGCTACGGAAAATTTGGTTTCAGTGTCCAGAAACGGATTTGGCAGAGTCTTGGAGGTAACTTAAATGCTGATTTTGAGACCAGACAAAAATTCAATAGACATGTTGGCTGGAGTTTGGAGAGTCTTGTAGATTATGAATTTCCATTGCAGCTTGAAAAATTAGTACTTGGTAGAGCGTTACCAGGACAGTTCCCTTTCTTAGTGAGCCGAGGATGTGATACTTCAAGAGACTGGTTCCTGAAATATCTCTTATCACACCCAGCCTTGTAATCTGAGTTTTTTCAGCGTTATTTTTACAACAAGTCGCCGATTGATGAACACCAGCGTTGAATCTTTGACATTCAATCAGGATTGTTCTTTAAAACAAAGCCCTCGATCGCATCATATGTGATCGAGGGCTTCAAACTATTCGCTTAACTCAAATTAGCGAAGACCACTTGTAACAGATGAAGGAGACAGATCCGACCAAGATTGCTTCACCAAGTCTTGATCCGCCTGAACGCTACCGAGGTAGTTACCCGCAGGCAACGACGGGAAGCGCTTGTAGGGCACAACATCCTCACCAAAGTAGCGATCGTACTCCGCACTGTTCACCATCACGTTTACCGCAGCCTTCAGACCTTGACCCGCTAGAATCTTGTTGTACTCACGGATCTCAGACTGAGTTGCCGGGGCACGACCGAGCAAGTGACGGAACAAGAACTCAATCACCTTCGTATTCGGATACGGCGCATAGAAGCGACGGACATAGATCTCCGAACCAGCTAATGTCTTAACAAACTCGCGAACCGAGATGTCGCCATTGCGGAGCTTACTTTCAAGATCCGATCGCTTGAACTGATCGGGAACTTGACCGCTAAACACATCCATCACCTGGCAGTAGATCGCGTTGATCACCAGTTCGCTTTCGCCCTGACCCATGCCCGGATTCATTCGGTAAATGCGAGCAGGCTTACGGCGAGTTGTGCCAACTCCAACCTCAACCGACTGACCCCCGCCGTTCGCGTGCGATCGACCCAATTCAATAAAGAGCGGCTTGCTCTTATCAATTTGTCGCGCTTGCGCCGCAATATTTTGCATTGCCAACGCCGTCATCGGCATCTTCGCCGCATCCATGCGAGATTTGGTCGGGGCAAAGCTTGGAACTTCAAGCTTCTTATCTTGCTTGGTCAGCTTGTTATACAAGGTTTGCGAGTTCGGGAAGTTTGCCGCAGGCAAGGTCAAGAAGCGGTTGTATGGAACCGTATCTTCCCCAAAGGTTTCGCCGTATTCTGCGCTCGAAACCATTGTATTGATGAAGCCCTTCAGACCTTGAGTTGCCAAAATCTGGTTGTACTTGCGAATCTCCTGCTGATCGAGCGGCGCACGACCTAAGAAGTGCTTCGTACCGAGTTCAATCACCTTGGTATTCGGATACGGTGTGTAGAACTCCTTGATGTACAGGCTAGACGAGCCAAGCGCTTCGATGAATTCCTTCAGGCTGATTTCGCCGTTACCGAGTCGGCTCTCCAACACGCTGAACTCATTCTGAGCGACGTAGGGTGCAATATCCCGCTCAAAGACTTGGCGATACGCTGCACCAATCACAACCTTGAGGTTCGACTTGTCGCTCACTTGCGTCAGCTTGAAGACCTTCGTTTGTTCGCGCTTCTTGCTCACGCCCTGATTGACGCGGAACTGAATGTCAGGTTCAGTTCGCATGTTGCTCACTGCACCAAGTTCCACGAAGCGTGGGGTCTCTTCGCGATCGATGCGCATTCCGGTATCAGCGATCGAGCCAACGCGACTATTTCTTAATGAAACTCCACCCGGAGTCAGGTAGCGCTCGTAAGGCACGACATCTTCATTAAAGGTTTCGTTATATTCAGCGCTATCGACAATGGCATCGATCAGCGCATAGAAGCCTTTCTTCGAGCAGACATCGAAGTACTTGTTGATTTCCTGACGACCGTAGGTAGGACGACCGAGCAACCGGCGGTGGATGTACTCTACGGCCTTAGTCACGTAGAGTTTTTCCCAGTACAGGCTGCGGAAGAGGTTCGACTTCGCAAGGCGACGGACAAACTCACGCACGGTGATTTCACCGTTTTCAAGCTTAATTTCATCGACCTTGAGCCGCTGACCATCATATACGGCGCGTCCAAACACTTGCAGGTACGCCCCCCGGATCACCGCTTGAGTCGAACTTTCCGAGAATTTAACGCTAACGCCTTTCGAGTCTCCGCCACGCTTTGCGAAGCTGCCCGTGAAGCTAGGAACTTGGTCTAGCTTAAACACTTTAGGACCGAGCGTTCCTGGAGAAACGCCGCGTGCTTCTGGATTGCTCAACTGGTTGTTGATTCCCGGACCGCGATTGATCAAAATCCGGCGGGTATCTTTACCAAATGGCGCAGGGCGAGTGCTGGGGTTCTTGGTTTCTTTCGGGAAGATTGCACCAAACTGAATTTCGAGCGGATCGTTGCCGGAGCCATACACGTGCTGATCGGGCAACGGACGATCGTAGGACGCAAAGGTCGTGATGAATTGAGGAACCTTGCGGAAGGGCGCACTGTAGTTAAACAGGTCTTGTTGCGGACCCCAGTTGCGACATTCTTGAGCTTCCTGACCCAGACCACGGAGGTAGGGAACCGTTTCTTCCCCAAAATAATCGCTGTACTCCTGAGAATCGACCAAGGCATCAACGAGCGCGTTGAGACCACCTGCCGAGACGATCGAGAAGTAGTTCTGCACTTCTTCGCGCGAGGACGGGCCGCGACCGAGAATGTGACGGAATGCCAACTCTAAAGCACGGCTGTTAATGTACGGCTCAAAGAAATTCTTCCGGTAAAGCGGCGACTTAGCAAGGCGGCGGATGAATTCTTTCATCGAGATCGTGCCTTGCTTCACCTTCGACTCGAGATCCGAGACGCCGAGCGAGTAAGCACGAGTAATATCTCGCTCAAACACCTGACGATAAGCTGCCTTCACGACATCATTCTTCTCGGTACTCGACAGACCGGGCTTCATTGCATATTTCGGACGGCGCTCGGCAGCATTGAAGTAGATTTGCGGCAGTTGCAGACCTTGCAGGTCAGGAGAAGTGCGCGGACGCAGCTTATCAGAGGGCGTCGGCGCTTTGAACTCGCTGATTAGCACGTCAAAATATTGACTGACGATCGTGGCGGCTTCTTCGTCATTGCGGAAGTAGCTCATCGACGCCACTTTCATCTCTTGCAGGGCAACGACCGTTGCGTCTCCAGAGCAGGCGTTTTCGATGATTTCGCGCAAACCACGCGTGTTGACAGCAATGATATTGGGATCTCCCGCTACGATCGCATAGGTCGTGTAGCGCAAGAACCAACTCATGTCTCGCAGCGACTTGGCCATGTTGCTCGGACCATAGCGCGATACGTTGATCGCCCGGAACCCGGGAGGAATGGCCCCAGCGCTAGGTGTCAGGAAGAAATTCCGAATGCCACCAAATAAGCCGCCCCCAGACCCTTCTGCATAGGTTACAGTTCCGAGCTTCATGCCCTCCTCGGTGTTCATCGTTTTGCCTGCCATCGACTTCACAGGCTCTTCTTGTGGCTTTTCTAAAAAGGCCATTGGGGAACCTCCCGTGAAGATGCGATTTGCCGCACGAGACACGATTAGTTCGGCTTTTTGCGTCAGCAATTCAGCAATGCCTAGACGCTTGGCTCCAGACCCGAAATAGCGCGTTAGTTCATCTAACTCACCTCTCTGGAGGAAACGGTCTTGCTGTTCAGCTTGCGAAATTGTTGCGACGGGGACTGTTTGGTATAGTTGCGGGCGTGCAACCGAGCTTCCACCACTTGCCTTAACACTCATTAGATTCCTAAAGCTCCCATTACGGATCGTTACTGTGTTAAATCTGACCAGCATGTCACCTGGCACTGTCGTTTTTTGCTAAATCACCATTCGCGAACAGCGTCAGCTTAAAAAAGTTAGTGGTAAACAAGTACTCAGGCGCGACCAGTTCACTCTTAGAGTAAAACGATTCGGTGTCCAACACTCGATTATTAACAAGTGTGTAGAAAACCTGCGTTTCACTGCCTAAATCATCATAAAAGAAGAGAAAATCTATATGAGAATAAATATAAGTTTTGTAACAATAGATGTAACAAAGTAATCGCTTGTCCGTAGTTGCGGCTAAGCGTAGGGAAAATTGAAAAATGGTGTTGTAATCCTTACTGACTGCCGATGCATTCTAGTTTAGGAGAGGATTGATGGCGAGAAACAAGAGATGTAAGCCTTTGCTCAATCATGTTTGTCCGATCTGCTGCATTCTGCCGCCCCACATGAACGATCAGATTGTTCTGAATGGGGATTCAACGCAAAAAGAATGGGCGCTGCAAAGTATTCGGGCGTCGGAGCAGTTTCGGGAGCGGCGGACGATCGTAGGGGCACTCAACCTTAATGCGGCATTTAACCTGGCAACTGTAGGAGAGAAGCGTCGCACTATCTTTGACGCGAGTACAGGAACCGATCTGCCTGGAAAGCGAGTCCGCGGAGAAGGCGATCCGCCAACGGGAGATGTAATGGTAGATGAAGCCTACGATGGATCAGGCGCAACCTACGACTTTTTCTACGACATCTTCGAGCGCAACTCAATCGATGGCTTGGGAATGCGCCTAGATTCTACGGTGCATTTTGATCAGAAGTATGACAACGCTTTCTGGAATGGAAGCCAGATGGTTTATGGTGATGGCGACGGAGAGTTGTTCAATCGCTTTACAATCTCGATTGATATTATTGGGCACGAACTCACTCACGGCGTTACGCAACACGAAGCTGGATTAGTCTATAAGGGGCAACCAGGCGCGTTAAATGAATCTATGTCCGATGTGTTTGGCAGCTTGATCAAGCAGCGTACTTTGAATCAGACTGCCGAGGAAGCGGATTGGCTTATCGGTGCAGGACTCTTAACTGACAAGGTAGACGGCACAGCGCTGCGATCAATGAAAGCGCCCGGAACCGCTTACGACGATAAAGTGTTGGGCAAAGATCCTCAGCCTGCGGACATGAGCAAAATTTATACCGGAAAAGCAGATAATGAAGGCGTTCATATCAACTCTGGAATTCCGAATCGCGCCTTTTATCTGGCTGCTAGCGAGATGGGCGGCTATGCTTGGGAGAAAGCCGGAAAAATTTGGTACATCGCGCTGTGCGATCGGCTGCGATCGCAATCTAACTTCAAACGTGCTGCCAACCTGACGGTAACGATCGCAGGTGAGTTGTACGGACCCGACAGCGCTGAAAAGAAAGCCGTTGAAAAGGCTTGGAAGACAGTCGGAGTAGTTTAGTAGAGTTTGAACTGAGATGAAGACACTAGGATGAAAACACTGGGATGAAAACATGAGAAAAGCAGTGTTATGCGCTATTGTTGCGGTACTTCTACTTGTTTCTTGTTCATCCCTTCATTCGTCTATGCGTGTCACCTTTGAGCGGAGTGGTGGATTTGCTGGGTTAATCGTGACAACTTCAGTAGACACGGCAACTTTACCTGCTACTGAAACCGAGCACCTCCAGCAGCTTGTTCAGTCGGCAAACTTTTTTGGATTGCCCGCCGAGATCCCGGCTGCTGCACAACCGGATCGATTTCAGTATGAGATTACGGTTGAAGATGGCAACCAGCATCATACGGTAAGAGTCGGAGAGGCAAGTGTTCCTGAATCGTTGCGTCCGTTGTTGAACTGGTGCATGGAAAAAGCGAGGGGCAGTTAGTAGAATACCCTCTCGCTGGGAGAGGGCAGTTTAGGAAACCCAAGATTTATTAGGTTTTACGACGCCAGTCCGACTAATTTGGCGCTCAAGTCCCACATTTTCTTCGCTTTGTTGTCGTCACTCGCTTCATCAGACACTTCCTGCACAAATGACTGACGCCCTTGCTTCTGGCGATTGCCCCAACTCCAATACACACCAGACGTGTTGTACTCAGGATTGGCAACCACTTCTGCTACGCGATCGCCCGCTAATTCTTCAGAAACATATCCGCCCGTGATGTTCTTTTGAAACCACGGAAAAATCTTCTGGAACAACGGGTAGCTGTTGCGGAACAGCGCTGTTGTCGCGACGCATCCCGGATAGAGAGAACTGAAGGTGATGCCCGTTGAGTCGTGATACCGACGGTGCAACTCCCGCATCGTCAGCACGTTACACAGCTTACTGTCTTTGTAAGCTTTGCCTGCTTTAAACGTCTTGCCGTCAATCATAGCGATCGGCGCTTTAAAGCCTGCCTCAAAACCTTTGAGATCGCCTAGGTCGGGAGGTGCAGGAATCGGAATCTTACCGCCCAACTCTTTCGGATTGGCAGTTACAGTACCCAAAATAATCAGCCTCGGCTCTTGAGCGCCAGACTTTTGCAAGTCCTCTAGCATGAGGTTACACAAGAGAAAATGTCCAAGATGATTGGTTGCAACGCTTAATTCATATCCATCGACGCTGTATAACGGTTCTTTTAATAACGGCATGTATACGGCAGCATTGCACACTAAAACATCTAGAGGTTTACCGCTTTCTCTAAAATTTTTTACAAACTGCCTAACACTCGTTAAGCTAGCGAGATCGAGATGCATAATCGTGTAGCTGTCGGGCGACATCCCAAGCGCTTGAACGGCTTTCTCCGTTTTCGGAAGATCTCGACATGCCATGATCACATGCCATTGCCCCGTCTGCGAAAGCGCTCTTGCGGCTTGCAAACCAACGCCTGATGATGCGCCTGTAATAACAACCGTTGACTTTCGATCCTGTTCCATGCTGCCTAAACTCCAACAATAAGCGCAAGTGATTACCTTTAGGATCTCATACCGTGGGTGAGTCGAGGGACGCGATTCTGAATGAAAGATTTCTAGATTTGTGCATCCAATTAGCCGCGATCGCCGTACTAGAAATGTTCACAACTATTCCCAGTTTGCCGTTTGTGTTCAATAATGTGACTACCCTCTTGAGCGCGTTACGTTGGCGTTTCATTTGAGTTTCACTATTGTGCATCATGCAGTTTGAGTCATCTAATAGCCCCGATAGTTCCTCTCAACAAACTGATACGGAACTCTACCGTTTGTTGAAGGCTGGACAGGCGGATGTTTTAGGAATTCTCTATGATCGTCATGTAGGACTAGTCTATGGAACGGCAATCAAAATTTTGACTGATCCTCAAGAGGCGGAGGACTTGACTCAAGACATTTTTTTAATGCTGGCTAAAAGATGTTCCTATGATCCGGAGCGCGGGTCACTAAGAACGTTTCTTGCGATTTTGACGCGCTCGCGCTCGATTGACCGGCTGCGATCGCGCACTAGCTCTCGCGAATCCTTGAGACGATGGCAGACTAACCAATCTCCGGAGGGTGGGGTCGATTCTCCTTCAGAGTATGCCTCTCAACTCGAACAGTCTCGGGAGGTACAAGCCGCTCTCGCTCAGCTTTCTAGCGATCAGCAGCAAATTTTGCGATTGGCTTACTACGAGGGGCTGAGTCAGTCTCAGATTGCTGAGCAACTCAACTTGCCTTTGGGCACAGTAAAAACCAGAGCCCGGCGGGGGCTAATTAAGCTGCGCCAAACGCTCACAGATTACACGAGGTAAGCATTTACTATGGCTGGGTCGCTGCCGTCAGAAGAAATAGAGCTACTAGTTGCAGGCTATGTGTTGGGAGATTTGGATGCTGAAGAGGCAGAAGAATTTCAGCGGCTCTTGGCAACCGATCCTGCGATCGCGCAAGCCGTCGCGCAAATGCAAGATGGGCTAGAACTCTCCTTTGCGCCGTCCGAGGTTGCGCCGCCTGCTCACCTGCGTGATACCATTCTCAATGCCAATCGGGCTTCCCATGCCAGTCGGGTTTCGGCTGCTCCGAGTCTGTTCTCTACCCGTCAATTCCCGATTCGGCTCAGACAAATCTTAGAACTTCTGGCAGCAGGGCTAATTATTGCTCTAGCAATCAATAACTATCAGTTGCGACAATCTCAACAGGCGTCTCAAAGTCTAGTCCCGTCTCAGAATAGATTGACTTACGCCCTGCGCAGCACGACTCCGGATCTGTCAGCCGTCGCTACGGTTGCGGTCGATTCCGACAGTTTAGAAGGAACGCTAACGGCGAAGAATTTGCCTCCTTTACCTCCAGGGAAGGTCTATGCCCTGTGGACCGTTCTGAAGCCAGGAGCGCCTTTCACCACCGACCCGCAAAATGCGATTTTAACGAATGTGTTTCAAGTTGATGCTCAAGGCAATGCCGCTCAAGCGCTTACTGTGTGTGATGTTCATCGTTCTAGAGAATGGGTTGCCGCCGTTGCTGTCACAGTAGAGGATGCTGCTGCGCCTCAAAAGCACCAGAATAAGCCCATCCTAGTGGCAGCTTTATAAAATTTGTCGATCCGCAAGGCTTCCCAAACCGCGTTAGCTTAGAGAGGATGGTTTGACGGAGTTTACAAGCATGGATCAGCCACTACAAGTTGTGGTGATCGGAGGTGGAGCGGCAGGATTTTTTGGCGCAATTGCGTGTGCCAACTCCAATCCTCAAGCTCATGTCACCATTTTAGAAGCTGGGCGTCAGTTCCTCTCGAAGGTTTTAATTTCAGGTGGCGGACGTTGCAATGTGACGCACGCCTGCTTTGAGCCAGCCTTGCTTGTACAAAATTATCCGAGGGGCGGAAAAGCGTTAAGAGGGGCATTCTCGCAATTTCAAGCGCAGCATACGGTGGACTGGTTCCGCGATCGCGGCGTTGCCCTCAAGACCGAAGCTGACGGACGGATGTTTCCCGTGACTGATGATGCCCGTACGGTTGCTACCTGCTTGCTCGACCAAGCCAAATTGTTAGGCCTCACTCTCCGACTTGGTGCGGCAGTAAAGTCAGTTGTAAAAAAAGATGATGGCTTCAAACTAGAGTTACGTTCAGGTGAAATCCTCAGCGCCGATCGCGTTCTGATTGCCACAGGCAGCAATCTAAACGGACATCAGTTTGCGCAAGCGCTAGGACATACGGTTGAACCACTTGTTCCATCGCTGTTCACCTTTAACGTGGTGGATGAGCGCTTGCGAGATCTTGCAGGCGTAGCGGTTGATCCAGTTCGATTGCGGTTGCAAACAGAGGACAGCAAAACGAAGCTAGAGCAGACTGGAGCGTTGTTGGTAACCCACTGGGGCTTAAGCGGCCCGGCAGTGCTAAAACTGTCGGCTTGGAGTGCAAGATTTCTGCATCAGCATCAGTACCGAGCTACATTGCAGATTAATTGGTTGCCGCAGCACAACCCTGAAACGTTGCGACAAGAGCTAACGGCAGTGAGAAACCAAATTTCGAGAAAAACGATCGCGGCAAATTGTCCGGTGATGATTCCTCGCCGTCTGTGGGAGAAACTCGTTGCCAATATTGGCATTGATCCCGAAATGCGTTGGGCAGAACTTTCTAATAAAACAATGACCGCCTTGATTGGAGAACTTACGCAGGGCAGCTATGCGATCGCGGGCAAAGGCGTCTTCAAAGAAGAATTTGTAACCTGTGGCGGCGTTAGTTTGAAGGAAGTCAGCTTCAAAACAATGGAAAGCCGATGCTGCTCTGGACTTTATTTCGCAGGAGAAGTATTAGATATCGATGGGGTAACGGGTGGATTTAACTTCCAAAGCGCGTGGACGACAGGTTGGTTAGCGGGACAAGCCATGAGTCAGTAGCTAAAAAACGGCTTGCTAACATTGCTGTGCGCTTTAATGCTCAAAAGCGCTGCTCAGAATGATTTTGCTATGCTCGAAATGGTGGAGTACTTTATTCAAAAACTAAAAAGCGGGCAGCGAGAATCGAACTCGCATCAATAGCTTGGAAGGCTATGGTTTTACCACTAAACTATGCCCGCGAACGTTTTGCATTTCGCTGTTTGCCATAATAACACAGTTTATTACTGCATTCCTACCCCCGCAACCTTGCTGCTTGAATACTCGTACTGCCTTCTGATGTTTTGACTTTACCTACATCTCCATTCTGACTGTATCATTTCTAAATTAATTCGCTAAAATGGCAGTCAGTGAGAGCAATTGTTTTGCTTGTCACTAAATTTCATGAAATTCAGTCGTTTCATGAGAAGTGGGTGTCCCCCACTTTTTTTATTTGGAGGGTAATTTGTCGATGGCTCATCCTTTAATTCCCCAAATTCTGGATCTAGCTGCTCCGGTAGCTCAGTCATTGGGCTTAGAAGTGGTGACAGCCGTATTTCATACCCATCAGAGTCCGCCTGTTTTGCGGGTTGATGTGCGGAATCAAGAGGACGATACGGGACTGGAAGATTGCGAACAGATGAGTCGCGCTCTAGAAGCAGCTTTGGATGAGTCCAATCTGATTCCTGATGCTTATGTTTTAGAGGTTTCAAGCCCTGGAATTCCAAACTCGCTGACAACTGACCGAGAATTTACCTCATTTAGAGGGTTTCCAGTCATCGTTACGACCTCTGAGCCGTTCAATCACCGAGCCGAATGGAGCGGCAATTTAGTGCGCCGAGACGAGGATGCAGTTCACATCAACTTAAAAGGACGCTCGATCGCAATTCCTCGTTCTTTAGTGAAAACGGTTCACTTGGCTGATGGCGAAGAGTAACTCTTTCTAACAACTCAATACTTCTAACAACTCAATACTACGGAGATTAATTTTATGTCAATGGTCGCTTTGCCCGGACTCAAAGACATGATCGATGGCATTAGTCGCGATCGCAACCTGCCTAAGCTATCGGTTCAAGCTGCCCTGCGTGAGGCGTTGATCAAAGGCTACGAGCGCTTCCGTCGGACTCAGAAGATGGATAGCAATCTGTTTGATGAAACCTATTTTGATAACTTCGAGGTTGAGCTAGACATCGAAGAAGAAGGTTTTCGCGTGTTGGCAACGAAAACGATCGTCGATGAAGTTCAAAATCTAGATCACGAGATCGGGCTAAAAGAAGTTCAGGAAGTTGCAGCTGAAGCTCAAACTGGAGATACGGTTGTGCTAGATGTTACACCCGATCAAGGCGAGTTTGGGCGGATGGCCGCCATTCAAACCAAACAAGTCTTGGCTCAAAAACTGCGGGATCAACAGCGCAAATTAGTGCAAGAAGAATTTCAAGATTTGGAAGGCACTATTCTTCAGGCGAGAGTATTACGCTTCGAGCGGCAGTCCGTGATCATGGCGGTCAACAGTGGCTTTGGTCAGCCCGAAGTTGAGGCAGAACTGCTCAAGCGGGATCAACTTCCTAATGATAACTATCGGGCGAACGCTACGTTCCGAGTGTATCTCAAGAAAGTGAGTGAAGGCTCTCATCGCGGCCCTCAGCTTTTAGTGTCTAGAGCGGACGCAGGCTTGGTCGTCTACCTATTCGAGAACGAAGTTCCTGAAATCCAGGATGATATTGTGCGAATCGTAGCGGTGGCGCGAGAAGCCAATCCTCCATCTCGCTATGTCGGTCCTCGCACCAAAATTGCGGTAGATACCTTAGAGCGAGATGTCGATCCCGTAGGAGCTTGTATTGGGGCACGCGGTTCTCGAATTCAAGCCGTGGTGAATGAATTACGGGGCGAAAAAATAGACGTGATTCGATGGTCGCCTGATCCAGCTACCTATATTTCCAATGCATTAAGTCCCGCACGCGTGGACGAGGTGCGTTTAGTTGATCCCGAAGGGCGACAAGCACATATCCTGGTTGGAGAAGATCAGCTGAGTCTTGCGATCGGTAAAGAAGGGCAAAACGTCCGACTCGCCGCACGGCTGACAGGCTGGAAGATTGATATCAAAGACACCAAGAAGTACGACGCAGAAGCAGAAGGCGAGAAGATCTCAGCCGCGATCGAAGCCCGTCGTCAGACGCAAGAAGCCTACGAAGAGGAGGAAGAATATTTGGATGAGGCTGATGAAGCGCCCGAAACTGAGCCTCAAGAACCGCTTGTGGAGGTTGCTGCTCAAGACGAATTGGAGTCAGAGTAGTGCTTCATTAGGCAAAGGGTGAGGGACGCCTACGGTGACACTTCGCAAACAGGGAGAAAACTAGTCTTGATTACTTTTTTCATCCCTTCTCGCGGTTCCTACAGAGTTGCACTCTGCGCTAATTGCGAGGCATTCCCTCCCTTATCCCTCCAGTTCTTTTCTGCCATCATGCTGCCAAACTACCGTCGCTGTATTAGTTGCCGCAAAGTTGCTCCGAAAGAAGCCTTTCTTCGAGTCGTCCGCCTCTATCCTTCCCATGAAATCGCGCTGAATCAGGGAATGGGAAGATCGGCGTACTTATGTCCACAGAGTGGCTGCCTTCAGACGGCTCGTAAAAAAGATCGGCTCAGCCGGGTTCTAAAAGCTCCTGTTCCTGAGTCCCTTTATCAAGCGCTTACACAGCAGCTTGAGTCTCTACCCACTGTCAAGTGCCAGCGATTGGGCAATGATAGACTTGCGATAGAATAAAGGCAGAATCCTAGAAGCGAACTGTCGTCCAACACTCGCTATAATTGCGAAACTTAATAGACTAAAACAATCGAAACGCTAAGATGATCTCAAAATCGCTGATACAATCTATCCGTCTTTCATTCGTCTAGAATTCTAAAGTAGAGTGAAATTCTAATGGTATGAGATAGGCTAGTCTGTAGAAGGCTGCTTAGCTAAAATCTTCTGGGCGGCTTTCAAGTTAAGTTTCTTACGGGCTTCATTTGCGAAGCCACTGCCACCAACTGATCAAATCAGATGTCGTTTTAGTCAGAACAGAAGGCAACTTATGTGACAACACGTGGATCGAACGAGGGAAGAGTGGATGAACAACGGCAAAGTCAGAATTTACGAGCTATCGAAAGAATTGAATTTGGACAATCGAGATATTCTTGCTATTTGTGAACAACTAAATATCGCAGTCAAAAGCCATAGCAGCACCATCAACGAGACGGAAGCCGAGCGCATCCGATCTGCGGCAGAAAAATACGCTGCCAGCCATCCTGCTTCGACAAAGGCACCTCCTGCCCGTCAAGCCTCCCATTCCCCATCTGTCGATTCTAGAAAGAAAACGCCCTTGAATATTCAGAAGAAACAGCAAATTTTAGAAATTCGCCGTCCGATCACCCGCTCAGCCCCACCTGAGCAGGCTCCCGAATTGCGATCGCCTTCTACTCCTCAAGCTCCAGTGGCACAAGCTCCAAGTGCTCCTGCTAAACCCAGTGAGCCAAGCCGCCCACCTGCAGCCGCTAATCCGCCTGCGGCTGCTAATCCGCCTGCGGCTGCCAACCCACCCGTGGCCGCTAATCCGCCTGCCCCAACCCCGGCTCCAGTGGTGGAGCCTCAGCCCGCTGATGAAGCGCCTCTTCCAGTCGAGGAAGCGCCTCCAGTTGCCCCAGTTGCTGTTGAGCCTCAGCCCGTGGCTCCTCAACCCGCCCCAGAAGCCCGGAAGCAGCCTTTGGCCTCTCCTCCCCCTCGTCCGGCTCCCCCATCGCGACCGAGCTTGAATAGCAAGCCAATTCTGAAGCGCGATCGCCAGCCTGAAGCCATTGAGAGTGCTGAGGCTCCGCAGGAAGGACGCAATCAGCGGGATACCGCTAGACCTCAACGATCTGCGCCTCCAAATGGCAAACGTCCGGGTCAACCCGCAAAGCCTGCTGAAGGGGCAAGACCCCAGCAGGTAGTTGAATTGCGTCGTCCTAGACCGATGCAGGCAGGTAGTGAGGACATCCAAGATGGGATTTCTGTGATTCAGCCGATTCTGAAGGCAGATCGCCCAGTTAAGCCTCCCACCAGTCCCCAAGAGGCGGCTGAGCTTCAGCTTAATCGTCCGACCCCTCCTAAGCCTAAGCGCGGGAAGGTTTGGGAAGACGAAGAGGAAGAAAATCAAGAGTCAGCGAAGGCCCCTGCTAAAGGGAAGCGCCGTGCTCAGCCTCGAATTGATGAGGATGACGATGATCTCGACTTGCTGGATGAAGAAGATGCAAGCGGTGTGACTTCGACTCAGGTGAGCTTGTCGTTAGCGCGTCCTGCTAAGCCTAAAGGCTTGCCGGGTCAGCCAGCTAAGCCAGCTGCGATCGCGGCCCCAACCCAGCGCAAAAAGGGAGGAAGCAGCCTCCGCGATCGTCGCGATCGCCGTAACCAGGAAACTAAGGTTGAGCGGCCAGAGATCATTGAAGTCACAGGTGGTCTAACTGTGCAAGAGCTATCCAATCTGTTGGCAGTCTCTTCGACTGAAATCATCACGAAGCTCTTCATGAAAGGAACGGCGGCCACGATCACTCAGACCCTGGATGTCGAAACTATCGAAATGATTGCCGAAGAGTACGGCATTCTGGTCGAGAAGAGTGAGAAACAGGCTGCCGCTAAGAAAGTGACCGAGATGGTCAATGCTTCCGATCGCGAACTGCTTCAACGGCGTCCTCCGGTAGTCACGATCATGGGTCACGTTGACCATGGTAAAACAACCCTCCTTGACTCGATCCGTAAAACGAAAGTGGCGCAAGGTGAAGCAGGTGGCATCACTCAGCACATCGGAGCCTATCACGTGGATGTCGAGCACAACGGCAAACCAGAACAGGTTGTGTTCCTCGATACGCCGGGACACGAAGCCTTCACGGCTATGCGGGCACGCGGTACGCGAGTCACAGACGTTGCCATTCTGGTTGTAGCTGCTGATGATGGGGTTCAGCCTCAGACAATCGAGGCAATTAGTCACGCGAAGGCGGCAGAAGTGCCGATCATCGTGGCGATTAACAAAGTTGACAAAGAAGGCGCTCAGCCCGATCGCGTCAAGCAAGAACTCACAGAATACGGTTTGGTACCGGAAGAGTGGGGCGGTGAAACGATTATGGTTCCCGTTAGCGCGATTACAGGGGATAACCTTGATACGCTGCTCGACATGATCCTGCTGGTCTCTGAAGTCGAAGATCTCTATGCCAACGCTGACCGCGCTGCTAGAGGAACGGTCATCGAGGCTCACCTTGATAAGGCGAAAGGCCCGGTTGCCACCTTGCTGATTCAGAATGGAACTTTACGAGTCGGTGACATTTTGGTCGCTGGTTCATCGCTAGGTAAGGTACGGGCAATGGTTGACGATCGCGCTCAGCGCGTCCAAGCTGCCTCTCCTTCCTTTGCGGTAGAGGTTCTAGGTTTGGCTGACGTTCCAGCCGCCGGGGATGAATTTGAGGTCTTCCCAGACGAGAAACAGGCGAGGGCAGTCTCGTCGGCGAAAGCGGACGAACAGCGTCAGTCGCGGCTATTGGCAGCAATGTCGTCTCGCCGCGTCAGCTTGAATACGCTGTCTGCGAAGGCTCAAGAAGGCGAACTGAAAGAACTCAATCTCGTTCTCAAAGCGGACGTACAGGGTTCTGTCGAAGCAATTCTGGGATCGCTAAGGCAACTGCCGCAAAACGAGGTTCAAGTCCGAGTTCTGTACGCGGCTCCGGGTGAAGTCTCTGAAACGGATGTTGATCTGGCAGCGGCGAGTGATGCGGTCATTATTGGCTTCAACACAACGCTGGCAACAGGAGCACGTCAGGCGGCAGATCGAGCAGGGGTCGATGTGCGAGAGTACAACATTATCTACAACTTGCTCGATGATGTCCAAGGTGCGATGGAAGGTCTGCTAGAACCTGAACTGGTTGAAGAACCATTGGGTCAGGCTGAAGTTCGTGCCGTCTTCCCGGTAGGTCGCGGGGCGGTTGCAGGTTGCTATGTGCAGTCTGGTAAGCTGATTCGTAACTGCAAGGTGCGAGTGCATCGGGGTAATCAGATGCTTCACGACGGTAACTTGGATTCGCTTAAGCGGATGCGAGAAGATGCGCGTGAAGTCAATTCTGGTTATGAGTGTGGTATCGGTTTAGATAATTTCAACGACTGGAAGGAAGGCGATATTATCGAGGCTTACCGCATGGTGACGAAGCGTAGAACGCTAGCCAGATAGGTTGAATTCTATGACTTGTAGACCACAGTCTGTTGTCACTTGACGCAGGTTGTGGTCTACAAGCTTTTTTGGTAAAGAATTGCTGAACTAATTTTGAGTCAAATTGAACGCAAGCCTGCTGCAATTCGCCCGCGAAATTCTGAAGGATCGCATTTACCTGGATGGCTAAAATTGGTAGAGGTCATGTGCATGGATTTACGTGTCCAACGGGCAGCTTCGCTGTGCCAAAGGCAACGCTGATCTGATGCAAAACAATCCGTGGGATAAGCCTTGAGTCACCATCACGATCACATCTTGATTCATTGTTAGGTTTGGATTGGTGCGATCGCAATCGAAAGCCCAGTCTAGAAACTTTTCCATCACATAATTGGTGAAGCGTTCTCCCCGACGGGCAACCTGCTGTTCTTTAACCGTCGAGAATCCCATGCGCTGGAAAAATGGCTTTGCTGTAATGCTTACTTCAGCAAACAACCGATTTAACCCAATTTCTAACGCTTTTGCCTCAATTGCCTGGTAAATCTGATTGCCAACGCCGCACCGTTGATAGCTCTTGTGGACGTAAAAGCAGTCGATGTGACCATTCGCTTCTAACTCTCCGAAACCAATGATTGTGCCTGCTGCATCGGCCACAAAGGTATGTCGGGCAGAACAAATTTCAGCCCAGTTTCTAAAGTAAATGTCTTCTGGTGCCCATGCTTGGATCTGAGCATTCGAGTAGTCACGGATATTAATTTCACGCACTGTTTGATGGAATAACTGTGCGACTTGTTCAGCATCTTGCTTATGAAATAACCGTATCTCGAATACTTCATGCATGACTTCCCATCTCAGTGATTAGACTAGTGACGGTTGGCACGAACAGTTTGATTTCTCGCAAAAATCTTCGCGTAGTTACAGTCTACTTGTTGCCTTCACGACATTCTTGATTTCACGTTGCCCAAGAACAAATAGATTAAGCTGGACAACTTAATCTATTCGCTACGTCTTTGGTCTATTTCGTCCTCCGCGATCGCTACTCTTCAGCGTCATCGGTGGCACTACCATAGAGAATTGGAAGACTAACATTCGTGATGCGTTCTGTTTTGCCAAGTTTGACAATGCGATCGCTCTTGTCATCTTTCCGACTCACTGCAACCGCATCAACCTCAATTCGCGCTAGATGATTTTCATTTGTTAACAGAAATACCAGCGCTTCTGGTAGCACCGCAACAATGCCAGCGAGCATATCTGTCTTATTCTCAAACTGGAAGACTTGAGTACCCAGCTCTCCTGTATTGGCACGGCGCAGCGATCCGATCGCCATTTTTTTGGCGTAGCCCTGTTGCGACACCATCAGAAACGTATCGGCTTTCGTTGCGATCGCCCATCCAATGATTGTTTCTTTCTTTCCAACGCGCATCCCCATGTTGCCTTGCGCCGTGCGGCTGGCGATCGCAACTTGCTCATCCACAATTTCAAAGCGCAACACTCGCCCATTCGACGTTGCTAATACAACCTGCTCACCCAACTGCACTAAGCTAACGCCCAAAAGCTGGTCGTCTTCTTTGAGTTTGAGAACAGTCAGCCCGCGTCCGGTAAGGTCAGCAAACTCGGAGAGCGCTAAGCGTTTGATTCGTCCTTGCCCAGTGAGTAGTAAAACAGATTGCTCATCGAGGGTTTCTGGCAAAATGAATGCCCCTGCGATCGTGTCTGGAGCGCCTTGCGCAGCAGCGGGTAAGAGCGTGACTAAGGGAGTTCCTTTCGATTTGCCCGTGGCTTGTGGAATATCACGTACTTTGACTGGATAGGCTTTACCACTGCGCGTAAACACGACCAGCGTTTCTTTAGTCGTGGTAAATTGCGTTTGCGCGGCGAAATCGTCTCCGTCTTCTAGCCCGGCAGTCGCTGTATCATCATTTCGATTGCGATTTTGGCGCTCGTAAGATTTGGGCGTCATCCGCCGCACGTATCCCCGTTGGGTCATTTCGACAACGGTTTCTTGAACGTCTTCCTCGAAGTCAAATGACAGCGTGAATGGCGACAAGGTGGCAGCCGATTGGGGAGCGGATGTCGCGGATGATGATTGATCGTCACTGTTTCGTTCTTCGACCGTGAGGATGCGCGTGCGGCGATCGTCGCCATATTGTTTTTTGAGCGATCGCAGGTCTTTCTTCAGAGCTTTGAGCAGTTCGCGGCGATCTTTAAGCAGTTTGTTTAATTCCGCCATCTTTGTCGCGAGTTCATCCCGCTCGGTTTGCAAGCTTTGATGCTCTAGGGCAGTCAGTCGTCGCAATGGCATTGAGAGAATGGCATCGGCTTGGCGATCGCTGAGATCCAATTGCTCTTGTAGCTGGAGTTTTGCGGTGCTGCCATCCGGGGCATGGCGCAGAATGTCGATTACCTCGTCCAGATTTGAAAGTGCCGTTAAGCGACCTTCGACAATGTGAAGCTGATGCTCCGCTTGCTCAAATTCGTGACGATATTGCCGAGTGAGCGTAACTTCCCGAAAGTCGAGGAAGCCTTGCAGCAACTCCCGCAACGTCATTTGCTTTGGCTGACCGTTTTCGATGGCTAGCAGAATGACGCCGAAATTGCTTTGCAAAGCCGTTTGACGGT
Organism: Myxacorys chilensis ATA2-1-KO14; assembly: GCA_019359275.1. GTDB lineage: Bacteria > Cyanobacteriota > Cyanobacteriia > Leptolyngbyales > Leptolyngbyaceae > Myxacorys > Myxacorys chilensis. Next base: position 36,116 of record JAHHHP010000029.1, on the reverse strand, counting down.
AGAGATAGTTGAGAATTTTGTGAGGATTAACATCCCGACGCAGTTCGATCACAACGCGGATGCCATCGCGATCGCTCTCATCGCGAATGTCGCCAATCCCTTCGAGCTTGCCTTGATTGACCAAGTCTGCAATTTTCTCGATCAGACTGGCTTTATTGACCTGGTAGGGCAATTCTGTGATGATAATCGCCGTTCTCCGGTGTTTGCCGCGCCCGACGTTCACTTCTTCAATGTTAGTGACGCCGCGCACCGGCACGCTCCCCCGACCCGTGAGATAGGCTTCTCGAATACCACTCGTTTCGATGATTTCTCCGCCTGTCGGAAAGTCAGGACCGGGAATCAACGCTAGCAAATCGTCATCACTAATGGTTGGACGGTCGATCAGCGCCACTAAGCCGTCTACCACTTCGTTCAAATTGTGAGGCGGAATGTTTGTCGCCATACCGACCGCAATTCCTGAGCTTCCATTGAGCAGCAGGAACGGCAGTTGAGCCGGAAGCACCGTCGGCTCTTGCTGAGAATTATCAAAGTTGCCAACAAAATCAACCGTCGCTTCTCCAATGTCCGTCAGCAGTCCTTCGTTCCCGATCGCTGCTAAGCGCGTCTCGGTATACCGCATCGCCGCAGGCGGATCGTTATCGACAGAGCCAAAGTTACCATGACCTGCGAGCAGCGGATAGCGACTGGAGAAGTCTTGCACCAGCCGTACCAAGGCGTCATACACAGATTGATCGCCGTGGGGATGATATTTGCCCAACACGTCACCAACCACGCGGGCACACTTACGGTAGGGGCGGTCTGGGGTTAATCCTAGCTCGTGCATGGCATACAAAATGCGGCGATGGACGGGTTTTAATCCATCGCGCACGTCGGGTAACGCGCGACCGACGATCACGCTCATGGCGTATTCCAAATATGATTGCTGCATCTCCGTATGTAGGGCAGTCGTGATAACCTGTCCTGTTGGGAGAATATTTAATTGTTTCGCCATGAGTCCTGTCCCTTCGTTCCGAGCTTTAGAATACGGTGCTGCAACTTCAGTGTAGTCATACTTATCCGGATTGCGTCCCTTAAGCGGTGATATCCGTTATAGGCTGAGAGCGCTTATTTTGCCTCATCAGTTGTTTTAGTGGTTTGTTTGAGAATGTTGCCTGAAATATCGTGGTCTTGAAATTGTGTATCGCCCATAGAGGCTCACCTCATGAAAACGGTTCTGATTGTAGAAGACGATTTGATCAATGCGCGAGTATTCTCGAAAATTTTGACGAAGCGGGGCGGTTTAGCGGTCAAGCATACCGAAAATGGGGATGAAGTGATCCAAATTGCTCAATCCGGTGAAGCGGACATTATTTTGATGGATGTCTCCCTCGCTCGGAGTGCCTATCAAGGAAAATCGGTGAATGGTATTCAGCTGACTCAACTGCTGAAGGGCGATCCGCAAACGGCTGATTTGCCCATTATTTTGGTAACAGCCCATGCAATGGAGGGCGATCGCGAGAATTTCCTTCAGCAAAGCGGGGCAGATGACTACATTTCAAAACCAGTGGTCGATCATCAGGCGTTTGTCGATCAGATTGTGGCGTTGCTGCCAGCAGAATAAGGTTGGGCATAAGATGCAGGGGCTAAAGTAGAACATACATTGGTACTACTTTAAGCGTTTTTTGGCAAAATCGCAGAAGATTATCTAGGGTGGCAAGATAATTGAGGATTGCGGGCGGTGGCAGTTTGACTTACGGCTGAGCCAGTCGCGATCGCGCTTAGTACGCTGTTGAATCAACTGCAATTGCCAGTAAATGTTAATCCATTGTTTCTGGTGCAGAAAAATCGAGCGCGATGCAATGCAGCTCCTTTTGGATGTCCTGACATTAGACTAAGCAAGGCTGCAATGACTTCTGCACGTTACTTCTTCAATGGACAGACCAGAATAGTAGAATGACCAAATTGAGGAACGAGATTGTCAAGGCCCGATGAATTAGCTTATGAAATTTCAGCGTACTTCTTTAATTCTGGTCTTTCTAGCGATCGCGCTCGGTGGATTTGTTTACTATCAAGAGTTCAGACAGCCCAAGACAGAAGAAGCTCAGTCCACATCAAAGCCTATTTTTAACTTCAAAGAGGCAGATGTAACTAGCTTTACGGTAAAAACCTCGAAGCAACCTACGCTGGCATTTGAGCGGAAACCGGGAGTCGTGCCTTCGGTTTGGCAGATGACTGCCCCACAACCAACGCAAGCCGATGATGGCGCAGTGGCATTTCTGCTGAATTTATTAGCAACGGGGCGCAGCGATCGCACTCTCACCATTCCAACCACACGCAAATCGGAATTTGGATTGGATCGACCCTCTGCCACAGTTGAAGTCAAACTGGCCAATCAGCAGGTTCATCAATTCGTTCTTGGTAAACCAAACTTCAATCGCAACTTTTTGTATGCTTTAGCCGATCCCCCAGCTAATACTCCAGCTAATACTAATGGAGAGTTAGCTGTGTTGCTGGTGCCGATCGATTTTCAAAACGCTGTCGATCGTCCATTGGATGAATGGAAGAAAGAAAAGCCGAAGAAAGATTCTAAGGCAACGTCTAGCCCTTCCCCCAGCAGTCCTACTTCGTCGTCTAGCCCTTCCCCTGCCAGTAGCCCTGCTCCTTCTCCATCGCCTTCAGCAAGTAGTTCTCCCATTCCATCGCCAACGCCTCAAACTAGCGTTAGTCCTACCCCGTCATCGCCCCCTGCACCTCAAACTAGCGTTAGTCCTACTCCGTCGTCATCTCCTGCGCCCTCTCAATAAGTTCAATGAGTACTCCAACGGCTACCCTGCTCATTTCCTGTCCTGACCAAAAAGGCTTAGTCGCTAAGATTGCCAACTTTATTTACTCGAATGGTGGCAACATCATTCACGCTGACCAACACACCGACTTTTCAGCAGGGCTATTTCTCAATCGAATTGAGTGGCAGTTGGAAGGGTTTCAGTTGCCCCGTGAGGTGATTGAGCCTGCATTTCGAGCCATTGCGTCTCCCCTCAACGCCACCTGGCAACTTCACTTTTCGGATACGACGCCTCGAATTGCGATTTGGGTGAGCAAACAAGATCACTGTTTATTTGACTTGCTCTGGCGTCAGCAGTCGGGAGAGTTGCGGGCAGAAGTGCCATTGATTGTCAGCAACCATGAGAAGTTGGGCGCGGTTGCTTCGCAATTCCCTCTTAGGGAAACCGCAGCCCAATTTGGCATCGATTTTCATCATGTTTCCATCACAAAAGAAACAAAAGCTCAACAAGAAGCAAAACAGCTAGAACTCTTGCAGCAATACAACATCGACTTAGTTGTGTTAGCGAAATATATGCAAGTGCTGAGTTCAGATTTCATTGCAAAATTTCCGACGGTGATTAATATTCACCATTCATTTCTACCTGCCTTTGCGGGTGCAAATCCTTACGAGCGAGCATTTGAGCGGGGCGTCAAGATTATTGGTGCAACTGCGCATTACACAACCGAGAACCTAGATGAAGGTCCCATCATTGAGCAAGATGTCGTTCGCGTCAGTCATCGCGATAACACCGCCGACTTAATTCGTAAAGGAAAAGATTTGGAGCGAGTCGTTTTAGCGAGAGCAGTCCGATTGCATCTGCAAAATCGTGTGCTGGTGTACGGAAATCGTACCGTTGTCTTTGGGTGAAGTCTGTCTGAAGAGGTAAGCGCTTCGGTGACGCATCTCGTTACTACAGAGGCAAGGCTCTCTATTGTTTAGGTAACTCCGATGACCACCTCCTCCAGTCCGACTCCGACCGAAACCACTGTCATTAATGGTTCCATGCAAGCGGCAGTCATAGAGCAATATGGATCGCCCGACGTGTTTGAGATCAGAAACATTGCGCCGCCTCAAGTCAAAGCCGATCAAGTCCTGATTCGAGTTTATGCATCCAGCGTGAATCCTATCGATTGGAAAATTCGGAAAGGAATGCTCAAACTGCTACCTGGGCAGAAGTTTCCAATGGTCTTAGGGTTTGACATTGCTGGAGAAGTGGTTGCAACTGGCGTTCAGGTCACACATCTCAACGTCGGGGATGCCGTCTATGCCTACTCCAATCAGTTTCCTGGCGGTGCTTATGCCGATTATGCGGCAGTTTCGGAGAAAGTAACGGCTGCTAAGCCGGAGAATTTGTCTTATCCAGAAGCGGCTTCCATTCCACTGGCTGCAACAACGGCACTACAGGCCTTACGAGATGCAGGAAAGCTCAATGCTGGACAACGAGTGCTGATCAACGGGGCGTCTGGCGGCGTTGGCATTTTTGCCGTGCAGATCGCAAAGCTCTTTGGGGCAGAAGTCACGGCAGTTTGCAGTACACAAAACATTGATCTCGTGAACCGCTTTTCGCCCGATCGCGTCATTGACTACAAGCAAACTGACTTCACTCAAGAAGCCGCATCTTATGATTTGGTCTTCGATGTCGTTGGTTCAAAGCCCTACTCCGACTGCAAGCGCATTCTCACCGGCACGGGAATTTACGTCACTACGCAACCCGACCCTAAAAACTACCTCCAAGGATTGCTAACTAGCGTCCTGCCTGGTCAAACCGCCAAAGTCATTCTTGCTAAGGCCAATCGCGTTGACCTTATCTACCTCAAAGAACAAATTGAAACGGGCAAGATTCGACCCATTATCGATCGAACTTACCCGCTTTCTGAAATTGCTGCTGCCCATGCCTATAGCGAGGAGGGTCATGTAGTCGGCAAAATTGCCATTACGATGGTCTAACCCTCTGACTCAAAATAATGAGGTGTGAAGTTGCCGTGCAATCCATAGGGAACGTGATGCTTGAAGTGCAGCCGCGCGATCGCACCCTGCTCCACGTTCTTCGCATCCAGAATGACCACCGAGGAGCGATCGCGCTTGCTATCGTATGCGATCGCTAGCAACCAACCGTCATCTTCATCACCCTGCACCTGGGTATATAGCCCAGACTCATTAGGGCGATCGCGCGGCACAAACACAGGTTCACTAACATATCCATCCGGTGCAAAGCTGGCGAACGATCGCTCTCCCGACTCCACATCTACTTTCAGAATGGCTTGATGCGGTGCATTCCCACTCGAGGTATGAGCGGCTGCCATATAGATATAACGGTGCTTCCGTCCAGCTACACCTGGATGCACGAACGGAAACTCACAGCAGCGTTCCTCTAATAGTTCGCGCTTGACCGTTTGATCTGCCAAATTGAGGTTAAATCGCCACAATTGACCGGGCGCTAACGCCTCGAAATCCGTTCGCCGGTAATCTGAGCCAGGTTCAACAGACGGTAAGTTCTCGTAGCACACCGAATCGAGAATGATCTCTCCATCTTGTTCGTAAGCATTTGCATGGTGAAACACAAATCCTGACTGCGTTTCAAGAATTTTGGCGGTGGGCCGACCAGAAGACGTATCACGAGGAATAAGAATGATGCGCGTCGGCTTGTCAGGGCGAAACTTGATGCATTCCCCTGCGGACTTCATGCCTGCTAAGAACGGAATCGGATTAAAATCGACTGGATTTTGGAAAAAGATACAGTAGTTCGGCGTGATCGCGAAGTCGTGAATAAACGCGAAGCCTGGAACGGGATGATCGTGCTGTCGTACAATCTTGCCACTTACATCGAGTTCGTAAATCGCGATCGTAAACGATAACCCTGCTTTGATCGAAAAGTTGACTAAGCACGGTTTGCCATCATCAAACTGGCTCACCGGATCAATCCACGGGTGAGCGGCAAACGGTGCGCCTTTCGACAGCACACCATCAAAGTATTCCTGTCCCAACGTTTCTAACGTTTGTGGATCAAGGCGATGAGGTTCTGCGGCTTCCCAAAGCGCCAAAAGCTTTCCGCCCCAATACAGAACTTGAGTATTTGCGATGTTTTTAGTTCGAGTATCAAAAGCATTCGCCAGCCAACCTCCGGGCTTCTGCGTACCAAATACGCCCCGATATAAAATCTTGCCCGCTTTCTGCTCTGCCAAATAGCCTTCCGTTTTGACAAACCGATTGCGGAAATGAGCGCGTCCATCTTTGAATGCGATCGCGCAAATCATCCCATCGCCATCAAACGGGTGCTGAAGCTGCTGCCCATTCACATCGAGCAATCCAGGACCATTGCGAAACAGCGTCCCTTCCAACGCTTGAGGAATCTCACCCTCTATTTCATCAATCCAGTATTCATATTCTTGATGAAGCGATCGATATCCCTTTTGCCATTCCTCAGTGTTATATGACGTAATCGGGACAGTAGAAGCGTGTTCAAACAGTTGCATATCGTCTGAATATCTAAAGTTGAATTGTGCGGTTCAAGCGGTTGTCTTCACCCGCCAAAGAACAGTTTCATTCTGGCTTCTCAACAGGTTCAGGCTGTTTAGAAGTCCAAGCTGAGACCAAATTCGGCAAGAAAGATTGTCCAATCGGTTTTGCAGGATCAGATTCTAGAGCAGGCGCAGGCTGTTCAACTGACGTTGCTTCAACCGTACTAGGCAGCCAACCCAACAATGGAAATGGCAGCAGCGTTGTGATATTCGTAATGACTACGAGCAGCCAGAGCTTATCGAAATTAGTGTCGGTCACTCCTAACCAGTGCGTTAGCAGCGCCCCAAATTCGTAAGAAACTAACCCTGCCAGGTTTACAACTGACATTAGCAACGCGAACAGGGTTGCCTCCACTCCCGGTGGGCATAATCTCGCGGCTAGAACCAGCACTGGCATAAAGGCAATCTGTCCCATGACAGTGAGAATCAAACTGTCACCTAAACTGAACCAGCGATCGTCAATTCCCAGCGTCCGGTTGGCGTGAGTCACGAGTAGCAGCATCGACATTCCTAGCACCGACGACAGCACAATTGACCATCCAAAAATTGTGCGAAAGGGGACGGTTTTCAAAAACCGTTGGAACACCCAAATGCCGAGGAGCGAAGCAATACTAGTCACCAATCGGACTCGACCCAAAAACTCTGGCTCGAACCCCAATTCATTTGTAGAAAAATAGAAGAAGGCAGACTCAGCGGTTGGAGTGGCTTGCCAAAGAAATAGAAAAGCAGTGGGCATCCAAATCGTTTTTTGAGACACCGCTTGCCTCAGTTGCCCTAACTGATGCCGTACCACCGACCAATCTGACTTCGTAGTCACTGGAGTTTCAGCAATGAACCAAGCTACACCAGAAATAATGAGCGGAAAGGTCGCTGTGATTAGAAAAATAGTGCGAGTATCAAAAACGTGCAGCAATAGGCCACTAAAGTAAGCGGTAATCAGTCCGCCTAGAGCAGAAGCGCCCCAAGACAGAGACTGTAGCGATCCTGCTCCGCTCACCGATTCATGTCTAGCACGCTCTACAACGATCGAATCGACAATGACATCACTAACGGCAACCGAAAGAGAACCCAGCGAGATCGCTGCCGTTGCTGCCCAAGGAGAGTGAACAAGCGTTGCCATTATCACCCAGGACGACGTACCCAAAATCCCAGATAGTATTAGGTAAGGCCGTCTGCGATATCCAAATATGGGTAGCCCATCAGAGATAAATCCAAACAGGGGTTTTATCATCCACGGAATCGCTACAATGCCCAACAGAGCGGATACTTCAGCAGGACTCAGAGCCAGTTCATCTTTGAGGAAGAAACTGACCGCTAATCGCGCTAATCCTAAAATGCCTTGGACAAAATAGACTAGCAAAATAGCGATTAACTCAGTCGTTGGCTCGTGACCAAAGAAAATTTTCTCCGTCACAGATGCCTTAATCTTCGCTAAACCAGAGTCAGAAACAATCATTGACAATTCGTTACAAATATCAATCAATCGTTCCTATGATAGCTCCATATCGAGTTTTCAAAATCTTTAGACCCTAAAGTCAGCATTTCGGAACATATTTATCAAGTGATCTTTCGTTGAATTAGCTGTAAGAACCGTTAGTTTCTCCAGGTTTGCAGCCGCTCAATACGTTTTTCAAGTTTCTAAACTGCAACCTTTAAGCAGAGAAACATATTGCTTTACACTTTGACACTTTTCGTAATATTGTTTAATATAACGATAGCCAATGCACCCCAGAGTATTACTACCATGCAAGATACACAAAGAATCACTGCTCCTGCTGCTGTAGAAGATCGTAACGCTTGGAAGTTTGGCTTTACTCCCCAAGCAGAATTGTGGAATGGACGTTTCGCTATGATTGGTTTTGTTGCTGCTTTATTCACCGAATTCTTTTCCGGTGAAGGCGTCCTACGTTTTTTAGGTCTGATGTAATTGAGTTTCTCCTCTAAATTTTTGGTTAACCTTAAAAGCTAGTCTTGCGGATGCTTCACAGCGAAGCGTCCAATTTTTTATGGAGTTGAGGGAAAAAAAGCGTACTTTATTCAGCAATTGACTTCTAGTTAACAGGAAATTGCTAATAAAAAACCCGATGGAGTTAAAACCATCGGGTAGAGAGATCAAGATGAATTGAAATTAGCGAATGTACTCTTTCAGAACACTGTTGCGATTTGGATGACGCAACTTGCGGAGTGCCTTCGCTTCAATTTGACGAATGCGCTCACGAGTGACATTAAAGATCTGCCCGATTTCTTCTAGAGTCTTCATACGTCCGTCGTCTAAACCATAGCGCAGTCTGAGAACATCCTTCTCACGGGGGCTAAGGGTTGCCAGAACTCCTTCTAAGTCTTCCCGCAGCAAGTTCTTAGATACCTGATCTTCAGGAGTTTCGCCATCCGACTCGATAAAATCGCCCAAGCGAGAATCTTCTTCCTTACCGATCGGTGTTTCTAACGAAATTGGCAACTGAGCAGACTTGGCAATGAACCGCAGTTTTTCGATCGTCATTTCCATCCGAGTCGCAATTTCTTCTTCCGTTGGCTTGCGCCCCATTTCTTGCGACAACAGCTTGGTCGTCTTTTTAATGCGAGAGATGGTTTCGTACAAGTGAACCGGAAGACGAATGGTACGGGACTGATCCGCGATTGCACGAGTGATTGCTTGACGAATCCACCACGTTGCGTAGGTTGAAAACTTGTAGCCTTTTTCGTGATCAAACTTTTCAGCCGCCCGAATCAGACCCAAGCTGCCTTCCTGAATCAGATCTTGAAACGACAGGCCCCGGTTCATGTATTTCTTAGCGATCGACACCACGAGCCGGAGGTTCGACTGCACCATCTTATCTTTGGCGCGGCGACCCAAGTGCAAGCGATAGCGAAACTGAGGCAAGGGCATCTTCACTTCTTCTGCCCATTCCGCATCAGACGGAATGCGGTCTAGCTTCTCGGTCATTTTGACCAGGATGCGCTCTAGCTCTAGCAAATCAGCAATTTTACGAGCAAGTTCGATTTCTTCATCTGCTCTCAGGAGCCGAATTCGACCAATCTCTTGAAGGTAAAGCCGAATCGAGTCTTCGGTATAATGCTTTTTCTTGGCTTGTGTTCGGCGACGGGTAGCCCGAGCCTTGCCTGACTTGCCCTCTTCTTCGACGCCATCAGAATCCTCTTGATCCTCATCGATGTCGTCGTATCCTCCCCCCAAATCACTCTCAAACGCATCTTCTGCAGGAGTGCTATCGAGTGCTTCAAGTAGTACGTCGTTGGCTTGGGTCATGCCGCGTTCCTCATGCTCCTTAAGTAGTCAAAAAGTAGTCGAAAAAATGTGGCAGCGGAAACAGTATCTAGTGGAGTATCTGGTTAGTCCAACTATTACCTCAACCTTAAGTGAGTCAGCAATCAAGCGACTCAAGGGCGAGTATTGAGGTCATTTCGTGGTTTGCCTGCATTGCCTACAAGTAGAACTATGCACCACAAAACCTGACATTCATCATATTGATGGGAGTTGTGCAAGCAAATGGGGCATCCTGCTTCCCTGGAAATATACCGTTGGGCAGATGTCCCAATGCACAAATCTTAATTGATAAATGTTGTAATGTCTCCCCGATTGTAGCCTTTCTCACAAAAGTTGCACCTATTTTATGAACCTTTATCTCTGAGGCTGAAAAGTAATGCCGATAGAACCACGCATTTGCAGCGTAAACCTCGATCAAATCACTATCCGGGCTTCTTTACAAAAAGTCATCAAGTAAAGACATGACTCCGCAATATTGGGATTACAGCAGTGATGTGAGAACGAAAGAGAAGCACTTTTATCAAAGCAAACAACCATTTCGCAAGCCAAATCAGGAATAGCTGAAACAGAATTCATAGTTACATCCTGCTTGATAGCATCTCCAAAAGCATTTTCGATGGTTTCGGAATCCTGAATTACGGCTCTATGATGATACGGTAGCCCAAATTTAGGGGATCAGACTAGGGAAAATATTAAGTTAGATGATAATGTCGGAAGACCCAAAACAAACCGGGGGCAATGGCAAAACCGCTTTGCATCTCCTAAGTTGAATAGGCTTTGAGAAGACCTACCCCTCATCCGAAAGTATACAAGCTGCAACAGGGTGGATTGTTAAGAAATTAGAATGTTTTATGGTTTCAGAAGTACATTATTAAAAGGGCTTAATTAGCAGTCGTACTAACTGCTTAAAAAGAATTACTAAAAGCATCACTAAAGGTGAGGCAATGCTGACCAAACCTGATCAATAGTAGAAAAACGATAGCCTTTCTGTAGAAGTTCAGGAACGAGACGATCAACCGTTTCTGCAACGTCTTCGCCACCGTCAGCACCATCATGAAGAACGATAATGGAGCCGTTTTGAACCTGGTTTAAGACTCGCTGCACCACAATTGACGAACCAGGACGCGCCCAGTCCTCAGGAATAATGCTCCACATCACAGTGCGGTAGTTCCAGCGTTGCAGGTAGCTTAGAGTTTGGGGAGCGAACAGACCATAGGGAGGACGAACATCTATCAAGGTTTCAGGGTTGATTTGACACGTCTTAGCGATCGCAGTTTTTGTAAGATTTAGGGTTGCTTTAAGCTCGGTTGCGGTCAAACCAGTGAAGGCTTGATGATCATAGCCGTGTAATCCAATCCAATGACCGCGCTGGTAAACCTGGCGAGCTAGATCGGGGTGGTCTTCAACACAAGCCCCTAACCAAAAGAACGTGGCAGAAATCTTGTGATAGTCAAGGACATCTAGTAACAGGGGCGTGTACTGCGGGTGAGGTCCATCATCAAACGTAAGCGCGATCGCAGGGCTATCGTCACGACCTGACCAAAGGCACTGAGGAAACGTAGGCTTTAGAAGACGATGCAAGAAAGGATAAATCGGAGCAAAGGACATTTACTAAAACTGTACTAGAACTGGCAAATGACACGAATTCAATAAAATGTTAATTTAGCGAAATAGAGATTAAGAGGCTAAGCACTGTTGGCGTGCGGAAGCAGACTGAACTAGAGAAGAGAGAATATCACTACTGAGCGGTTTAACCAGGAAGCCATCAAAACCAGGATTTTGGTCTTGATACAACCAGCGCGGCATATGACAGTCTGTTAAAACAACAAGTGTAATACTCTCTGAATCTGCGATCGCTCTCAGTCGTTGCAAAGGCAACTCAGACCAGTCATTGCCGTACAGAATGACGAGGCAAGGAGGAGCCTGCCTTACTGTAGTAACAGCGTGTTCGATCGAGTTTGCGATTTGCACACGAAACTTTAGCCGTCCTAGAAGTGATTCTAGTCCGTATAACTCATCGCGCCGTTGTGATAACAGCAGAACGTAGTTGGATTCAAATATCATAGTGAACCTTAGCAAGTTACTTGTTAATATAGCGACCGCAAAAGGCTGTTTTTTAGAGCAAATATCGCTATAAATGCTTCACTGATTGCTTCTTCAGGCTTCTTTTGCATTTAAGTGCTTCCACTTTTCTTAGGGTTTGAATCAAAATGGCTTTTTGCTTTGAATGTTTGGAACAAATCACAAATCCTTTAATGCTTCGCAGAAGATTTGTAAGATTTTAAGAACATCTTTAGAAATAGCCAAAACTAGGCTAGAAGAGGATTTGAAAAAGTTGTAGAAAGATTAACTGTTGTTGAAGTACTTACTCTCATTATTAAAAATTACTTCATTTTTAATACTTTTATCAGCCAAAACTAAAGGCGAAATGAGCATCCTTCTCTAGCAAAAATAGAGATAGATTTTCTTTAGAATTGAAAGGAAATTTGTGAAGTAGCCTTGAGTGATCGCTTTAATGTTCTGTGCATGAAATCATAGATTATTTCATTGACAATTTAACGAGATCATTAAGACGACTTCAAAGAATAGAATGCTCTACCTTGAGGAGTGGCTAATTTAGGCTGTCCTGCTTCAATTAGAGCGCGATCGCGAATTCGGCACGAATCACAGACGCCGCAAGGTTGCTCTCCGCCCTGATAGCATGACCAAGTTAGCGAGATCGGCACGTCAAGGCGCAAGGCGCGATGCACGATATCAACTTTAGAATCCATCACAAGTGGAGCAACGAGTTTTGGCGCTCTGCCTTCGATTCCCGCCTTCGAGGAAACGCTGGCCAAGGCTTGAAATGCCTCTAAAAATTCGGGTCGGCAATCGGGGTAGCCAGAATAATCGACGGCGTTGATGCCTAGATAGATGGCATCGGCTCCTTTGGCTTCGGCAAGGGAGAGAGCGATCGCAATAAATACGGTATTTCTCCCTGGTACATAGGTAATAGGAATTTCAGTAGGATTGACGCCCTCAGTTGGCACGGTTAACGCTTCGTCTGTTAAGGCAGAACCACCCCACTGAGCCAAATTCACATCGACAGTGAAATGCTCTTGAATCCCCAAATGGCTAGCGACTTGTTTAGCCGCAAGGAGTTCGCGATCGTGCCGTTGCCCGTAGCGAAACGAGATCGCAATCACCTCACATCCGTCTGCGATCGCTTGAGCCGCCGAGGTTGCAGAGTCTAAACCGCCAGATAAAAGAACGATTGCTTTAGGAGCCATAAACAAATAGGAAACGCCTTTCTGATATTCTCATCGTTTCACCGCTTTCCAATTGCTGTTTCCTTTACCGTCGAGCAAGGTTTGGTGTACGCCCAACTAATCCGCTCATGAGACGGAAGGTTAGCGATTTGATGGGTTGGACGGTTCCAAGTATCCAAAGCGCGATCCGACGGAGAAAGACAACAGGTGCGATTTGAGTAGAAAACGTTCGATTTAGCACGTCAGTCACGCTCAAAATAATGAGATTCTCCCACTGACGCCATCGCTCGTAGCGCTTGAGAACTTTAATGCTAGAAATGTCTTCGTTGCGATCGCGCGCTGTTTGCAAGACTTGCGCTAATGCTGCTGCATCTCGAATGCCCATATTAATGCCTTGTCCACCGAGGGGATGGCAGCAGTGAGCCGCGTCCCCAATCAAGGCTAATCGCGAGGCAACATAGCGACTGCTGTGGAGCAATTGCACGGGGAAGACGTAGCGATCGCCTTCCAGCTTGGGGTCGCTCAAGTGCGCTCCATAGCGTTGAATGAACCGTTCTGTAAATTCATTGTCGCTGAGAGCCAGCATTGCTTCGGCTTCGGTTTTCGGCACTGTCCACACGATGCGGCAGCGATTGTTAGGAAGCGGCAAAATTCCCGATGGTCCGCCTTCCCAAAACCATTCATAGGCAGTGTTGTTATGAGGTGCGCCGAGTTGAAAGGTGGCAACGACGCAGGCTTGCCAGTATTTCCAACCGTAGGTGCGGATGTTCGCTTGCTGGCGAAGCGGCGATCGCGACCCGTCAGCCGCAATGACTAACCGAGTCTGAATAGAATGAATCTGATCAGAAATGGCAACGTCTAAAATGACATCTTCTGCCCGAAATTCTGTCTTCAAAACCTTGGCAGGACAAAGATGCAGGACGTTTGAGCAGGTTTCAAGACTCTCTTGTAATGCGGTCAGTAACACTCGATGTTCGGCAACGTAGCCTAGCGTTTGTGTGCCAATGTCGGTTGGCGCAAACTTGACAACGCTGGGATGGTTAGCGTCGGACAGGCGGACGGTCTTGTAGGTTTCAATCTGCGGACGAATGGTTTCCCAGACGCCAAGCCCTTGTAGAATCTGGCTTGAGAGTAACGAGATGGAATACGCTTGGGCTTTGGCAACTGCCTGAGATTGGGTTTCTGCTTCGATCAGAGCAATTTTTAAGTTTGAATCTTTCAGCGCACAAGCAAAAAGGGTTCCGACGATGCCACCGCCTACGATCGCAATGTCAAAGTCATCGCGATCGCAGTGGCTGACCGATTGGCTTGCGACTAGTTGCTCTAACGCCATTTTTCTAAACTAACGATACGAAACTTTACACCTATTCTCTCTCAAACCTTAAAACCTATCAACTATGAGCGCTTCTGAATGATGAGTTGTGCTGCTTCAGTTGTCGGTTAAAGCGCAATGTTAGGCTTCTCTATAGTTACTGAGGAATGAAGTTAAACAGCCGCAGACATGAGTTCTTCTGCCATATCAAAGTTAGCCGTAGCAGTCTGTACGTCATCGAGATCATCTAGAGCGTCCATTAGTTTGAGCAGCGATCGCGCCTGATCAGAATCGGTAACGTCTACTGTCGTTTGAGGGAGCCACCGTAACTCAGCCTGAGTCACCGTGTAGCCCTTGTCCTGAAGAGTTTGGCTCAGCATTTCTAAGTTCTCGACTTCGGTAAAGACTTCTGCAATTTTTCCAGTTTCGGTGTGGCTCAATTCATATGTGTCTGCGCCCGCTTCGAGACACGCTTCAAGCAGTGCCTCTTCATCAATTTCGGTTTGAGCCGAACGGCCTCGTCCGCGTCCGGTGTCATTGGCAATAAATGAGATTTCGGCAACGCCTTTTTGCTCAAACATCCAGCTTACACACCCCGTTTCACCCAAGTTTCCGCCGTTTTTGCTGAAGGCTTCTCTCAGCGTTGCTGCCGTCCGGTTGCGATTGTCGGTGAGCGCTTCAATTAGAACAGCAACACCCCCTGAGCCATACCCTTCGTAACGAATGGCTTCGAGCGTGTCGTTTCCTCCAAAACTGCCTGCGCCTTTTGCGATCGCGCGCTCAATGTTGTCGTTGGGAATGCCAGCCGCTTTTGCCTTCTCGATCGCTGTTCTCAGTTGAAAATTGCCCGTCGGATCAGGAACACCACTGCGAGCAGCAACGATAATTTCCCGCGAAATTTTGGTAAATACTTTTCCTTTAACCGCGTCAACTCTGGCTTTCTGACGCTTGATGTTTGCCCACTTGCTGTGTCCTGCCATATCTGAAGCCGATCAAAATTACACCAAAGCTCGATATATAGGATATCCAAAGTTGGGCAAATTGTGGTCGATTAGCTTTTGCCGCCAGTAAATGTGACGCCTTGAATAAAGTAGCGGTTGAAAAATGCGTAAATCGCCAGTGCAGGCAGTGTAAAGACCATTGAGGCGGCCATGATGTAGTTCCAGTAGGTAATGTATTGTCCTTTAAAGGCATTCAAGCCAATGGGTAGGGTAAACATGGTTGGATCTGACATGACAACCAGTGGCAGTAAAAATTCATTCCAAGATCCCATAAAGATAAAAATGGTCTGCGCCGCTAAAGCGGGTTTGGCCAGTGGAAGCACCACCTGAAAAAACGTTTCAAATCGATTTAACCCATCTAATGCAGCCGCTTCCTCTAATTCTTTTGGAAAGTTGAGAAAAAATTGTCGCATCATGAAGATGAACGTGGCGTTGACGACGGTTGGAACGACCAGCCCTTGGTAAGAATTGAGCCAGCCTAACGATTTTAGGATCAAAAACTTGGGTAGTAACGTGATTTGCGCCGGGACAACAAGAACCGCCAGAATCAAGAAAAACAGAAAGCGATTTCCGGGAAACTGAACTCTAGCCAAGGCATAGCCTGCCATTGAGTTAAACAACAAGTTGAACAACGTCACGATGAGCGCCACGATCGCGCTATTAAATAACCACCGTCCAAACAATGGCTCTTGCAAGAAAATTTGCTTGTAGTTGTCAAACGTGAACGTTTGAGGAACGAAATTAGAGCCACCAGATGAAATTTCTGCCAACGATTTGAATGACGCCGATAATGCCCATGTAAATGGAATGAATGTTATGACGGCGTATAAAATCAATCCAATATAGAGCAAGCCGATCGGCCAGTGAAGAGATTTTTTCATAATGTTAATCTAAACTTTCTTCTCCAAAGAACTGACGTTGCACTAAAGTAGCCGTCATAATCACAAAGGCAAGCATCAAGGTTAATGCTAGGGCATATCCCATATCTAAATTTTTGAACGCATATTGATAGATGAGAAGCACAATAGTAAGAGTGGCGTTGTTGGGGCCGCCGGAACCATTGGAGAAAATATAAGATTGGTCAAATAATTGAAACGTTCCAATCAAACCCATGACAATCACAAAGAATGTAACCGGGCGAAGAAACGGTAAGGTGATGTGCCAAAACTTTTCCCAGGTTGTCGCACCATCAATTGCCGCCGCTTCGTATAAGCTTTCTGGAATATCTTGCAGTGCAGCAAGATAAATCACCATAAACAGAGGCGCAGTCGCCCAGACATTCATGATCATGATGCCTTTAAGGGCAACTTCAGGATCGCCAAGCCAGTTGTACGTCGGTAAGCTAAAGAAACTCAGAACGCTATTGAGTAAGCCATTGGAATTGTAAATCCACATGAAAATCAGCGTTAGTACGGCTGAAGATGTGACGGTAGGTAAGAAGAAAGCGACGCGAAACCAGCTTCTACCTCTGATTTTGGTGTTGAGAGTGAGGGCCAATCCCAGCGCGAGTAGAGTTTGAATCGGAACTACGATCGCAACATATTGAACCGTATTTTGCAAGGCGATCCAGACTCGCTCATCATCTTGCATCCGAACAAAGTTTTTCAATCCAGTGAAGCGGTAGCTAACGTCGCCTAAAAGATTCACTTTATGAAAGGCAAGCACGATCGCATACAACACAGGCAATGCCAGAAAGACGCCCAAGACAACGATCGTTGGGGTCATAAATAAATATCCAGAAAGGGCTTCTCGAACGTTGCGTCGATTAAAAAACTTGCTTTTCAGCATGACTAATTTGATAAATAAATTTCTCGATTGGCGGTGTCTTGGGCTTTCTGCATGGCATCTTTCAGAGGTTGTTGCCCTAACAATGCGCTGACAAACTGGTTGTCAAAACTCGTCATCACTGTGGGTAGCGTTTCGCCCGACTGCCAAATGGTGGCGTACTTTGCTCCGGCAGCAAGGGGAGCGTAAAGAGGATTGCGATCGTACCTCAGGGCTGCCGCGACCGATTTGCGAGACGGGAGCGCGAGTCCTTCGGTTGCCCAAGATTTCATCCCCTGTTTGCTGGTCAAAAATTCGATCAGTTTCCAAGCGGCATCTTTGTGTTTCGATTGGCGATTCATTCCGTATCCCACTGTGAATGCCATTGTGCCTTTTTTACCATTAATGGTTGGAACTTCTGCGGTGGCAAACTTCAGATCTGGAAAGGTGTCTTTTAAATACGGAATTGCCCACGCGCCTTCGATCGCCATGGCTACTTTGCCCTGTCCAAATGCTTCACTGTTAGAGTTTGCGCCAACATCTGAGGGCTGGGCAACGGTGCGATCTCGGCGATATTGGTCAATCACAAGCTGCAACCCTTTCACGCCGTTTGGACTGGCAAAACTGGCATAATTCTGCTGATCGACCAGAGTTCCACCAAAGGCTTTAATCATAAATAGCTGACGCGGTAGTTCGGGTGCGACGCCCATACCATAGCGATCGGGCTTGCCGTCTCGATTAGTATCAACCGTTAACCGCTTCGCAAATTGGGTTAACTCAGCCCACGTTTCCGGAGGCTGTTTAAGGTTTGCATTCTGAAACGCAGTCGTATTGTAGAAGAGTGCTAACGTCGAAAAATCTTTCGGAATGGCGTAGAGTTTTCCGTCTCGTTTGAAGGCATTGATCAGCGACGGTTCAAAATCTTTGATGTCGTAGTCTGGTTTAATGTAACCATCAAGCGGTTCTAAGACTCCGCTTTTCATTAAGGTTGGAGCCTCAAATGCTTCTAGATAAAATACATCTGGAGCAACTTCTCCAATTAAGCGAGTTCTGATCACATCCATATACTGGCTGTTGATCACTTCGCGTTTAACTTTAATGTTGGGATTTTTGATCTCAAACTCGTTGATAACCTTTGTTAAGAGTTTTGATTCGTTGGGATTACTTTGCCATCCACTTAATGTGATTTCGATCGGTGCATTTGTATCGCTAGAGTTTGAGCGACATGAGGAGACCAGTAAAAGCAAACCGAGACAAGTCAACCTTGCAACCTGTTTCTTCATAACAAAATTGAACTACGCCGTCAGAAGAGTAAATTCATCTTTCATAATGACTCTTGGGACTGCAACTGTGGTGGAGTGCTGACAAATGGTTATGGTTGTTCACAAATGGATCAAATTTTTGGGCGCGATCGCTCGAAGTTGGGTATTGATTTCGCTGAGTGATGCAACTTCGCCCTTACCCCCAACCCCTCTCTCACAGGGAGAGGGGAGCCAATTCAATTCTTGTTCCTTCTCCCACTGGGAAAAGGTGAGGACAACTCCTTTCAACGGAGCGCTCCACATTTGCTGTTTTCTTACCCTCTGTCTCAGTTTGCTCCTCATCGGCTGTCAACCCCAGCCCGCCTCTAACGTGACCCATCTGACGCTTTGGCAAGGCGTGAACCCGCCTCCAAACCGCGATGTGTTGCAAGCCTTAGTGAATAAATTCAATCAGCAGCATTCAGATATTCAAGTCGAGTCGCTATACGTGGGACAAGGCGATCAGCAAATTCCTAAGATTCTGGCGGCTGTTGTTGGCAATGCTGCCCCAAATCTGTTGTGGTATGCGCCGATGATTACTGGGCAACTGGTCGAACTTGACGCGCTGAAACCCTTAGACGAATGGTTAGCAGCATCACCACTCAAGTCAGAAGTTGATCCAGCTTTAGAAGAATCTACTCAATATCAAGGTCAAACATGGTCGGTTCCATTTGGGACAAATAATGTTGGAATTTATTATCGTCCAAGCTTATTCAAAGCCACAGGAATTGAAAAACTGCCGAAGGATTGGAGTGAGTTTCGGCAAGTTGCAAAACAGTTAACTCGTGACACAAACGGAGATGGACGACCTGATCAACACGGAATGCTGCTGCCGCTTGGAAAAGGAGAATGGACAGTGTTTATGTGGCTACCGTTTATGTGGAGCGGTGGCGGTGACTTGACACAGCAAAAAACAGTCCTCCAGTTTGGCAATTCGATCAATTCAGGATCGGTTGTGCAGACCGATATCAATATCGCCAATGCAGGCGCGATCGCAGCCCTGCAACTGTGGCAAAATCTCGTTCAAGATGGCTCTGCAATTCTCTCTCAGCCCGAACGTGGCTACGAGTTAGACAGCTTTCTGGCGGGCAAAGTCGCCATGCAGCTATCAGGGCCTTGGACGCTCGGACAACTGCAAGCAAGCAAGGCTGATTTTGGCGTTCTGCCGATTCCTAAAGGTGCGCAGCTAGGCACAGCAATGGGCGGTGAGAATTTGTTCATCTTCAAATCAACACCAGAGCAAGAACGCGCCGCGTTTACGTTTGCCGAGTATGTGATGAGTGAAGCCTTTCAGACGGAATGGGCGATCGGGACTGGGTATCTCCCGACTAACCTTAAATCACGAGAGAGTCAAGCCTACCGAGACTTTAGAGCGAAACAGCCAGCGGTAGATGTGTTTCTTAGCCAAGCGAAATATGGGCGATCGCGTCCAATTTTTCCGGGCTACAACCGGATTTCGGATAACTTAGGACGTGCGATCGAGGCAACGTTATTAAATCGAAAATCTCCGCAAGAAGCGCTGTCGGACTCTCAACAACGCCTCGATCTAATCTTTAAGTGACTACAGCCTAGAGGCACAAAGAGCGGCTCCGATCAGTCCAACTTGAGGATTTAACACCACATGAACAGGAACTCGCTCCATCAGTCCAGCCATCCGTCCTTTGTGAGTAAAGGCGTAGAGAAAACTACCTTCCTTAATCAACGAAAGATTTTTAGCCGCGATGCCCCCCGCGATATAAACGCCGCCATACGGCAACAGCTTCAGCGCTAGATTACCCGCCTCTGCGCCATAGGCTTCGACAAACATCTGCATCGTTTTGACGGACAAGCGATCGCTGCCTTCTAACGCAGCTTGAGAAATTGCCGCCGCTGGATCTGCGCTTTTCTCACTGCGCCCCGCTTGTGACTCCCACTCTCGAACCACATTCCCGACTTCAGGAGATTCTGTTGCGAAGTTGCGATCGCGTAAAAACTGATAGATCGCCACAATTCCTTGACCTGACACCACCCGTTCTACCGAAATCCGCTCAATATTATTTTTATCTAACAAATATCCCGCCAATTGGAACTCTAATTCTGTTTTGGGCGCAAAATCGGCGTGTCCCCCTTCGGAACTCAAGACCTGATAGGTTTCTCCCGTGTGAACCAGAAAACATTGACCTAATCCTGTACCCGCGCCAATCACAGCGATCGGGGCGTTTTTCTCGAGTTTGCCTACTTGCAGCGTGTGGATATCTAAATCGCTCAAGCCCAGCACGCCGTAGCCAATTGCCGCAAAGTCGTTGATTAATGCCACTTTTGGAATGGAAAGCTCCTCTGAAAACAGATCTGCGTCGATAGTCCAGGTGAGATTGGTGAGTTTCGATTTGTTGTTGAGAATGGGACCCGCGATCGCAAGGCAAGCTTTTTCGGGTGCAAACGGCTCTCCTAACTCTTGCTCAGCGGCTTTTAGAAAGGTTTTCACCATTGGCTCTAAGCCCAAAAACTCATGGCTCGAATAGCGCACCTCATATAGCGACTCTAGCGCCGCTTCCTGATTTGCGCTGTTCGCCGCTCTGACTAAGCGCAAAATGGTTTTTGTTCCACCAATATCACCAGCAAGTAGCAGCGTCATGACTTCAACACTCCGAGCAAATACAATACAACTAGAACTCAACCGCGCAGGCATGGATACCTCGATAGCTGATCTTAGACAAGATTACACACTCCAAGCACTCACCGAGAGTGAAATTGATCCTAATCCAGTGAAGCAATTTCAAATTTGGTTTGATCAGGCGATGCAGGCTGGCTTGCCAGAACCGAATGCAATGACCGTCGCAACTGCTAGTAGAGATGGCATTCCCTCAGCGCGAATTGTGCTGCTGAAAGGATTTGACGATCGCGGATTTGTGTTCTACACCAACTACAACAGCGACAAAGGCAAACAGCTTGTTGAGAATCCAAACGCTGCGATCGTGTTTCTCTGGAAAGAACTCGAACGCCAAGTCCGGATTGTGGGAACCGTCGAAAAAATTGCGTCAAAAGAGTCGGACGCTTACTTTCACAGTCGTCCCGTGGGCAGCCAGCTTGGGGCTTGGGCATCCGAGCAAAGTGACGTGATTCGCGATCGCGCCATTTTAGAGCAGCGATTAGAGCAACTTAAAACCCAATACGAACACAAAGAAATTCCCCGTCCGCCGCACTGGGGAGGCTTTCGAGTAAAGCCAACTGAGATCGAATTTTGGCAAGGACGATCGAACCGACTGCACGATCGACTACGCTATCGTTGCGATAAAGATCAGTGGATCATCGAACGCTTATCACCCTAATTTAGGCCAAATCTCTTGTTCCCTCTCTCTTGTCTCCTCTCCCTCAGAAAGTGGCTAGGGTGAGGGCACTACTATTAGATTTAGGATGAGGACACTACTATTACGAATTGCAAACTAGCTTGTCTAGCTTGTTACAATATTTTTCAACCCCTGACTTACCATTTCTATGACCACGCTCGATCTGGGTCTCTTCGCAATTAACATTGACGCAACCGAAATTGCGGGAGCCGGATTGTGGTCGCTGGCACTCTATTTGGGGTTTTCACCCGTCGGAGATTGGATCACTCATCAGTTGAGTCGCTGGTTCAATTACGCTGAGCGATCGCTCTACACGTCTGAGCAAGAATTTGAGCGAACTCGCCCTGCTAGAGAATCTCAAAATGCTTTCTACGCTTCGATTTTAAGCATTTTACCGTTTCTCGGTGTTGGCACACTCTGTAGCCTTGGCGTCGAGTTGAGCTTAGGCCAAAGTTGGGCCATCAGTGTTGGAATTGTTGCCTGTATTGGCTGTGGCATCTACGAGCTAGGACGCCGCGACGGGAGATCTTCAGAATGATTCCCTTCGAGCGTGCTGATCTCCTCTTGAACCATCTCTGCTAATTTCCTCGCGGCTCCTGGCGCTCCTCGTAGCCGCCGCAGGTCTTCCTGCATGGCTTTTAGCTTTTCTGGATGATCGAGATAATCGATCACTAACGCCGCTACATCTTTCGCTTGAAGCTTTCCCACGAGTTCGGGCACAATCATTTTTTTCGCCCAAATGTTGGGCCAAGCCAGTAATCCTAGCCGCTTCAACGCCAGCCCATTCACAATCTTGGCGAAACTGGAGCCAACCCCTGGCAAGTTCACCAGCAGTCCGGGCAACCCGTCCCACGATCGCATGGCGTCAAGTTGCTGCGTCGGCAGGAGAACAATCATCGGCACGGCGAGAGAGCCTAATTCTGCCGTGTTTGCGCCAACGGTCGTAAGGCAGAGAGAACATTGAGATAACACCTCATAGGCCGGGACTCGCTCTACTGGATTGACCTTAACCTCGATAGAAAGGCCATTTTGGGTTTCGAGATGGGCATGCCCTGTTTCAGATTGAATCAGCTTTAGAGAAATGTTGCCCATCAAAGGCACGACTGGGTTTTGGGACGGATCGCCATATTGAGCCAAGGTTGGCAAATCTAACGTTGGGGCAACGGGCACAATAAATTGCGCGTCGGGGCGTTGAGCGTGAATGCATTCTGCGATCGCGGCTAAAAAAGGAACGCCTTGAGCGAGCTTGGCGGGTTTAGAACCAGGAAGCAGACCAATGAGCGGAGTAGAAGAACTGGAAGTCTCTGATCGCGCGTAGGCTCCGACTTCTGCCATCAAATCACCCACAACAGTTAGCTTGCGGGCATACTGTTGGGGAGCGCGATCGACAATTTCAGAGCGCATCACCGCAAAGCGATCGATCCAGCGATGCCAGCGGGCTTCCCACTCGGCGTAAATCACGCTGCGATAGCCTAAGCGCTTGCCAATCACTACCGGAAAGAACTGGTCGCCGCCAAGGAAAATAACAACGCCGCGATCGCGCCACTCCCAATTTTCTGCCGTCTTGCCAAATAATAAAAAGGGAAAGAATTTATCGGCGGCTTGAACGCGATCGACTTCAGGATAACTTCTCGCGATGTCTGCTTCTTGACCACTTGCATTCGGACAGGGTGACAGGACGACAGAGATTCTGACGGCATCGCGCTCATTGCCCAATAGCGCCCGTAATTCCCGCACTACAGGCTTTACCCAAGTTGCTAGTTCACCAGGAGCATTGGAGAGAATTAGAATGTCAATCTCATGAGCCATAGGTAAGACGTAGAAGTGAACCAAAAGGCTGTGATCGCCCTACTAGACCATCACTAGACTATCAAGAGTATGAGACTGTCACACTGAACTCAGAGTTTCAAGACCCAGAGTTTCAAGACCCAGAGTTTCAAGACCCAGAGTTTCAAGCGAGTATACAGCCGATTGCCTGTCCTGCTCAGCGCGATCGGGTGAAATTCTCTCAGTCAGATATCAGGCTCGACATCGCTAACTCTAGCGCCTGCAATTGAGCTTGAGCTTTGTGTAACGACTCATGCCATTCTCGTTCAGGATCGCTATCAGCAACAATGCCTGCACCAACTTGCCCCCAAACTTTGGCAGCGGTGTGAGGGGTAGACTGGGCATAGAGCAGCGTTCTAATTAGAATATTGAGATCAAGATAGCCACGCCAATCTAAGTAGCCGCACGAGCCATAAAACAAATTGCGGCGGACGGGTTCCAGTTCCTCGATGATCTTCATACAGCGGACTTTTGGACACCCTGTAATCGTTCCACCCGGAAACAACGCCCGAATGAGATCGACGGCATTTACATCGGAGCGGAGTTTGCCTTTAACATTGCTGACTAAATGCATCACATGACTGTAGCGCTCGATCGCTAGCAGTTCATTGACAGCGACCGATCCCCATTCACACACCCGTCCTAAATCATTGCGTTCCAAATCAACCAGCATGATATGTTCGGCTCGTTCTTTGGTATTGCTGAGCAGTTCTGCGGCAAGCTGCTGATCTTGCTCTCGCGATCGCCCCCGCGATCGCGTGCCTGCAATTGGGCGAGTTTGCGCAATGCCATCTCTAGAATGAACCAATCGTTCGGGAGAACAGCTAATCATCGCGCCCCAAGGCGTCTTCCAATAACTCGCAAAGGGAGAAGGATTGATCTGTTGTAGCGATCGATAGATTGACCAACTCTCTGCCGTGGTTTCAACTTCAAATCGCAGCGACAAATTCGCCTGAAAAATGTCACCCGCTTCGATGTGTTGCTTCGCCTTGAGAACGATCGCTTCATGCTGAACTTGAGACAGTTGAAACTGGGGTGCTTGAGACAGCTGAAACTGGGGGATCAGCGAAGGAGCAGCCATAGAAACAATGCTCGAATTAGTTTCTAGCTGTTGCTCCATCTGATCGATTTGATCTGGAGTTGTTGCCGCTAACCAAAGGATCTGCTGTTCGTGATCTAAAACAGTAAAGCACTCTGGTTCATACCAATATGCGATCGGGAACGGCAACAGATCAGAATTCACATAAGGCAATCGCTCAATTTCCCAAGCGACATCGTAGCCAAGCCAGCCGAGCCAGCCTCCCGTAAACGGGAGCGACGCCGTTGCTTCAACGTGGCGTTCAGCATTTGAAGCAGCCTGCGATATTAGATGGTTTAGAAAGGGCAACACCTCCCCGATCGCAGGTGTCCACAGCTGAGGCTGACCATTGATGCACCGGGGCGAACCTGCACAAATCGAATACCGTCCTAACTGTGGATAATCGGGCGATGGAGGATAAGGACTTTCAAGTAGGGTTGCGATTGCTCCGCAAGCTTCCGAAGGAATCGCCTGATTCAAAAACAAAGCCGCAAACACCTGTGATCCAGTCCGATGATTGAGAGGGCGCGATCGCCAATGCCAAGCCGAAACGGAATGGGGTAGTGAAGGAGTATTCATTCCGATCATCCGCTGCCAATCTGCCCGAAACCCACTCTCGCGGCCCACAGTACGCCCAATACGCCCAGCGCTACCCAGTCATAGCGACCAATCTTGAGATCGTGCCACGGAACCCGGTGGCGGTTTGGGCTGGTAAACCCGCGTACCTTCATCGCGCTCGCAATTTGTTCGGCTCGCAGGAGAAGATTTTCGAGCAACCGCTCAGCCACTAACATCCAGATTTGCGCCGATCGCCGCAATCCTAGTTTGCGCCAGTTAATGGCACGAGTTTGAATGGAGCGCACCAGGTTCTGAAACTCTTCCAGGACAAGCGGAATGAAGCGCAAAGACAAGGTTAACGTCAGTGCAATTTCAGTGACTGGAACATTAAATTGTCGCAACGGACTCATCAAATCTTCCAATCCTGCGGTCACTTCTTCGGGCGCAGTGGTCAGCAGATACAACGTCGTACTGTAGATCAGCGTAAACAAGAGCGTACTAATGCGAATGGCGAGATCGAGCGATCGCCGCGACACTTTCAATAGTCCCCGCTGAAATACGATGTAACTATAGCCCGTCGGCTGGGGCAAGTCAGGGCGTTTGAGCTTCGCCACGGCTGCTTGCCGATCTGGATCAGGCTTTTGCCCAAAGTTTAAGGGATTGTACCAGGCAGGACTCGGCGTTGAGGGTAGAGGCGTACTGGCTTGCTGAGTGAAAGCCAATTCGTTTGGGGGTAAACGGGGCTGGGAATCTACTCCTAAACCATCCGGAGCGATCGCAACCAAGGCAAACACATAAACTGCTAAAAACAACAGCCAGCCCATCTGCTGACGCC
The DNA here is from genome assembly GCA_019359275.1 of Myxacorys chilensis ATA2-1-KO14. Classification (GTDB taxonomy): domain Bacteria; phylum Cyanobacteriota; class Cyanobacteriia; order Leptolyngbyales; family Leptolyngbyaceae; genus Myxacorys; species Myxacorys chilensis. The sequence goes on along the minus strand of JAHHHP010000029.1, from coordinate 10,262 downwards.
AGATTCGCAGTGGAATGCGAGCCGCCACAGTCAGCAAAATCAGCACCGCCACCAAGATCAGCCGCCAAGTTGCTGTTGCCAGCAAGGGAGCCGCTAAAAAGCTCATCAGCCAAGCCAACTTGACTCGCGGATCGAGGCGGTGAAGCCAAGTCACCGGGTTTTCGAGATACAGACCGAGGGGCAGCGATCGTAGTAAATCCATTAGAGAAGGGATGAGGGATGAGGGATGAGGGATGAGGGTAGGTCATCGTTGCCGTGAGGCGTCCTTCCTCGCGGAGCAGGTCGAAGGTTCCCTCATCCCTTATTTAACCTTGGTCGCCCGATTTACCGAACTGTTCCGCTCAAAGTCGCGGAGTTTCTTACCTCGCCACATCAGGCGAATCGGAGTGCCCTCAAACCCTAATGCTTTACGAAACTGACGTTCCATATAGCGGCGGTAGTTGTCGCCAAATAGTTTTGGATCGTTAACAAACAGCGCGATCGCGGGTGGCCCAGAACTGACTTGCGTTCCGTAGTAAATCTTGCCTTGACGACCTTGGCGGGTGGTCGGAGGCGAGTACCATTTTGTGGCTTCCTCAATGACTTCATTGATCACAGAGGTAGAAACGCGCCGCTTATGCTGTTCAGCCGCCGTGTTGATTAAGTCAAAGATTTTTTCAACGCGCTGTCCGGTGTGGGCGCTGATGAAAATGATGTTCGACCATTCTACAAAGTACAGCCGACTCCGCAAGGTTTGCTCGAATTCGTAGATCGTGTGGGAATCTTTTTCGACAGCATCCCATTTGTTAACGACGACAACACAGGCGCGTCCATCATCGGCAATGCGTCCGGTCAGCTTTTGGTCTTGCTCGGTAACGCCATCGAGCGCATCAATCACCAGCAGCACGACATCCGACCGCTCGATCGCTCGGAAGGCTCGGTTAACGCCGAAGAATTCGGGGCCGTATTCAACGTTCTTTTTCTTGCGAATTCCAGCAGTATCGATCAACCGATAGGTTTTGCCCGCCCGCTCGACCAGCATATCGATCGCGTCTCGCGTTGTGCCAGAAATTGGACTGACGATCGAGCGCTCTTCACCCACAAAAGCATTCAGCAAGCTAGATTTGCCGACGTTTGGGCGACCCGCGATCGCGACTCGAATTTCTGAATCTTCTTCTAGCTCGTCGTATGTGGGTAAATATTCTACTAACGCATCGAGCAAATCTCCGGTTCCATTGCCATGAATGCCCGATACGGCATACGGCTGACCGAGTCCTAGCGACCAAAATTCAGCCGCTTGAGCCATACCTTGATCGACCGATTCGCATTTGTTGACCGCCAACAGCACGGGAACAGACTGTTCTCGCAGCCATTGAGCGATCTCTTCGTCTGCGCCGTTTAGCCCTTGCTGACCGTCAACGACGAAAATGGCGGCTTTAGACTCCGACAAGGCTAACATCGCCTGTTGACGAATCAGCGGCAAAAATTCGGTATCATCGCCAAACACGAGTCCGCCTGTGTCGACGACGAGAAACTCGCGATCGCGCCAAAAGGCTTTTTTGTAGAGGCGATCGCGGGTGACGCCCGGTTCGTCATACACGATCGCGTCCTGCACTTGTGACAAGCGATTCATGAGGGTCGATTTTCCCACATTGGGACGACCAATGATGGCAACGATCGGTAAAGCCATAAATTTGAGAAGGAATGAAGAAAATAAGCAATGCGCGTTTTGTCGCATCCTGCTTTTAGCAGAGTCTCATTGTAGCGAGTTTGGCTCTCTATCTGTTGACAATTATTTTTAAGCAGCAACTTCTGACGATGCACAACTCGCAGATCTTGATGCACAACCCGTGGATCTTAATTCTGCGATCGCAATTCCGTGTTTCACGCACCCGGATCTTAATTCACAACCCGTGGATCTTAATTCTGCGATCGCAATTCCGTGTTTTACGCATTGAGATCTTAATTCACAACTCGTGGATCTTAGTTCTGCGATCTCGTTTGGGTTTCGTTCCGCGGATTTCAGGTGTAAGCTTGACCATCAGCAATATTAGGTCGCGAATTTACAATTCCTTCATGCTGCAGATAGGCAACTAGCTCCACGCCTGTTTTAGACAATGCAGCAATTTCTGATGATGTGTAACGACCCAAATCAGCGGCAGCAGAAGGCTTTGAACGCGCTATCAGCAGCTTATGGCTGTCCGCTGCGTTTGACTGGTTATGCAGCCGCTTACTGAAAATTAGGATAATTTCGGATGCCTCCAAACATCGCTTCTAGCTCCTCAACAGTTGCAAGGATTGCCTCTACCTCTCCATCTGCAACCAACTCTTTAATTTTCTTGAGGCGTTCTAACACACCTATTTTCCCGTCTGCAAGCAGTTCACTAAATTGATACCAATTGTAAAGGTGATACAACAAGTGGTACGTAACACTAAGATCAAGTTTACGGTCGGGTTCACATAGAAATAGCTCTAAGTCAACCAACCAGTCAATTGCGGCTCCGATCCCATCAACATAGAGATGAAAAACAGCCGTTTCTAGCATCTCCTCTGGTGCATTAAGGTAAGCTTGGCGGAGTGCCTGCTTTGCCTCGTTACGCAGGTTGCCTCGTTGCAACAAAGTTTGTACGATTTCCCAACGTTGTTCTCGGCTCAATGGTTCTGGCATATTCGCATCGTTTGATCGTTGCATCTTGGCTCATCCAGCAAAGTTCACAACGTCACTAGTTTGTCTTAATTACGCTTGCGTGATCAACAATCTTCAACCAGCCTAATTGCAAGCCATCAACCTTTCTGACTCCAGCCTAAGGATTAGCTGCATAACTATTATTTAGCAGGGCAGTTTTGCAAAGCAAGTCTTGAGTGTGAAAGAAACTGAAGAATCGTCACCTGATGACGTGCGTGGCAGAGTCTAATGATAGGCTCGAATCGTTCAGACAATCAAAACCGCCTCAGTCTTGGTGCTGTTTAGCCCGTTAATTTAGCCTGGTTCCGATGATGCATGGTTGAACTATTGGTGGCGAACCCTCGACCCCGTTTAGCAGACTAGATACCCCTAGAACATCATCGGGTCTGAACTCTTTTGTCGTTGTTACAGGAGTGATGCGATGAAGTCCACGAATTCAGCCTCGAGCGAACGCGCTCGGAAATCTGCTCGTGCTGTGAAGAGTGCGAAGCCTGATAGCCTTGAGCAGATCAACCTGAATGCAGCAGGCTTAGACGTGGGGGCAACCGAGATTTATACCTGTGTTCCCCAAGGACGAGATGAACACTCGGTGCGCGTGTTTGCCACGTTTACCGCTGATTTGCAACAGTTGACGGATTGGTTGGCGAACTGTGGAATCACCACGGTGGCAATGGAATCAACCGGCGTGTACTGGATTCCCATTTTTCAAATTCTCGAAGCGCGAGGGTTTGACGTCGTGTTGGTCAATGCTCATCAGGTGAAGAATGTGCCCGGACGGAAAACGGATGTGCTCGATTGTCAGTGGATTCAGCAACTGCACACGTTTGGACTCTTGCAGGCATCGTTTCGTCCCGAAAACTCGATCTGCGTCTTACGCTCGTTTGTCCGACAGCGTGAAATGTTGTTGCACTATCGGGCGAGTCACATCCAGCATATCCAAAAGGCCTTAGAGCAGATGAATCTAAAGCTGAACAATGTTTTGAGCGATGTCACGGGGGTGACCGGCCTCCGGATTATTCGAGACATCATTGCGGGCGTACGCGACCCGGAGCAGTTAGCCAAGCACCGGGACTGGCGCTGCGGCAAATCTCAAGCAGAAATTGCAAAATCGCTTTGCGGCGATTATCGAGTCGAGCATGTGTTTGCCCTGCAACAGGCAGTCGAGTTGTATGACGTCTATACCGAGAAATTACAAGCCTGCGATCTCCAGATTGAACAGCACTTTGCCACGTTTAGCCCGCAGGTAGACCTGAACGAGCAGCCTTTACCTCCACCAAAGCGCCGCCCTTGTAGCCCTCAAAAGAATCAGCCAAAGGGCGATCTTCGCAGAGTGCTTTACCAGTTGGCCGGGGTCGATTTGACGCAGGTGGACGGGCTAGATGTCTTGAGTGTGCAAGTCATCTTGTCGGAGATTGGCACCGATATGAGTAAGTGGAAAACCGTCAAACACTTTACCTCCTGGTTGGGCTTGTGTCCGCATAATGACAAAACGGGCGGCAAGATTAAGCGAGTGCGCACGAGGAAAACCGACAACCGAGCGAATCTTGCCTTCCGACTCGCGGCAGCTACGCTGCACCATAGCAAAAGCGCACTAGGCAACTTCTACCGCCGTATGCGCTCTAAACTCGGAGCACCCAAGGCAGTGGTTGCAACTGCACATCGACTTGCACGCATTGTTTATCACATGCTGAAGTATCGTGTTGCCTTTACGGCTGTCCCTCCCGAACAGGAGAATGTGCAGTATCGGCAACGGGCCTTGAAGCAACTCCAGCGCAAAGCCCAACAACTTGGGGCAACGCTTGTGCTTGAGCGGACTGCAACCGCGACTACCTCTCCAACTGAAGCAACGTCTGAAGGTTAGTTTCTTAGCAGACTGACAGTTTCCGTCTAATTGCCCACGTCTGGATTTTAGACCGAAATCTGTCTTTTTAAGATCCTAACCCAGGGATTTAGGCTGCACAGTGTCGAGATAACACTCCGACTTAAGTGAATTAGAGGGGCACTTTCCACTTAATCCTGGGATGAGGAACATTAGATCGACTTTCATTCCGCATATTACCTCTCGACAGAATGGACAGGCGGACAGCTTCCCCGTTTCACCTCAGTTAAGGGGTCGGCGGAAACGTTGTACATGTAGTCAACTTGAGGAGTTAGGAGGAAAGTGTCGTAAGGGTTAGCCGACTAAAACTTATCGGATAGAGCAGGGATACAGCGATCGCAGAGCAACGGATGCTCAGCCGATTCGCCGACATGGATGGAATAGTTCCAGCAGCGATCGCACTTCTCGCCATCTGCATCGACGACGCCAATGCCTAATGCTTCCGTTCGCACCGCATACTTCACGCCCTCAAGCTGATCCGCCGAGTCAAGTAGTTCCACTTGCGATGTCAGGAAGAGATATCGCAACTCATCAACTCGATTCCCGCTCAAACTGTCTGCCGGATTAAAGGCTTGCAGTTTTTGCCGCAGACCAGAATCTGCCACAAATAGCAGCAGTTTGGCTTCCAGCGAAGACCCAATCGCTTTCTCGGTTCGGGCTTGCTCTAGCACTCGGTTGACTTCGGCGCGGATTTGTCTCAGCTTCTCCCACTGGGCTTTGAGTTTGGGCTGTTTCCACTGTTCATCCAGCGTTACCCATCCTGCTTCAAACACCGATTTGTGAGGCGTGGAGTAGGGCAAATATTGCCAGATGTCTTCTGCCATGTGAGACAAGACGGGCGCGATCGCTTTTGCCAAATTTTCTAGCGCGATCGCTAACACCGTCTGACAACTGCGACGCCGAAGCGCCTCCTCAGAACTGATGTAGAGCCGATCTTTGGCGATGTCTAGATAGAAATTCGACAGATCAACCGCACAGAAGTTTTGGATCGTTTGGAAGAATCGGAAGAATTGGAAACTTTCAAACGAGTCTTGAACTTCCTCGAATACTTCTGTGATGCGGTGCAGCATGTAGCGATCGAGTTCCGGCAATTGCTCATACGCCACCGCGTGTTTTGCTGGATCGAAGTCATGCAAATTGCCGATCAAGAAGCGGGCTGTGTTGCGGATCTTCCGGTAGACATCCGACATCTGTTTGAGGATGTTCTTGCCGAGGGGCACGTCATTCGAGTAATCGACCGACGACACCCACAAGCGCAGAATGTCAGCCCCGTAAGGTGGTTCTTCTTTCTGATTTTTACCGCCTTCAATCACGGTATACGGATCGACCACGTTACCGATCGATTTGCTCATCTTGCGTCCCTGTTCGTCTAGCACGAATCCGTGGGTCAGAACGGTTTTGTACGGAGCCTGATTGTTGACCGCAACACTGGTGAGCAGACTTGATTGAAACCAGCCCCGGTGCTGATCGGAGCCTTCCAAGTACATATCGGCGGCATAACGTAGCTGTGGACGTTGCTTTAAGACAGCCGCCCACGAAGAACCAGAGTCAAACCAAACATCCATCGTGTCGGTGCCTTTGCGGTACTTCCGTCCGTGATATTTGGCAGGCAACAGGTCTTCGACCGCAAGTTCCCACCAGGCATCGGAGCCTTTTTCGGCAACGATCGCTTGAACATGCGCGATCGTTTCTTCGTTTAATAACGGCTCATTGGTTTCCTCGTCGTAAAATACGGGGATCGGTACGCCCCAACTGCGCTGACGAGAGATACACCAGTCGGATCGCTCCGCAACCATCGGGGTGATGCGGTTTTCGCCCTGCTCAGGAATCCATTTGACCGATGCGATCGCTTTAAGCGCGTCGTCTCGAAAGCCTTCGACCGAGGCGAACCACTGTTCTGTCGCCCGGAAGATCGTCGGCTTCTTGGTGCGCCAGTCGTAGGGGTATTTGTGAACGTAGGGTTCTTCTTTTAGTAGCGAACCTGTGGCAGCGATCGCGTCGATCACGGCAGTATTGCCATCACCTAAGACATTTAGACCTTGGAACTGACCCGCTTCTTCGGTGAAGTTGCCGTTATCATCCACAGGCGCGAGGATCGGTAAACCATAGCGCTGTCCGACTTGATAATCTTCCTGTCCGTGACCGGGAGCGGTGTGAACTAAGCCTGTACCCGATTCGGTTGTGACGTAATCGCCGCCGATTACAATCTCACTTGTGCGATCGTAGAGGGGATGTTTGTAAGTGCAATGCTCAAGCAACCGTCCCATCATTGTGGCTTTCACGTCCAATGTGGTTCCGAAGGTTTCGGCTAAGCGATCGACGAGATCTTTCGCCACGATCAGGTACTTAAACCGTCCAGGCGCATTCTCCCCGACTTCAACCACGGCATACACTAGGTCAGGATTCACGCTCACGGCAAGATTAGCGGGCAGCGTCCAAGGAGTCGTCGTCCAGATAGCAACGCCCAACTCTCCTAAAAAGGGATCAAGCGCTGTCATCAGATCGTTAGACAGACTTTTAACTTCAAACGCGGCAAACAGACTGCGAGAGGTGTGACCTTCGGGATATTCAAGCTCTGCTTCTGCCAGCGCCGTCTTAGAACTCGGGCTCCAATGGACAGGTTTTAAGCCACGGTAGATATATTTTTTCAGAACCATCTGCCCAAATACACCAATTTGCGCGGCTTCGTATTCGGGCTTGAGGGTGAGATAGGGATGTTGCCAATCTCCCCAAACTCCGTAGCGTTTGAAGCTCTGTAGCTGCTGTTCGACGGCAGCCAAGGCATATTCTTTTGCCTTTTGCCGCAAGCCGAGCGGGGTTAACTGCCTACGTTCTTCGGGTTTGAGGGTTTGCAGCACCTTCAGTTCGATCGGCAAACCATGACAATCCCAGCCAGCGACGTAGCGAACTTTGCGTCCCTGCAACAGTTGGTATTTGTTGATGATGTCTTTGAGGATTTTGTTCAGTGCGTGCCCGATGTGCAGCGCTCCGTTGGCGTAGGGAGGGCCGTCATGCAAAATAAACAGGTCGCCAGGATTGTTCTGAGACAACTTTTCGTAAATTTCTTGCTCTGCCCAAAACTGTTGTAGCTCTGGTTCGCGTTTGACCGCATTGGCTCGCATATCAAACTTGGTTTTCGGCAGATTAACGGTGTCTTTGTACGATCCTGGTTCTGTCGGAGACATATCAATAAGGGATGAGGGATGAAGTAGGAGGGAGGGCAATGCCCCGCTTCGCGAGGAGGGATGAGAGAATTGCCCTCTTTCGGGTTTGGAAATCTCTTGGTCTATTTTGGCAGTAAATCAAGAACGGATGCGGCAGAATTTTTGATTCCACTGCATCCGTTGATCGTCTGATTGATAGTTTACTTCAAGAAAGGTTGGGGCGTTCCTGCTAGGAATTTTCAGGCGAGTCTTCTGTAGCTGGAGGATCGGCAGGAAGATGTTTCTCAGCGGCGTCTTCTACAGCAGCCTCCACTAAATCGGGACTGGGAGGATGAGGAGGAACAGGTTCCTCGGCACGAGTTGCTTCGTAGTCCATTTCTTCTTGCACAATCTCGTCAGATGGCATATCAGAATCGGATGTGCCGGGTTGATTGACGGGTACTGTTTTAGCTTCGACAGCTTTCTCGCTTGCGATCGCGTCTGCTTTATAGTCACCTGTTATACCTGCGTCTGGTGTGACGGTCGGAGTTTCTTCTTCCCGAAACTCTTTGCGGACATAGACTTCTTTATTTTTCGGAGGCTTTTTGAATAAACCGCCGATCGTTTGACCGATGCCTGCGATCGTACCCCCGATATCAGTCTTGGATGCTGTCTGCGGCGTCTCGGTTGCGGTCGCTTCAGCGTTTGCTTCAACCGTCGGAGCGGGATTGCCAAAATCTTCTCGCGTCAGCGGCTTGTAAGACTCAGCCGTTGCCGTTCCTGGAGTGGATGCTGCTTCTGATTTGCTGCCGACCATTGTTTGAACTTGGTTGGCAAGACCCGAAACCTGCTGTTTCATCTGCCCAAGAATCCGATTCCGGTTCTCAGGTTGAAGCGCTTCACCGACTTTAGACTTTAATTCTTCTGTACTGGGCGTGTGTCCTAGGCGGGCGTCTAGCGTTTGCCAAGCGAACCAGCCAATCAGCGAAGTGCTTGCTATCTGTCCGAGCAGCACGCCGCCCGTGATGCGATCGCCGCACACCAACAGCACTAGCGCATAAAACAGTCCAACCCCGCTCCAAATCAAATCATTTTTGCGGTAGACCTCTGGATAAAGAAAGCCCGACAGATACAGTGCAAGGCTGCCCAGCCCGACCAATAAAGCTAAAAGAAATGTCAGCATAGCGCTGCTCCCTAACTGTGACCGAATTGCTTTCTTAACTCTACCGCTTGGGCTGCACTTGAGAGGTATGGTTTCCTCGATTCGGTCAATTCGGTTAAGTTGTGTATCACCCAATCCGGGTCAGGTTGAGCGCAAAGCCTGGTAATTCGGGGTCGCAGCTTACTGTTTCGGGATCGTTCAGTAGTTCGGGAGAACGATCCGGTCGATAAAGGTGAACGGTGCGATTTTTGCGATCGATTAACAATCCCAGTCGCACACCGTTATCGATATATTCCTGCATTTTGGCTTGTAGGCTGGCAAGAGTATCACTTGAAGAACGAAGCTCGACCACAAAATCAGGACAGATGGGGGCAAAAGATGCTTTTTGCTGCTCAGCTAAGGCATTCCACCGCTCTAACGTCATCCAAGCGGCATCAGGTGATCGAACCGCTCGATTGGGAAGCGTAAAGCCTGCGCTAGAGTAAATCCTATGCCTGTCCCTGATTGATCAGTCCATTCTCCTAGCTGAACGGCAAGCATACAGTTACGATTGCCCACCTCAGAAAAAGCAGGAGGCATGATAATCACATCACCCGTTGCACAGCGTTCAATTCGTAAATCACGATTTGCTAAACAGAAGGCATAAAATTGCTCGTCGTTCATCTGCATGGCTGAAGGCAACTGAACGGCAAGAGGAATGCTGGCAGCTTGAATCAGCAAGGTTGTCATTTTGGCTCATCCACAAGCTGAACTGGTTTTATTTTAGTGGAGCGGTGTTGAATCGCTGGAAGTTAAGGAACGGTTGATGGGCAGTTGCACTGAATAGTCGCTTCCGCTTGAATGAGGACATCTGCTCTAGCAATATAGTTTTATGTCTCACTACCAACAAATTCTCAAAATTTCTACAACGGGTAAATCGCTTCAGAAAGTCACCTCACAAGTTCAAGCGATCGTGGCTCAATCCGGCATTCAAACCGGAATCTGTCATCTATTTCTGCGTCATACGTCTGCAAGTTTAATCATTCAAGAGAATGCCGACCCGGATGTGTTGCGAGATCTGGAAAACTTTTTTTCAAAACTGGTTCCCGAATGGGAGAACTACATTCACAGCACCGAAGGCGCGGATGATATGCCCGCTCACATTCGATCGGTGCTAACGCATACCTCTGAACAAATTCCGATCGCGCAAGGGCGGTTAGTGTTGGGCACTTGGCAAGGGATATATGTGTGGGAGCATCGGCAACAGCGCCACAACCGAGAACTATTTGTGCATGTTATGGGAGAACGGGTAATGTCTCAGACATGTTGTTTGGGTCTAAATGACTAGTCCAAAGGCGATTCGATTGATGAATAGTCCGATGACCACATCGTGCATCACAATCGACTTGGAGAAACAAATCGTTTTGCGGGCTA
>JAHHHP010000028.1 GCA_019359275.1 Myxacorys chilensis ATA2-1-KO14 | reverse complement strand
CCATTTGCTTTTCCAAGTCAATTTTGATGCATGACGTAGTAATTGGGCTATTCATCAATCGATTTGAGTTTGGATTATCGATCTAGGCACTAACAACAGATCTATAGCACTACCGTGACTGCCCTTGCGTATTACTCAGTAGCAGTTGCCATTGTTTACTTTACAAATGAGCGAAAGGATCTACCCGCTAAGACGGTAACGCTGCTTGTGGGCTACTTTTTTGTCTTTGCCTTGTGTGGCACAACTCACCTAATGGGAGTGGTTACGCTCTGGCATCCGATCTACTGGGTTTCAGGATTGATTAAATCGACTAATGCCGTTTGGTCTGCCTATGCGTTTACCTTTTTACTGATTCCATTAATTCCAGTCGCGATCGATGCCCCCAGTCCAGAGCAACTCGCCCGCACAAACCAGGAGCTAGAGGATAGTCGTCGCCAGATTCAGGCAATCAATGCGGAGCTAGAGCAGCGTGTACAAGAGCGCACAATCCAACTGGAAGAGTCAAATCGCGCCAAAGATGAACTGTTAGTTCGCGAACAGGTGATTCGAGCAGAGGCAGAAACTGCCAATCGGGCTAAGGACGAGTTTCTCTCGGTTCTTTCTCATGAATTAAGAACCCCCCTCAATGCGATTTTAGGATGGTCTCAAATTCTACGAAAGCAGAGTCTGAGCCAGGAAAAAATGGTGCGGGCGTTGGAGACTATCGAGCGGAACGCCAGATCCCAACTACAACTGATAGAAGATATTCTAGACATTTCTCGCATCATCACGGGTAAACTGCGCCTCCAAGCCCGTCCAGTCCAACTTGTCCCTGTGGTTGAATCTGCAATTGAGTCTATACGCCTAGCGGCTGAAGCAAAGGCAATTCGGATTCAAAGCGTTCTAGATACTGAAGCGGGTTCAATCACGGGGGATGCCAATCGATTGCAGCAAGTTGTTTGGAATCTACTGTCTAATGCTGTCAAGTTTACGCCCAAAGACGGGCAAGTCCAGATTCGCCTAAAGCGAGTTAATTCCTATGTTGAGCTTACGATCAGCGACACTGGACAAGGAATCAGTTCAGACTTTCTACCGTATGTCTTCGATCGCTTTCGCCAGCATGACAGCACGACGACTCGCAGTTACGGCGGGCTAGGCTTAGGGTTAGCCATTGTGCGTCAACTGGTTGAATTACATGGCGGAACCGTTAGGGCGACGAGTCTAGGGATAGGACAGGGGGCGACCTTTACCGTTGAACTGCCTGTGACGATCAACCAATCGCTCGCGATTAACCCAGAGCAATTAGACCCGCTCGTTCAGGTGAATGAAGTGATAGATGCGCCGCCGACCCTAGAAGGCTTACAAATTTTAGTGGTGGACGACGAGGCTGATGCGCTGGAATTGCTCAGTACGATTCTGCAAGAGTATGGTGCTGACGTTATCGCCGCTACCTCCGTTCGAGAGGCGATGACAATCATCGAAACCTCCAGCGATCGCCGCTTCGATATGTTAGTAAGCGATATTGGAATGCCAGAGGAGGATGGCTACTTCCTTATTCGGAAGTTGCGTCAACTCGAAGCGCAGCAGGGCGGGTGGCTCCCCGCGATCGCGCTGACCGCCTATGCTCGGAGTGATGATCGTAGGCAAGCATTGTTAGCAGGCTTTCAGATGCATCTAACCAAACCCGTCGATGCGATCGAGTTAGCAACAGTGGTTTCCAGTCTGACTGGGCGCATAGTTTAACGAGTTCGGACTTCGCAGTTGCCTTGAGAAGGCGAATGACTCATTGCACCCATGCAGCCTATTTTGGTGTGATTCTGACAATCAATGGCGCATCGGGCACATCTAATGTAATCCGGCTTGGCGACTGATGTCTCATGACAACATTGGGGGACTGGTTGGGAAAATAGGTTTCCGCTTGCCGCGTCGGTGTGCCTAAATTCAGCGTCACTCGCTGTGTCTTTAGGGCATTGCTACTGGTTGTCTGCAACCACAACACAAGATAGAAATCTCCGTTGCGCTTTTGCAGTAGCGTCCGGTTGACATTCCTGACATTGCCACTCAAGCTGTAATTTAACGTTCCGGTAGCCGCCGTATTAGGCGAATCATTTAGGACTCGAATCAGATTTCGCAAAGCGACAAACGCAGGTTTTGGAATGCCATTGGCTCGAATGATGCCAAAGTTGCTTTCTTGGTCTCCCCGCGATCGCTCATCCAAAAATTCGTACAAAAACGTTCGCTTGATGCCCCGGTTGAAATACTCCAAAAACATTCTGGGAATGTATTTGGCAGAGACTTGCTCAGAAACCCCTCTCTGCCCAGCGTTTCGATCGTTCACCGCATTATGCCAGCCTGTTTCTGTCACGATGATGGTGCGATCGCCAGTCATCTTGCGCGTGAGCGGCAGCCACTTCGATTCATAGTCAAGTGCTGGGATGCCACCCCCGGCGTAGATATGAAGATTGCCATAATCACTGACTGACCTGAGAGAACCAAGCTTAGCGGCATTCTCTGGATAGGCGATCGAAGGCGTTAGCACCGCAATTTTTGCTGTTGCCGGATCGCGCTTAACTGCCCCATACAGCTCCGTTTGGTAGTCTCTTAGACCTGCTGGAAACCCTCTGCCTCGATAGGTCACATTATTGATATCCCACTCGTTTGGGCCTTCGATCGCAACCACTGATGGCAGCACTTTCTTCAACACCGACACGGCATTACTAGGCGTAATGTTATCTCGCAGATCAAAGACTAGCGTGGAGCGAATGCCAAAGCGAGACAATCGATTCAATTTGGCAAATAAACCTGGATCGTTGCCGCCATCCCGAACATGCCGAACGCCTAACTCTCGCAGTCGAGGCTCAACGACATCCGTGTAACGCCCGTAGCTCGTGTCGATGTAGCGTAAATGCGTAGCGACCCCAAGGGAGTCAATAAACGAGTTTGCACTCCTCGCTTTCTCCGCCGTTTGCGCTACTGCCACTGTCCCACTATCTAAGTTGGCCTCACTATCAGAATAGTGCTGAGCCAAATAGGCTCCTGTGCCAACCACTCCGGCGACTAAGGCAAAGCGCACCGTTGTAGAAAGTGCTCTATGTTTAGCAGGTTTCATTCTGTCGCTACAGCTTACTGAGAAGAATTACCTCTTACCTTAGCAGTACCTCTTCTCTTGCGCTGTCGAAGACGTTACCCCACTTCAAAATTCATCGAGGAATGTAACGGATTGCAACGTATAATGAAAATCGAATTCATCCTCAAAAGGTGTTGAAGAATCACATGCGAGTAGTGATCGCCGGAGGCGGCTTAGCAGGATTATCTTGCGCGAAATACCTGGTTGATGCAGGGCATACTCCCATCGTTTTAGAAAGTCGTGATGTGCTGGGCGGCTTGGTGGCAGCTTGGAAAGACGACGAGGGCGATTGGTACGAAACGGGGCTGCACGCCTTTTTTGGTGCGTATCCCAACATGCTGCAACTGATGAAGGAATTGGGCATCGAAGATCGGCTCCAGTGGAAAGAGCACGCCCTGATTTTTAATCAACCTGAAAAGCCGGGAACCTACTCATACTTCAGCGTTCCAGACATTCCTGCGCCATTCAACGTGATCATGTCGATTCTCCGCAACAACGACATGCTGACGTGGGAACAGAAAATTCGCTTTGCAGTGGGGCTGTGGCCCGGAGTGCTGCGGGGTCAGAAGTATGTCGAAGACATGGATAAGTACAGCCTTATCGAATGGCTGCGGCGTCAAGGAATTGATGAGCGTGTCAGTTCTGATGTGTTTATCGCGGCAGCCAAGGCGCTCACATTCATCGATCCTGAAGATGTCTCAGCAACGATCATCTTGACGGCAGTGAACAAATTTTTGCAAGAGCGCTACGGGTCTAAAATTGCCTTCTTAGATGGTTCACCGACAGAGCGATTGTGCCAGCCCATCGTCGATTACTTCAGCGATCGCGGCGGAGAGATTTACCTCAACAAACCCCTCAAGCAAATTCTGCTGAACGACGACGGCACTGTGAAGGGCTTTCTGATTCGGGGTATCAATGGCGCGGAAGATGAAGTCATTACGGCAGATTTATACGTTTCTGCGATGTCGGTTGATGTGATGAAAGTCTTGATGCCACAGCCGTGGAAAGAGATGGAGTTTTTCCAGAAGTTAGATGGACTCGAAGGCGTTCCGGTCATCAATCTACACTTGTGGTTCGATCGCAAAATCACCGACATCGACCACCTGCTGTTCTCGCGTTCCGATCTGCTAAGCGTCTATGCCGACATGAGCATCACCTGCAAGGAATATGCCGATCCGAACCGCTCGATGCTCGAACTCGTTTTAGCTCCTGCCAAAGATTGGATTGACAAATCTGACGAAGAGATCATCGCTGCCACCATGAAAGAGCTAGAGCGACTCTTCCCGCAGCATTTGACGGGTGAAAATCCTGCCAAGCTCAGAAAATACAAAGTGGTCAAAACGCCGCGATCCGTCTACACCGCTTCTCCTGGGCGACAAGCGCATCGTCCGTCTCAGGTCACACCCATATCTAATTTCTTTTTATCAGGCAGTTATACGATGCAGCGCTACTTAGGCAGTATGGAAGGGGCTGTACTTTCTGGTAAGCTGACAGCGCAGGCGATTACAAACATCCAACCGCCCACGGTGTCCGAAAGCGACCAGCGTAGCTTAGTCACCAGTAGCAACTAGGACTTGTCAACCTTCCCATCTGCATGAGAATGCTACAATTGCCCGAATCTTCTTCCTGTGAGAGAACCCTGGCTTCCCTGGAGGAGGCTTACGAACAGTGCCGCGAGATCACTGCCGAATACTCGAAGACCTTCTACCTGGGAACCATGTTAATGTCCCCCCCGAAGCGTCGCGCAATTTGGGCAATCTATGTTTGGTGTCGGCGCACCGATGAGTTAGTCGATGGTCCAGCGGCGCATCTCACGACCAACGAGACGCTCGACCAGTGGGAAGAGCAGCTAGAGAAAATTTTTGTGGGGCATCCCCACGATGATCTAGATGTAGCGCTGGTTGACACTTTAGAGCGATTTGACCTCGACATTCAGCCATTCCGCGACATGATCGATGGGCAGCGCATGGATCTCTACCGCAGTCGCTACGAAACTTTTGAGGAACTGGAGTTGTACTGCTATCGCGTTGCCGGAACGGTAGGGCTTATGTCTACTACCGTAATGGGAACCGAGCCACGACTGCGATCGGCACCTTGGGATGACCCATCCGCAACGCCTCCGATTGAAGAAGCGATCGCGCTCGGCATTGCCAACCAACTCACCAACATTCTGCGGGATGTGGGTGAAGATGCCCGTCGCGGTCGCATTTATCTTCCAATGGAGGACTTAGCGCGGTTTGACTACACCGAAGAGGACTTGATTAAAGGCGTGATTGATGAGCGCTGGAAAGCGCTGATGAGTTTTCAAATTGAGCGTGCCCGCAAATTCTACGCTCTAGCAGAGCGCGGCATTAGTGCCCTCAGCGAGGATGCTCGGCTACCTGTCTGGTCTGCCTTGATGATGTACAGCCAGATTCTTGACATGATTGAGCGCAACGGCTACGACAACTTCCAAAAACGGGCATTTGTATCTGGTAGAAAAAAAATGATGTCATTGCCGATCGCTTGGCTGCGCGCAAAAGTTCTGTGAACTATAGCGTTGCAATTATGCAATGTTGATAAACTTGGCCGTCTAACGTGATTGCAGTCTGAAACCCGAAACAAAATGGGAACACTACAGTAAAGCGTCGTAGCGATTGCTACACATTTTTGTAGTGTGCTTCCTTGCTCCGGAACTTGTTTCGACTCAGATTCGCCATCATGTCCCAAGACACTTCAAAAGTTGTAAGACGAGAAGAGGTACAACGGCTCTACCGAGACTTTCGGAAAGCTGTCTTAGCCTCAACTGCTAATTCGATTACCCAAGAGAACCGCCGTTCACTTAGTGATCGAATCGGGCACGAAAAAGTAGAAATTCTAAATGTTGAGATCGACAATTTATCTAGGACTGAACTGCTGAATCGCTTAACGAAAGGCGTTGTGTTCACTCCCAATGTCGATCACTTGATGAAGCTTCAGCAAGACGCAACCTTTCGACAGGCCTATGAAGTGGCAGACTATAAAATCTGCGATAGTCAAATTGTGCTCTATGCCTCTAGGTTTTTAGGATCTCCACTCCAAGCTAAAATCTCTGGTTCTGATTTGTTTCCCGTGTTTTGTGAGCATCACCGACACAATGAGAACATCAAAATCTTTTTGCTGGGTGGTGCGGCAGGGGTAGCTGAGCGGGCGCAAGCACGCATTAATCACCGGATTGGTCGGGACATTATTGTAGAGGCGCATTCGCCGTCCTTTGGCTTTGAGAAGAATGAAGCAGAATGTCGTCTGATTGTGGATCTGATCAATCGCTCGACGGCAACGGTGTTGGTCATTGGTGTAGGTGCGCCTAAACAAGAAATTTGGATCTCTAAATACAAAGATCATTTACCAAACATCGATATCTTCATGGCTGTTGGCGCGTCGATCGACTTTGAGGCCGGCAACAAACCCAGAGCGCCGCAGTGGATGAGCAGCACTGGCATTGAGTGGCTATATCGGCTGTACTGCGAACCCAAGCGCCTCTGGAAGCGCTATTTTGTGGATGATCTGCCGTTCTTCTGGCTGGTAATGAAGCAAAAATTCAGCGGGCAATCCCCATCTTAATTAGGCAGATAGTCCACGGTGAAGCTGGCGTTCGCGAATGCGATCGAGGGTTCCGAGGGGAATCGCTGAAATCAGTTGGCGCGTGTAGGGCTGCTGCGGATGTAGGTAAATGCTGTCCGACGTGCCGACTTCCTCAATTTTGCCGCGATTCATGACAATAATGCGATCGCTCATAAATTTCACAACGCTCAGATCGTGCGAAATGAAGATGTACGTCAATCCAAACTCGGATTGCAGTTCTTTCAACAGGTTTAGCACTTGAGCTTGCACCGAGACATCGAGCGCTGAGACAGACTCATCGCAAATAATAAATTTAGGATTGAGTGCCAGCGATCGCGCAATGCAAACTCGCTGACGCTGACCGCCAGAAAATTCGTGGGGATAGCGATTCATCCAGGTTGGATTCAACCCAACTCGCTCTAGCAAATAGGCGACGCGATCGCGGTGTTGTCGCTTGCCGCCGCGCCCGTAGATTTGCAACGGTTCCATCACCGCCTCACCGATGTTCATGCGCGGATCAAGCGAACTGTAGGGATTTTGGAAAATAATCTGGATTTCTCGCCGCAGTTGCCGAACTTCCTTGCTAGAGAGCGCTAGAATATCGCGTCCTTCAAACAAAATTTGTCCTGCCTTTGGCTCGATTAGGCGCATCAAGGTTCTCGCCAAGGTCGATTTTCCGCAACCCGACTCACCCACCAATCCCAATGTTTCGCCAGGATAGACATCAAACGAGACGTGATTGACCGCCATCATGTAGCGTTTTGTTTGTCCAAATACGCCGCGTATCGGAAACGCCACTTGCAGATCGCGTACCGAAACCAGCGGTTCTTGCTGCTGCAACGCTTTCATGCGCCGATCAAACTCGGCTTCACTCACTTCTTGATTTTCTGCTAGGGCCGCATTCACATCCAGCTTCTTTTCTTGGAGCCGCTTCTCTCCATTCGGAAGCAGCGCCACTTCCATGAAATCTGAAACAGTAGGTAAGAGTCGCAAGCGACGAGTCGGCTGAGGACGGCAGGTGAGAAGTCCTTTGGTGTAAGGATGCTGCGGATTGGAGAAGATGTTGAGTACAGAGCCGTACTCTACAATCTTGCCTTCGTACATCACTGCTACTTCGTCGGCAATTTCGGCGATTAAGCCCAAATCGTGAGTGATGAACATCATCGACATGCCTCTACGATCGCGCAGTTCTCGCAGCAAATCCAAAATCGTCGCCTGAACGGTGACATCCAACGCCGTCGTGGGTTCGTCAGCAATCAACAGGGTCGGATTGCAGGAAATGGCCATCGCGATCATAATGCGCTGAAGTTGACCGCCCGATAATTCATGAGGATAGCGATCGAGCATCGCTAACTTCTGACGGTTAATTTCTCGATCGAGATCGGCTTCGCTTGGCAGAGTGCCTGAATTTTGGTGAAGATCTTCGACATGCCGCCGCTTCAGTTCGGCATCGGGCGGCAGCACCCGCACTTCTTGCATCAGCGAAACTGCCCGCCGCCGCGCTTCTGACTCGGAAAGCTTGGTGTGCTGCCGAATAGCCTCAACCAACTGGTAGCCGCACGTATAGACCGGGTTGAGCGAACTCATCGGTTCTTGAAAAATCATCGCAATGCGATCGCCACGATAATCTCGCAGCTTTTCGGCTGAAACCGTCCGCAAATCGACCGGTTTTCCGGCACTCTGATCGTCATTAAACCAAATCTCGCCGCCCGCAATCCGTCCGGGTGGGTTGGGAATTAGTCCCATGACGGCTAACGAAGTGACTGACTTTCCCGATCCGGATTCTCCCACAATGCCTAACGTTCGTCCGCGCTTGACCTGAAACGAAATGCCATCTACAGCTTTGACGACTCTGGTATCGGTCTTAAATTCAACTTCGAGATTCCGAACGTCGAGGATAGTGTCACTCATAGGAGGCGGAACAGTAGAGCTAAATACTAATAGTGTGAACGCAGTTCTGTGAATCTTAACAACGAATTTAGGCAACGACTGTTCCCAATCAGACGATCAAGGGAACAACTTCGTTGCTGATCATCAGTTGGTCACAGCATGGATAAGTCACCAGTGACATCTAAACGTTTGTAGCGTCCGAGGGTAATGTAGGTTTCGGACAAACTCTCAGCTACCGTCGGCGTAATCCAGCCCATTTGTTGCAGAATGTGAATTGCGATCGCATACTTAGCTCGTTTCGCGCCATCTTTCACCTTGATCGCCAATCCAACGCCTTCTCCCACACGACCCATACACTGCACGCCTTCCGCCCCTGATTTGCTGATGATCTCTCCTTCCGTGAGGCGCATTAGTTCTGTATCAAATTCTCCATCCCCTGCCACCATTGTTGGATGATGAGTCATCGATCGCGAGACCCGCTCCATGTCTAAGCTATTACCAGAGGCAAGCTGAGCGTAAAGCCAGCCCAACTGCCTAAGTTGCATGTAGTAAGTCGGTGCGCCACAATCATCTCGCGCTGGAATGAATTCTTCTGCTGGAATTTGCAGTAGTTCAGCGATTTTTCCTAAAATCAGCAGCTGAAGCGGATGGTTGTACTGGAGATAGCTGTTAAGCGGAAACCCGCGCTGTTTGCAAACCGCTAACATGCCCGCATGTTTGCCAGAGCAATTGTACTGGAGTGGACTTTTCTTGCCCTCTGGAGTCGGGCACTGCAAGGCAGTCGGCTCCAAGTCTGCGCGCCATAGAATATTGAACACTTGCCGGACTTGCTCGATCGTGCCTTTGTGAGAGCTACAGATAATCGCCAAATCACGATCGGTCAAGCCGAAGCTCTCAAGCGTTCCGGTCGTGGTCACGGCCAGTGCTTGAAACGGTTTCAGCACGGATCGTGCAAATGTAGCTGCCTCAGCGTTTCCAGCACAGAGGAGAATGCGACCGCGATCGTCACAAATCATCGCCTGAGCCGAATGAACCGATTCCGTAATGCCTTCCCGCAATAGCTTAACTTCTAGCTCTGCGGTGCTTTGAATGCGTTTGCCCCTTGTCATGGAAAAGACTCTAACACTAGGTGGAGACGAGGTTGAAAAAACGTTATGAGTTGTTAGGATTGTGCCTTACAAAAGCCACCACAAGGCGACGATCGCTAGAAAAGCACCTGTGATCGCGGCAAAGGTCTTTTGCAACCGCCGCAAAATCGGCTGAATCTGATACGACACGATCAACTGATCTTGATCAATCACTTCGGGCGGCTTCTCCCAAATCTGCCCATCATACCAACCTGATTCTTCGTAAAATACATTGGCGTTGAGCAACCGAGTTCTCACATAGACCCAACCTAGGTAGAGCCGAACGAGTGCCAAAATCGGAATTAAGCTTGCCCCGATCGAGCCAAGCAACAGGAACTGAGGTAGGTGCTTTGTAGGCGCAAAACTCACTGATGCGATCGGACCTGCCACAATCCAATTCAGCGCCCAAAGCACCACGATCGGCTGAATGTAGCCCCACCCATCCAACGTCGCCCACCGGAAGAACCAGGATTCTTTCAGGTTTTGATACTCGTTGATGGGCCGCTGTTCTACAGGAACGGGACAGGTAACAGAACTCATAGCCAGGCTAAAGAGGTGAGTGGAATTCTATTCGTCAGTATAGAAGAGTTTTAACAGCCGCAGTGCATTGCGTCTCTGGGCAATCTTTGACTTTCCACTGCGTTGATAGAGAGATACAAACCGGAATCAAACTGTCTCCTTAGCTTGGATGATAGGCTTCCGAACATGACTTCTCTAGAAATATCAGCTTGAGTACAAATCGCTCTTACCGTGCCGCTTTTAATCTCGGATAAGCCAGATATTCAGCCGAATGTTTCTCAATGACAATTAATTTTGAACTGCTTCATAACATCTGTGTTTATCAACATCACTCTTCTTACGATTAATCTCGCAGTCTGATTGCCGGAATGGAGGATAGACTCAATAGCGAGTAACGGTCGCTTCACCATTACTCGCTAGAAGAAGTTATTGGTCTGCGATTTCTTCAGACGTTTGTAGAGCCAGCGCACTATACGACGTGCTTTCTGCATGTCCCCAAAACGCTTCTAACCCATAATAGTCGCGCTCTGTGGGCATCATGATATGCACAATCACATCGCCGTAATCTAACAAAGCCCACGTGCCTTCCATCAGCCCCGCTGAGCGAATCGGCTTGCGATCGAACTGTTCTTCTACTTTGTCTTGAACCATGCCCGCGATCGCGCGCACCTGCACCTTCGAGAAACCTGTAATCAACACAAAATAATCTGCTAACACCGAGACATCGCCAACTTTGAGCAGGACAATATCGCCCCCTTTGCGCTCATCGGCCGCTTCTGCGATCGCCAAGGCCAGAGCATAGTTTCGATCTGAGACTTGCAGTGCAGGATTCGCGATGGTGGAGAGGGTTTGTTGGTTAGAAAGATTTGCCATTCAGGTCTAAATTCCTTTTACGTAAAGAGTTGAATTGGACATTAGATAATGCGAACAGCGAGACAATCGATATCTAAAATTAGGTGGCATAACTCTAGGATATTAGGATTTTCGAGAGCGTTGCATTGCGGTTTGTAAAAACCAATTACGAGTATCAACGGTTCGAGGGTGAATCAGATGTCGTGCCTGAATCAAATGTTTGATAGAACAATCAGCTGACTTCCATGTGGCCTCGACCAAATCTTGACGACTCAATCGACGCAGTTCTTCTAACTCCGGGGTGCTACCTCGCCCCGGTTCCAAGCCGTCCGCCAGATAGACGACGCAACTCAGTAAACTCATTTGCGGTCTGCCCAGCGTGTGGTTGCGAATTGCATTGAGAATATCAGGGTCGTGAATTCCGAATTCATCACGGGCAACGATCGCGCCAACATCTGCATGAAGTAAATGGGGATTGAGTTCGTCGATCGCGTCGAGTTCTAATCCTTCGTCCTTTGCCATTTGCAGTAAGCGGTCGGGCTTGAAGAACTTGGCTAGATCGTGCATTAATCCTGCGATCGCCGCTTTCTCAGGATCAAGCCGATGGCGTTGAGCCAATTCAATTGACATCTTCTCGACTCGAACGATGTGCCGCAGTCGAGTTTCGGGCACATTTAACTTTAACCACGCGATCGCTCGTTCCCGCAAGGGTTGAAACTCATCCGAAAACTGAGGCGCACTCAGGATAGGAGCGCTGGCAGAATCAGCTTTAGGATAGTTAGGACGGAAGAGTTTCGGCGACTCACGCATTCAAATGGAACACTCCTTTAGGAGATGAGAGCAGATGCCCTCAAGCTTCCGAAGGAATCACAACGAAGTTCGGAAAATAGAAGGCTTGTTGACCCATTCTAACGCATGAGTTTGGGTACAAAATGTTTATGCTGCTGCACTTATTTGTCAAGAAAGCCATCCGATTAATTTTTCTAATAAAAAGGAGCTTCCGCACTGAAAGCTCCTCCTTGGCAGTTCTCTAGCCAATTAACCAACGTTTTCAGCGTCTTTTAACTTTGTGCGAATGAGTTCGATTCGTTTGCGATTGACGCCTAAATCCGATTCACCCAAACGGGAAGCCGATCGCACTTGAATAAGGCCCGCAGGTTTGTCTAAGGAAAACTCTACATCGTCCACAAATCCCATAAATCGGCTTGTAAATTCTGTGTACAAGTAGGTATCTGTTTCGCTAATGACCTTGGTTCTGGGCAGTCCTGCAATGGTTTGTTTTAAATTAGTAAATGCCTGTTCGGGTGAGGATGTATAGCGCAGTGGCTCAATTTGGTGAACTGGATCGGTACTGAAGCTGTTGACGCAGTTGGGTGTTTTAGGACAGGCAGCAAAGCCATTGCTACCGATTCCCAAATTAGTGGGTCGAGAGTTCGGGAATGAAAAGATGGCGGCAACCGGAACGGACTGAAGAGGAGTTGCACCTGCGGATTGATTAGAGGTGAGCCAACAAATCGCAACGAACAGGATGAGAACTAGGCGTCTGAGCATGAGAGAAGGCGTCCTAACAAAACTTAATCCTTAGTTTAGAGCACAAGGAACTGACTAACCAAAGAGCCAACGCCTCACAATATGCGCGCTCCCTGAGTATCAAGGGTCAATACTTTCACCTGTACGCCAATCCCTTGAGCTATCCAAGCGTTTTCCATTGCCGATCGCACTGATTCGGCTTGGCTCGGATCAGATAGCGCCAATAGAGTCGGACCTGCGCCACTGATTACCATGCCATACGCACCTGCTGCGATCGCGCCCTGCTGCACGGCGTCATATCCCTTGATCAATGCCTGACGGTAAGGTTGATGAATTCGATCTTGCAACGCCGCTCTTAACCAATCCGCGTTTCCAGTTTCTAACCCCCGCAGGAGCAATCCTAAATGAGCCGCGTTAAAGATGGCATCAGCACGGCTATAGTCAGCAGGCAACACTTTTCTCGCGTCTGCCGTTGAAAGCTCAAAATCGGGAATAGCAACAATGGGAACAACGTTAGCATTCCAACTCAATGCACAGATTTCCCAAGGGCGAGAAGTTGCAGTCTCAGCATAGCCTGATGCTGCCAATCGACAGCCGCCCATCAGCGCCGGAACTACATTATCGGGATGACCTTCGATTTCCGTCGCCAAATCTGCTAACTGATCGGGACTGAGCGGCGAACCTGCCAAAACATTCGCACCAACAAGGCCGCCAACAATCGCCGTCGCTGAGCTTCCTAACCCCCGCGCTAGGGGGACATCCATTTGAATATCAAGGTGAATCGCAGGGATAGGTTTGTTAATGCGATCGCACAGCTTACAAAAGGCTTGATACACCAGATTAGTAGCAGTTGTAGAAACCCGATTCGCCTCTGTACCGCTCACAGTAATCCTTAAAGCTTCTCCATCAGATCGCGGTGAAAAGGCGAACTGATTGTAAAGGGTGAGTGCCGCTCCCAAGCAATCAAATCCGGGACCAATATTTGCAGTCGTGGCAGGAACTTTAACGGTGACAGTAGACATATAAACGTTTGCGAGAAAAGATGCTGAATGGACAACCCGTTTAGAAGATTACCAGCATTTCTCATAGCGCAGCGCTGATGTAACTTGCAGCTCTAGAAGATGGCTTCAGGCTGCAAATTTATGAAGCAACCGCAGTAACTGAACTGAGAGCGTTATCATTAAAGATAAGTTAACTTCTGTAAAGCAACGTGACTGCCACCTTTAGACCCAAAGATAGCGCAATCTTGCCCACCACTTGGCACGCTCTCAGTCCTCTTTGGCAGGGCGGCGAACAGGATATTCAGCAAGGATTACCCCACACTCAACTTGCCCCAACTTGGCAGATGATGATGCTTGGAGATGGCTCTCCAACTCACTGTTTACAGCTTCTCACAGGCGAACGCACAGAAGTAGATGTGCTAGATATGTCGCCGATCGGATTTGCGACCGACCATGCCCCAAGCTCAATTGAGAAAGTTCCTGGACCTCGATTGCGCCGCCAAATTTGGCTGAGAACAGCTTCTGGTCAACGGTTAGGATATGCCACCTCGTGGTGGGAGTTGAGCCACATTGATGACTATTTACAGAATCGATCGCAGCCCATTTGGCTAAATCTTTCTCGGCTTAGGGCCGAACTGTACCGTGATATTCAAGGGTTGTACTACGGTCACTCCAAAGCCTTAGAAGAAGCGTTTGGACATCCGGGACCTTTCTGGGGACGCCATTACCTGTTCTGGCATCACGGACAGCCCCTAACCTTAATTTACGAAGTTTTTTCACCTTATCTAGAAAAATACTTAGGTCCGATGCGGTTAGAGCAATCAGCATAGCTAGGCTCGGAACTCTCTCTCATACTGAGGACGACAAGGCGTTCCCCAGCAAACTTGCTGCTCGGGAAGCGACGTGAAAACACTGCTGCGTGTACCTACAACTGCGTTAGCTCCAATCTGCACACCGGGAGCAATAAAGCAGTCCGTGGCGATCCAAGCGCCATTTCCGATCGCGATCGCTCCCGTCACCAATCCAAAACTCGGATCGTGCAGATCATGACTTCCCGTGCAGAGATAGGTTTTCTGCGAAATGACACAATGTTCACCAATCTGAATGCGATCGAGGCTATAAAACACCACATCATCCCCGATCCAGCTATAGTCACCAATCTCCACCTTCCAAGGATAGGTAAACCTAGCGGTCGGGCGAACCAGAACGCCTTTTCCAATCTTCGCACCAAATAGTCGTAGGATGCCGCGTCTAATGTTGTTCAGCGGTTGAGGCGTGAGCGGGAATGCGATCGCCTGCACCAGCCACCACAACAACACAACCCACCCTGGACGACCGCGATCGAACCAGGATTGGTCGTATTTTTGCAAATTCACAAGGGGTTTAGCAGTCAGAATCGGTGCAGGAAGAGATTTCCGGTCACCCTCTCTCTCTCTCTTCTCCAGCATTAAGACTCAGGTTGAGGAATGGGTTGAAGTTTAGAAGTGGGTACAGGTTGCGTATTCAACGTACCGCCACACTGCTGTAGTTCGTAGAGTTTTACCCCAATCTGATATTCGTACTGACTGAGCAAACGCCCGTAAGTATAACCAGCTTTACCATCTAAAAATCCGAGCCGAATAAAATAGAACAGCACAAATCTCAAGAAGGGCTTGAACGGCAGCTTGACCCAAATCTTTTTGAGAAACCGCTTGCGCTGCACAGCATCCCCAAACAAATTAGCTCCGATCGTGCCACTATCGCCTTTCCCATTCAGCACATTCAAATACACCTGCGCTTCCCAGTTGGAATAGCGGTTGTGACGCTCTAGCCAGTGATACAGATCCTTGAAGTCAATGTGCAGCATATCGTTCTTTAGATAGCCAACCTTACCTGGCAGAACAACATGTTCATGAACTTCGTTATCGCCAGTATTGCGAATGTCTTCAGTATTTAAGTTTTCGTAGCGTCCTTTCGCATGTCTAAATAAGCGAAGATTCCAGTCTGGATACTTGCCACCATGACGAATCCATTGCCCTAGGAAAAAGACTCGACGATTAAGATAGTAGCCATCATGGTCAGACTGAGCAATTGCCGCTTCAATTTCTTCCCAAAGTTCAGGCGTGATGCGCTCATCGCAGTCGACAATCAGCACCCACTCATTGCGAAACGGCAGATTTTC
The DNA here is from genome assembly GCA_019359275.1 of Myxacorys chilensis ATA2-1-KO14. Lineage (GTDB taxonomy): Bacteria > Cyanobacteriota > Cyanobacteriia > Leptolyngbyales > Leptolyngbyaceae > Myxacorys > Myxacorys chilensis. The sequence goes on along the minus strand of JAHHHP010000028.1, from coordinate 49,609 downwards.
CAGCGACCAGTTTTTCTTCTTAGGCCAGCGACCATTGAACTGAAATTGAACTAGCGTCGCGCCGTACTTTTGGGAAATGTCAGCCGAGCGATCGCTACTCTGAGAGTCAACAACAAACACCTCGTCGGCTCTAGCAACGCTCTCTAAACAGGCGGGCAAATTCGCTTCTTCATTTTTTGCTGGAATTAGAACGGAAACCGGGACTTTAGCTAAATTAGAAGTCATCATTGTTAAGCCAACAGAGGAAATGTCGTCAAAATCTCAGACCAACCAGAAATCATCACTTTACAATTGCCTTAAAATGTAGGATTGATGGGCAGATTAGCTTGATTTCGTCTTTATAATACCCACTCTTTTTGAGTGGATCGCTAAGAATTTTATATTCTGCAATTCGCTTTGTATTGCTCCAAAAGTTGACAGCAATAAGACTTACCTATTAGCAGCGAGTTTGATAGCTTACGCCTGTAGCAACGCGGCACAAGAATGAAGCCCCAAAGGGAGTCGGATGTCCGTTACATTCGCAGGCGAGGCACCTTCCGAAAGGTATCTCAAATCTATCGCCACAAGAATCTCTGCGTCGGTCCTGAGCAACTCTGAAACGGCGTAATGAGAAATTCCTTAGAAACACTCAAGCGGTCAAAAAAAGGGCTTATGCATGAAACATAAACCCACAACCTCAGTGAGAATTAAAAACAGCTAACTAACTGCTTGACTTATTCACAGTCAGTGCATAAGCAGGTTTAACCGCCTCAGAGCCTTCTTTCACTTTCTGGAACAGCGCTTCGTACTGATTCAACGCTTGCTCAAACGAATACCGCTCGATCGCATATTGACGACCTTGCTTACCAAGCAATGCAGCATACTCAGGGTTTTTGTAAAGTTCTAAAATCTGCTGCGCCAATGCTTCTGGATGCTCTGGCTCTACAACCACGCCACCATGACTCTTCTCGATCGCTTTCGCTGCACTTCCGGTACTCGGCACTGAAGCAATTACTGGACGCCCACTTGCTAGCAACACTTGCGTTTTAGACGGCATATTGAACGACACCACGTTTTGCTTCTGCACAATCAGCCCAACATCAGCCGCAGCTAACATTTCAGGAAGCCTCTCTCTGGGTTGGAAGGGCAGCAACATAACATTCTCTGCACCACAAGCCGCACAATAATCTTTTAGTTTCGCGATCGCTTTTGATTCACCCACAATCACAAACGCAATTTCTGGAAAATCTCGTAGCCGAACCGCCGCCTCTACAACGGTTTCTAATCCCTGCGTCAGAGCGATGTTACCGGAATATTGCACAATAAACTTACCTTCCAAATTATGTGCTTTTCGGAAGGCATTGTCTTTCGGCAAAGGCTTGATGAAATTGACATCAACCCAGTTCGGAATGCAGGTGATTTTGCTCGATGGAACACCTTTACGCTCTAGATTATCGACAAATCCATCTGCAATTACGCTTACTGTGTGGGCTGTGCGATAGGCAAACTTCTCTAGAGACTCAAGAACGCGGATCATCAGCTTGTTCTTGATTAACCCGACATGCACCGCCGCTTCAGGCAGAATGTCTTGAACGTTGAGAACGATCGGGCAGTTGTGCAGCCAACCTAAAAGGGCGGCAGGCACACTCACAGGCAAAGGCGGCACAGTCAACAGAATCAAATCTGGTCGCCAACCTCGAATCGCTTGGAAAAAGCTCGTGAAGACAAAGCTACTGTCTAGCAGGATGCGATCGACTAGACTTGGCTTTGGCTTAATCCACACATAGCTACGCTGGATCGTCACTCCATTACGTTCTTCCGTTGTATAAAGCTTCCCCCGATACGCTTCGTAAATTTGACGCTGCGGGTAATTTGGCATCGCGGTGATGACTCGAACATCATGCCCTCGCTTGACTAATCCTTCAGCGAGTTCGGTCATGAGTGGTGCAATCCCGATTGGCTCTGGGTAGTAATTGTAAGAATAGATTAAGACACGCATAGCTTGTGTTGGACTCAAACGGTGACTGTCGCGTTCAACGGGTTATTCTGCGGGGGCGATGCGAGAGGTACAATCGAGTTGGGTAACTCAGAGGACACCATGGGGACTTAGCTGGGGCTAAAGTGTCAATTAATGTTACTAGTGGGGCTGTTGTAACATTAACGACCTCCAAGGGTTCTCTAAAACCTTTTCAGGCAGTCTTCAGGAAATCTTTTTGCCTCTCCAAGAGTCTCTAAAGCTTTCTTAAAGAATATTTACTTACTTGCACTGAGCTTAAAGTGCCCTTCTAAGTATCTTTTTTTACATTTATTTCTAAACACAGCTTCTATTAAATTCACATTATTAATAGGGTGACTTAGAGTATCGCCTGTACAAAAAAATACTAAGTGATGGCTCTGATAAGCCTGTAAAAGTCAGAGTTTGCCTATAACGGTATCTAATGTATCTTTCATTTCAAGAAAAAGCTTTCCGGAAAATACTGAGTTTTATTTGGTACCTCCTGATTGAAGCTGCTTTAGCAAACTAAATTTAGTTGAATGGATGCTCACCTCCGTAAGCGAAAAACAACAATAGCCCACTAAGCGTTAGTCGTTTCGTGGAGGCTCCGAGCAAACTCAAATCCATACAGAAGCCCAGGCTGATTCAGCCAAATCTAATTCAAGATCTCCGTAGACAAATTCACCAGCAGTATATACGGCGACAGAGGGAAGCGAGCAAGTTTAAATATAGCTGTTGTAATCATTACAGCTAAGAAGACTGGATAGCTACTGAAACTCGTCACGATCGCTCAGCAGACGTTGAGGGAACGCCAGGACAAATTATGGAAAACAAAGCGGCATAGTCTCCTTCTGCAAGTTCCTGCTGAAGTGCCTGTTCAAGGACGTTGCGGACTCCTTCCACATTCTCAACGCTCAACTCATTAACGTGAGCAGTTTTAATAAAGAGATCGATATCTTTTTTGAGATGTTTGGTTGGAAAGTTAGGATTTGAATAGTTGCTATCGAGCATTCGCTGCAACTTCTTATCAAAGGTTGGCGCGTACAACGCACTTTTACGCAAGATACTCATGAACGCTTCTACATCCACATTTTGACGAAGGACAAGCCCTAAACTGGCAGAAAAAGCGCTCGTCATTGAGCCAATTAGTTGATTTAGCGCTAATTTCACCGTAGAAGCAGATCCGACTGCACCTAGAAGAATTGGATTAGAACCAAAGACATTTAGGAGGGGCAACACTCGCTCAAACTGCGCTGGTTCTGATCCAACCATCACAATCAGGTTGCCAGATTGAGCTTCTGGAATACTACCAAGCACGGGTGCTTCGATATATTCTCCGCCTGCTGCCACGACCTGATCTCGAATCTCTCGACTTTCATCTGGCGCGATCGTACTCATCTGAATCACCATGCGCCCAGAGAGATGTTGCCGTGAGGCATCACTCAGCAATACGCTGCGAATCGCGGCGGCATCGGTGAGCATGAGAACGATCGCTTCAGAAGCCGCGATCGCCAGGTCTGGAGCATTCACGATTTCGGCTCCAGCCGTCTTTAGCGGCTCCAACTTAGCGGATGTGCGATTGTATGCCGTGAGAGAATTTTGAGCATCGATCAGCCGTTGCGCCATCGGTAGTCCCATCAGCCCAATTCCGATAAATCCAATCTTCACGGTTGATCTCTCCTAAAACTCAAAAGCGCTGAAGGCATTACCCATTCAGCGCTCAGATCTCTAGATTTAATCCTAACTGTTACTGAATAGCTTTCATCAAAAACTCAGCAATTTCAATCAATTGGGATTTGTTGAACACTTCTAGCAAGGTTCTCGCTGCCGCTCTCGGTTCAAGCGGGATAGACACTTGTTTGGGAGCGGAAGCGCGTGCAGGTTGGGGCGCAGGCGCAGAGCGCTGCGGTGTCGCAGGCGCAACAAGTTTCTGCAGATTAGCGCTGGCTGTAATTTCGGTGGCGCGTCCTGCTAAAAGCAAGTCACTGGCCTGCTTCAAGTCTCGAATTAGCACGGGCGCGATCGCGGCGTACGTGTTGTGGGCTGCGGTTCCTTCAGAGTTGCGCTCTGCGCTAATCGCCCGTTGAGCCATCTGAACCAGAACAACCCAAGGTTTCGCCGTTGGACTAACCTGAATTAGGCGATTGCCCAAGGCAATTAGCTGCTGACGACTTTTTGGAGAATCGCCCTGCTTAAACAGTTGCAGCATCGCCTTTAGAATGGCGTTGATCTGAGCCGCCGCATTTGCAGGAAGAGTAGAAGCAGATGTGCCCTTAGCGGCGGTAGGCGTCGTTCCACTACCAGAGGTTCCACCGGAGAGTAAAACTTGAAAATACTTCTGCAATTCATTGAATGTTGGCTCTGCAGCTAACACCGCTTGCTGAGCCGCCTCTTCTCGCAATCCGAACGGGCTTTGAAGCTCTACAATCAATGCCTTCAACGTATCAAAGCCAGTTAAAAACAGGTCTTCAACGCGCTGATCGACCTTAATCGAGTGCTCTTTGAGAATTTTGAAACAGTCTTCAAAGTGGTGAGCCGTTTTCTGAATGCTGTCAAAGCCAAGCATTGCCGCTCCGCCTTTAATCGAGTGAGCCGCCCGAAATAGCTCATTCACTCGCTCTGAATCTGCCATTGTCGATTTGAGATCGACTAATCCTTGCTCGATCGTATCGAGATGTTCTTTCGCTTCTTCAATGAAATAGCCAAGAATTTGCTGCTGCTTAACTGATTGCACTGCCCTGCTCCTGGAGTAATCAGTAACGATAGACGGTATTGTTCTGTTAAATTAAGTGTTCCCAAAAACCCCGTTCATTCACGGCGAAGCGGGACTTGGCCGCCCACTCTGAAAATCTCAAAAAAGAATCTTGTTAAAGGGTTTCCTGAACGGGCATTCGCATGAGTGCATTACTTAAATGATCAGAAATGAGCAGAAGTGCAGCGTTCAATTCAGCTTTTTTCTAAAGATGATGTAGATTAAGAGCAAACTGCCGCCGTTGATGCGACTGTGCGGCGTCAATTGGTTGTAAGTTGGTTGATTAGCGAATTACTCCACGTCGAGAACTTCTTCAGATGGAACAGTCGAATCTTTTGGATCTCGCTAAACAGGGTGAGCCAGACGCGATCGCAGCATTAATGAATGCAGTCTTAGAACCTAAAGGTATTACAGCCCATGCCGAACGAGAATACGACTGTTTAAACATTCTGTTAGAGTCTCCAAAAACCCTCAATCAGGAAACGCTCACTGCATTTATTCAAAAGGGCTTACTGGAGCTTGGAACGGACTCCATTAGAACGGTCAGAGCGCAAGGCAAAAAGCTTGGAACAGACTCCCTTTCTTGGACTCAAGAGCTTGAGCTATACCCGATCCTGCCAAATGATCTACTCTGGCTTGACGATCTTGATGCGGAACCAGAGGAACCAGAAGCGCCAATTGAGCTAAAAGAAGATAGCCATCTTTGGTTAGAAGATTTTGAAGTAGAGTTACCCGCTGAGCCAGCCGCCAAAGAAGAGGTAGAGGAGGAATCCGAAGCGGAAGAGGAGTCTGAGGAGCCGCCCAGCAGTTTCTTTGCATCGCTGAAGATTTACTGGCTGGCTTACTCGTTGCCTATTATGCTGGTTGTGGTTGGGGCATTTTTCATTGGAGGCATTGCCGCCTTTCTCTCTACCTCAAAAGCAGCGCAAAATCGGGTAGAAGAGGTGATGCCAACTCCTGATGATCAACCGCCCGACGAAAAGCAACAACGGGCAGAAGTGTATCTCAAAGCAATGAACACGGCGCAAGAAAAATTTTATCAACAGAATAATCGCTTTGCCAATAGCTTAGAAGAATTAGAGCGATCGGCAAATTTGATGGCTCAAAGCTACGACTATGCTTACCGATTAAAAGTGAGTGATGCTTGCGGAACTGCGCCCTGCGCTAATCGCTCCCTCATCACGGCCTCACCACGAGAAGCTGGACTCAAGAGTTATATCGGCGGAGTATTTGCGACTGAGACAGGCACTACAGTCCCAGTCATTTGTCAAACTCAGAAGCCGTCAATGGATGCTCCGCTCGTTCCTGAATTTTCTCCTAAAGGGGAAGTTAGCTGCGCTCCCCGTTCGGCAAAGGTAAAGTAATAATGAGGGAAACTCCTAACTGTCGCTGGAATTTATGTCTCATCCCAATACTGTCCTTACTGAATGTTTACGAGGCGTTCATCATATAGCGTTAAATGTGCGGGACATGCAGGCGTCGCGGCACTTCTACGGCACGATTTTAGGACTGCATCAACTGCAAGGCGAAGAAGTGCCCGCAACGTTAAAAGCAGAGGTTGCCTCTGGAAAAGTGACAAACTTCAGAACTCCAGATGGCATCATTCTGGATTTGTTTTGGGAACCGGACTTGCTACCCCCCAATCCTGACCCAAAAGCCGCATTCACGCGAGCGAATCATTTGGCGTTTGATATTGCGCCGGAGTTGTTCGATCGCGCGATCGCAGTGTTGCACGAACATCACGTTTTGATTGATCATGGCCCCGTCAGTCGCCCCACAGGGCGGGGAATCTATTTCTACGACCCTGATGGTTTCATGCTTGAAATTCGCTGTAATCAAGCCTAGAGAGGACGATACTCCTCAAGTTTGTGAACAATCTACAACAATCTCTGTGAAGAGTACATCTTTAAATTTAAGAAGATGCATCACAGAGAACGCTCAGACGTATAAGAACTTAAGCCAACAGCATGATTCTCTCTGAGAAAGGTGAAGCAAGCGCATCACTCTAAAGTAGTATCTTGCTATAGAAGTGATCCGCTCTTGCTTAGCGAAGATTCTTCATAGGTTTATGAACGTTTGAGTGAGGTCTAAAAATGCTGACAAAATTGTTTCAAGCCGCAATCATAACTCTGCTACTTAATGTTTGGGCAGGGGCAAGAACTCCGACAAACTCCACGATTTCTGGCTCCGCTTTTCAAGCGATCGCATCTCCCTTTGAATTAAGTCTTCGCTAGGAAGCCTTTGTGCTGCAACCAAAATGTCATTAATTCTACACATTACCCAGAGCGACCAGTGGCAACATGCCAAACAAACGGGTACTTATCGGGGTGACACATTAGATTCCGAAGGATTTATTCATTGCTCTAAGCTAGAGCAGGTCGTATGGGTTGCTAATTCCTTTTATCAAGGGCAATCTTCTCTAGTGCTGTTGTGTATCGAGTCCGAGAAGGTTCAGGCTGAGATCAAGTACGAAGGAGTAGATGGAGGCGAGGAATTCCGCATGTGTACGGAGCACTAAACGTAGAAGCGATCGCCGCTGTCCTGCCTTTTGAACCTGATGCAGACGGATATTTCACTTTACCTGATCAATTAGCCACCGCTTGAAGCCGCTCAGAAATCCATAACAAAATCAATATTGTCTCTCGAATTGTGTAGCATTTGTTAAGATTTTAAAACCGATAACCCGCTACCTGCCCTGGAGAGCTTTCATGCTGCGATTGGAACATATCAGTAAGATTTACCCGACTGGCGAAGTACTCAAGGATGTGAATTGGGAAGTTAAACCTGGCGATCGCATCGGGTTAGTTGGCGTGAATGGGGCAGGAAAATCAACTCAACTGAAAATTGTCGCGGGCGAAGTCGAGCCAACCTCTGGAGAAATCATTCGTCCGTCTAGTCTGCGAATTGCTTACCTGACCCAAGAATTTGAAGTTGATCCAACGCGGACTGTGCGGGAAGAATTCTGGCGAGCCTTTCAAGAAGCGAATAGTGTGCATGAAGCGCTCTCGCAGGTGCATGTGGCGATGGAGACCGCAACACCTGATGAGCTAGACAAACTGCTGACTAAGATGGACAAGCTCCAACGGCGGTTTGAAGGAATGGACGGCTACGGGTTGGATGCCAAGATTGAAAAGATTTTGCCGGAATTGGGGTTTGATGGCGACGACGGCGATCGCTTAGTCAGCGCCTTTAGTGGCGGTTGGCAGATGCGGATGAGTTTGGGCAAAATTCTGCTGCAAACGCCAGATTTACTGCTGCTAGACGAGCCGACCAACCATCTGGATTTGGAGACCATTGAATGGCTTGAAATTTACCTGCGAGGGTTAACTACCCCGATGGTAATTGTTTCTCATGATAGAGAATTTTTAGATCGGCTCTGTAACCAAATTGTTGAAACAGAGCGAGGAGTATCTACTACTTATCTCGGCAACTATTCTGCTTATTTGCAGCAGAAACAAGAAATGCGAGACGCTCAGTTGAGCGCCTTTGATCGGCAGCAGAAAGAACTTGAGAAGCAACAAGCCTTTGTTGATCGCTTCCGTGCGAGTGCCACTCGCAGTACCCAAGCCAAAAGCCGCGAGAAACAGTTAGACAAAATTGAACGGATTGAAGCGCCTGAGGCAAGCGGACGATCACTGCACTTCCGGTTTCCGCCCGCTCCCCGAAGCGGTCGCGATGTCGTGATCATTAAAGATCTGACGCACACTTACGATGACAAAATCTTATTTCTTGGAGCAGAATTACTGATTGAACGCGGCGATCGCATTGCAATTCTTGGCCCAAATGGAGCCGGAAAATCGACCTTACTTCGATTACTAATTGGATCTGAAGCTCCGACAGAAGGAACAGTAACGTTAGGGGATCATAACGTTATTGCAAGTTATTTCGAGCAGAATCAAGCAGAAGCGTTGGATCTCAAAAAAACGGTGTTGGACACGATTCATGACGAAGTGCCCGACTGGAAAAATGAGGAAGTCCGGACATTGCTGGGTCGATTTTTGTTTAGCAGTGATACCGTTTTTAAGAATGTGGAAGCTTTGAGCGGGGGCGAGAAAGCGCGACTTGCACTCGCAAAAATGTTGCTTCGTCCAGCCAATTTGCTGATTCTCGATGAGCCGACCAACCACCTAGACATCCCGGCTAAAGAGATGTTAGAGGACGCCATCCGCAACTATGACGGCAGCGTCATTATCGTGTCTCACGATCGGTACTTCATTTCGCAAACCGTTAACAAAATTGTTGAAATTCGAGACGGAGAATTGAGGCTATATCGAGGCGACTATCACTACTACCTTGACAAGATTGCCGAAGAGAAAGACAAGGCAAAGCTTTTAGCCATTGAAGCTGAAAAAGCGGAGAAAGTAGCAGAAAAACGCGCGAAGCAAAAAGAAAAAGAAAAGGCCAGAAAGGGGCAAAAGTAATTCTCAGTTTGCTAAAAAATCGAAAGCAGAGAAAATGAGGACTGGGGATCACTCATTCAACCGTTGCAATGAGAGTTTCTACTCATTTACGTATAGAGAATTTCGATTAACTATTAGAGCGTAAGTTCTCAAAATCTGGCTTAAATCTCGTCTTAGCTCCACTACAAAAAAAGTTTTTTCTCGGTGGTAGATAAGGTAGGACTCTCAATTGCAGTGGTATGATTTGCGGAGAAATATTAAGTGAAAGGGCATGAACATATGGGGCAAATGCCTGTTTCTCCCGTAGTCCTGATTATTCTCGATGGATGGGGTTATCGCGAAGACCTGGACGGCAACGCGATCGCGGCTGCGAAAACCCCCGTCATCAGCAGCCTGTGGGCTGCCTATCCTCACACTCTGATTCGGACATCGGGTAAAGATGTCGGTCTGCCCGATGGTCAAATGGGCAACTCGGAAGTGGGGCACTTGAATATCGGCGCGGGTAGGGTCGTCCCTCAAGAGCTAGTTCGGATTTCAGATGCGGTTGAAGATGGCAGTTTGCTCAGGAACCCAACCTTAGTTGATGTGTGCCAAACGGTTCGCGCCAAGGGGAGCAAGCTCCATTTGGTCGGGCTATGTTCAAATGGGGGCGTTCATTCTCATTTGAGCCACTTGGTTGGATTGCTCAACCTGGCAAAAGCGCAAGGCATTCAGGATGTCTGCATTCACGTTTCAACTGATGGACGGGACACTCCTCCTACTGCAGCCATCATTGAAATTCAAACGTTACAGAAACAGATCGATCGGATTGGCATCGGTCGCATTGTGACGGTAAGCGGGCGCTACTACAGCATGGATCGCGATCGCAGGTGGGATCGCGTTCAGAAAGCCTACGACGTGATGACCCAGCCCAGCGAAGGTACAGGACAATTGGCGTTAGACGTGCTGAAAACCTCCTATGAGCAAGGCATCACCGACGAATTTGTAGTTCCCACCCGAATTGCTCCGGGAGCCGTTGAAGCAAATGATGGTGTAATCTTCTTCAATTTCCGCCCCGATCGCGCGAGGCAGCTAACGCAGGCCTTTGTTGATCCCCGCTTTTCAGGATTTGAGCGCTCCAGAATCGAACCGCTTTCGTTTGCCACGTTTACGCAGTACGATCCGTCGCTGCCAGTCGCAGTCGCGTTTCAGCCTCAAAACTTAGATAACATTTTGGGCGAAGTCATTGCTCGTCAGGGCTTGCGGCAATTCCGCACCTCCGAAACGGAGAAATACGCTCATGTGACGTACTTCTTCAACGGCGGGCTGGAAGATCCATTTCCAGGGGAAGATCGAGAATTAGTCCCAAGTCCAATGGTGATGACCTATGATCACCAGCCTGAAATGTCGGCGGATGCGGTCACGAATGTGGCGCTTACGGCGATTGAAAAGCGGATTTACTCGCTCGTTGTGATCAACTACGCCAATCCCGACATGGTTGGACACACAGGACAGATGGACGCGACCATCAGCGCTCTTGAAACCGTCGATCGCTGCTTAGGCAAGCTCTTAGAAGGCGTCATTGGAGCGGGAGGAACTGCTATCATTCTTGCTGATCACGGCAATGCTGAAGTGATGTGGGATGAACAGGGCAATCCTTGGACAGCACACACCACAAATCCGGTTCCGTTCATCTTAGTTGAAGGGGAAGGGATCAAGATTCCAGGACATGGAACTGAGGTCACCTTGAGAGAGGATGGACGATTGGCAGATGTCGCGCCGACCATTTTAGACATTCTGAATCTAGAGCAGCCCGCAGAAATGACTGGGAAATCGATGATTCAGAAAGCCGAGTTTGATGTCAGGGCAAACCGGACGCCTGTGAAAATTGCGCGATAATTAGAAAGAGAATTTGAGTTGTTTGCGCCCTTTTGGGCTTTGCATTTCTTGCAAAGGGGTCTTTCACCGTCGATCTTTTGCCTAGAACTCGATTTCCAGCTTTCACTTTAGGGATTTGTACGATGACGCTTATTACTGCTTTAAGAGCGATTTGGATGTTCTCTGCTGTGGGAATTGTCATTCTTGTCCTGCTGCACAGCCCGAAGGGAGATGGTTTGGGCGGTTTGGGCGGACAAGCCCAACTGTTTACCAGTGCTAAAAGTGCTGAAACAACGTTGAACCGGACAACGTGGATTTTGACCGTTCTGTTTATGGGACTTACTGTGATTTTGAGTGCGGGTTGGCTCGGTCGGTAATCCAGAACAGACGACGTTGTGGAGAATTTGCCCATGAATTGGATTGGGCGACGGATTAATCGATTGATTAGAACGCATCTGAGCGCTATCTTTTGTGGCATTGGATGCGTTTTTTTGCTGTCTATGATTCCTGCGATTGGCGTAGAGCGCAACTCCGTAGGAAACGCTCTACAAGCTTCTACAGGAATTACCGCCTTGCCATTGGCTCAGCGTCACCCCCTACCGTCAACCCTAGCTCAGTGGCACAGTCTGTCTGATCGCGGAGATTATTTTGATCAGGTGGAGCGGACGCCGCCTGAGTATCTCGTATGGTCGGAGTTTCCGATCAAGGTTTATGTTGATGCTAGGCAAGGTGGAGGAAGATCTCAAGTCTGGGTCGATGCGGTGAAGAATGCGATCGCGCAGTGGAGCGTTTATTTGCCTTTAATAACCGTGGTGCAGGCGCAAGACGCCGATATTACAATTGTGCGTTCGGCTCCCCCAATTCGATTTCCACCTGTTGCGCGCGTGCGATCAGCAGAAACGCGATTTGAACTCTACACAAAGGGATCGCCCGGAATTTCATATCATCGCTGTTCGATTTTTATTCAACCGAGTCAGGCAGACGTCTATCTGTTAGCGGCTGCACGCCATGAGCTGGGTCATGCTTTAGGAATTTGGGGACATAGCCCGTTTGAAACAGATGCGATGTATTTCTCGCAGGTGCGCGATCCTTTGCCCATTTCAGAGCGAGACGTAAACACGTTGAAGCGGGTGTATGAGCAGCCAACACGATTAGGATGGAAGGTTTCTAGGGAAGAATAAAGGTCAGCTTGAGGGGAAAATCATAGCCGCATGACTAAGCAAGATCTAGTTGACCGAATTCAAGCCTTTAACGCAGGACGCACGCCTGAAACGCTGAAGCTGAAATATAAGGCAATGACAAAAAACGCCTTTGTTTTTTTGCGCGGAACGTGCCATTTGTTCTATCAAGATTTACCTGTTGATATACTTGCAAAAGCGCCTCACGTGTGGATTTGCGGCGATCTGCATTTTCAGAACTTTGGCAGTTTTAAGGGTGACGATCGCTTAGTTTACTTCGACGTAAATGATTTTGATGAGGCGCTACTGGCACCTTGTACGTGGGATATTACTAGATTCCTAACGAGCGTTCTAGTCGGAGCGCACACGCTGAAGGTAAACGACGAAGACGCGCAAGACTTGTGCAAATGCTTTTTGAACACGTACACGGCAGCATTGGAAACGGGAAAATCTAGCGCTGTGCATTGTGCAACGGCAACAGGGCTGGTTCAAGATTTGCTGGAGCATCTAACAACGCGAAATCGTCAGCAGTTTTTAGATGAACGAACCGATCTCAAAAAGAAGACGCGATCGCTGAAATTAATCCCGGAGAAAACATTTGCCGTAAGTGATGCTGAGCGAGAAGCCATCACAACGTTGATTAACACGTGGGCATCGCATCAGCCTAACCCCAACTTCTTTAAGGTGTTAGACGTAGCACATCGGATTGCTGGAACCGGGAGTTTAGGGTTAGAGCGCTACATTATTTTGGTTGAAGGCGACAGTTCACCCGAGGAAAATTATCTGCTGGATCTTAAAGCAGCACGATCGTCATCGCTTCAGCCTTATGCTCCACAGCCGCAGCCAACTTGGAACAGCGAAGCCGAACGAATCACAGCGATTCAGTTCCGATTTCAAGAATCGGCTCCAGCGTTGCTCAATCCGCTCAAGCTCGATGGTAAATCGTTTGTGCTGCGAGAACTTCAGCCCACTGCCGATCGGGTTGACTTGGATCAATGGAATGGCAAGCTCAAACGGCTCAAAAAAGTGGTGCAAACCATGGCAGGAGTAACGGCTTGGGGACAATTGCGGAGCAGCGGACGACAGGAATCTGCGATCGCAGATGATTTGATTGCTTTCGCTCAAGACGCTGCCTCGTGGCATCCAATCGTGTTGGACTACGCGCGATCGTATGCCTCCCGTGTGGAAGCAGATTATCAAATTTTTGAAGCGGCCTGGAAGGATATCAGTTAATGATCTCCGCCCACGGTTGCCGATTGAACCCACGGCTGACAGGCGTTGATCCCTAATTCTGGATTCTGCTTATACGCTTCATCTGTGACCCAAACACTAACCGTGCGATCGTCGGCGACAAAGTAAAGATAGCGAGCCGTAGGATCATACTTCAGACCAACTTTGAGGTTGGAGTAGTCATCTTCGCAGATCTCGAAGCCAAATCTCACCACGATTTGAGCGATTAAACATTCTGGCGTGTCGTGAGATTCGCCTGAAACATCGCGTTCTTGCCAAAACTTATCTAGAAATCGTTCTAGAGTGGGCAATACTTTTCCAGGGGAGCCATCGCGACTGGCATAAACGATCGCTGAGTTTCCCTCAACAATAAAGTGACAGGGAGTTTCCATAAAACAAATAAAGCTGGAGGCGTGAAGGATGACTCGATCATTTCATACTTCACGCAAATCTACTGAATCTTTTCAAGGTTTTTCGGTGCTATTTCTGCAACTACAAATGCTGAATTTGCGATCGCAAAAGCGACTTCCATAAACTCAATTACTATTTCTGTAAACTCAACTACTGTTTGGGCGAACTCAGTTGCTACTTGTGCGATCCCATTTGCTGCTTCCACAGACTCAGTTGCTACTTCCACGATTCCAATTGCTACTTCTGCAATCTCAATAACTGTTTCTACAGCTAAATGAAAAGACGTTGCCCTTCATCCTCAATCTTCTGTTCACAGCAGAGGAAAAAGTTAGAAGCATTGTATCTAGAGCGCGACAGACGGCTTGGGGCTAAGGTGGGATACTAAAGAATACCTGTTGTAGTAAATGTCTAGCATATGCTGCCTGCTCAAGAAGCTGAAGCGTTAATTCTCGAAGCCGTTCAAGCATTAGACGTTCAGCAAGATGTGGAACTCGTTGAGTTGGAAGCGTGCCACGATCGCATTCTCGCATCTCCAGTCACGAGCCGCCTCGATTTCCCCCACTGGGACAACTCCGCGATGGACGGCTACGCAGTTCGATTTGAGGATGTGAAAACGTGTAGTGCTGATCAACCTGCCGTTCTAGAAGTTATTGAAGAGATTCCAGCAGGCTATCAACCTCAAAAAAGTGTTCAACCTGGTCAAGCTGCCCGAATTCTAACGGGATCTGTGATGCCGACTGGAGCAGATACGATCGTCATTCAAGAGCATACTCAACGGCAAGCGAAAACAGTGTTAGTTTTAGAGCCGCCGTCTGAACCGCAAGCCTTTGTTCGGCATCAAGGAGCATTTCATCAGGCAGGTGAACCCCTTTTATCGACTGGCATCGTTCTCAAAGCCCCAGAAATTGCGGTTTTAGCTGCCGCGCAATGTGTGCAAATTCCTGTGTTTCGGCGGGTTCGAGTGGCCATTCTATCGACTGGAGATGAATTAGTTTCTCCTGAGCAATCGTTGCAGCCAGGACAGATTGTAGATTCTAATCAATACGCTTTAGCGGCCCTTGTAGCTGAAATCGGAGCCGAACCGATCACAATGGGCATTGTGCAAGACGATCCAGATCGTTTGAAGGACGCAATCATTCAGAGCTTAGCGCCTGAGTCAAGCGCAACGGCCATTCAATCTGCTGACATCATTCTTTCCTCTGGTGGCGTTTCAGTCGGCGATTACGATTATGTCGATCGCATTTTGGCAGAACTAGGAGCCGAAATTCACATTCGCTCTGTCGCCATCAAACCCGGAAAGCCGCTCACCTTTGCGACGTTTCCCAACACTCTATACTTTGGTCTTCCGGGCAATCCGGTTTCTGCGCTGGTAACATTCTGGCGATTTGTGCAGCCTGCCATTCTTAAACGGTCAGGATTAGCGCATGGCTGGAAACCGAGATTTATTAGAGCGGTAACGACGCAAGATCTGCGATCGGATGGAAGACGCGAATCGTATTTGTGGGGCAACATTGAAATCTTCGATGGCTCTTACCGATTCACTCCAGCAGGCGGCAGCAGCAGTTCTGGTAATTTAATTAATTTGGCAGGCACAAATGCTTTAGGAGTCGTTGCGATTGCGCAGACTCACGTTAAGGCAGGAGACACAATTCAAGTGCTGCTAACTCACGGGAAGTAAGCCTAAATTTCGGCAGAAAGAAAAAATAGATGCAACCAAGACAACGATTCAAGCTTGCATCCATTTTTTTATTTTATGACCAACTATTGTCCTGTCAACTACTTCTGCGGTCTGCGTCTTTGCAGAAATTCGGGAATATCTAGTCCACCTGGTTTCTGTTGCTGCTGCTTTTGCTCAGGGTCGGCTGTAGGTGTTGGCGCAGGGTTAACCGAAATTCGTTTTGGAGCTTCCGTTTTGCCCATGACCGTCGGCTGGACATCTGGGGAAAATCCAGTTGCAATTACCGTAATCCGAATCTCGCCCTGCAACCGATCGTCAATCACCGCACCAAAAATGATATTGGCGTTGGGATCAACCGCCTCATAAATAATTTCGGCGGCAGCATTAACCTCGTGCAGCGTCAAATCCTGCCCGCCCGTAATGTTGAACACCACACCTCGCGCTCCATTGATTGAAGCTTCAAGTAAAGGAGAAGAAATTGCCGCGATCGCTGCTTCTCTCGCTCTCGACTTGCCAGAACCGATACCAATTCCCATCAACGCCGATCCCGCGTCCGCCATAATGGCCCGCACATCGGCAAAGTCAACGTTGACTAATCCTGGAATCGTGATGATGTCAGAAATGCCCTGAATGCCCTGACGCAAGACATCATCTGCCGTGCGAAACGCTTCTTGTACCGGAGTCTGCTCCGAAATCACCGACAATAATTTGTCATTCGGAATAATAATCAGCGTATCGACGCGACTTTGCAGCGCCGCAATTCCTTCTTCCGCCTGACCCGTGCGGCGACGTCCTTCAAACGTAAACGGACGAGTCACCACCCCGACTGTTAATGCGCCTAACTCTTTTGCCACTTCTGCCACGATCGGAGCCGCGCCGGTGCCTGTACCGCCTCCCATGCCAGCCGTAATAAATACCAAATCTGAATGTTCCAGCGCTGAAGCAATTTCATCGCGAGATTCTTCGGCGGCTTTTTGCCCGATCGCGGGATTGCTGCCAGCCCCCAGTCCTCGCGTCAACTTCTGACCCACCTGTAACCGTTTGGGCGCAGAAGATTGAGCCAGCGCTTGAGCATCGGTGTTAATCGACCAAAACTCAACGCCCGACACATCACTTGCAATCATGCGATTGACCGCGTTTCCACCGCCGCCACCCACACCGATAACCTTGATTTTCGCCATGCTCCCAGGCACAATATCACCGCTCCTTACATCTTCGCCAGGTACAGCTTTGAGTCCAGCAGATTGCCCCATATATAAACCAGAATTAAAGGGGTTAGAAGGTTCTGCTGACGTTGAGAAATTATTCGATGACCCCTCCGCATGAGAGCTTTCGTAGCCTTGCTCTTGTCTCTCATGGAGTGTCATTGGAACGGTATTTGACTCATTGTTAAGCGTCATTGGAATCTCAAGCGATGGGAGGACAGACAGTAATTTGGGTTCGGACAGCTTTAGGCGTAGTCGAAGAAATTAGCTAATTGGGAAATTGTCCCACACCTTATGCGTTATGGAGTACCTAATTTTACAGGAGTTTTGGACGCATTCATCTGAACCTTGGGTGATTCGGGGTCGCTCAAATCAATATACGAAATTTGACTGGGGTTAATGCGGCTGTTCAGACGGCGCATTTGATCGAGCCGTCGGAGTTGATTGGGAAAATTATCGCTGTAAGCGCCGAAATGAACGATCCCAAATTCTGTTTTCAAAATTAAGTTTGAGGGATCATCCCAACTCACTTCAAGAACCTTAACTTGGCTTTGAAGAACAGTTTGGTAAAACGCTGACCAATAAGGGCGATAGGATTCTGGCTTACCTGTAACTTTTAATGTTGGCAGTTTAAAGCTTTGATTGAACGCCGTATAGCTTTTGAGGGGAATCAATAAACCACTTTCATCTAAAAGCGTAGGTTGAGCAGAAGCAGATTGAGCACCGCTCGACGTTGAGACAGCAACCGGAACCCGCTCCTGAATTCTGACGGTCAAACTCGGTGGAAAGAGTTGCCGATCGACGGTAGCTTGAGCGATCGGAGCTTCTGACTTGAGCGCTTCTGCGATCGCTTGCGGCTGAATCTTAAAGAGCGACTGTGGATATGTGAGAGGCAAGCGTGATCGGAGGGCTTGAGGTGAGATCAATCGGTTGCCTTCGATCTCAACCTGCTCCGGTTCACGAATCACCCAAGCCGGTAAAGTTGCTGCCCAAACGGAGCCAGCCGCAAGTCCTAAAACGGCGATCCTCCGCCATCCGCTCTGAAAAAATCGAACTCGCCGTTGGCGACGCAGGGTGCGGCGACGTTGGTTTAAGTCAGTGGACGATACGGGGGCGATGCTAGTCATCCTGTTCTCACACGGGGCAAAGGGGGCAAGTGGGGTCAGACTTAGCCATTCTGCCAAGCCTGACAATTAATCTCAACCTAAAGTTAAAGAATGAGTCGTGAACTTTAAAGATTGGGAGCGCTCAGGCGTTGTCAGCCCTACTCTAATCGATCTGCTTTGCGATCAAACAACTTTTTTGAGAGGCCATTTGAGAGGCTAGTAGTCTATGCAAGCTTAGATCGAGAACGGTGTAGACCTGCTGATTAGCATTGATGCTGTGCTGTAGAAACACATTAATCACATCTTTCACATGGGCAAGGCGATCGTTCAACCACAGGCTTACACCACTACCCTCTCGTTCCCCCTACTTTCACAGAAAGCCTTAAGCTCTCTAGGAGTTTGAAGCTTCTTGTAAAAGAGTTGCGACTCGCTCGCCAAACTCGGGATCAACGTTTGCCAAGCTCAAAAGCTGGAGATATTCTTGCCGAGTTAATCCTGCTTGTTCAATGATGGCGATCGCGCCTGTCTCAATGTCGCGCTGAAGGCGGAGAGATTCAGAGTCAGTCTCTGCCGCTTGCAGTTCTCCTTCTCGACGCTCAATTAGGCTCACAACCTGAAGACAGGCGTAAACAAACTGACTGAGTTTTTCTGAAGAAATGGTACTCGCATCAATCCCCACACTAGGAGCACTAGGAGCCGTTTGGGAGGTCACGATAGAACTATTTTCGGTAGCAGATGCAGCCAACGTTGCGCTAGGGTTAGCTAGTGTGCAGCACAGGGCGATCGCGATGACGAGTAGAGTTTGCAGCGTTTCCTTCAAGGTTATGTGCAAGGCTAATTGCATCTAGACGTCCTTCTATTGAAACTCTAGCCTTGAGAATACAGTGAATGTCGGATTTAAGAGACGAACTAAAAGAAACGGTGGATGAAGCCGAGTGGGATTGGTTAATGCCGCATGAAGAACGAGGCGCGGTCATTGTTGTAGCAGAAGGATTGGACTTAGTTGAGGTCGGAGTCGCGATCGCGAACGATAATGTGACCTCAGTTCAACATTGGATTGGTCAGTGCTTGATCTATAAGCCATCAGACGAGCAGAAAGCCGTTTGGAACCAGAACCAGGAAAAACGCTTTAACGCGCTGATTGTTCAGCCTTATGTTCTGGTGCAAGAGAAAACGCAGTCCTGAAATTTTCTCGTAGTGAAGTCGTAGGATACGGCAGTGTCTCGATTCTCGTGCCAAAAAATCTACAACGACTGTCTCCAATTATTCGTCCTTCCAATGGGCTAACGTCGATCCCGTGTGTCCTGTAGTGACCCAAAGAATTGCCCGTCCGCCATCTCGAAGCACTTTTACAAAGGGTTCGGGCTTCGTAGCAGACGAGTCGGACTCCGTAGCAGACGGGACAGAAATCGTCTTAAGGTGAATTCCTCGACTTCCCAACACAATTTCGCCAATGACGCGGGCGCGCTGCATGTGGTAATCCGACGTAACAAGATAAACGCTGTGAACGCCTCGTTGCTGAAGCTGATCGACTATTGTGGTGAAATTGGTAACCGTATCAACCGCTTGATAATCGAGATTCAACCGATCTAAATCTACTCCGGCTTCAGAAAATACCCATTCTGTATATTCTCTGGGTGTTCCTGATGAAATCCAGATTGGTAAATCAGGATGTTGTCGAGCAAATTTGGCGGTGAACTGTTCTCGATCTTTAGACCCACCTAACACAAGAATGGCATCTGGCTGCTCAAAGTGAATCTGAACCGCACGAACCCCAAACCAGATGACGAGGGGCAGCGCTACCCAAAGCCAGGGGAACCGGCGAGACCGTCCCTGTTTGGTAGAACGCTGTCTAGAGACAGACTTTGATTCTGGAGAAAACTCGCTTCGCGATCGCATGATGCCACCCAAAACTAACCACTCTCACACTTCACCTTTGGTCGCCGCGATCCCGGACACCCAAGCGATGTCAAGACGCGCAAACCATTCAGATTAACTTCAGAAGATCCTCGATGCTCACCGGATTTAGCGCATGTTACTGACCAAGGCTATCAGGAGGTGTAGTTCTCTCAGATTGAGCTTGGGCAATCGTGGCTTGAATTTTGGGAAGCGCGAAGAACTTCTGGGCATCGGCTAACAGGCGAGTGCCCCAAAGATTATCTTTCAAAAACTTAAGATCGCTGTAGCGGCTGTCCATTTTAATTGCAGATTCACCTAGCGCCAATCCTTGAGCGCGATCGCCTTTTGAATAGAGTGCGATCGCCACTGCCAGTTTGGGTTCAACAGCTTTCGCATCTAGTAAAACCGCCTGCTTCCACAGTTTAATCGCTTCGTTTGGATCTC
The DNA here is from genome assembly GCA_019359275.1 of Myxacorys chilensis ATA2-1-KO14. Classification (GTDB taxonomy): domain Bacteria; phylum Cyanobacteriota; class Cyanobacteriia; order Leptolyngbyales; family Leptolyngbyaceae; genus Myxacorys; species Myxacorys chilensis. Next base: position 29,474 of record JAHHHP010000028.1, on the reverse strand, counting down.
CCGCTTCATATCTCAACAACCCAATATTGTTGATAGCGGGCCAAAATGCCTTATCTTGAGAAACCGCTTTTTGGTAACTCTCGATCGCCTCTTTCGGCTTTTTCAGCATCATGTAGGCATTGCCCAAGTCAAATAGCGCTCCTGGCGTATTTGGTTTCAGCTTGAGACCCGTTTGAATGTAGCTGATTGATTGGTTGTAGTCCGTCTTCTGAAAATAGGCACTGCCAAGTGCAAATGGAATGGCAGCATTTCTCGGATCAAGGCTCTGGGCGCGCTTGAGGGAGGAAATTCCCTTATCTAACTCATTAGTTTGCAAATACAAACTGCCCAAAATCGCCCAAGATTCGGGAGCTTTTGGCGCAAGCTGAGTGGCAAGTCGTGCCCGCGACACTGCCAGCGGAAACTGCTGAAATTGAGCAAGCTGCGTTGCCTCTTGAAGCAGTCCCAGTCCTTGTTGCTCTAATTTAGTCAGATCAACTTGAGGAGTATGAGGGATAAGCTGTGCGGATGCAGGTTGCATCACAGCGAACAATCCCAACGCTAAGCAGGCGGAAATCAGAGAAAATCGTCTTGCCACAATGAGACTTGAAAAACGACAGGGTGCTGTCAGTTAGCTTAATCGATCTTGCTGGCGATCGTGACAAAAACTTAAAGGACTAGCCCTACCGTTTCCGATCAATTCGAGGTACTCTATCTGTTTCAAACCGCCTCTACATAGAAACCTCACAGCTTCTTCAACTCAACCTATGGATCGCTTTAAAGTCGAAGTTATCTCCCAAACGCCCAACCCCCAGCAAACGATTTATGCGGCGATGCACCAGGATTATGCAGAAGGTTTTGTCTGGGACGATCGCGATCGCTTTCCCGATGAGCGCAAAGCAGGGGAGATGATTATCAAACACTTGCTTGCGGGCAATAGAGGGCACTACGGGCCGCTAGAGCATCCTCAGATTGTGCTCAATTGTGGCTGGTTCCCCCACAGCACAATGCAGCAAATTCGGACCCATCGGGTAGGAATCTCATTTGATGTCCAATCTTTTCGTTACACGGGACAGCGCGTCATTGATGTGGTTGAAGGTAAGCGCGAGGTCGAGGAAGTCTTCTACCTGCGCCCTCTCGGATTTTATAGCGATCGCCAAGGCAAAAAATACGAATACACGCTCGAACAGCGTCAGCAAGATGTTGAGTGGTGTCTCGAAGCGTGCAAGCGGTATCAAACCCGCATTCAGCAAGGCTTTTCAGAAGAACATGCGAGAGGCCTAATTCCGTTTGATGTGCGGCAGCACTGGGTGATGTCAGCCAATGTGCGATCGCTGATGCACCTTTTAGACCTGCGTTGGAAGGCAGACGCTCAACTAGAAGCCCAAAAACTTTGTGAGTCCAGTTGGGATCACTTTAAAGCTTGGGTTCCAGAAATTGCAGAGTGGTACGAAACCAATCGGCTGAAGAAAGCACGGCTCTCGCCTTAAGACTATTCCTGACCGTCATTTTGGTTATGCCTTATCCTGAGATTCCCTCGACCTTTCCGTAGAAAGCTTAGGGGATCTGCAAATTTGGTATGCTTCTGATTTGAAGTTGCAAAATTAACATTCTAAGGTCAGGCACGCATGGGAGGAGATGAATGAATATCGTAGAACTATTTCAGAAAGGCGGCGTGACCATGATCCCGCTCCTGCTGCTTTCAATTTTGACGCTCACCGCCGTAATCGAGCGATCGTGGTTCTGGTTCAATGTTCTCAATAAAGAAAAAGAAGTCGCGAGTCGCATCATGGACACCTCAAAGCGCGACTGGATTGCCGCCACAGAAATTGCGCGGCAGTCTTATGATCAGCCGATCGGACGGTTCCTTTATTCACCCATGCGGCTGCAAGACCCTGATCCAGAACTATTTCGTCTAGCGTTAGAATCAACCGCCGACGAGGAAATTGCATCCATGCGTCGCGGCGACAAAATTTTAGAGGCCGTGATTGCGCTCGCGCCTTTACTGGGACTGCTGGGAACCGTGATTGGTCTGATTATTTCGCTGGGGTCAATTCGCATTGGTGACATTGGAACCGCGTCTACAACTGGCGTCACGACCGGAATCGGAGAAGCGCTAATCAGTACAGCAACGGGCTTGGTTGTTGCGATCTTCGCCGCTGTCTTTTACCGCATCTTTCAAGGTCTAATTTTCAATCAAGCAAAAATTTTTCGGCGGACAGGCAACGAATTAGAAGTGCTCTACCGTCAGCAATGGCAACTTCAACACGGGAAAGCGCTTCCTGAACGCCTCAGTTAACCCCGCTCTGATTCAACGATCGCATCCTATCCTTTGCGTCCCCATATGAAAATTAATTTCGACTCCCCCACCGATGATGCTCAGATCCAGATTATTCCGCTGATCGACGTGATTTTCTGTATTCTGACCTTCTTCATCCTGGCAGCCCTGCAGTTAACTCGTCAGCAGGGCATCAACTTAGATTTACCGAGAGCCGCGACCAGCAACGTGCAAATGCGAGAAACGCTAGTCGTCACCATTGATTCAACGGGACAAACCTATGTAGACACGCAAGTTGTCAATCGTGCTCAGCTTTTTCAAGTGCTGAAGAACTATCAGGCTCAGCGACCAGACGGGTTACTCGTACTTAGAGCCTCGCAAACGGCATTTTACAACGATGTGATTCAGGTGCTGGATATTCTAAGATCGGTCGGCGGCGATCGCGTTGCCCTCGCGACCGAGCCGACAACTCAAGTGCCCGGACAATCACAAACTCCAGGCGCTCCAGGACTCCAATCTCCAACCATTCCTGCTCCTGGTTTACCCGGAGCGCCTCTCAGTCCAACCAATCCTGCAAATCCAAACGGACTGCAACAGCTACCCACTGATCCGAGCCAAACCCAACCGCTTCCTGGTCAGTCAGCACCTCTCGCTCCAAATCCGGCAGGTCAATCACCACAGCCGTCTGATTCTGGCGTTCCTCCGGTGCCCAATCAATCGGGCCAGTAGAACAAAAAAAGGCAAGCATTTCTGCCTGCCTGATTAGAAACTAGCGACTGCACTTAATGACGACTATTACGAATTGGTGTGCCGCACGGATAGGTTGCAATCGGTTCGCGTTTAACCTCTGCAATGACAGAACTGGCTTCTGTAATGGAATTAGCAGGCCGCAGCTTTGCAGCTTCATAGTCCGCCTTCAGTTTTGCCATCATCTCAGGACGCCGATCATAGAGACGCTTGAGCGATCGCGGCTGACATTGGTTAATCACATAAGCAGTGAGAATCGGCAGCGCGATCGTACTATCGGTGTAGCAGACGACGGTATTTGGCAACTCATCGGGATCAACCTTCCCCCAACTCACCGCTTCATTTGGCGTTGCACCCGATAAACCACCAGTATCAGGGCGGGCATCAGTGACTTGCACAAAGTAGTCGTGTCCTCTTTCTTCTAAACCCAAGACCTCGTGCAGTTGAGGTTGGGTTTGCAGTAAGAAGTTTTTAGGACTGCCGCCGCCAATGATTAACGCGGCACTCTTTCCATCTACATCTGGAATCCCAGACTCACGAGCCGCATAAGCGATCGCGGCGGTTTCGTTCACATCCGCAAGCGGATCAATTTGCAACGCTGATCCTTCTAGCGCCATCGCGGCCAGGTTCATGCCAATCGAGCTATCTCCGGGAGACGAGGTGTAAATCGGAACGCCACATTCATAGGCCGTAGCCAAGAGTGAAGGATTTTGCACTCCGATCCGACGCTCCACTTCATGTACATACTTTCCGAGCAGATAGTGAAATTCTGCTGTTCCCATGCGCTTCTGAAACGGTTCTGCCTTAATAATTTCTCGAATGAAGGCATCGGTACCCAGCAGCACATCGTAGTCAAACACGATGTCATAAATCCGAATTCGACCCTCTTGGCGCAGTTTGACATCATCGACAAAGGGATTGCTGGCATACAAGTCCAAGCCCAACCCATAGTGCATGTCGTGATACAAATTAGCTCCAGTGCTAATCATCCAATCCACAAATCCATGGCGGATCAGGGGAGCCAGCACTGATGTTCCAAAACCCGCCGGAGTCATCGCACCCGACAAGCTGAGTGCCACCGTTACGCCATCTTGCATCACTTCGCGGCTTAGCAAGTGACAGGCTTCCCGGAGCCTTGCTGAGTTATACGCAGTGAAATAGCCATCGATTAGGTCTACAACGCTAATCTCCGCAGGCATGGGGGAGGGCGTAATTTTGTGACTAAGAAGTTTGGACATGATTGCACTCCAGAAAGGTTAAGACGCATAAAGTGAGGTTTAGAACAGGTCGAAGTCAGTTCCATAAACTGACGCAGAGAAAACTTCCGCACCACCTTGAGGATGGGCAAAAAAGCGGTTCAGCACGACAAGGGAAGCCACGATTTAAAGCTTGGCGAAGCCAATCGAAGCTTGCACAGAAAATTGTTAGACAACCAGTGCTAGATTCAACCGCAACACACTTGCCTGCAAAAGCTTAGAAGCTTCCTATAAATTGAGTCAGCACTTTGGTGATTGAGCATCTAAACCTCGTCGCCCAATCCCAAATAACCGACGTCATCATTTATTTCTTAAAATTCTCCTAGAAGAGAAGATGACCGATCCAGTTCGCAAGTCTAACAATCACAAAGCGTTTCAAGAGGAGATTGCGAACCTAGAGTTACAGATCGGTCAGTTCATACTGGGCGCTTCGCAACGGTCTGCCCAAGAGAGTGCAGGGTCACACTGTCGCTTTCGCTTTAACTTCATTTCCAGATACCAAAGCGGACGCCAAGGATATCCAGCAAACGAGAACGGTTTCAACGTTTTTGTAACCTGTTACTAAGCACGGACCAGCCTATATTAACATCAATGTTTAAAATGAATTCTACTTAAATGGGCATAAACTTTAACTTACATAGAGTATGGGCTGGGCTGGTAGGCTAGAAGAGTCTAAAGCTCAAATATTATTACACCGTTGTAACGTCCTATCCCTATGACCATCTCCTCAGAATCGTCAAATCAATCGTCTTTAAGCGCCGATCAGCATCGCGTCAAAATGCAGCGTCGTAAAGAAGTTCAGGACAAACGATTGGCAGAGCGCGATCGCGAGAAAGGGTTGATCATTGTCCATACCGGAAATGGCAAGGGTAAAACTACGGCAGCGTTGGGCATGGTGTTGCGATCGCTTGGTCATGGCTATAAGGTCGCGATCGTGCAGTTTATTAAAGGAGCGTGGGAACCCGCAGAGAAAGCCGCGTTTGAGAAATGGGGTGATCAGCTTGAGTTTCACGCTCTTGGAGAAGGCTTTACTTGGGAAACTCAAGATCGCGATCGCGACATTCAAAAAGCAACAGAAGCGTGGGAGAAAGCTCTATCTTACATTCACCATCCTGACTTTAGATTAGTTCTACTCGATGAAGTGAATATTGCACTTAAGCTGGGCTACCTGAGCGTTGAAACAGTGCTGGCAGGGTTAGACCAAAAGCCAGAGGAGTCTCACGTTATTCTTACGGGGCGGGGAGCGCCACCGGATTTAATTGAAAAGGCTGACCTAGTAACAGAGATGACCCTAGTTAAGCACCCTTTCCGCGAACAGGGGGTAAAGGCGCAACCCGGAATCGAGTTTTAACCGAGTTTTAACTAAAGCCTGTATCAAGAAGTCCATTCAAGTTAGATGCCCATGATCCACCCTTCAGGATTGTGGGCATTTTTTGTTTTCTCTATTCACCAGAAAGAAAAACCTCTGAACTAAAGTATTGCTTCCGTAAATCATCGAAAGTTTGAAGAAACTGCAAAGCACTGAACATGTTTTTCAGTATTAACTCTGAAGTTGTTTCCCATTATTTGTATAAATCTGTACTTGTATAAACGCCTTCTTTTCATCTTTCTAAACGAATTAGCAACGCTGACCTTCATCAAAAAATACAAGACGGTTGGCTGACCTTAAGAATCGGGGAATTCTAGAGCCTGAAGCCAGAAAAGTTTGCCATCCTTTCACGTCCTTTGCTCATAGAGAATAACTGCCATGCCTACCACTGAACAATTTAATGCGGCAAAATCGCTCGACAATCCCTTCAGCTTACAGATTGAAGAGGGAACGCTCAGCAGCAACACTAATAGCCAACTGTACAAAGTTTCTGCTAGCAGCAGCAGCCTAAATGCAAGACTTGCTTTGACCGACTTAACAGGCAACGCCTTGCTCAAAGTTTACGGTAGCGATCGCGCCCTTATCAAAGAGTCAAATCAGCCATCTCGCTTATCTGAGTCCATCCTGCTCGACAGCATTTCTTCAGGAACCTATTACATTGAAGTTGCGTTAGATCCTGCAGCAGTCACATCTGCTAATTACAAGCTCAACGTTGAGTTCAATACAACAGCAGATTTCAACAACATCGTTTGGCACAATGCTGCCGCTCAGCAAGCTGCAATTTGGCAAATGTCAGGTAGCACCTTGACAGGTTTTAGCACCATCAATGGGGTTGGGCCAGAGTGGCAGACTCAAGGATTTGCTGATTTTGATGGCGATGGAGAGGATGACATTGTTTGGCGCAATCTAAACTCAGGTCAGCTGGCATTTTGGTTTCTCAAAGACAAGCAACTCGTTAGTGCTGTTCTCGGTAACACAGTTTCCCTCGATTGGAAGGTTGTTGGTACGGCGAACCTTGATGGCAACAACTTTGCTGACTTAGTTTGGCAACGGTATGAGGGCGGAGTTTCTACCGGAACAGTTGCTTTGTGGCAGATGCAAGGCGCTACAATAGCTAATTCTGGAGTGCTTGAATCTGCGAGAGGATGGTCAATTGAGAAGATTGGCGACTTTGATGGGGACAACCAAGACGATTTGTATTGGCGCTCCACAGATGGAGGCACTGCGGTCTTCTTGCTGAGTGGCATAACCAAGCTAGAGGGAGCACTTGGGCCTAGCATTCCGTTGGAGTGGAAGCTTCAGTTCGTTTCCGATCTGAATGCTGATGGCAGAGACGATCTCATCTGGCGAAACGAGCGGACTGGAACGTTTGGACTTTGGCTGATGGATGGACTGCAATTTAGCGACACTAGATCAATCGAGTCGGGGTTAGGTTGGCGAATAGAACAAGTGGCCGATTTTAATAAAGATGGCAAGGCAGACCTGTTCTGTCGTAGCGTCAACAACGATGTTGCAGTCGCTCTAATGGATGGTCTCACAACCACCCAATTTGTCAGTCTGCCGTCTGTTGGGCAAGAGTGGAAAGTAGAACAAGTGGCCGATTTTAATGGAGATGGCAAAGCCGATCTACTGTGGCGCTCTGAATCTTTGCAATCGGCAGCAATTTGGCTGATCGATGGAACTGCAACCACGGTAAGTCTCCTCAAGGATAGCAATGGAGCAGATCTCAGCAAAGCGTACAACGGCATCGACGCGAGTTGGAAAATTCGGGGTACGCTTGAGCGTAACTTAACCTCCCAACCGTTCAGCATTAGTGGTGCTACGCTCGAAACCGCATTTAACATTGGGATACTAGACGACGCTGGTAGGTATCAAGACAAAATCGGTCAGGGTGAGAATGACTTCTATAAGTTCTCGGTCGGCATTGAGTCTGATCTAACCGCTTCGGTGAGTAGTGGAGCGGCTTTAGAACTCTATAAAAATGTGGATGGGGCCTGGACGAAGCAAGCCTATCAAGCAGGCATTATGCAAACGATCGGGAAAGGCGACTATTATATCCAAATTGGCGGAGCAACACAGCCAACGACTTATACGCTAGACATTCTGGGTGTACCGCGCCGAATTGATCTGTCGGGTACAGCATTTGTTGGTGAGACTGCTTCGTTTGCCTTGGTTGAAAGCACTGATCCTGCCATTAACAAGGTGAATGCTACTTTCCAGATTAAGAATTTGGAAACATTTGTCGCGAGCGATTTCACAGTGTCATTCTATATCTCACGTGATTCTGTGATTGATCCGTTTGACCCTGTTCCAAATAGAGGAGATCGCCAGTTGGAGATCTCGCTCAATGGTGATCAAGAAGCTATTATCTCTGGTAAAGACTTGTTGGTTAAGAAAGGATTGGGTAAGAATGGCACCTTTGATGGCAACGTCACGCTAACGCTTCCAGGCACACAAGACGTTTTCTGGACAATCGACAAGTCCTACTTCATTGGTATGGCGATCAATCTAATCGGTTACCAGAATGAGACGAATGCTATGGATAACTTCAACGTCGCGCTGGGCAAGGATAAGTTGGAGCTTAAAGTTACGAATGTCCCGACCATCGACCTCAGCGGACAGAGCCTGACAAAAGTGACTCCTGGCAGTAGCTTCCAACCCGGCGCGAAGATCAATTTGCAATACGCTGTTGCGAACCTAGGTAGCAGACCCACTTCAAGTGAATTTAAAGTCAAGTTCTATGCTTCTCTTGACCCGGACATTAACCCGGAGCAAGATCGCGAAATTGGGGCTGATATCGTAACTGAAAGCATCCTCAAACAGAGCGTCAGTGGAACCCGTTCTATAGAGGTTATGCTTCCAGATAGGAATTCGCCCGAGCTACAAGGCAAGTCTGGAAACATACCAATTTATATTGGCATGTACGTTAACGCTGACGTCATTGACATTAGCGATGCTGATCCCAGCAACAACGTCAATCAAGGAGTCGCTGATCCAGCTAAGCCAAGGTTTGACGTTTTCCAAACCTCTATTGATGTCTAGGTCAAAAATCTTTAGGTTTGACGAAAACTAGACATTCGTTAAGTCAAACACAACTCAAATCAAAAGGGACACAACAAACCGTTGTGTCCCTTTTTTGCGATCGTATCCCTTTCTGAGCCAGCAAACATGGATGATCCAGAGCGTGAACAAGTAAGTATTTAAGGCTAAAGGCGATCTGGATCAATGCTGTTATTCTTCCTGAGCGATCGCAGGAGTAGAACACTGCATTAAAATCTCCCGATTTCTGGGGTAGAGATAGAGCAACCTAAAAAAGTACTGAGAATCGAAGCTTCTAGGATCGCTACGTTGGCGAGAGCGATCGACCAGCCGATGAGTAGTGATACGCGCGTCGGGCACACCTGTTTTGGCAACTAACCAAGCAAGAGACTGATATTGCGCTCTGGTATAACCGCTATGACTGCTTCTGTTTCCTCGCCCATCTGGCGGCGAAACTAAAGAGATGTGGTAAGCAAAGTTATTAACTGAAGCCGGGAAGTTTGGATTTGTTTTAACCGCTTCTTCTGTAGAACCCGCAAATACTGAGTTGCCTGCTCCAAACGCGCGCCGCTCGGGCGGAACCATGTAAACGACCGTACCATCTTCTTCAATCAAAGTGTGGTAGCTCACCTGATCAGCATCTTTAGGATGCGACGTTCGGAAATAGTTAATGGTTGACTGTGCAGAGCCAACGGTTTCATGCAGAACGACGATCGCATCATTTTGAACTGGCTTACCGTACAAGTCCTGAAGGAATCGTCTGCCAAAATTTGTTGGATGTGCCAAGATGACTTCTTCTCTAGGGCTGTAGCTCGGTGAGTCTGTAGATAAATCTTTACTCGCCGCTGCATCTACGCCTTGCCTAAAGCGGCTAAGCGGAAGTTGTCCTGTAATAGCAGGAAGTCGTCTATATTTGCTGGATGAGGTAGAAGGTTTGACAGCACAAGCACTGGATAATAATTCTCTAGCGTCTGCTGATGTAGGTTGAAGTGCAACGGTTAAGCTAGTAGAAAGTTGAATTCGTTTACCTTCTATCCATTCTGCGTCTCCAGCGCGGATAGTGACGAGCAGAACTGCTAAACCGAGAGTGACGATCGCAAGCGCCCGCAGAATTTTCTTCATAGTGAACTTGGCTGACTAGATGTAGAGAGCAGTAGCAAAACGTTTGATTCGGTCTTCCCTAGCTCAAAATAAAGGTCTTCTAAAATTAAGCAAAGAGAGGACTCAACTGAAAAGCATGTGTCCTAAATAACTCAAGCCACTTAGAAATGACAGAGAAGCTGTTTCATTCAAGCGGATCAAACTCTACTGACGCTCTAACGCCGTCTTTGTTCTTCTAGTTTTGTGACTCGTTCTTTAAGTTCAATCACCAGCGTAGCAAGGCGATCAAAGCGTGAATCGGCGGAGGTAGATTGTCTATAAACAGGCGGCGCAGTGGGTGGTGCAGTTCTACTTGAGAGCGATCGGGCAGCAGCTAACTGGTTCACCTGATTTCTTAATCCCGCTAGATCTGTTTCTAGGCGCGAAAGGCGTGAATCGAAGCTAACTTGGGCCTGGACAGGCGACCAAGCGTGTACTGCGATTAGAAGAAAAATAGCCACTCCAGCAATTGGCGCTGCCAATCTCCAAAAGATTACTAACCATCGGTGCATCATACGTTGTGCTGACTTTGGTTGATTGTCTCAACAGAACCTTATCTAGAAGCCCTTTGTCATCTAGCTCCGGGCTAGTTAGGAATCCGTTAACCGTTCTTAGAACCGCCGTCCTTTGTCTTGCTTCAAGCAAATTCACTCCTGATTCGTTACAGTTTGAAGCGTTGCTGTAGCGACTGCTTTTCCAGATTCTCTCAGATACGTCTACAATTCTGATGGCTGCTACAAGATAATCCTATCGAGAATTTTTACTTCTACTGTAAATTCAGAGTTATCTTTCTTAACTACTTGTTACAATGTCAGAGAACTATTGTGGGCGAGGAACTCCATGTTCGGTGGCTTCACTGGTCTCAAAACACCTTCTAGCACAGACTTTGGCGAGCAAATGCTCAACAAAGTTGCCAGCCAATCGATTCGTCACCTTTTCTCTGAGAGCGAATCTGTCGACATTTCCGTGCGCTGTTTTCCGTCGAGCAAACTGCTTCAGGGCAGTATCGACAGCTTTAAGATGAGCGGACAGAAGCTTTTAATTCGCAAAGAGTTTTGGGTTGAAGACATGTGGTTCGAGACGGATGCCGTCTCGATCGATTTTGGCTCCATTATGTCAGGCAAGATCCGGCTTAAGCAGCCTACACAAGCAGTGGCTCAGGTAACGCTTACGGAAGCAGGGATCAACCGTGCCTTTAAATCTGAATTAGTGGCGAAGCGGTTGGTTGATGTGACTGAGCCGACTCTGATGGACTTGTCGGGTGGAGAGCCGATTTCTTTTACTGATATTGAACTGAAGCTGTTGCCGGATAATCAGATCCGGATTTTTGCAAAAGCGGCTCTGCCTAATGGATCGGTTCCAATTAGCCTGACATCTACGTTAGAAATTTCTCGTCGGCGTCGCATTCTGTTTCAAAACTCGCAGTTTGAACCTGATGTTGTTCCCGAAGAGCAACGAGGGATTTCAGAGGTTTTGACGAACGCTTTTGCAGAAATTTTAAACAACATGGTGGATCTCGATCGCTTTGATCTCGATGGTGTGATGTTGCGCCTCAACCGTTTGGAAACTGAGGGCGATAAGCTCATCTTTAGTGGCTACGCTGAAATTGAGAAATTTCCAAGTAAAACTTGAGTGGGTGAGTTGAAAGGCTTAGAGTGATTATCACTCGCGATATTTCGCAAGGTTTCTGTAAGGACTAAAGAATTGCTACTTACAGTTCTATTTTGTTAAACGATGCGATCGTCATTGATAATTGTTGGTTGTCAATGACCTACTCTATAGCCCTCTATGAATTGGATCATTACTAGCATTTGGTTGCTGCCCTTGCTTGGGTTTTCGATTCTAGCGGTGGCGCTGATTATCGAACGAGTCACGTTTTGGGTGAAAATTGGAAAGCGCGGCGATCGCTTTGTTCGAGAAGTCCTTACCCTGTACAAACGCAGTCCAAAGGGAGCATTTGCTCTATTGGAGCAGAATACAGATTTGCCAATTGCCCGAATTTTTATAGCGGCTCTGGAGCTAGAGTACGCTACTCCCGAAGAATTTCGCCTAGCCCTAGAAAGCGCCGCTCAAGCCGAAATTCCTCTACTTAAACGATTTAATACGGTCTTTGACACAATCATCAGCCTTGCACCCTTACTAGGACTGCTGGGAACGATCCTAGGCTTAATTACTTCGTTTGCGTCTCTGCAACTCGGTGATGTGGGCGGGACTAATGCTCGGGGCGTGACGGGTGGCATTAGCGAAGCTCTGACTTCAACGGCAGCAGGATTAGTTGTATCAATTTTTACTTTAATGTTTGCAAATACCTTTCGAGGGTTGTACATCCGACAAATTGCTCGAATTCAGGAATACGGTGGACAGTTAGAATTGCTGTACCGTCGTCGCCGAGATGGAGTGCCTTATGCGTCTTCCTGAAGAACCCGATCTACCTCCTCAAATCTATATCGCGCCGATGATCGATGTGGTCTTCGCATTGCTGACGTTTTTCATTCTATCTACGTTATATTTGACGCGATCGCAGGGTCTTCCCGTTTCGCTACCCAAAGCGGCGACTGCTCAATCTCAGAATGCAGCGCAAATTGTAGTCAGTCTCGATCAAAAGGGCAATTTAGCGTTAAATAAGCAAGCTGTTAAACTCGATGCTCTAGGAGAGCGAGTCCGTGCATTACTGAATAGAAACCGCCAAGCTGTTGTAATTATCAACGCAGATGAGCGGGTAAGCCACGGGCGGGTAATTACGGTGATGGATCAGTTACGAACCATCCCTAATATCAGGCTGGGAATTGCAACTGAGCAGCCGTGACGTTGGTGCGATTCTCTAGAAGCGTGATCGCTGGAGTATGCCGACGAGACGCGAACATCTTCGTGTCTAAAGGTTTTGAGCAAAAATAAAGTTTGCGATTGGCTCAAGCTCCAAGTTCTGAAGAATGGTACTAACAGGATTTGAGATCGAATTTTGCATAGCTTTAAAGCATTTCAATGTTCTACAGATTTAATTAAACGAAAGCGACCGCAATAAAACTTTTCAAAACTTGGGGATCGATTAGCTCCCGTTATCAATCGCTACAGAATGTTTGAATTGAAGCGAAACGAGATCCTGATATGATTCTGAAAAGTCCGCGCCTAAACACCGAATCAGGACGCAATTGAAGAAATCGATTCCCGCCTAGGGATCGCTACGATGGCAAACTGATTCCTAGTGACTATACGCAACGTCTTGTCGCCAAAGGGTAAAGAGCAGGTTAATGCCTGGTCACTCTGGTGATGTTTGCTTGGTAAGGTCTTGAACTAATTTTTACAGGAAGGGACATAATGTCTTACGCTCAAACTAGCACTCAGTCGAAAACTGGGTATAAAGCCGGGGTACAGGATTATAAGCTGACCTACTACACACCGGACTACACGCCCAAAGATACGGACGTTTTGGCGGCGTTCCGCGTTACTCCTCAGCCTGGCGTTCCCCCTGAAGAAGCAGGTGCAGCTGTGGCGGCTGAATCGTCTACCGGGACTTGGACAACGGTTTGGACAGACTTGCTGACCGACCTCGATCGCTACAAGGGGCGTTGCTACGATATCGAGCCTGTTCCCGGCGAAGACAATCAGTTCATCGCCTATATCGCTTATCCCCTCGATCTATTTGAGGAAGGGTCGGTCACCAACTTGCTGACCTCCTTGGTGGGTAACGTATTCGGTTTCAAAGCGCTGAAAGCGTTGCGTCTAGAAGACTTGCGCATTCCGGTTGCTTACTTGAAGACCTTCCAAGGGCCTCCTCATGGTATCCAGGTTGAGCGCGACAAATTGAACAAGTACGGTCGTCCAATGTTGGGCTGTACGATTAAGCCGAAACTTGGTTTGTCTGCGAAGAACTACGGTCGTGCCGTGTATGAGTGTCTGCGCGGTGGCTTGGACTTCACCAAAGACGACGAGAACATCAACTCGCAGCCGTTCCAACGGTGGCGCGATCGCTTCTTGTTTGTAGCTGACGCGATTCACAAAGCCCAAGCGCAAACTGGCGAAGTTAAAGGTCATTACCTCAATGTGACGGCTGGTACCTGCGAAGAAATGATGAAGCGGGCCGAGTTTGCGAAAGAACTCGAAATGCCGATCATCATGCATGACTTCTTAACGGGTGGTTTTACCGCTAACACCTCGCTGGCGCACTGGTGCCGCGACAACGGAGTGTTGCTGCACATTCACCGCGCTATGCACGCTGTGATTGACCGTCAGAAGAATCATGGTATTCACTTCCGCGTGTTGGCGAAGTGCCTCCGGATGTCCGGTGGAGACCACATCCACACCGGAACCGTGGTTGGTAAGCTTGAAGGTGACAAAGCGGTTACCCTCGGTTTCATTGACTTGCTGAGAGAAAACTACATTGAGCAAGATCGTTCACGCGGTGTCTATTTCACCCAAGATTGGGCATCGATGCCGGGTGTCATGGCAGTTGCGTCTGGTGGTATTCACGTTTGGCACATGCCTGCTCTTGTGGAAATCTTTGGCGATGAGTCGGTGCTTCAGTTTGGTGGTGGTACGCTGGGTCACCCGTGGGGTAACGCGCCTGGCGCAACGGCAAACCGTGTCGCGCTTGAAGCGTGCGTCCAAGCGCGGAACGAAGGTCGCGACCTGATGCGTGAAGGCGGAGACATCATCCGTGAAGCGTGCCGTTGGTCTCCTGAACTTGCTGCTGCTTGCGAACTGTGGAAGGAAATCAAGTTCGAGTTCGAGGCACAAGATACGATCTGATGAACCGAGATGAGGGACGCCTGCGGCAACGCTGTGCAAAGAAGGCGGAACTGATATTCTTGAACTTCATCCCTCATCTCTCCTAATTCATCCCTCCCCTATGGATCTCAAGCAAATTGCGAAAGATACGACCAAGACGCTGATCAGCTATCTGACCTATCGGGCTGTGCGAGTTGTTCTAGATCAGCTAGGTGAAACTGAACCAAAACGAGCCTACTGGCTTCATCAGTTTTCCTCGCGGGAAAGCATTCAAGATGGGGAGCAGTTCTTGAGACGCCTTTTTTTGGAAAAGCCAGATCTAGCGTTTAGAATCTTGACGGTGAGAGAACATTTAGCGAGCGAGATTGCGGATTATTTGCCAGAACTGTTGCAGAGCAGTATGCAGCAGGCAAACATGGAGCAGCGCAAACAGCAGTTGGAGCGGATGACGCAAGTTGACTTGAGTGGTGATGCGCCTACGGAACCATCCGAAATAACCTCGGAAGAGCCTGAGGCGACCTGACCTTGATCTGTTACTAAGACTTTATTTACTTCACGCCTGAGGGAATCCATGAGAACTTTACCGATTGAGCAGCGTTACGAAACGTTTTCTTATTTGCCTGCTCTGACTGATGCTCAAATTGCGCGTCAGATTCAGTACACGCTTGATCAGGGCTACTTCCCCTGTATTGAGTTTTCAGAAGCTCCGACTCCTCAAGAGTATTACTGGACGATGTGGAAGTTGCCGTTGTTTAACGCGACCTCTCCTCAAGAAGTGTTGAATGAAGTGCAACAGTGCCGTTCTGAGTACGGTGGCTCTTACATTCGCGTTGTGGCATTTGACAACATCAAGCAATGTCAAGTGATGAGCTTTATTGTTCATAAGCCGGGTGCTAAGAACAGTGGTAGCGGCTACCGTTATTAATTAGCGGGCTTGATAGGGGTGCGATCGCTTTACAAAATTTTGTGCGATCGCACCTAAAAGCTAAATAAAAAAGGAGGAAGATAATCTTCCTCCTTTTTTATTTATTTGTTACATAGCGCGATCCTTCGGAGCCTGGCAGAGCCAATCGCGCTATGCCTCACCTCACGCTCATATCTACGATCGCGCATCCGAAGCTATCCAAACTGTTACAAATTTTGGTGAAGTGGCAAGACTAGAGAATAGTGATCCGCTGCATAAAGGTTCTGCTGGATGTACGATTCGCCCTGGCGACGCTCCACAGGATCGCGTTAACCGTTCTCCCGCTTTGCCAAGGAGCAAATAATATATGGAATACAACATTCCAGAACTCGACAGTGTTACTCGTCAGCTAATGAGCCTAGAACGTCCTAAAAAAACCAAAATGCTTGTGGTAGACGATGAGCCGGATAACTTAGACCTACTTTACCGGACGTTTCGGCGTGATTTTCACGTCCTCAAAGCAGAGAGCGGTGTTCGGGCATTGGAACTGCTAGCAACCGAAGGCGAAGTTGCCGTGATTATCTCCGATCAGCGAATGCCTGAAATGAAAGGAACCGAATTCCTTAGTCGGACGGTTCCACAGTTTCCTGACACGATGCGGATTATTTTAACCGGATTTACCGACGTTGAGGATCTCGTTGAAGCGATTAATTCTGGACAGGTGTATAAGTACATCACCAAGCCGTGGGATCCGAACGAGCTGAAAGCGGTGGTTCAACGCGCTGCCGAAACTTACGATTTGCTGAAGCAGCGCACCGAAGAGTTACGGCGATCGCAGTCGCAAACGGCTTTACTTTCTACACTCATCCGGATTGCTCAAGAAGCGACCACTGTAGACAACAGCCTTGAATTGATGGCAACAGCCTTTGGCAAAAGCTTCTCGGCAGATGGTAGTCTTCTGCAATTAGTTGAAAACAGTGGATTGGTATCGACCTACGGCAGCTACAGCCAAGAGGGAGAACTCGAAAATTGGTTAGAGCGTGATCCGATGGTAAAAGACGCGATCGCCTCCAAGAAAATGCAGGTTTCTGTCAATGTCCCGGCAGATATGGCGTTGTCTGAAGTGTCGCACTACAGCAATTCTGGTACTCAGGCACATCTCATCGTTCCGATTACCTATTGCGGGGAAGTTCTCGCGATTTTATCGCTGCAATGGCAACAGCCCTGTGCTTTCCGGGAAGATGAGCTATTTCTGCTGCACTTAGCGGCGCAACAAGTGGCTCTAGCACTCATCTGCACTCGGTCTAAGCGGGTTATGGCTCAAGTCTAAAGTAGGACTTCTACGAAAAACTGATCAGCCGTGATAGCGGATGTAGCGGATGGAATTTGACCATAATTCCATCCGCTACATCCGTTACAAATGTTGCTACCGTGATGCCTGTCTTCTAAATCTCGGTTCGGCATGTCCCAAACGAACCCTTCAAAACTTAGAATTTTAGAGGGATCTCGTCCAATGTATTGCCTCTTAAACCGAGATTTTAACTAATGACGGCTGATAAAGTTCAAGCTCTTTTTAATCGCATTGCACCTGTTTATGATCAACTGAATAACTCGCTGAGCTTCGGTCAGCACCGCATTTGGAAACGGATGACGGTGAAATGGAGTGGGGCCAAGCCGGGAGATACATGTTTGGATTTGTGCTGTGGAAGTGGTGATATTGCCCAACTGCTGACAGAGAAGGTCGGCAGAACGGGGCAGGTATATGGAGCTGATTTTTCGGCGGCGCAACTTCAAGTGGCCCGCGATCGCAGCGAACGGCGTTGCCTCAAACCTCCGATTCACTGGGTCGAAGCCGATGTTTTAGATCTCCCCTTTTCAGATGTTCTATTTGACTGCGCCACGATGGGCTACGGGTTACGCAACGTCACCAATATTCCCCGCAGCCTCAAGGAAATTCATCGCGTCCTCAAGCCGGGTGGAAAAGCGGCCATTCTCGATATGCATCGTCCTGAGAACGCCTGGGTTCGGATTTTTCAGGAGTGGTATCTTGACGAAGTTGTCGTTCCAATGGCGCAACGCTTTGACTTTACGGAAGAGTACGCCTACATTGCGCCGAGTCTCGATAAGTTTCCGATTGGCTCTGAGCAAATTGAACTCGCACATCAAGCAGGTTTTTCAAGGGCAACACACTATGCGATCGCGGGCGGTACGATGGGAGTGTTAGTCATTCAGAAGGGATGAAGGATGAGGGATGAATCAAGAATTCAGTAGGAATTGAATTTGATATCCCGCTTAACCCCCTTTCATCCCTCATCCCTCATCCCTCCCTTCATCCCTCTCTACGCCTGTGGATCTCTCGACAGTTTGGCTCCTTGCGGCTCCTCCGATTGTTGGTGGCATTATCGGCTATTTCACTAACGATATTGCCATCAAAATGCTGTTTCGCCCATATCGGGCACTTTACATTGGCAAACAGCGGCTTCCGTTTACACCGGGTCTGATTCCGCGCAATCAAGAGCGGTTGGCGAGGCGGATCTCTGACACGATCATGGGGTCGCTGCTGACGCCAGAAGAATTGCAGAATTTAGCAAGGCGGTTGCTGCAAACCGATCGAGTTCAAGCCGCGTTGCTGTGGTTGCTGCGGCTGTCGCTCGATCAGCTTGAGGCAGATAAAGAGCAGAAAACGGCAAAAATTTTGGCGAATATTCTGCGAGATTTGTTTGGTCAATCTCTGCCTCGGCTGTTAAAGGTATTGGCGCGGCGAGAAGACTTTCTGGAAGATCAGCTAAACCACATTTTTGATCAAATTATTCTGGAGTTTCAGCTGACCGATGACCAAGCTGGAAAGCTGGCAGAATGGGTACTCCAGACGGTGATTCCGCCCGATGTGCTGCGGCAAACCTTGATTGATTTCCTCACCGATCGCAATATCCAGGTGATTGACGAAGGATTCCGGGAAAAAACAAGTGGCACCTATTGGGTGGTTGCTAACCTGTTCGGCATTCGTAATTCATTGGTTCGGTTGCGGGCATTCTGTCTAGATGAAAAAGAAGCGTGCAATTCGGTTCTGGCAGAATTGATTTTTTCGCTCGGCGTTAAACAGCGCTTAAAGGAATGGATGCAAAACCTGTCGTTGCAAAATCTTCCGGTTTCAACGGTTCGACAACTCCGCAAGACGATGCGAGATAGTGTCCGCACCTATTTGCAAGATAAAGGCTCTGATGTGCTTCAGGGCTTAAGCGGCTCTGTGGATTGGCAGAACGTTGCTTCAGTTGTTTTGAGCCGTCTACAAACGTCTGAAGCGGTTAACGAGTCGCTAGGAGTCGTGAGTCAAGAGTTGGCGTTAATTTTGGAGCGTTATTTAGAGAAAGATCTAGAAAAAATTGTGGCGGAGGCAATTCCAATTCTCAATATTGAGCAGGTGATTACTGATCGCGTCAAAGCCACTTCTGCGGCTGATTTAGAAACAGCAATCAATGGCATTGTGAGGAGTGAACTGCAAGCGATCGTGACGTTGGGCGGCATTTTAGGGTTTGTGATTGGCATTCTCCAATCGGGCATCCTTCTCTTGCGTTAAGCTTCTTTCAGTTGGGGAGGTGCGCTGAGGGCGGCTTCGACCTGCTCTACGATCGCAGTCTTCTCCTCATACAACAGAACTAGATGGTCTCTGGCACGAGTCATTGCGGTGTAAAGTCCCGCTTTTTCTTCAAAGTCGCGATCGTCAAGTTCCTCCGTTCTATCAATTGCTCTATCTATTCCCGCTAAAATCACCGCATCAAACTCTACTCCTTTCACCGCATTCCAAGAGTCAACGAGTACAAAGGGACGATGAACGATATGAGTCATTCGTTCTCCCGATTTTAGGGGCGCGTGATGGTTGATTCCAAGGTTCTGTAGCGCTTTGCTGATCGCAGATTTTAGCGATTTTGCAGAGGCATGAGTGGGAGGAACCAGGATTGCGATCGACGATTCAGAATGCGTTGTTAACGCCATTTGTACTTGTGCTGCAATTTCGGTTGCGATGCGTTCGCGATCGACGTGCAGCAGCAGTGGAGAAACGCCTGAACTTCTGGAAATCTTTTTCTTCGGTTCAATGATTTTGTCGATCGTTGGACTGTTTTCGCGCTGTTCTGTCTTCATTCCCGCTTTGTCTAGCGCAGGTTGAATAAACCGCCATGCCAGTTCTAGAATTTCGGGTGCATTTCTGTAATTGAGATCAAAGATCTGCGATCGCCCAACGACTTCAATTCCTAACTTTGCCCAACTCCAGCCGCTTTTTCTACGATGCGCTTGCCCATAAACCGATTGCGTATTGTCGTAAACGAAAAATAGAGAATTGGTTTGCGAATCCAAAACCTTCAGCACTGCCCCAAACCACTCATCGTAAAAGTCTTGTGCTTCATCGATCAGAATGGCTTGATATTTCAGCTTAGACTGTTCAGCCAGCTTGATGATCTTCTGCCTTGATGTTTCATTCTGGTCAAAGTCATAGCTGTACCCCAGTCGATGCGCCCACTGATGGAAGGTGCAGCACTCAGCTTTGACGCCCTTGTGAGTCAATTGAGCTTCGAGCCATCCTTTCATGAAGCGGTTGTAGGACAGCACTAAGACCGACTCATAATTGTCTTCAACAATTTTCTCAACACGATCTTTTAGAACGAGCGACTTCCCTGATCCGGCGACACCCCGAATGAGAGAATGTCCTTTCATGTTGAAGTTCTTTGCTTTGGTTTGCTCATCGTCTGGGTGTGTGTGGATCAACCGCTGCTTCACCGTTTGCTGAAAGTCGATCCATTGCATAACCGTACTCCATTTCATCTGGTCGAAGAGTACCCAGGCGAAACTATAGGCGAACACTACACAGGGCTGACGCAAAGGTTTCTCGTGGGCATCAAAGCGAGTCAAGAGGGCTACACCACGGCTTAGATGAAGGATGTAGACTCAAAATCTCTTATCGGTCTGCTCCAAATCTGGTTTAAAGTGAGATCTAGCGTTTTCAGGCTTAATTCATGAAAGTCGCAGTCACAGGGGCAACGGGTTTTGTTGGCACACGATTGGTGGAACGATTGCAGTCAGAGGGACATTCCGCTGTTGTGTTGACGCGCAGTGCGTCGAGTGCAGAAAAAGTGTTTCCCAAATCGACTTATTCCAATGTTGAGATTGTGGCGTACAACCCGATGGAGTCGGGGAGTTGGCAAGACGCGATCGCAGGCTGTGACGGAGTTGTAAATTTGGCAGGAGAAGCGATCGCAGAGCAACGCTGGACGCCAGAGCGAAAACAATCCTTAATGACTAGTCGAAAGATTACAACTCAGAAAGTTGTAGAAGCGATTGCTAAAGTGAACCCGAAGCCGTCTGTTTTGGTCAATGCATCTGCGATCGGCTTTTACGGCACGAGTGAAACGGCCACCTTTGATGAAACGAGTCCATCTGGCAATGATTTTTTGGCAGAAGTGTGTCAGGCGTGGGAAGCAGAAGCCAGTAAGGTAAAAGAAAGCGGCACTCGACTCGTGATTTTGCGGTTTGGAATTATCTTAGGGATGGGCGGCGCGTTGGGTAAGTTGTTGACACCGTTTAAATTGTTTGCAGGCGGCCCAATTGGGAGTGGAAGGCAGTGGTTCGCTTGGATTCACCGGGAGGATGTTGTGAATTTGATTCTAAGAGTGCTAACGCACTCAGACATGGAAGGAGTTTACAATGCGACGGCTCCGAATCCGGTTCGTATGGCAGAGATGACGACGGTGTTAGGTGAAGTGATGAATCGCCCGTCTTGGCTGCCCGTTCCGGGTATTGCGTTAGAGGCGCTATTGGGGGATGGTGCAAAAGTTGTGCTAGAAGGTCAAGAAGTTTTGCCAAAACGAACGTTAGCGAGTGGATTTGAGTATCAATATGCAACGATTCGGCAGGCGCTGGAGAATATCTTGAGCTAAATTGTTTTAGCTGAGTTGAACTGCCATATCGAAACACCATTAGTCGCCAAAGAAGTAAAGATTTAAGCTACCATTTCGCGCGTCCCGACAGGCTTTCTTTAGTGCTTCTAATGAAGTCAAAACATGTTCATCAGCGAATTCTTGCTTGATTTGCTCAATCTCATCTATCAAAGGGTTAAGTTCGCTGAAATGGTAGCTGTAATCTCCCTAGAAATCTTGCAGGCGGTTGAGTAGAGGACAACGCAAAACAATAGCACTGCCATCTGAAGAGGGCAGACTAATTTTTTCAAGCAGCGCATCATAAGCGTGTTCATTCAGAAACGCCCAACGCTTTCTTCGGATTGCTGCTTTTCTAGATTTTCCAGGATGCACATCAAGAGCCATAAACAACGCTCATCGGCTGAACTTGGGTGCAACATTAACTCCAATGTCTGAAATCACAATATCTAGAATTACAACGTCTGGAAATGCGATCGCGTGTAGCGTTCAAGTTTAGCTATTTGGACTGAACCGTTTTGCAACCCAACTGCTGATGCCGCTGACCAGTGCGCCTGCCATCAAAATGCCGAGAGCAGGTTGCATGACGGGTTCCCAGAGTTTGTACCAGAGATTTAAGCCGAGAGAGACGTTTGCTGTGTGACCAATAACCGCGATCGCAAGCCAAACGAAGCTAAATAACACAAAGAATAGATCCAGCATCAGTGCTAGATTTAGCCATTTGAACAATTTTTCTTTCATAGTGTTCTTTCATCGATGACGGCGTAACAGTACCTCTGTTCACGTTACCAAAAAAGAGGGCTACCTCTGACATGTCAGGGTAGCCGTACGATTTTTAAATGGTGATTAAATGCTGATATCGAGAACAGCAGAAGCTTAAAGTTCTTCAAATTCAAATGGAGCAGAATCTTTCTTATGAGACATTTGCAAATTTGCAGGATCAACATAGTGGCAAACCGCATCGCTAAGACAAATCACCGCCCAGCCTGACTCAGCAATCTCGACCAACTTGTAGCCCGACGCATGTTGTACAAAATAGCCTTTGTGATTTCGTGTACCTGCTCTAACACCTACATATTGAGTTTCCATTGTTAAATGCTCCTTAAGCTAGGTTAAAATTCAAATAGTCGGGTGGAGCGACTGTTATGATGCTGAATCATAACTATTAGTTAAACCCGCTCCAGAAAGATCTGAAAAGTTCAGCTTGGATTCGTTAGCATTACTCGAAAGTGGCTTTCTTGAAGCAGAAAGCCCTTCTAAATTCGATATGTTGCTAACTGAAAGACTGTAATCAATGGAATGAATTCCTTTGATTTCTAGATAGTATCATCCTGTTTCTAAGAATTCCATTAACTTATATTTGATGGTATTACGATGTATAAATTATTTTTGTTCTTAAATAAGGCGAAAACTTCCCAAATTTAACTTAACGATAGTTAAGAAAATCGCTATAAATTCAGATGTGATAGTAAGTCTGGGGATCGCTATTAGGTGATTAAAAAAGAGCCAGCCGAAAAGTGCTGACCCTAGATAATGTGAACAAATTTGAAGCAAAGATTAGAATTCTGCCACCCATGCTTTTACCCGCTCTAAGCTTTTCCAGTTTGGCTTGCGGGCGAGTCCATCTTCAATATTCTGCATAACTTCTTCTTTCAGCTCGGGCACTGCCATTGTCAGTTGCTGCGTGATTTCAATGTGAGGTCGAACGCCAGATTTTGATAGCTCTAACATCGCCAGCACCAAGTTCACGCGGGCTTGAGGATCTTGAGGATTGATCTTGACGGCTTTCTGTGCCGCCGTCAATGCAGGCGTCGGTTTGTCAGTTAAAAGGTAGAGCCACGCGAGACACGTCCAAGCGGCGCTCGTTTTGCGGGAGCGATCGCAGATCTCCTTAAACACAGGAATCAGCACTTCCGGGTCTTCTCCAGCTTTGTAGCGTTCTAGTCCCTCATCGAATAAGGCTTCAACAGTTTGAGTCATGATCAGGCTAAGCGGTTAAACAACACGTTAAACAAAAAATCATTCGCCACTAAGGACGAATGACTCACACTGTATGATGACAGGTTTTCAGTTACGCAGAAAAGGACTTGCCGCAACCGCAGGTTTGATTGGCGTTGGGATTGGTAAACTGAAAGCCGCCGCCAATCAAGGCATTGCTATAATCCAGCATCAAGCCGTACAAATAAAGCAGGCTCTTTGGATCGCAGATCACTTTGAAGCCGTCGTAATCATAAACTTCATCATCCGGACGGATATTGCTCGGCTCTTCAAAATCCATCGTGTAGGACATGCCAGAGCAGCCGCCGCCCCGCACACCAACGCGCAAACAGAGATCCTTGCCCTGCTGGTCGCGCAGCATCTTGACTTGCTGAACGGCAGTTTCACTCATTAGAATGCCGCGTTGAGATTGATCTGGTTGAGACTGTGTTGCTTGTGTCATCTTGAGCGATCGCTCCTTATAATAAGCCGATCAAAATTAATGCTTGCTATCTAAATTACTATTCTATCGATTCTTTAGCAAAAACGAACGGCTGCCTGCGTTGCCTTCAGATCTTTGCAGAGCCAACCTGCTCTCAAGTGTCTATGCTGGTAAATGTCTATGCTGGTAAATGTCTATGCTGGTAGCAGCACTTCGATGCAAATAAATTAGACATCCAGTGTCGGAATCACGTTATCCGACTAAGATGAAAGCTACGATTCGTGTGAAAGTTGCGTTCTCGGTTCACTCACTTGGTTATGAATGGTCTTAATCCTTCTACTCGTCGGCGATTGCTGGAGCTACCTCAAATTCAAAGCGTGTGGGAGGGTGATCGGCGATCGTTCTCGCAAGACTCAGCGTCAGATACTCCTTGGAGCGATCCAACTTTAGCAAAGCCCCCAGCAGATGGAGAGTGCATTCTCTGGGTAGATGGGTCGCAGGGCATGGTGCGATCAATGGATGTTGTGCCACTAGAAACGGGGCACGAAGCGATCGTCCGGACTCTGCTCCGGGCAATGGAGCATCCTCACAATCCGGCCAAGCCTGCTAGACCGCAAAAGATTGTGGTGCGCGATCGCGAAACCTTATTTTATTTGCGCGGCGTTCTTCAAGATCTAGATATTACGTTAGATTACGTTCCCGATTTGCCTCTGATTGACGAAATCTTTCGGGGCTTTCAAGAAACCTCGAACAGCCGTCCGCCGTCGCTGCCGCCCGAACATGCAGAGGAACTGATAGAACGGGCTGAGGAACTTTGGAATGATGCGCCTTGGGAAGTGTTAGCCGATCATCAAATTTTAGAACTTGAAATCAATCGGTGGGATTTGAAATCGGTGTATGCCTCGGTGATGGGCATGTTGGGGATGGAATATGGCGTGTTGCTGTATCGATCGCTCGATTCGCTGCGGCAGTTTCGGGAGCGGGTGTTGTCGCAAGACTCCATTGAACACATGGAGGAAGCGTTTTTAGGACAGGACTGTTTGTTTTTGACCTACGAAACGGAAGGAGACGACGAGGAATTTGATCAAGACTTTGATTTAGCTGAGTTTGCTGAGCCAGAGTTAAAGCCTGTGTTTGGTAATTTGCATCCGCTAGAAGGCATTCGTTCGTTTCTCTACGACGAAGAAGCGATCGCATTTTCCACAATTTTAGAAGCGATGCATCGCTTTCTTAAACAGCATCGCCGCAAACTCGAGGGCGACAACTTTCCTGAAATTTCTAGCCGCTACAAGATTTCCGCTGATGGAGCGTCTGTTTCTATTAAAGTGACGACCCTGCCAGATGTAGCAGACGAACTGTTTAGCCTAGTGGATGAGGCGGACGATGAGATCGACATGCCTGTGATTCGCGATGACTTAGTGCCGGAGAATGCGTTTCTCAGTCTGGGTGTGATTCCTTGGGATATGGTGGAGCGGATGCGATCGCAGCTTGATCATTACCAGCCGGGTGAACCAGCGGAAGCGGGAGAAGGCTTGCCCGTGATTTTGATTCAAACATCGCGCCCCAAGGCAAAATCGATGATTGAAACCATCGAATCGGCAGGCGGTATTCGCGGTATTTGTTTTAATCCGGGTGCTGATCCCTTTATGGGCGATCACTACGATTTGGGCTTGTTTCAAACCCAAAACGGAGAACTTCATCTGTTTGGTGAGTTTGGAGAAGACGATCCAACTCACGTTCAGGCGCGCAAGAAATGGGAACAGCGCTGCAAGAAAACGAAAGGCTATTGCGGTTTGGTCATTGCAAAGGGATTGACGGGCGCGAGTCGCGGCAATCCAAACCTTAAAGATATGATGGCACTGTTTGAGGTTGCGGCAATCTCTTCAGACGAGTTGGGACTCGGAACCTTGGAACGAAAGCTTGCGGTAGACGGGCTGGGATGATGGCTCGCGATGGGCTGGAACGATCAAGTAATTGTGAATTGCGTCAACGCTGCAAGTTCTAAAGGGGCGGGCTGTTTGCCTATGCAGAAACAAGCCATCTCAATTCATCGTTTTGAGCAGTGCTGTGACGTGCGTTTTCAGATACGCGAAGTGTTGGCTAAATATTAACTTTTGCATCTATTCTGTGTACACTGCGTGATCGATTCAAGTCTTGCGTTGTGTGATTTGGTCTTAGATGAGACGAAGCAATAGCGATCGCACCGCTCAAAAGAATCGGATTGCGATCGCGAGGGATCATTGCTAGAAGCTTAAGAAACCGTGAGGTTCGATCAGGAAAACTGATTTTTTAAGCATTAATACTCAGCATTTTTTGAAAGAATTGAGAAAAAATTCCGAGATCCATATAAATTAACGGTTTCAGGGGTTCACATTCCTGCAACAACCTATAGAATAGGTCATTGAAAAATCGAGAAAATGAGCATTCAAGCCGATCCCAGCCGATCCCCTTGACTTACCTTGATTTTTCTTACTTCTGTCTCAACCTGAGACAAATAACTAAACCATCCGTCACTCTGAGGAAATTAGTATGAACAAAGGTGAACTCGTTGATGCAGTTGCAGACAAAGCAAGTGTGACCAAGAAGCAAGCTGATGCCGTTCTGACCGCCGCGATCGAGACGATTGTTGAAGCGGTTTCGACGGGTGATAAAGTAACGCTGGTAGGCTTCGGCTCGTTTGAGTCCCGTGAGCGCAAAGCACGGGAAGGACGCAACCCCAAAACTGGCGACAAAATGGAAATTCCGGCCACTCGCGTTCCCGCGTTTTCGGCAGGAAAGCTGTTTAAGGAAAAGGTTGCTCCTGAAGCCTAATCCATTGTTCAAGTTCGCGTATTGGCAGAAAATCACTTGACTCAACCCGTGCATGGAGGAAACTTACAGTGGGCAGCCTCGATCGCTGACTGCTCTCCTTCGGCAATTCTTGATTTTTCTGCCAGTATCAATCCCTTGGGTCCACCTCAATCGGCGATTTCGTCGATTCAAGACCATCTCTCAACGATTCGGGACTATCCAGACCCAGAGTATCGGCAGGTACGATCGCGCTTAGCGCAACTTCATCAGGTGTCGATAGACTGGATTTTGCCAGGAAATGGGTCCGCAGAGTTGCTCACTTGGGCAGCTTGGGATTTGGCAGCGCTAGAGGCCACAACTCTGGTAACGCCTGCTTTTGGAGATTACTTCCGGGCATTGAATGCCTTTGATGCAGAGGTTGTGCGATGCCCGCTTGCTATTGAGTCAGGGGAACAAGGACTGTCACACCTTGACCCCGTATTTCATCGCTCTGGGCTGCTCCTCAACAATCCTCATAACCCAACGGGTCGGCTGTTCACGAGAGCGGCAGTCCTGCCCCTGCTAGAGCGGTTTGAGTTGGTTGTGATCGATGAAGCGTTTATGGATTTTTTGCCCAACGAGCTAGATAGCTTGGTCAATGAGGTGCAGAACTATCCCAATTTAGTTATTTTGCGATCGCTCACGAAGTTCTACAGTTTGCCAGGATTGCGATTTGGCTATGCGATCGCTCATCCGGATCGGCTCAAAGCGTGGCAACAACGTCGCGATCCGTGGTCAGTCAATACGTTTGCGGCAGCGGCAGCCGAAGCTTGCGTACAAGATACAACGTTTCAGAAACAGACGTTTGATTGGTTGAAGGCGGCTCAGAAGCAATTATTTGATGGGCTTTCGCGGATTCCACAACTATCGCCTCTTCCTAGTGCCGTTAACTATTTCCTGGTTAAATTGAATGGCTCAGTCTCGACGCTTCAGCAAGAATTACTGAAGCGCCATCAAATTTTAATTCGCGATTGTTTAAGTTTTCCTGAACTCGGCGATCGCTATTTCCGGGTGGCCGTCCGGTTACCCGAAGAGAATAATCGTCTCTTGGATGCTCTAGCGAGTGTATTACACTGATGCACTAAGCTGATGCACTAAGCGATGTACTAAGCTGGCAGAGCGATAAGTTACGAACAATATTATGTCTGTTGATTATGATTTGGTGATTATTGGGAATACGATCGCAGGGTTTCATGCTGCATTGCAAGCTGCACAGTCACGGGCACGAGTTGCTTTGGTGCAGCAAGGTTGCCGTCCTCAATTCAGCCGTCATTCTGCCCTGGCAACGCTGGGAAATACCTTTGATTCTATTGAGCGAACGAATGCCTTGCGGGTCTATGCTGAGCCGATCAAGACGAGTTCGCTCTCGTGGGCTGAGGTCAATGGTTGGATCGATGCGATCGCGCAGGATCAACAAGAACTCTATTCGCCAACGATTCTTGCCAGTGTCGGGGTCGAGTTTATTGAACAGTCGGGTGAATTTTGTCGCAAGCCGCAGTCTGGATTTGTGGTGAATGGTCGAGTGCTGCGATCGCGCGCTTTCCTGATTGCGACTCATCATCGCCCCAGAATTCCTGAGATTGATGGGTTACAAACGCTCGATTACCTCACTTCCGAATCTCCAATTACCCACTCACCAAAATCGTTAGCGATCGTTAGTCATTCTTCGACGGGTGTCGAACTCGCTCAAATTTATGCTCGGTTGGGAACTGAAGTTACGCTAGTTGTCAATCAGCCTCAGATTATTCCTAACGCCGAGCCGGAGGTCGCGTTCCTTCTACAAGCTACGTTAGAAACAGAAGGGGTGCGGGTTCTGAGCGGCAAAATTATGCAAATTAGAACAGCGGATGGTAAGAAGATCATTCAAATTGGCAATCAAACCATAGAAACGGATGAAATTCTACTGGCAATGGGTTGGGAGTCAGAACTAGCAACGCTGAATTTAGAAGCGATGGATGTGCGATCGCCAATGAAAACCAATGCAAGGTTGCAAACTAATAATCCTCGCGTTTACTATTGCGGCAGTTTCGAGGCCGCCGTCGCGAAGTATGAAGCTGCGATCGCGGTCAAAAATGCTTTATTCTTTCCGAGACACAACGCTAGATATAGTGAAGCTGCTAAAATTGCGTCAACTGATCCAGAAGTCGCTTGGATAGGATTGACGGAATCACAAGCGATTCAGAATTATGGCAAAGATGTTGTCGTCTTACGCCGATCTTTTACAACGCTACTGAAGCCGCAGCTTAGAGGGAAAACAATAGGGTTGTGTAAACTGGTTGTGCGTCGCAATGGACAAATTTTAGGCGCGCATATGGTTGGGTTAGACGCAGGTGAAAGCTTGAGTGCCCTTGCGATCGCCATTCAACACAAGATTAAACTTCAACATCTTCAAACCGCTTTCCCCGCGCCAACCGTATCCGAGATCATTGGTCAATTAGTCAACGATTGGAAAGAGCAGCAATCTCGACACAATACGTTTCTACAAGACAGTGTGGCAAGCTTTTTAGCGTGGCGACGCTCCATTGCTAAGTGAAACCAGACTCGCCCGGAGTTGCGCTCTGCACTAATCGCGATAAAGACGATCGCACCTTAAGCAGACATCAGCCGGGCCTTATGTTGAGGGATTGGACGCTTGAGTTCTTGAGCCGTTTCAATCCACTCTTGCATAATCACTTCAACGTTCTGTAGGGCGGCTTGGTAGGTTGCTCCGTCGGCTGCACACCCTGGCAAGTCTGGAACTTCTGCAATTAGGGCGAACGCATACGTTTCTTCATAATTTGCGGGAAGGTTTAGAAGGCTGAGACAAAACCTTAGTGAGGTAATGATCATCCCACCCTGCCTTCAGCCGCTTGGCACGAGTGC
>JAHHHP010000027.1 GCA_019359275.1 Myxacorys chilensis ATA2-1-KO14 | reverse complement strand
TTGTTTCTCCAAGTCGATTGTGATGCACGATGTGGTCATCGGACTATTCATCAATCGAATCGCCTTTGGACTAGTCATTTAGACCCAAACAACATGTCTGAGACATTACCTAGCTCAATGTTCCTCGTGTCACACCCAGTTGATTCTGCAAATTCAATTCTCGCCACAACTGCGCTCCGGTAATTTCGCCCCGCATCAATTGACGATAGCGATCAATCGTCTGTATCACCTCGCGCGGAGACTCGTTGACAAACTCAACGCGGAAGTACCTTACTCCCAATTGAACTAAATGCTGCATGTATTCTGCCCCCGTCTGAGCCTTGCCGTTAAAGACCGTATTTCGACAACCCGAATCGGCATGTAGAACATGTTCCGTCCCGGTGCGATCGCGCAAGGTGACGTCATGGTTCTCACAGGGGCGACCGCAGTTTTTATAGTCCGTCCCATCAGACAAGAAGGCGCAGAACACGCAATGCTCCATGTGAAACATTGGCATATGCTGATGAATCGTGATCTCAAATGTATGAGGTGATGTACTCGTTAGTAGATCCGTTAACTGCTCCATGTTCAGATCATAGGACGCTGTTAATCGCTCTAGCGCAAACGTTTGCTTCAAATAATCTGCCGTTAAGTGATTCGCCACATTGAATGAAAAGTCTCCAATACAGCGATCGCCTCTAAAGAACTTTAGCTGATCATAATTTCGGATCAAATAACCATCTGCATCAGATTGACGCACCTGCTGCAAAATCCAATTCTCGCCTGGTTTGGTGATTCTAGGTGGTGCCACCCAGACAGATGAGGAAGATTGGCGAACCAGTTCAACAGCTTGACCGTAGGCACGAGGATCTTCAAATTCGCAATACAGGGTTTTAATTCCTGATTGAAGCGCTGCTTTCAATTGTTGAAAATTACGAACTAAAACGATTAGCTCTGGAGACTGATCCACGATTGCGGAATCTGAATGCACAACCAAATTTTCGAGTACCAAATTTTGGAGTGTTGCTTTTTCGTTAAGCTGCCAGCGTTTTGGCTGCGATCTCAGGATGTCCAATCGCTCAACCATCTCTCGTCGCACCCGATTTAGTTCACTAATCGGTAGCATCACGCCATCCCCAAGCCGATTAGTCAACCTATCTAACCGAAACGGAGTATTACCCAACCGCCCGAACTGGTCTTGCAATCGTTCGGTTGTGAGTGGCTGTGTGTGAGCCTCGGTGAGGAGAATGGACGATTCAACTTGAGCAATATGCCCCTGTTCATCGCGGGCGATCGCAACCAATGGCTGTCCGCTTTCGCCATGAATTTCAACTGAAATTGGGCGTTGAAACTTGGGAGCATCGCCTGCAAAACTTTGGCGCAACTGTCGATCAAGTTCTGGATCGCTCGTTTTCCAGACGCGATCGCCGACTTCAATTCGACGCCAGTTTAGATCGCGTTTGCCAAAGGTAAGAATCGAGTCTTGTCCGCGCTGATCGACCGTGTAGACCCGTCCGCCTTCTTCTTTGGCTTCGGGGTGTCCACTATCAAACACAACGCCGTCTCCAGCTTTGAGCGGAGCTTGCAGTCGAATCGCGAGTTGCTCGTTGCGAATAGACTTCACTTCGCCCAAATAAACGCCCCGCTTTTTGCCAAATTGGGCATGAACCAGCGCTTGATTGTTGATGCCTTCAAACCATCCGGTGTGGAGTCCCCGCGAGAATGCCATTTCTAACTTGTAGCGATCGCCCGAAGCGGAACCGTCACGTCCTACATTATTCGACGTTGCATTCACAACTCGATCGATCGCCTCCCGGTAAACTCGCGTCACATTCGCCACATACTCCGGGCTTTTCAGCCGTCCTTCAATCTTGAGAGAGGCGACGCCCGACTGGATTAGCTCCGGCAATACCGAAAGTCCTGCCAAATCTTGAGGACTGAGTAAATATCGACGATTTGCGCCTTGATCTGGATCGCTCAAATCCACTACTCTGCCGTCTACCACCAGATCGTAAGGCATTCGACAGGCTTGAGCGCATTCTCCTCGATTGGCTGAGCGCCCGCCCAACGCTTCACTCGTCAAACACTGTCCAGAGTAGGCAACGCAGAGCGCTCCATGCACAAACACCTCTAACGGAAGTGCCGCATTGTCCTTCGGAGCTTCGCTTTGCGAATCATAGATCTGCTGCTGAATTTTATTAATTTCTTGGATCGAACACTCTCGCGCCAGTACAACTAACTGGCAGCCCAACGACTTTGCAAACTCCACTCCAGCGGCGCTTGTAACGGTCATTTGAGTCGAAGCATGAATCGGAAAATCAGGGGATAAATGTCGAATTAAACGACAAATGCCAATATCTTGCACAATCACTGCGTCAACACCAGCCGCAATGATTGTCCGAAGATAGTGTTCTGCTTCTGTGAGTTCTTTGGGAAACACTAACGTATTCAGCGTAACGTAACCTTTCACGCCGCGACGATGCAAGAACGTCATCAGTTCGGGCAAATCAGCTTCGGTAAAGTTTTGTGCTCGCATTCGAGCATTGAAGCGCTCTAACCCAAAATAAATCGCATCTGCACCATTTTCGACAGCGGCTTTGGCGCAGTCCCAATGTCCCGCGGGAGCCAGCAATTCGGGTCGAGTAGTCACGGTGGCATTCATGAAATCGGTTAACAGAAGGGCACTAGCGATCGTAGCAATTTAACTGACAAATTAGAGAACCGGAGACAGCAATCGGGCAACTCTTGCTGTAAATCGGAGCCACAACGGTTCTTTTTCCTCCGAACTCTCGACGAGGCGACACTCTTTTAGATCAGCTAGGAGCATCTGTTCAACCGCTTGAATAAACGGTAGCGATGTGACAAACATCGAGGCTTCAAAGTTGAGAAAAAACGAGCGGTTGTCTAAATTGACCGTGCCCACCGACGCGATCGCATGGTCAATTAACATCACTTTCTGATGCAAAAATCCTGGTTCATAGCGATAGAATTTAACGCCTGCCATTTGCATTTCTTTGTAGTAGGAAAACGCGCAGTAGTAAACCCAAAAGTGATCCGGGCGATCGGGCAGCAGAATGCGGACGTCAACCCCGCGAATCGCCGCTAATTTCAATGCTGTGAGAAACGAATCATCGGGCACAAAGTAAGGACTTGCTATCCATAGCCGTTCGGTCGCTTGGTTGATGGCATTCACAAAAAACAAAATACAATTGGGCAAGCGATCGGCAGGCCCAGTCGGTAGGACAAATGCTGTTTGATCGGCTTCTAGACTGGGTTGCACATCCCAATTCACATCTAAAACTTCTCGGGTTGCCCAATACCAATCGCCTAAAAAACTGCCCTGCAAACACTGCACAGATGCACCCCGGACTCTTAAATGGGTGTCCCGCCACGGGCTGAGCCGTGGCTTATAGCCCATGTATTCATCTGCAATATTGAGACCCCCCACAAACGCGATCGCGCCATCGACAATCAAAATCTTGCGGTGATTGCGAAAGTTCACCTGCCAACGATTCCACTTGCCTTTCGTACTCTTAAACACTCTCATCTGAACGCCACTGCGCTCTAGCGATCGCCGATACATGTGTGACAACCTTCGAGTGCCAATGCCATCATAAAGCAGATGAATTTTGACGCCCTGCTGCGCTTTCTCAATTAACGCTCGACGAAACTCATTTCCGACGCGATCATCACCCAGCGTATAAGTTTGCAGCAATATATAATCTGTTGCTGCTTCGATTGCCGCTAGCATTGCTGTAAATGTAGCTTCACCATTAATCAGCAGCTCAACGTGATTACCAGAGGTAAATGGAATGGCGGCAAGGCGATCGGCGAGTTCTTCTAAAGGCGCAAGCTGTTCTGGTAGCGGAGTGATCTGACTCCGCAGTTCTTGGTATGCCTGACGCACTAAGTCTTGATGTTCACCAAACGCACCCCGCAATGCTTCTGCATACCCTTGAAACTGATTTCTACCGAACACCCAGTAGAGAGGAATCGTAACCCAGGGAAAGGTGACGAGTGAAATACTCCAAGCAACTGCCCCCCGCGACGATCGCACATTCATCACCGCATGGGCAGCACTCGCAACGCCCCCCACTTGCACCAACAAAACCAGGATGCTCAGCACGGATACTTTATCCACATTTAGCCCAAAAACTCAACAATCATAGGTTTATGATCCGATGAAACCACATGATTGAGAACTTTTGCTCCCACAAAATTTTGACTAAATCCTCGATAGAAAATGTGATCGAGTGGCGGTGACAGTAAAAAACGTTTGATGTTTTGGGCATCCTCTGGAGGAAATTTGGCCCGCGTTAGTCCGAGTCTCCGCGCCATCGCTGCCAACATGACCCACCGCGATCGATTCCAGGTATTAAAGTCTCCAGAAAAGATTACTGCCCCAGAATGAGCCGAGATCGCGCATTCTAGCTCGTGCAACTGTGCCTTAAATTTGGTCAACTCGACAAAGTTAATC
The DNA here is from genome assembly GCA_019359275.1 of Myxacorys chilensis ATA2-1-KO14. Classification (GTDB taxonomy): domain Bacteria; phylum Cyanobacteriota; class Cyanobacteriia; order Leptolyngbyales; family Leptolyngbyaceae; genus Myxacorys; species Myxacorys chilensis. The sequence continues at coordinate 64,003 of JAHHHP010000027.1, read as the reverse complement.
AAATGAGAATTAACGGTAAGCAACGTTCTATCAGTGTTAGGTAGCGGATATTCAACCACAAGCGACACTTTTGGCGTTTGAGTCACGGGTTCGTAATGCTCGGTGATGACTGCCTTGCGAGTTAGAGAAGAGGCTCTCGCCGCCGTTAACACCCCTGCATAACTGTTGTGATAAGTATCAATAAAGTTGGGCGCAAAGCTCCATCCCATCTCGGTCAATTCGCTCAAATACTTGGCTTCGGCACAAAGCCGCACTTCTTGTAAAAAAATCAGATTCGGGGTGTAGCGTTCTAGAATCTTTGCGAAATCGCTGAGCCAAGCGTTATCTCCATTGTTCTTGGCAATGTTCCAATTGAGAACTCGAATCGATCTGCCGCAGAGGGGCAACGGATCATGATGAACGCGATGAATAATCGTTTCATCTGTCCGAACAAATCGATAAGATGGCAGGAAGGTCTTTAGCATTGATTGCGATTGATTTTGCTAAGCTTCGAGGATTGTGCGATTCCTTCGGAAGCTTGCGGAGCAATCGCATGAATTCTGTCTATCTGATAGTAATAGATTGACGGGACATTCGCATTGAGCAACCTGTTCTTAGAAGGCCGCTACTGTTTAATCAGAGTTGTTTAATTAGAGTTGTTTAATCAGAGTTGCTTAATCAAAGCGTTTAATTAAAGTCACGATCGCATCCACCAACGTTCGTGCGTCAAACGGTTTGGACAGGTAGAGCTGAAATCCGGCAAACTCTGGGTCTTCTCGCACCGTTTCTAGATCTTCTCCTGTGAGCGCGATCGCAGGCGTTTGTCGTTGTCGCATTGAGTCTTGATGCCGCAAATACTGAAGCACAGCAGCACCCGTTCCATCAGGCAGACGAATATTACTGAGTAAAATATCAGGCTGAAACCCACCCTCTAACAGTTGGATTCCTTCTTTAACCGAGCCAGCATCAACTACGGCGGCTCCCTGATACTCTAGTAGAAGTGTTAGTGCTGTCCGGGTGACGGCTTCATCCTCAACCACGAGGACTCGAAAAGGGGTTAGTTCTGGGGGCGGGCTGGACAAAATTGATGCAGTGGAACCACGCTAAACAATTTAATCTTCAATTGTATTAAAATAGCATTTCTTCAGATTGATTGCATCCGATATCGACCTGAAGCCTCTTTTCAGGTATACCAGCCAATTTTCTATGATCAAAAAGCTCTAGTCTAAAATGGGTAAGAATTGACAAGCTTAGATCAAGGCTATGGCAAGCGTTCGACTAGACGGCATCTCACGACGGTTCAGCAAATTTGCAGCAGTCGATAATATTTCGTTCACCGTTCCAGAAGGACAATTTTGGGTGTTGGTCGGCCCGTCTGGGTGCGGCAAATCGACCATTTTGAGAACGATCGCGGGGCTAGAGACCGCAACCTCTGGGAATCTCTACATCGGCGAAACGCTGGTGGATAATGTGCCTGCGCGTCAACGTGATGTCGCTATGGTGTTTCAAAACTACGCGCTATATCCCCACATGACGGTGGCAGAAAATATTGCCTTTGGCTTAAAGATGCGGCAAGCAGATGCGAAAACGATTGGAGAGCGGGTCGAAACCGTCGCGCACATTCTTGATATTGCTCATCTGCTCGATCGCAAGCCGCGACAGCTTTCGGGCGGACAACAGCAGCGAGTCGCCTTGGGACGCGCGATCGCACGACAACCGCAGGTTTTTCTACTCGATGAACCGCTTTCTAATTTAGATGCTCAACTGCGAGACGATACACGGGCTGAATTAAAGCAACTGCATCAACGTGTAGGAATTACGACAATCTATGTCACTCACGATCAGGTCGAAGCAATGACGTTGGCAGATCAAATTGTCGTTCTCGATCGCGGGGCGATTCAGCAAATTGGTGAGCCGCAAACGATTTACGATCGTCCCGTCAATCGCATGGTCGCGACGTTTCTAGGGAACCCGCCGATGAATGTTCTGCCCGTCACCTTCACCGGAACAGGGTTTCAGATCGGGGAACAAAGCATTCCACTCCCGCCCAAATGGAAGCCTCAGTATACGCTTGGAGCAAGGTTTGACTTGGGCATTCGACCTGAATATGTGCAGGTGAGCCGCGAGTCGGGGCAATTCCGAGCAGAAGTGAGCGTTGTCGAACCGTTGGGACGAGAAGTCTTAGTGCGGGTTGTGCTGCCGAATGAGAACCGCGGATTGCAACCGAGTTTGAATGTGCAGATTCGCCCGGATTTAAACTTGCGATCGCGGGAGCAAATCTTCGTCAGTCTAGATTTAAATCAGATTTTTCTGTTTGATCCTGCCACTGGAACGCGGATCTATCCAATTTTATGATGAATTTTGTGATGAATCGACTTCACGCATACAACGCTCGAATCCATTCCCATTCCTGCTGCAAGCCTTCAGATAACTTGACTTGCGGTTGGTAGCGGAGAATTCTTTGCGCTTTCGACACATCTGCCGACGTGTGACGGGCATCCCCGATCGCCGTCTCGATATGGTTTCGTTGAATAGGTCGATCTGCGATCGCAGCCATCGTATCAATCACTTCAGTTAGCGCTACGCGGCTTCCCCCACCGATATTGAAGATTTCTCCTACCGCTTCAGGAACGGTGGCGGCGGCGAGATTAGCTGCGATCGCATCGCTAACATAGGTAAAATCTCGCGTTTGCTGCCCGTCCCCGTAGATGTCGATCGGCTGATTGTCTAGAGCAGCTTTGAAGAATTTGTGAAATCCCATATCGGGGCGTTGGCGCGGCCCATACACGGTGAAATAGCGCAACGCACAGATCGGAACCCTAAAATTTTGGTGATACAGTCCGCAGAGTTGTTCTGCCGCTAACTTTGTAATTCCATAAGGCGAAACTGGACGAGGACAAAGCGTTTCCGACGTTGGCATCGCCTCAGCATTACCATAAATAGACGAACTCGACGCAAATACGAACCGCTGAAGCCGCTTCGATTCTTTCGCCGCTTCTAATAGAATTTGCGTCACATTCACATTCTGCTCGGTATAAGTGCGAAACCCTGTGCCCCAACTTGATCGCACGCCTGCTTGTGCCGCCTGGTGGTAGAGAACATCCACGTCTGCCAGCAGCGCTGTCCAATCCAAAGTTTGAATATCAGCCTCGATTAATTTGAAGTTAGGATGCTGAGCAACGTGAGCAATATTCTTCCGCTTCAGTGCTGGATCATAATACTCATTAAACTGATCGACGCCGATCACCTGCTCGCCTTGGCTCAAAAGAGCATTAACGAGATGAGACCCAATAAACCCCGCAGCACCAGTCACAACGCTTGTCGGCATACAAATAAGAACAGACTCCAACGATCTGACGATCTTACCTGATTGCGGTTCCTTAGGAGATGCGCTTCTCTCGTTCTTAAACAGTCAAGACTGCAAACTACTAACTCAAACTGCTTTTGAGCCGACGAAACTTGTGCTGCAAGTTGCCATTTTTTCGCTTAATAAATGATGCAATTGAGCTTGCGATCGCGCCGAAATTAGTGGCAGAAATCTTATCTGTTTCTGGCAAAAACGACACGGGTTTCTGAGTCGGATCACTGAGATATCGATAATGCAAAAACAAATCTCGATAAGGAATTTCTACAGCAATGCCTTGACACAAACGATTAAATTTAGATGACGCAACACTCATGTAATGAATGTAAGTTAATCGACGCCCTTTGTCATACAAAACATGCTCAATCTCATCGAACTTAGACGACCAATGAGAACCAGTTGCCTCGCCTCGAACTGCAAAGTTATAGTACGAAATTTCGCTCCGCAAAACCATGTAATTTAGAAGCGATTGATCAGGACCCCAAAGCGCCATTAGATCAGCTTCTCCTGCACGAAGATGATGTAGCAATTGCTCTAGAATGTCAGCAGTAAATACACCTTTTTTAGAAGCAAACCAGCCCGCACAGAAGATATGATTAAGCTTATTGAGAGTAAAAACCTTGGATAAATCTTCTTCAGATGCGTCAAAAATGTACTTCACATCTGAGCAGTACTGATAATCATTTGTGACCCAACTGTGCCGCTCTAACTGTTGGAAAATAGGCTCAACTGATCCCATTGCTAGGGTATCAGCATCAAAATAAATGAATTGATCAAACGGACCGTCGAAACAGCACAATTTGCGGTGCATGGCGAGACGATAAGTTTCGGGAAGCCCACGATCGCGCCATTCTTTCTGCGCGCGATCGTGGGCTTCCCAGGCTTGCGTCGCAAATGCTTCCCAACGCTCAATCGAGTCTTGATCCTCAAACAATGTGACCTGAGGACGACGAATAACTTCAGCTTTTACTTGGTCTAAACGATCGTCATAAGGAATGATGCACACAGGCATATCTTGACCAATATTTACCTCAATACTGTTCAGCAACGCCACAAGCTGATGATAAACATAGTCGTTTGCCAGAATGTAAATACCATTCATTACCTTGCACTCACAAAAGGAACTAAACGAGATACTTTACGCCAAAAATTATTAGGTTCATGCATATAACGGTAGTGCTGCCATACTTCCCAGTAAGGTGCGCTAGGATGCATGGCGATGCCTGCCCAATGAATGTATTGCAGCGGCTGGTCTTTGTCGTACAGGACAGAGTTTCGATTCTCAAAGTGTTTAGAACCAGCCCAACTACCAGGTATTTTGTCTGATGCTTTAACCAAATTTTCTCGTTTATGAAAACACTTGAGAATAAGGTAATTTAGAACAGGTTGATCCGTAACGCCTTGAGTAAAATCGAAATATTCTCGATGCTGAGAGCATTCTCGCAACACATTGTACAATTTCTCCTCAGTAATTACGCCTTTTTTCGATCCCCAAAAACCACTATTAAATACATCTTGTAGTTGTTCGTCAGTAAAAATGTTTTGCTCACGAACAACTGGTGAAAATATGTTTCGCAATCCTTCACTAGAGAAGTGATAGTCGCTGCAAAAAAAATCTATTTCAGAAAGCCGATTTAATCGATCTGCGATTTTCTCAAAAACAACAATATCTGTATCAATGTAGAGAAACTCATCTAACACACCAAACCAAACGGCTAACTTTCTCATTTTGTTAGGCAAGGCTAGAAAGTCGCGATCGAAGATTTCACCCACGTTACGAGTGAGCCGTTCCAGCAACTCTAAGTCAGGAAAAAGCTGAACGTTGTGTAATTGATTTAGCGTTGTGAGAACCGTTTGATAGTCATCGTTAAACGGAATCAGGTAGACCGGAACCTCACGATCGCAGCGGCGAATACTGTTGAGCAATGCGATCGCATTATCAATAACTTTATCGTTTGCGACGATATAAATTCCTTTCATTGTTAGTAAGCTAACCTCAATTTTTTTAGAACTCGTTTAACGAAACTGGGAGAAAGTGTTTTAGGCTCAGAAGGCGGCGGATCGAGAAACACAGGACGCTTCTGAGGCTCATGTAAAAAGCGGTAGTGCAGGAATAAGTTGCGGTAGGGAAACATGACATTCTCGCCTGCGCAAACTTGCTCCATCAATTGCGGCTTGACGCCGATGTAATGCAGATAGGTCAGCCGAGTACCGCGATCGTAAAGAATATGGTTTCGTTCTTCAAAATGCTTTGAGGTGACAGAACATCCAGTCGATTTGTCAGACGGCAAATAGGACCCTAAATTACAGCTTTTCAGCCCAGAGCGCATCACCATGTAATTCAGCACAGGCTGCTCTCCGGCTCCCCCATACAAAATCTCTTTATCGCCCGCTTGCAATTGCGCAATCAAAGTTTCGCGTTGTTGCTCTCCAAACAGTCCCCGCTTGGCGGCAAAAAATCCAGAACAAAAGATTTCGCTGCGAATCCGTTCGTCAGAAAAGACGTCATAGAGCTTCGGGGAATTGACATTATAAATCTTGCTCGGATCGAGAAATTGGTAATCGTAAACGACCCAATCGAATTTATCTAACATGCCAAACACGCGATCGAGCGGACTCATCGCCAGCGTATCTGCATCCATATAGACGAAGTTATCAAACGGGCCATCAAACGCGCAGAACCGCCGATGCGCTCCATATAACCGGAGTTTGTGATTTAACCGCTCTGGGGCAATGCGTTGCATAAACGTGTCCCAACGCCGGATCGAGTCTTGATCGTCGTAGATCGTAACGTTTGGGCGATTGCGAATTTCTGCCCGGATGCGATCGCACTGATCATCAAAGGGATAAATGCAAATTGGCAGCGTTTGACCCATCACCACCTCAATGCTGTTGAGCAAGGCGATGAGTTGGTCATACACACGATCGTTTGCGAGGGTACAAATTCCGTTCATAGTGGTTTATCGAGAGAGCGTCTTTCAATCGAAGCGAGCAACATATTCGGAGAGCCAATTGACTAGATTCAATTTGTGCAGAATGACTTGACGTGCTTCTGCGATCGCGGCTTTCGCCTCGTGCCAAGCGTCCCGTGTTGCCGTCACCTCCTGGATATACTTCAAGCCTTTTTCATCCAAGCTCGGTAACCGTAGAAAACTTCCTGGAGGCAACAGCTTGTCTGCCGCAGAGCCGCCATAGTAGATCGGCAAACACCAGGACAGCAAAGCATCCCAAAGTTTTTCAGTGACATACCAATCGTTCTCAGCGTAGTTCTCAATGGACAAGTTGTAATAGTACGGAGCCAGGCCGTACCACTTGCCGTTCATCCGGCCTCTGTTGTGCGACCAAGGTGGGAGATCTCGCCCATAGAGATCGAAATCTACGGCATTGTCTTGCAGCAGTTTCAGAAACGCCAATCGCTTACGATGATTCTCCGTGCGGCTAATGCCAGAGGTGATCCAGCTACAGGTTTTGACTTTTTCGGGTGGGGGCATGTCGTTCAGTTCGCGAAACGAATTGCCCAAATACCAGATGGCAGGCATGTAGTCGGGGACAGGTGCAAAGTCATCGGGGCCTGAAACATGAGCGCAGTACTGGCTGGCGTTGGCGTAATTGGCTTTGGTAATGTCTACGATTTCAGGAAGCGGCGGTTCTCGAAGTAAGTAAATGGCGCGATCGTGGGGAACTCCGCGAAACCGTTCTCTAATATCGGGCAGTGGCGTAGGTTTACGCAGCATAGACCGCAACGATTTTTTCGGCTGAGACGGACGCGGAAAATCAAACTGATACAACAGTAGAAAATCGGGGTTTTCTGCCGATGCTTCGATTTGAATATTGTTCCACTGTCCAAACGGGTAGGGCGACTGCTGCCATAGCCAATCGATCGGGCTTGGGTTAAGACCGACGTAGCTGCTGACCATTCCAATCGTTTTCTTAGTCATAAGATGCGAAATTTCTGATGCGAGATTTCTGATACGAGATTTCTAAAGTCCGACGGGTTGTTCTTCGTGTGAGAATTGCAGGGAATAAAGCTGAGCGTAGAGACCGCCTTTTTTGAGAAGCTCAGTGTGAGTTCCGAGTTCGACGACTTGACCTTGATCGAGAACGGCAATCTGATCAGCGTTTTGCACCGTGGACAGACGGTGAGCGATGACGAGCGTGGTGCGATCGCGGCTCAGTTCATCAATTGCTTGCTGCACGACCCGTTCAGAAACGGTATCAAGTGCGCTGGTGGCTTCATCAAGAATCAGAATGTCTGGATCGCGCAGGAGAGCACGCGCGATCGCGAGGCGTTGCCGCTGTCCACCCGAGAGCATCACGCCGCGATCTCCAATCAGTGTCTCGAATCCTTGCGGTAAATTCACGATGAACTCGTAAGCGTTGGCACGTTTCGCCGCTTCGATAATCTGATCGTCTGTTACAGAGTCACACGCATACGCAATATTGTTGCGAACGGAGTCGTTAAACAAAAACGTATCTTGGCTAACGATGCCCATTGCTCGACGCAACGATTGGGGATCAAAGTCGCGCAAGTCGCGATCGTCGATCAAAATCCGTCCGTCGGTTAGGTCGTAAAATCGAGGCAACAAGTCTGCCATCGTCGATTTGCCCGCTCCGGAAGAACCAACTAATGCGAGAGTGGTTCCTTTGGGTAGCGATAGATTGACGCGATCTAGCACCTGACGATCATATCCTGGATACGAAAAGGATAAATTTTGAAATTGAATTTCGTTTTCTAGGGCAATAAAGGTGTGATTGCCTTTGCTCATAAACGGTTTATTGTCACGTCGCAGAAATTCGTTTACAACGGCAACGCTAGGAGCCATCGTTGCAAACGCACCACGAGCGCCGTTGAGTTGCCCAACAAAAGGCAACAGGCGAAACAAAATCAGCAAATACGTGAGTAGAACTGTTGAGAGTGATTCGAGTTCGGTGGCAAAGAAAACCCGACCGAGAACCACGATCGCTAGCACCGTCAAGATGCCTGCCATCTCATTAACGGGGCCAATTAGGGCCGCATTTGCCTGGGATTGAAAATCAGCTTGTTCTCGCGCATCAATCAACGTTTCGAGCTTGTGATATTCCTGCCGTTCGTTGCCCGTCGATTTTACCAATCGGATTCCTGACAGCATCTCCAGCACTGCTACCGAATAATCACGCGACTGATCCGAGAGTTTCTGCCCAAATTGCTTCGCTCGTTTGACAAAATAGTTATTTGCGATCGAAACAAATAGCAATAGTACAGTAGATGCTAGGGTCAGTTGCCAAGAGATCGCGAGTAGTAGCGCTACAAACACCAAGACCGTGATCACAGTCGTGATCATCTGAATTGCAATCCGAATCGCGGCAGCCGTTGAGCCGACTTCTCCACCTAAACGATTGATTAAGTCTCCAATTTTTGTTTTAGCGTAGAAGTCTAAATCTACGTCGAGTAAGAGTTTGAGACCATCTTTGCGAATCTCGTTGACTAGCGATCGCGATAAATGACTCGACGATAGAGTGCTGACATAGCTAGTAATATTTTTGAGCAAAATTGCCAAGAGCACAACGCCCATCATGGTGAGCAATCGGGTGTCTCCCGCTTGACCATCCACACTAGAGAAGGCTTTTTGCAACACTGGAGGAATCCCCTTGAGATTCACATCCTGTCCCAAAAACCCAAGAACGACGGGGACAATCAGCATCGTACTGACGCCATTAAACAAGGCTCCTGAAAAGCCCAGAACCACTGTTGCGACGATCCAACGGGGATATCGCAAGGCAAATTGAAGGAGGAGCTTGTTAGGCGACATGGAATGTTCTAGACAAACGACGATCAGGGCACATCAAGCGACGACAAAGAACTGTTTCTAGTTATCCCGCTTGCCTAGTGCAGGAAACACTTAGACAGGGTGATTTGCATCTTAGGCAGGGGTGTTCTGAATCAGGATACGCTGATACAGCAGTTTCATCTCATCGGCAACGGCATCAAACGTACGGATGGGTTTAATTCCTTGACGCAGGTTTCTACTACGTCTGGATGTGCGGCTAACTGTGCGATCGCGCCCTCCCAGCGTTTTTAGAAAGAGCGCGATCGCTAATGACAGCAACCACTAGCGCAGTTGAGACAGGAGATTTTCGACGATCGGAGCCATAGCATTCACGCTGTAGTGAGCTAAACAGCGTTCTCTGGCTTGAAGTCCCCGGTCTTGAGCTAGATCCCAATCTTGAAAAATCTCACTAATTCTTTCTGCAATGTGCTCTGGTGATCCGGGATTTACAAGAAATCCAGTGTTACCTAAGATCTCCGGGATATCCCCGACTCGGCTGGCAAGAATTGGCTTTGCCATCGCCATTCCTTCGGTGAGTTTGATTGGAAACTGAGCTTGGGCAGTTACCGTGTCCCGTTGGGGAACGACTACAACATGGGCGGCTGCTACAATTTCGGGCATTTGCCAAAAGGGAGCAGGTGGGAGTTTGATCACCCAGCGTCCCCACTTTTCGATCAGGTGGCGATCGTAGTCGTCATAAGGACTACCACCCACAATTACCAGCTTCAGATCAGGCTGGTCTAAACGATCGAGAGCAACCAAAACGTCTTCTAAACCCTTGTGAGGACGGGACGCACCCGGAAACATCAGCACCCGATAATCGGATAATCCGTATTTACGACGACTCTCCTCTGGATCGTGTTTTTGCGGATCAAACATACTCGTGTCCTTGCCATTAGGTAGATACACGCCGCCAAAGCGATTTTTTAGGAACTGCGTGTCAACTGTGATGGCATCCGCACGAGACACCAGTTTTTCCATCGCTTGAAGATAGAGAGGATGATCGAGCGATCGCAGCGCGCCATCCGATTTCAATACATCCCGCGCAAATTGCTTTAGTCCCGGACGATAGCGCCACTCGTCGCCGCCCATCCAGCTCATTTCCCAATCGTCAATGTCTAGAATGACGGGACATCGCATCTGAAGTTTTTTGAGCAACGCGACGCCAAAACTCGCGGGCTTAGGCTTTACGGCATACACCACGCCACCATCAATTCTGGAGAGCAGATGTCTAACCGAAGCAAACAAAGGTGGCTGATTTCCGGGTAAACACACAATTGGCAGATCTGGCGGCGGTTCTGGATAGATTTTTTCGCCAAACAAAAATCCCAAAATTTCGACGTCGTGATTGAGCGATCGCAGCACTTGCGCTAAAAGATAAGCGCGATCGACGCCACCTTTAGAAAAGTTGGGAGTCAAAATAGAAACTTTCATAACGAAACTTTCACAACAAAGAGTGCGCCAGAGTCCTGACTAAAAGTACCCTCAATCCTCTATCAGTTCTTCATAAAGCCCTACCATCTCCTCCGCGACTTCACGGACTGTCTTTACAGGTTGGATGCCTTGCTTGAGCGTCGCCACAACTTCTGGATGTTCTGCCAAATGCTCAATGGCGTTTGCCCAAGCTTGGGGATCTGTTGCTGGAATCAACCAGCCATCTTTGCCATGACTGACAAGTTCAGCGATGCCGCCCAAATCCGAACCAATGACTGGAGTTCCAACAGCATGAGCTTCTAGCACAACCAAAGGCCCCGTTTCTAGCCACTGTGAAGGAACGGCTAAAAGATCGAACTGAGCGATCGCACCCGGCACATCGGCACGACTTAACGGCTCTCGAATCTGAATTCTGGAATCTTGGGCTGCGATCGCAAGAATTCGGTCGCGGTTTGCCTGTCCATGCTCATCGGCGTGAGTGGCATGGATGATCAGTTCGACAGGTCGCGATCGCGGCACGTGCTGAAGCGCTTGAACGAGGATTTGAACGCCCTTTGTTTCTTGCCAACGACCGAGAAAGCCGATCTTAAGTGAGGCGTGGGAGACAGGGCGTGAAAGGTGAGATGTCGGAGAGACGCCGTGACGACTAAGGAGGAGTTTGGTTTCAGGAACGCCGTTGGCCACAAGGGCATCGTAGAGCCATTGACAGACAACAACGATTCGATCGGTGAGCTGGACAATTTCTCGCAGTTGATGAGCGCGATCGCGCACCTGAGCCGGAGTCCTCAGTGTCGTTCCCAATTGGCGGAATCGGACATCGCTAGATTGACGCAGGCGATCGTGACTTGCGGTGATCAGCGATCGCGGCAGTTGGCTTAACGGCTCGGCAATCCAGGGCGGAACGCGCTTTGAAACGCCTAAACAGTGACCACATCGAGTCACATTAATCTGCCCATCGCAGGCGGTTTGTCCGGCTTGCATCATTGTGCCGCGTACACAAACCACCTCTGGCATGTGAACGGTTAGGATCGTTTTCATGCCCAATTCACGCGCGAGACGAAGATGAGGAATGCCGCATCCACCTCGCAGTGGGCTTCCTTCAGAATCGCGCACCGTATGCTGGTGATAAATCTTGCTTTGACTCGCTTGCAGCCAGCCTTTAAAGGCGGCAAACGACGCATAGCGATACACCTCGATGCCATTGTGGTGATATGTCTGGTGGTGATCTGTCGGAGAGTAGGTCTGAGAAAGGGTCAGTGGAGAAGTTTTCTCAGGTTTAAGCGGCGTACCAATTACGCACTCAACGCCCAACAGCTTTAAATCTTGAGCTAATCCGTCTAGATAGACTTCCACGCCTCCTGACGAGTCAGGAAGATACCAAGCACTGGTTTGAATCAGCTTCATGGGCAAAAAAAATAGCGTGGAACAAAAACAGAATCCGTAGGCGTTAAATCAAATCCTGGTTATCCACCAATTTGATTCGACCACTTTGAATATCGTCAAAAATGCGATTAATCTGCCGCCGCTCTTCTTCGGTAATGCGTTGGCTGGCAAGTAACACGGATGCCAAGTGAAGATGTTCTTGACGGTTAAGGTATCCGACTTGCAAAATCCGCTCAATAATTCGTTTGGTGGGCAAATTGAATCGATTTTGGGATGCTTTTACCATAGAAGTTATCGGGGCTTCATTGCCGAGGGGACTGATCGCGCACCGCAGCAAGTCGCGAATCATAGCGGTATTCATATGGATACCATTAATTATGTTGACCTTCTTACTTTTGCGCCTTTCTAACGCTGCTAGGCAAAGGTACGGTAAGCAAATGGTCAAGAATTCATAAATTCTGACTTGACGCCTTCACGCCACTTAAGTATTGACAGGTTGAAGGTCAGAATAAACACGAAGAAAAAATTTCAGGTCATGCAAATCCACCGAATTTCAGTCCTTTCTAATAACTACGTTTTTCTGCTGCACAACCCTCAAACCCAAATCGCGGCGGTTGTCGATCCCGCAGAGGCAGAACCTGTGCTGCAAAAGCTAGGTGAATTAGGAGCAACCCTCGTCGCCATCTTTAATACTCACCATCACCGAGATCACGTAGGCGGAAACACGCAGCTCTTACGCCAGTTTCCCAATGCGATCGTTTATGGAGGTAGTCACGATCGCGGACGAATTCCGGGACAGCAGGTATTTTTACAGGCGGGCGATCGCGTCTCGTTGGGTGATCGTCAAGCCGAGGTGTTTTTTGTCCCAGGGCATACTCGCGCCCACATCGCCTACTACTTTCCGCCGACTGGCTCCCAGCCAGGGGAGCTATTTTGCGGAGACACTCTATTTTCTGCGGGATGTGGCAAATTGTCTGAGGGCACACCTGAGCAAATGATGCGATCGCTGAGTCAGCTTAGAGCCTTACCCGACACAACCCAAGTCTGGTGCGCCCACGAGTACACCTTGAGCAATTTGAAGTTTGCGATCGCCGTCGATCCAGAGAATCAGGATTTGCAAGCTCGCTTTTCTGAGGTTCAAACGATGCGTCGTCAGAATCAAGCCACGATTCCAACTGTACTCGGACTTGAAAAACGCACCAACCCGTTTTTGCGTTGGGACACCACCCCGATTCAACAGGCAATGCATCAACACGATCCGGTTACAACCTTCGCGGCTCTACGTCGGAAAAAAGACAACTTCTAAAAGCTATATCCGGCGCTAAAGTAGAAGGCTTCATCTTGAGCATTTTCACCGCGATCGCGCAGATCGGAGAATGGCAACGCGTAGTCTAGCCGAACCGTAAATTGCGGAAACGGTTCAAGAATAACGCCCAATCCGGCGCTGGCAAGAAAGGTTTGAGCGGGAAGAAGGTTAGGATTGCCAGAGCGGTTCCAGATCGAGCCAAAGTCTACAAACGGCGCGAATTGAAGAATCGGTGCGCCAATTTCGTTGCGTTGAATCACGATTCGATCTTCGAGCGAGACCCGAAATCCATTGTCGCCAGAGCGAGCATTTTGGCGATAGCCGCGCAAGGTTTGACCACCCCCAATCACAAACTGCTGAGAGGGCAATAGAGTGTTGGGCGTCAGTTGCAGATCGGCTTGAGCAATCAAGAGATGATTTGCGCCGAGTCGCTGCACCCGCTGAACTTGTCCGAGCCAACTAAAGAACCGCCCGTCGGGAATTGGGGCTGAATTTTTGGTGGTATTGAGGACATCTAGACCAAAGCTGAACTGCGATCGTAGGGCCCAAGCTCCTTCAAGATCGCGCTTGACATAATCCTGTCCAAATTTGAGAACGCGAGTCCGGCTGTTACCAGTGGCATCAGGACCAATGCCAAACGGAAACGGCGTGCTTTGAAACAAAAACGTTTGTCCGTTTTGTGCAGCGAATCCCAACGAAAGCGCAAATTCTTCGCGGGACGAGCGGACGAGCGGTTGGCGGTAGCTCAGCTCATAGAGATCGGTGTTGCTGCGGATGCCAAAGGCGGCAAACTGAGGCTCGACAATTTTGCTGCGGCTTGGGGCAACCCGAAGTTGCAGCGTTCCATTCATCGCATTGACCGGAACTCGGTAGTTAAAATCAAACGCATTGGAGCCACCTTGAGCCGTCCGAAAATAAGCCGCGCTGAGTTGGTCTCCCAATCCAGTTAGGTTGCGGTAGCCCACGATCCCGCCGAATCGCTCGGAGCCGACGCTGGGCGGAGAATAGTTATCCGCTCCAATAAAGCCGTTTAGACCACGGGCCTCTTCAATCCGGACGGTCAAAATGCTTTGTCCCAAACCGATTCCGGGACGCAGACTTGCTTCTACGGCGTCAAATAACGGATCGGCTTTAAGCAACCGTAATTGGTCTTCGAGCTTATCTTTATTAAGGGGCGTAGCGGTTCCAAGGCGTAAGCGATCGCGCACGTAAAACGGTTTGAGCCGCGCTAATCCTTGAATGTCGATGGCTTCAATCGAGCCTTCAATCACTCGGACTTGCACAACGCCATCTACGATCTCTTGATCGGCAACAACCGCTCTGGAGGTAATGTAACCACGACTGAGATAAAGCTGTGTGATCGCGTCTGCTACGTTTCGCAGCTCTTCAAGAGTGACAGTTCTTCCTTCAACTGTCTGGGTAATTCGCGCAATTTCGTCGGCGCTCAATATCGTTCCGCCCACGACTTCAATTTTGCGGACTGGAATGTTGACCGACGACGGTTCGGGAGTTGGAGTCGGATCTGGAGTCGGTGAGAGGGGTGTTTCTGCGGGCAGGGGCTGCGGGTTGGGAATCGGTTGGAGAAAGCGATCGGGGTTTGGATTGGCTCTTGGCAGGGCTGGAGATGGAGCGGTCTGTGAGACGTTGAAGGAAGCCTCTGCGGGTTCTCCATTGCGCTCCGTGCCAATCGCGTTGGGTGCAATGAAAAGCCCAATTAGACTAGTTAGACAACATAAAACCTGAATATTCATCAATTTACTCATAAACCGATCGCCCCGAGGAGAAAAATTTTCCCGTAGATAAATCGCTTTCATGATACAGACAAACTCTGCGAGCGCCATTCTGGTTAGTACGGAGGGGCTGAGCCGTGGTGAATGATAGGTGTCTAGATGATTTCACTCCATACCCGCTCTCCATGCCAATTCAATAAGCACGAACCTCAGTCAGCATGAACCTAAGCAGGCACGAAACTTATCACCTCGCGATTTCGGAATTACAAATTAGCTTTAGGATCGAAGAAACTACTTTTCCCTTCCATGCCCCCGACCGATCATCATAATCCGCTATTGACACTTAATTACGAACCTGCGTTTGAGCGTTTGGGAAACGACTTTTCTGATCCTGTTGCAGCGGCTGAGTTTCCGCAGCACAGCCTGCGCTTTCGCAATAACGATGTTTTGGCTCAGTTAGGACTCGATCCGCAGGCCGTCACCGATCAGCATTTTGTTGAAGCGTTTGGTCAGTTTCAGAATCGAGAGCCTTTTTTGGCGATGCGATATCACGGCTATCAGTTTGGTGAATATAATCCTGCGCTGGGCGATGGCAGAGGCTTTCTATATGGTCAAGTCCGAGACAAGAGTGGCGAACTCTACGACTTTGGAACCAAAGGATCGGGACGAACGCCCTACTCTAGAGGCGGCGATGGACGGCTGACTCTAAAAGGCGGTGTGCGAGAAGTGCTGGCAGCAGAAATGCTGCATCGACTGAAGGTGCGCACGTCGCGATGTCTTAGTTTGATCGAAACTGGAGAAGCCCTTTGGCGCGGAGATGAGCCATCTCCCACGCGATCATCGGTGATGATTCGATTTAGTCGATCGCACATTCGGTTTGGTACATTTGAGCGCCTCGATCGCTACGATCGCAAAGATCTGATCACCATTCTGTTAGATCATGTCATTGAGTATTACTATCCGCATTTGCTAAGCGATCGCGATCGATACGCGGCCTTTTACGCCGAACTAGTTCAAAGAACCGCAACCCTCGTCGCGCAGTGGATGGCGGCAGGATTCTGTCATGCTGTTCTAAACACCGATAATATGTCTATTACCGGAGAAAGCTTTGATTACGGGCCTTACGGCTTTATTCCAAGTTACGATCCGCAATTTACAGCCGCTTATTTTGACTATTCTGGGCGCTACAGTTATGCCAATCAGCCCCCCATCTGTCATTGGAATTTGAAGATGCTGCAAGCCCCGTTGAAGCGGATCATTGCTTTAGCGGATTTGGAAACAGGCTTATCAGCATTCGAGACGTATTATGAAGCGGCTTATCGGCAAAGAATGCTCTACCGATTAGGGTTTGATCACCTAGAGGATTCGATTGCGAACGAACTGGTTAAGCTAACAGTTCAATTCTTAAAAGAATCTCAAGTTGACTATCATGATTTCTTTTGGGAGTTGACTCAGCAATTTTCTGACGATTGGCGAGAAGAAGCTAGCAATATCTTCGGTGAAGTTGTCCTGCCTGAAGAATTTTTTAACCTCTTTAATCAGTGGCGAGAAAAATATTGTTTAGCCTTAAATCTGATGTCGAGCGATGACCTGATCAAGATGCGCGAGCGCTTACATCAATACAACTCACAAGTTGGATTAGTTCGACCAGAAATTGAGGCGATTTGGGAGCCAATTACACAAGAGAACAATTGGCAACCTTTTTACGCTTTATTGGATCGAATTCGCTCATAAGATAGCGCTAAACGCATGTTAGAACCACCTGTTTTTGTGACCTCAAGGCTAGTTGTGCGGCTGCTATCTCAACAAGATGTAGCTGCGGTTCTCCACTACTATAAAGAGAACCAAGCTTTCCTTGAACCTTTTGAACCAATTCGACCGAGAAATTTTTACACCAAGGATTTTTGGACGCAACAAATTGAGAAAAGTTTGATTGAATTTGGCTACGATCGTTCACTGCGGTTGTTTATCTTCACACGAGCAGAACCTAAAAAGATTATTGGGACTGCCAACTTTACTCAGATGGTTCAGGGAGTCTCCTATTCATGCAGTTTAGGCTACAGTTTGACTCAATCAGAACAGGGAAACGGCTATATGGTAGAAGCGCTGCAACCTGGAATTCAATACTTATTTGAAGGATTAAATTTACACCGAGTTAATGCAAATTATATGCCGCATAATCGGCGTAGCGGCGGTGTTTTAAAGAAGCTAGGATTTGTAGTAGAAGGCTACGCTAGAGATTACTTATTAATTAATGGCAAGTGGGAAGACCATATTTTAACTAGCCTCATTAACTCCAATTGGGTAGACACGTGATGAGAGAGACTATTGCCGCGATCGCAACTGCAATTGTGCCGGAACAAGGCAGTGTTGGCATTGTTAGACTGTCTGGCGCAGAAGCCGTTGCGATCGCCCAAAGTCTCTTTCATTCTCCGGGCAATCAGACCTGGGAAAGTCATCGCATTCTATATGGTTTTGTTCGTCATCCCCAAACGCAAATTATGGTTGACGAAGCCTTGTTAATGTTGATGCTGGCTCCGCGATCGTACACTCGTGAAGATGTGGTCGAATTTCACTGCCACGGTGGCATTATGGCAGTCCAACAGGTGCTACAGCTTTGTATTGAACAGGGCGCAAAACTAGCTCAACCGGGAGAATTTACGCTGCGAGCTTTTCTAAATGGACGATTAGATTTGTCGCAGGCAGAGAGCATTTCTGATTTAGTTGGAGCGCGATCGCAGCAAGCGGCTCAAAGCGCGATCGCAGGCTTGCAAGGCAAACTTGCGGCTCCAATTCGTCAACTCCGAGCTGCTTGCTTGGATATTCTGGCAGAGGTGGAAGCCCGAATCGATTTTGAAGACGATTTGCCTCCGCTGGATGAGCCAGCGATCCGATCGCAACTGGCTCAGGTGTTAGAAGATGTCACGCAAATTTTAGCAACAGCAGATCGGGGCGAATTGTTGCGAACAGGCTTGAAAGTGGCGATCGTTGGTCGCCCGAATGTGGGAAAATCTAGCCTTTTGAATGCTTGGAGCCGCAGCGATCGCGCCATCGTCACCGATCTGCCTGGGACAACTCGTGACGTAGTGGAGTCTCAGCTTGTGGTCGGCGGAATTCCGGTGCAAGTCCTCGATACGGCTGGCATTCGAGAAACAGACGACCAAGTTGAGAAAATTGGCGTCGCGCGATCGCGATCGGCGGCTCAAGGGGCGGACTTGGTGCTGTTAACGATTGATGCTCAAGCAGGTTGGACAGATGCAGATCAAGGAATTTATGATCAAGTGAATGAAGGCCATCGTCCCTTCATTTTGGTCATTAACAAAATTGATCTCATCGGTTCTGCTGATATTCCTCACTATCCCGCATCAATCAATCAAACTGTCCAAACTGCCGCCGCCCAAAATCAAGGGATCGATGATCTAGAAAAAGCTATTTTATCGACTGTTCAAACTGGAAAGATTCAAGCGGCTAACCTCGATGTTGCGATTAATCAACGTCAAGCGGCAGCATTGATGAGAGCAAAAACTGCACTTCAACAGGTGCAACGTACGATCGCAGATCAACTCCCTTTAGATTTCTGGACGATCGATCTAAGAATTGCCATTCAGTCTTTGGGTGAAATTCTTGGTGAAGACGTAACCGAATCTGTTCTCAATCGTATTTTCAGCCGATTCTGCATTGGGAAATAGTATTTTAGTACCATCATGCTAAAATTCAGGCAGACCTCCAAACCGTAGGGCGAAAGAGCGCTATGACAGCTACGGACTGGCAATCCACCCAAATTGAATATCCTGAATCAGATGGTAAACCGTTGGCAGAGACCGATTTTCAGCGTGTTTACCTAATGTATGCAACCGAAGCATTGGATATTCACTTTCAAAGTCGTCCTGACGTTTATGTGTCTGGAAATATCTGTTTCTATTACGAAGAAGGAAATCCAAAGGCATATCTTGCGCCTGATGTTTTTGCGGTTCTAGGGCTTCCTAAACGCAAACGACGGACTTATAAAGTGTGGGAAGAAGACGGAAAATTCCCGAACTTTGTATTAGAAATTACCTCGAAATCCACAGTCCATGAAGACCAAGTTCTAAAAAAGGACTGTACGCCTTCTGGGGCGTTCAAGAATATTTTCAGTACGATCCTACGGGAGATTATTTGAAGCCTCAATTGCAGGGACTCAAGTTGATAGATGGAAACTACACGGCTATTCCGTCTCGTTCTTTAGAGAATGGTGGACTCTCTATTTTTAGTGAAACTTTGGGTCTGGAACTTCATCTAGAAAATCAAGAATTGCGCTTTTATGATCCAATGACGCAAAAGAAGTTACTTAGCCATCAAGAATCTGAATTTGCAAGACAGCAGGCAGAACTGAGAGCAGAACAGGCAAGTCAACGAGCCGATCGCTTAGCCGCGAGATTGCGAGAACTCGGAATTGATCCAGAAGCGCTTTAGCCTAACTTGAAGCTTGCACGATCGCTCTAGAATAAAAGATCGTTGTCAGCAGGAGCGATCGCATCATGAAAATTTTAATCATGGGAGGAACTCGATTCATTGGGGTTTATCTCACTCGGTTATTGGTTCAGCAAGGTCATGATGTGACGTTATTTAATCGCGGCAACAAGCCCGCTCCCGTCGAAGGCATTCAGCAGATTCAGGGCGATCGCACCAATCCAACAGACCTGAAAGACAAGCTGGCAGGACTAGAATTTGACGCCATTTTTGACAATAACGGACGAGAGCTAAGCGACACACAACCTCTAGCCGACATTTTCAACGGTCGCGTTCAGCATTTTGTTTACATGAGTTCGGCAGGCGTTTATCAAAAATCTGATCAAATGCCACATATCGAAGGTGATCCCATCGATCCAAAAAGCCGTCACAAAGGCAAAAACGACACAGAAATCTATTTGGCAGAACAGGGATTGCCCTTCACCTCAATTCGTCCCACCTACATCTATGGAGCGCAAAACTACAACGATTTAGAGGCTTGGTTCTTCGATCGAATTGTCCGCGATCGCACCGTCCCGATTCCTGGTCACGGACAGCACTTCACCCAGTTCGGGCACGTGAAGGACTTAGCTAGTGCCATGACCAAGGTATTAGGCAACTCTAAAGTGATCGGACAACTCTACAACGTGTCCCACAACCGCGCTGTCACCTTCGATGGACTCGCTCGCGCCTGTGCCCAAGCCGCCGAAAAAGACCCTACAACGCTCCAACTCGTCCACTACGATCCCAAAGCGTTTGATTTTGGCAAGCGCAAAGCCTTCCCCATGAGAACCCAGCACTTTTTCACAGATGTCAGTCACGCAATCGCTGACCTCAACTGGCAACCCGAATTCGATCTTGTCTCTGGCTTAAAAGACTCCTTCCACAACGACTATCTAGCCTCTAATCGTCACCAATCCACCCCCGACTTTTTCCTAGACGATCAAATTCTCTCCACCTTCTAATTAATCCACAGCAGTTTCTACATCCACGACATCCCCTTTCCTCCCTCATCCCTCCTCTCTCCTCTCTCCCTTCCCCCCCCTTGACGCCGTTACCGCTCCTGGATATCTTTGTCTCTCAATGACAGAGGAATTTGACGTGAACGTTCTAATCGCCCTGATTGCAGTTGCAGTTGGTTTGTTACTCTTGGTGCTGTTGGGGTTGGATCTGCAGTATCGGCGGCGTCTCGGCAACAAGATGGAGCTTTCCTCGGGAAAGTGGGAGATCGAAGTTTACGAACCTCAGCACTACGTTCTAGTCGGTGAGCTAAAATTTCACAATTTCACCGAACGTCTAGAAGTAATGGTTCCAGAGATTCGGGCAGAGGTGACGCTGCTATCGATCGCGGGTTTAGAGGGCATCACGACCACGACTCGCATTGAACCTCGGTTCACAGGGGCGGAAGTTCGCGCTGATGGCTACTGGGAAAGCCATATCGTCAAAATTGGTAAAGACGATCCGATCGAGGTGACAATCGACATCAAAGGACCCGATCTCAGTCAACTCAGAGTGGCTTGGATTCAAATCCACTACATGACCTACGGGCCGGAAGGACGCTATCCCAAAGTGCGTCATGTGATCGTGCCGCTCAAATTTCCGGCGGTCGAAGAATCGAGTCGCTGGCGTCCTGCCGCTAACGCCGATGTTTTACCCATTCGGACTCATTTGCTGACGCATTTAGATGATCCCGCTGCGATCGTCAAGCGCTACGTTCTACCACACGCTCAACCCGGCGATATTGTGACGCTCGGCGAATCGCCCGTCGCTATCATGCAAGGGCGATTCCGGCATCCCAGCAGCATTCAACCGGGCTGGCTAGCGAAACGGCTGTGCTACCTGTTTCTACCAACTTCTAGCTTAGCCACCGCGTGCGGACTGCAAACCTTGATCGATCTAGTTGGACCTGTGCGTGTCTTCTTCGCGTTCTTGGTTGGGTCGCTGGCAAAACTGATCGGCAAGAAAGGAGTGTTCTATCAACTGGCAGGCGAACAGGCGCGATTGATCGACGACGTGACCGGAACAATTCCTCCTTACGACAAATTCATTGTGCTAGGACCTCATAATCCTCGTGAAATCTGCGATCGCATTCAGCAAGAAACCGGACTTTCCGCCGCAATTGTCGACGTCAACGACTTGAAAGCAGTTAAGATATTGGCATCGACTGCTGATTTATCTCACGACTTGCTCAAGCAAGCCTTAATCAGCAATCCTGCCGGAAACGCGAATGAGCAAACGCCCGTTGTATTAATTCGCCCCACCGAATCAACTGGTAGGGTGCAAAGCAAGTTTCCGATTGAATGATCGCCGCTCCGTCCGCTTCGTTTACAATTCGTTTACAACGCAATTTTGAGTGAATCTTTCTTAAGGTTGACCCAAATTGAACCCTAAATTCTTACCTTGGGATTGACCCTCGCTATTGTTCTATGTTTCGAGCTTCTTCGCAGAATACTCAAATGGCAATCCGCCAAATTCAGTACCGAGACTTGGATGCGGTCGATCAACTCTGTCCAAACCCCGCAGATACCGATCAGCCCGCTTGCTCAACGGTGCGCGAGAAGCCTCTGTCGATTCGACATTGGTACGGTCTGCTCAAACTCCTCAGCCTGTTTCCCAATCCCTTTCAAAATTCGCTTTGCGTCTATGTGGCAGAAC
Organism: Myxacorys chilensis ATA2-1-KO14; assembly: GCA_019359275.1. Classification (GTDB taxonomy): domain Bacteria; phylum Cyanobacteriota; class Cyanobacteriia; order Leptolyngbyales; family Leptolyngbyaceae; genus Myxacorys; species Myxacorys chilensis. Next base: position 41,857 of record JAHHHP010000027.1, on the reverse strand, counting down.
TGGGTCAGCGCGTTCAAGGCGTGATTCAGGTGTCGCCGTTTAACCGCACGGGTAGCACGTGGCGGGTCGATCGCGTCGCGGTTGCGCCCGCCTCAAAACCTGACAGCGATGAGTCCCAAACCGATACTCCAGTTTTGACCAAGATGGACGTAGGCTCCCTCTTGTTGCGCTATTGTCTGGAGCGAATTTGGCAAGCGCGAATCTGGATTTTAGAAATTGACATCAATGATCAAGCGGCGTTAGCGCTCTACCGACAAAACGGGTTTCAGCCCTTGGCAAATATGACCTACTGGTCGATTTCGGCAGAGCAGTTGCAAGAGCTGTCCGAACGAGAGCCAGATTTGCCGAATCTACTGCCTGTCAGCAATGCAGACGCTCAGTTGCTCTACCAACTCGATACGATGGCAATGCCGCCACTCGTACGGCAGGTCTTCGATCGTCATATTCAAGACTTTAAAACGAGTCTGTTCGGTTCTCTGATTGATTGGGCGAAGCAATGGATCACCGGAACAGAGTGTGTGAGCGGCTACGTATTCGAGCCGCAGCGAAAAGCCGCGATCGGGCACTTTCAAGTCCGGTTGTGCCGCGATGGGTCGCAGCCGCACAACGCGCAGCTAACGGTCAATCCTGCTTACACCTGGCTCTATCCTGAGCTAATGGCGCAAATGGCGCGCATTACGCGAGAAGTGCCCGCTCAATCGCTGCAAATGGTGTCTCCAGACTATCAGCCCGAACGAGAAGATTATCTAGAGCTGATCGGAGCAAGCCGAATTGGACACACGCTGCTGATGTCGCGCTCGGTATGGCACAAAGTCCGAGAAACGAAATCGATCACAGAAGGACTCCAGATTGCAGAAATGCTGCAAGGCTTACAGCCTGCTCGAAAACCCGTTCCAGGTCGAATCTCAATGCTAAAGTCGGTGAAGCCGCTTCCCCCTCAGCCCAAGAAAGACTCTAAGGGCGGTGATCCTCATGGCGGCGATCGCTATTGCTAAATGGCAAAACTTTCGGCGCTAGGACTAGATGTTGGTCGCAAACGAATTGGTGTCGCTGGCTGTGATGGAACCGGACTGATTGCGACCGGATTGTTTACCATTGAGCGCAAATCGTTTGGGCAGGTAGTAGAGATTCTTCAGCAAACGGTTCTCGAACGAGATGTTCAGCTTCTCGTCGTGGGTTTTCCCTATTCCATGAATGGCACGATTGGATCTCAGGCAAAAGAAGTTCGGAAGTTTGCTAAATCGCTGTCTAAGGCGCTGAATCTGCCCGTCGAGTACATGGATGAGCGCCTCACGAGCTATCAGGCAGAACAAATGATGCATGCCCAGCGAATCGCTCCATCGCGCAACAAAGGACTGATCGATCGCAAAGCTGCCGCCATCATTTTGCAACAATGGCTCGACCAGCGCCGCCAAGACTTGAAAAAGCCCGAAACCGAGACATTAGAGAACTTAGGAAACAGCGGAATTCAAGTCTGATGCCTTATTTTTTCAATTAGAGATTACGAACTACAAATTCCAAAGTCATTCCGTGTCCATTTCACGAGATACTACTTTTTGGAAGACGAACCGCAACTTCGTTAGGAAGCTCCAGAACTGCCAATGAATCGAGATAGAGAAAGTCCAATGGAAGACGACAGCTTAGATATGGATACCCCCACCGTCACCCTAACTGATGAAGCCGGACTCCAGTTGACCTGCTACATCGAGCATTCCTTGGACGTGGATGAACAGGAGTACGTCTTGCTACTGCCCGTTGACTCCCCCATCGAAATCTTTGCATGGGAAGAAAACGGTGACGAAGACGAAGCCGTCTTGGTGGAAGACCAGGAAACGCTGGATCAAGTCTTTGCGATCGCGAAAGCGGTTTTAGAAGAACAAAATCTAGCGCTCAAACGAACGGCTGTGGTGCTTACGGTAGAAGGCGACTTGCCCGACCTAGACGAAGACGAAGAGTGGGCAGGAGTCGAATCTGACTCAGATGACGAACAAGAAGAATTACAGTTGCTCGCCAGCTTTTGGCATGAAGAGCAAGAATTCGCCATTTATACTCCCCTTGACCCATATTTCATCTTGGCAAGATTGGATGGTGACGGACGGCCCCATCTCCTGTCTCAAGAAGAGTTGAAGAAAATTGAGCCGATGCTGCCAATGCTCGAAGATCAATTGTTTGATGAGATGGAGTAGGCAATACAGCCCAAATTTGACGGGAGAAAAATTGCCAATCTGGTTTTTTTCTCCCTTTTTTGCTTATTAAGAGTTCTAATAAATGTTGACTAATAGGCGAAGACGATTAATATTTGTTTCTTGGCAAAGGCAATAGCTGATCCCCGAATTACAACATCGCCATGAAACTAGCCCAGCGCTTTGCATCGTTCTCTATTTTTCTCGTCTTGGTGTGTTCTGCCCTTGGTTTCTCGGCGTGGCGAGCACAGGCTTGGTGGAGTCAGGCAAGTGCGCCGATTACGCCTGCCTCAGCGCCTGCTCAAAGTAAGCGGGTAATTATTCAAATTCCTCAAGGCACGACGGCTCAAGGCATTGGTCAAGAACTGGAAGCAGCAGGCTTAATTCGGTCGGCCAAGGCGTGGGAACTGTGGTCGCGCTGGTTGGCGTGGAAGTATCCCGATGGGGGCTTTCAAGCTGGAAATTATGAGCTTTCGACTACCGAACCACTGCAATCGATCGCCGAAAAAATTTGGTCAGGTCAGGTTGCACAACGTAGCTTCACCATTCCTGAAGGCTGGTCGGTCAAGCAGATGGCGAGTTATTTTGAGCAACAAGGATTCTTTCAAGGAGACGATTTTCGGGCAGCGGCGCGGCAAATTCCGGTAGACCGCTTTCCGTGGTTGCCCAAAGATGCGCCTCACTTAGAAGGATTCTTGTATCCCGATACTTATCAAATCGCCGCAGGAGATGTCATTACGCCTCAGCAAGTGATTGACCAGATGCTCAGCCGATTTGAGCAGATTGCTCTGCCGATTTACAACCAAAATCGGGGTAACACGGCGTTATCTCTGGCTCAATGGGTGACGCTCTCTAGCATTGTAGAAAAGGAAGCCGTGATTCCGGGCGAGCGTCCTTTGATTGCTGGGGTGTTCTCCAATCGCCTGAAGCAAAACATGACGTTAGGCTCTGATCCAACGGTAGAATATGCGCTAGGCGTCACCCAAACGCCTGAAAATCCGCTGACGTTGAGTCAAGTCGAGACCCAATCGCCGTATAACACATACATCAATGCAGGATTACCGCCGACCGCGATCGCGAGTCCTGGACTTGCTAGCCTCAAGGCCACTCTCAACCCAGAAGCGACCGATTATCTCTACTTTGTCGCTCGCTATGACGGCACTCACGTGTTTAGCAAAACCCTAGCAGAACACGAATCGGCTCAAGGTTCGATTCGAGATTCTGTCGATGCAAAGGCAAACCAAGCTCAAGAAAAGGGTCAACAGCCGTCTAGCTCCAAAAACTGAGGTGTCTACGATCGCTGAGGTTTGGATTTGTCTCAAATCCCTTTAAACTGGTAAGGAAGTAACCTGAAGCCGCGATCATTCGTAGCGTTCTTTTCTACGGACGACGCTCTGATTTCTTGTATTACTGAATGGGATCTTTTGGACTGTCACTGGTTTTTGAGGTCTTGATCCAGTGCTTCCTTTCCTCCGAACCATCTTATCCTTTTGGCTGCATACGATATGTCTTGGGGCAAACTTCTTCAACCCGACTTATTCCTAGAAACCACAATTTTAGGACTGACTCCTGAACTGATTCAACGGAACCACTTAAAGGGTCTAGTTCTAGACGTTGATGAAACGCTTGTCCCAATTACTAGCGCAAAAGCTTCGGAAGAGTTGTTGCCTTGGGCAGAGCAAGTCAGACAAGTCACCCAACTTTGGTTGGTGAGCAACAACATTAAAGAAAACCGCATCAGCCGGATTGCTAAGGCATTAAATGTGCCCTACATCACTGGAGCCAGAAAACCCTCGCGGCGTAAGCTTAGACGGGCTGTGGACGGAATGGGGCTGCGACCAGAGCAAGTTGGGATGGTAGGCGATCGCTTGTTTACCGATGTTTTAGCGGGGAACCGTTTAGGCATGTATACCATTCTGGTGAAACCAATGGTCGATCCTACGATTGCGACAGCGAGACGCTATCCAATTCATACGTTTGAGTTTTGGCTATCTCAAGCTCTAGGAGCTACGCTAACGCCGCACAAGCCCTAAATCTTAAAAAATTATTAGAACCAATGAGTTCTTCAGAAACTTCTGGCATTCTTGGTAGAGATAAATTTGAGCCAGCGAAAATAAAGGCCCGACTCATAAATCGCTATGAATACCAGGCAAAGCGTCAACCTTGAAAAAGATTGGCGCTTCGTCCGTTAAGGAGCACGGGTGCCGTGCCTCTACAGATGCATGCTTCTGAACCACCATCTTTTGAACAGGAATTACCGCTCATCGAATCTGTTGCAGTTTGCCAGACAGAACTTGAGCATAATTTTGACTTCCAAACTGACGGGCAAGTTCGACTGCTTTCTTAAGATCAGACCGAGCCGCTTGACGATCGCCAACTTCCTCGTAAGCGCGGGCACGGTATTCGTAGGACTTAACCGACTGAGGATTGAACTGAATCGAGGTCGAGAAGTCTTGAATTGCAGAGCGGTAGTTGCGTAGCCAGAAATAAGCGACACCGCGATCGAGATAAGGACGACCTTCGCCTTCAGGAGCTACTTTAGTCGCTTGAGTAAACGTTTCCACTGCCCCCGAATAGTCTTTGGCAGCAATCTTCTGATATCCTTTCTCGATCAGTTGCCAAACAGTTTCCCGCGTTCCCTGTAGTCCTTGGACTTGATTCAGCTCTAACAGATTCAACTCACCTTGATAAATTTGCCGAGCCGTTTGGAGAACTTGCAGGGATGTACTTTTCTGAGAATCGGTCACCGACTGCTGAAAATCGCCCAATCGCTGACGCACTAGCGCCAGTCCTGAATAAGCACTGGCAGAATCTGGATCAACGCGGAGGATTTGGTTATAGCTGGCGATCGCATTTTGCAAATCTCCTAACTGCATGTAAGCAAATCCTTTGCCACTATAAGCTTCCTTAAATTTTGGATCGATGCTAATGGCACGGTTAAATTCTTCGATCGCACCCTTATAGAATTTAGCTCTAAGCTTTTGTAATCCCCGCTCAAAAAACACATGGCTGCTCTGAGTTTGCTCTTGAATTAAAACTGGTAAACTAGCTTGAGCCGCCGAGGGAAGTGATAGACCAAGCAGCAGCATGGCAACACTATGGCAAGCGACATGCCAAGCCAAACGAGATGCAGGAATTCCTTTCCTGCACAACAAAGAGGTTTTCATAAGTTCAATCTGAGTTTAGACGGCGACTATCGATTGAAAGCGCACCCACTTCTCGCGATTTGCAACTCCATTCGTGCGTTTAGACGCTCACTCAAAATTACAAATAGAGAAGTTATCTAGTAGTGCCCAGTCAGCCGTCGAACGATCGCAGTAAAATCCACAGTATTTGTTGAGCATTTAATTTGTTGAGCAGTTATGTCCGTATGGACTTATGCTTCGTCAAACTAGGGAAACCTTCGACCTGCTTCGCAAGGAGGGATGAAGAATGAGCGATGAAAAAACAATCAAGATTAGTTTCTGCATCATTGTCAAAAATGAAGAGGAACAGTTGCCACGCTGCTTGGAGAGCGTACGCAGCGCAGTAGACGAAATGATTGTGGTCGATACAGGATCGCGCGATCGCACCATCGATATTGCCAAGACGTATGGTGCATCGGTCTATTCCTTCGAGTGGTGCGACGACTTTTCGGCAGCTCGAAATGAGGCCCTGCGACATGCTCAAGGGGACTGAATTTTAGTATTGGATGCAGATGAAGTCTTAGTTCCTGATGTCATTCCTGCCCTAAAACAAGGAGTTCAGAGCGAGCAACAGTTGGTGATTAATTTGTTGCGCCATGAGATAGGGACTGCCCAATCTCCTTACTCACTGCTATCTCGATTGTTTCGACGGCATCCTGACATCGAGTTCACCCGTCCCTACCACGCAATAATCGACGATCGCGTCAGCGAACTCCTACTCCGTGAACCTCACTGGCGGATCGGACACTTACCAAAAGTGGCGGTTTTACATCAAGAATATCGATCTGATGTAATTGCAAGGCGAGATAAATTTAATCGAGCGCGTCACACGATGGAGGGATTTCTAGCAACGCATCCGAATGATCCATATGTATGTAGCAAGCTAGGCGCGCTCTACGTCCAGATAGGAGAACGAGAAACAGGATTGGAGTTGCTGAGAAGAGGACTGCGATCGATTCACAGCGATGCTAAAGAAAATGCTCTCCACAACACTTCAACACTTTATGAGCTTCACTATCATTTAGGAAGTGCTTACGCTGAATTACAGCACTTCAATCAAGCAGAGCAACACTACCAAGCCGCCATTCAGCAACCCATTCCTGCCAAACTGAAGCTAGGAGCAATCAACAATCTAGGAAATCTTCTCAAAGACAAAGGGGACTTGAATAACGCAGCAGCACTCTACCAGCAAGCGTTACACGTCGATCCAACTTTTTCAGTCGGCTATCACAACTTGGGTGTGACGCTCAAATCAATGGGACAATTGGCTCCTGCGATCGCGCAATATCAACGCGCGATCGCCCTGAATCAGGATTATGCAGAAGCTCATCAAAACCTTGGTGTAGCTCTGATGAAAGTGGGACAAGTGAGGGAGAGCTTAGAGGCATTTCGACGGGCGATCGCGCTCTATCAGCAGCAAGGGTCGTCGGAGGCTGAACGGCTGAGGCAAGGTCTATATGCTATGGGCTTCCAGGTTTAAATCTTGTCAAAGAACTATGCCGTTAGTTGAGCGTTCTGCTCTTCGGTTGAGTCGCTTTGGGCTTGAGCCGCGATCGCGAGCTTTTCTTCCTGAACTTCTTTTTCCTGGAACAGCAGACCGAGGAGATGCACGATCGCAAGTCCAGTCGCGCCAACCGAAATTAGGTAGCTATGCAGGGTATAAAGATGCTCAACGGTAATAGTACTAACGGCTCCCCCAGTTAGGGCATCTCGCAATTGCGGGCCAATCAGAGGCAAGGCTTCGATCGTGCCAAGCTCGATTCTAAAGCGCCAGAACCCAAGCTGATCCCAACTTAAAATCATCGCTGTCCAGCTTAAGCCAATGGCTGATAAGGTCAGAAAAATTCCACTAATCCACCCAACAAGCCAACTGCGACGGAATCGCTCTCCCAGAAACATGACGACAATTTGAACCAAGGCAATCACAATTAGAAGGTTGCCCGAAATGTTGTGCATCGTGTGAACCAGCCAACCGTAGGGAATGGTTTGGTCAATATCTTTCAAGGAGCTATAAGCCCCGCCTGCACTAGGCTGATAGTAGAATGCCAGTAAGATTCCAGATGTCACGCCGATCAAGGTCAGCGTCAAAATCGTAACCGCAAGAATTGTCGATAACCGTCTGAGATAAAACGCAGTGTTGCTCATAAGTCGTACACCATTTGTAAGGAGTATGTGTACCTTCGTTAAGTTTTATCTTAGCGCAATGTAAAGGTTTGTGAACTTCCTCAATTATTTCTTTGTCCATCAGAGCGTGTCGTTCGGCAAGCAACCTCAGTAAGCCTGAATAATTACGAACCCTTCAAGTTAACTCGCTGCTCTCAATGTTATGTAACAATGTATGAACTTTTAGGCTGGCTCAACTCCTCCCAAACGTAGACTTCGCTCCTTAATCCGCCTCAGAATTGCGAAGAAGGCTTGCCCATTGATGGACCACTTTAGGCGTTCCGTACCAGTCTCCAGGAGAGCGCGGTGAGTGCCAAACGTTTTTCAAGGTAATGTTTTCTGCCCCGTCTAAATGAGCCGCCGCGATCGGGGTAATGCCATCGCCCCAACAGTCGCCTCTGCCGCCCGTCAATTGGTAGCTGCTGTACGCTAACCAACTCCCTGGGCGGCGCACTCCAAACACCGATTTCCCGGCAACACACAGATAATGCACATTTGGGTAGAATGCGCCTGGATAGGTGAGATTCACAAAGTTCAAATTTTTCAGCGTCCAGCGTTCGTAGCTGGTTTGGGGCGTGCCTAATGTGACGAGATTCGCAACATAGCGATGTGCACTCCAAGCATAAATGCGGTTGTCCACCATGCCATGCACGTCATAGAGCTTTTCCCCCAAATAGATCCGGGCAATCCAACCGCCTGCCGAATGTCCAATTAAATTAATGCGTTCGACGCCGTACTGCTGCCTCACTTGCTGCACCGTTTGATCTAACCGCTCCAAAATGGGCAGAATGGAGCGCCCTCCCAAGGTGGGGAACCAATCCCGCTTTCTAAGAGGCACGGTCACGGTGGGAAACCCCATTTCAACTAGGGTTTGCTGCATTTGTTGGTAATCGATCGCGCCTGCAAGGTAGCCCGGAAGAATAACACTCGGCAATGGCATAAAACTAAACGATGAAGATGCTTATAGAATCTTAAAGCACTGTTTCTGGGTTTCTGATGGCGAATCAAGTAGGGACGTTATACGGCGTTGGTATTGGCACGGGCGATCCAGAATTAATTACGCTGAAAGGATTGCGAATTTTGCAGCGATCGCCGGTGGTGACCTTTCCAGCAGGCGTTGGGAATCAGCAAGGCACAGCAGAAGCGATCGTAGCGTCTTATCTCCGGGCAGAACAAACTCGGGTTGCGATCGCGTTTCCTTACACTCAAGATGAAGCCGTTCTCTCAGAAGCATGGCACGCGGGAGCCGCACAGGTCTGGCATTACCTCAACCAAGGACAAGACGTTGTGTTTGTTTCAGAAGGTGACGTGAGTTTCTATAGCACCTTCACCTATTTAGCTCAAACGCTGCAACGTCAGCATTCAGAGGTTAAGGTAGAAACAATTCCAGGGATCTGCTCTCCACTAGCGGCGGCGGCAGCGCTTGGCATTCCGCTGACCATTCGCCATCAAAAACTCGCTATTCTGCCCGCCCTCTACACCGTATCAGAATTAGAAACAGCGCTTCGGTGGGCGGAGGTTGTTGTTCTAATGAAAGTAAGCTCTGTTTATCCGCAAGTGTGGAAAATTTTGGAGCAGCATCAGTTATTAGGGCGGAGTTATGTCGTTGAACGCGCTACGTCCCAACACCAGAAAATTCATTCGGATTTAATCAACTGTCCTACGTTAGAATTGCCTTACTTTGCCATCCTGATTATCCACGTCGAAGCATAACGTTGTCCTCCGACTGCGAATTACGCCTTACTCATTGCTATGTCTTCTGCTCTCTCTGCCTTCTTCCGTAATCTGCCAGAGAATATTCAGCAACCTGCGTCGATCGCACTTTTAGGATCGATTTCGGCTCATGCGTTCTTTTTCGCCTCCTTGCCTGCCTTCACCTCTTCTCAGGAAAATCAGACCGATCCCTTGCGGCGCGTAGATGTGGTTGAATTATCGCCAGAGCAACAAAGCCGCCTGCCAAAAATAGGCTCTTCGCTCGGTCTATCTCCCCTACAGCAACCGCCAAATACTCAGCTCCAACCGCCTCAAAATCAGACAACTCCGGTTCCCAACAATCCGCTACTCTACGACATTCCTGGCCTCAGCACTCCGATCTTGCCCGATCCGCAAGCTCAATCCTCGGACTCAAACGCACTGCTGAGAAAATATATCGCTGAGCAAAATGCGGCGATTGCACGCCGCCGCGAACAGTTAAAAAATCTCACGCCGAGCCAGACGCAACCGGAATCGAATACACCTGAAACCCCCGATCCACAGTCGGAAGCGATCGCAAAGGCGATTAACAATGCGCCAAATGCTCAAATTCCCTTTGTTAATCCTGACGATCCAAATGCAAACTTCAGGTTTGAAGGACAACAGCCGCCACAACCTGAACAGTCGTCTAGCCCAGCCCCATCCAGCCCGACTCCCCTCCCTCCGGGTGAGACCACGCCCTCATCTCCAACCGCCTCGACGCCTGCAACGCCTGCTCCTTCATCGACAGCAACGCCTTCACCGACAGCAACGCCTTATGCCGCGAGACTGTTAGAAGAACAGCGCCAGCTATACGCTTACAACCGATCGGATACAGATGCTGATCCACGGTTTGCAAAATCTGGATTCAAAGCACCCGATCAAAACTGGGTCGCTTGGAAAACCGAGAATATTCAAGAAAAGCTCGATCGCAAGGAACTGGCTTTAGTCGAGCATCCGACCAAAGAGGAAGAGTTAGAAAAAGGCATTCCAGTGCTGCCATATCCCATTTCCTTCGCCATTCCTCGGTTTCAGCAAAATACAATTGTGATTGCCGCCACCGTTGGAACCGATAAAAATTTAATAGGAGAGCCAGTCTTGCTTGGCAAGTCAGGATACGGCGCGTTAGATCGAGAAGCGATTCGCTACGTGAAAGAGCAAGTCAAAACCTATCCTGCTCCTGAGAAACCGACGGTTCACCGATTTGTGTTCAAATATGCGCCGCCAAAAAGCCAAGCGGTCAGCTAAGCAGGGTTTTGGCAAATCAGAAGCTTCGCCTAGGGAACCCCTTGAGAGCCTAGCAGAGCGATCGCTCATTCGCGTTACACTAAAACCTAATGGTAGAGCGTAGAGTAATTATGCAGGTTCGAGCCTTGGTTGTAGTGGCGGTTTCGGCGCTGATGTGGATGTTAACGGGGCTGTTTCCCCCCGATGCGCTGGCGCTAACGCAGATTAAACTATCTGACTTGTCTTATCACGAGTGTTCGGCAGAGGTTGGAGCCGGAACCGTGACCAGTGGCACGTCACAGGCGGCAAGCTGCTACATCGTGACCGGAACGGCAACCAACCCGACCGATAAACTGATCGTGAATGCAGATATCTTTGGGCGCATCTTCGATGCCAACAACGACTCCGTGATGCAAAACCGCACCCGTCTCGGATCGATTGAAGAAGTTCCGCCTGGTAAAAGTACGTTTGAGTTGAGAATCAGCGTCCCAGCAAATCAGCCGACTCCGCTTCAGCTCAAGCAATTCAAAGCGGCAGGATTTACGGGAACCGTAAGACGATAATCTGTTGCCCTCACCCTTTGCGCAAAAGAGAGAACACGAGTTCTAGCTCTCTTCTATGGGGGAGAATTGAGGTGAAGATAAATCCTGATCGCAAGTGTAAATTCATTCTTCTAAACCGAATCACGAACGGCATAATAGGTACGGTTCTGTCGCCCCGGAAATTATGAGTTTAGAAAAGCGTCGTTGGTTTCAAGTGGCACTGCAACTTGAAGGATCGATTGTGCCTGACGTGTTGCCGCGATCGCTGTTCTGTGGGTTTTTCGGTCTGCTCATTACCGTGTTTTATTTTTATGGGCTTCCCGTTTCGCTTCCCTTTCTCGCGAGTTTAATTCCTAACATTGTCTTAGGTTTGCTTTTAGTGTTTCGCACCAACACTGCCTATGAGCGCTATTGGGAAGGGCGGAAATGCTGGGGTATGGTGGTGGTCAGCGTTAGAAATTTGGCGCGGCAGATTTGGGTTGCGATCGCAGAACAAGGGGAGCAAGATCGAGCGGATAAATTAATAGCCCTAAATCTCCTTGTCGCGTTTGCGGTCACAACCAAATTTCATCTTAGACAAGAACCAATTGGTGCAGAATTAAAGAATTTTTTATCGGGTGAGCAATACACCAAACTGCAAACTATGAACAATCCGCCGCTTGAAGTGGCGTTTTGGATCGGAGACTATTTGCAGTTGCAATATCACCGCGATCGCCTCAACATTCATCAACTCACGGCGATGCACAAACTTGTAGATAATTTAATCGAAGCGTTGAGCGGCTGTGAGCGAATTCTCAAAACACCGATGCCATTAGCGTATGCGATTCATCTCAAACAGTTACTGTTGCTGTATTGTCTATCGCTGCCGTTTCAAATGGTGAAAGATCTAGTGTGGTGGACGGCTCCCGTTGTGGTTTTGATTAGTTTTACGCTGTTTGGCATTGAAGCGATCGGGATTGAAATTGAAAATCCGTTTGGGCGAGATAAAAATGATTTGCCATTAGATACGATTTGCGAGACCATGAGCCGGAACATTCAAGATCTTGTAAGTTTGCGACCCAGTCTTTCAACGACGCGATCGATGGAATCCTAATGCGATCGCGCTGCCGATTAGCAATGTCGGCGTTAGCCAATCTCCATATCGGACATAGAGCGTCTGGGTTTGGCGGGGGTAAATGACGCCTGCATGAAGTTGGTATTGATGGGGCTGCGATCGCCATTGAATCCGTCCGTGAGGATCGACAATGCCAGAGTAGCCCGTATTGGTGGCGCGAACCATCCAGCGATCGGTTTCGATCGCTCGCATCACATCATGGGCTTGATGCTGCTCCATCAAAACAGTGCTGTAGGGATCTAAATTTGAGGCTGTAATTAAAAATCGCGCTCCGGTTGCCACTTGCGATCGAAACAACTGAGGAAAGGCGGATTCATAGCAAATTCCAACCGCAGCGCGACCGAAGGAGGTCTCAAAGTGTTGGTCAATTTGCCCTGGCAGCATCGAAGATTGTACCGGAGACAGCCGACCGATCAGTTTGCCGATCGTCGATTCAAATGGAATGTATTCTCCCAGTGGAACCAGCTTCACTTTGTTAAATCGCCCGATTGTTTCACCCTCTGGTGCAACTGCAATTAAGCTTTGAGTGTAATGGCTTCCCTCGCTTAGAAACGTTCCAATCCAAGCGGGAACACGCTTCTCTAACACGGCTTGGTAGACTGAATTTTGTTGATTGATGCCTTCCCAAAGAAACGGCAGCGACCCTTCAGGGGTGAGAACAACATCAACATTTTGAGCAACCAGATTTCGATATCCCGTAGAATATCCGTCTAACGCTTTTTTTAATCCATCTTTAAATAATTTAATGCGAGTGGGTACATTGCCTTGAACAATGCCAACTTTAATGGCGGATGATTCGTTAAGCGCATGGCTATACATTGTGAATCCGACGAGATGCAATCCTAAAAATACTGCGATCGCACTCGCGAATAGCAACCTGGAATTTCCCCCAGTTCTCCTGCCGATCCAAGCTTCTGCTAGCAATCCATTCACCGCTACGATCGCGGCACTCACCATCATTGACCCTGAAATTTGCCCCAAATGAAGAATCGCTAAATTGTGAGGGCTTTGAGTAAACGAGAGCGCCGTCCAGTCAAGCGGCGTCCATTGTCGAATCGTTTCTAAGGCGCACCAAAGGGCTGTGCCTACCAAAACTCTGAGACCCGGTGGAATGCCAAAGCGCCCTATCCACCGCATGCCCCATGTCCACAAGCAAACACAGGCCGTTCCCCATAGGGTAATAAAACTCCACGCAAAGGCCACGATCGCCACACTCGCAACCCAAGGAATGCCGAGCCAGGTCAGCGGATGCAAGCCCGTCAGCCAAAATAAAGTTGAGCCGTGGTAAGCAATCCCCCATAGGAGCGGCAGAACAAAGGGATGCATCACGGAAGGAAGAGGACGCAGCTTAAGTTCTGTATTGCGTACCGACATCACCCATAACGGGACGAGCGCAACCCATGCTAATCCCCATAGACTAAACGGAGCGGCGGCAAAACTCATCAATACACCACTCAAGAGGGCGATAAACGCAGGGCGCAACACCACAGGAAACGCAAGACTGCGCCAACGATGATCTTTCAAAATTTCCAATTGACTCTCTCAAATCGGCATACTGACCACTCTACTCAAATTGAGAGGTCACTAGCGACAATCAATTCTGACGATCAAATCTATGAGCCTCAACCCGATGCGCAAATCCTAGTAGTCTACAAACTGATCGTGTACTCAGACTGACCGTGTACTATGGAAAAACGGCTGAATCTACAATTATGAACCGTTCTTACACTGATTCTAAAACACTTCGTACACGTCTAATTGAGATCTATGGGAATGCATCAGCGCTAGAAAAGCAGATGCTTCACCTGTTCTCGGTGATTTACGAGCCTGTGAATCGGACTGCATTTTTAGAGTGTTTCAACCGCACAGGCACGCGGGACGAGCAGGGTAAGCCGCTAGGAGTTAGCACCCTGAGAAATCGAATCGAACGGTTGTTAGCCGCCAATTTACTGATTCAAGAACGGGGGCAAGGTCCGCAATGTCATCCGCTGATTGTTGAGATCGTGACTCGCGATGCGATCGCAGCAGGCACGTTTGAAACGTTAGTCGACTCGGTACAGCGGAGTTTTCCAGTTCGCGCCAGTTGGAAAGGCGGACCCCGCTCGTTTAGTAGCGAAGGTCAGTTTGTGCGAGAAGTGCGAATCGGCATTTATCGTCGCGATGTCGCCTACATTGAAAAGCAGTTTGAGGATTATCAAAAGTACAGCTACCGCTCGGACAGAATTTCGATGGACGAAATTTTTCAAGAGGTGTGCAACAATCCGTTTGATGCTGAGTGGATTCGGACGCTGCCTCAGCAGTTGTATGAAAGCGGGTTGGCGAGCATTCTAGCGGTGTCCGCCCTTTATTGTGTTGAAGCAGATGAGCCGTTTGCCTTGCTTCAGAAAGAATGTACGACTGAAGGCGGACAAGGTTCGGACTTTTTTCGGCTCCTGCTAACCGAGCAGTTTTTGTTGCGGAATCGCCTCTCAGAGGCCCAGCAGATGTTGGAGCAGATCTCAGACGCTTACAGCGAAACCGCCAGCGTATTTTGGGGCTGGCTCAGCTTTTTGCAGGGGGATAATGAGGGCGCGATCGCGCATTACACCTTTGCGCTCAAGTCGCTACGAAAAGCCACTCGCAAGCGTCAGACGTATTTCAACTCGATCGGAGGATTGTTCTTTGTCTTAGCGCTACTAAAAGAAGGTTCCCCGGAACGACTGCGCGAAGCGGAAGGCTATGCTCACCTGATCAGTCGCCAACAGCACTGGCTCAGAGCAATCTACGATCGCTTACATAGCGTGCTGAAACTTCAGCAGGGCGACCTGTCTCAGAAAGAATTTTTGAATCCGTCTGTGCCATTTCACACCGAGGAGCATAGCCTAGAAACCTTGTTCAGCGCTCTGTGCGTGTATTGGATGGATGCTGGCATCGCTAAAAAGAGATTACCGAACGTTTTGGAGCCGCTCTATCAAGCTGCCAAAACTTCTGGCTATTACTGGATCGCTCTAGAAACGGCAGAACTGCTATCCCGGCTTAAACCTCGCAGCGTCGATCAGACTGAGATAGCCGCATGGCGTCAAACTGGCGAGACGCCGCTTGTGGACTTGGTGCGATCGCAAGAACCCTGGGAACTGTGCCTCAACGCTCTCACTAGTTTGCATAAAGAGCCGTCGGTATCTAACGGTGCGACGGGCAACCAGCGGTTGGTCTGGTTTATCACCTTCTATCCAAGTGGATGTCTCATTCAACCCCGCGAACAAAAACAAAACGCCAATGGAACTTGGGGCAAAGGTCGCCCGATCGCGCTCAAACGGCTCAGCGTTAAACCGAGCGAATTTGAGTATCTTACCCCCCAAGATCTGCGCGTGTGCGCTCAAATCGAGTCCTACTACTCGGCAGGATATTACGGCAAAACGGACTATAAATTTGGCGATCGCGCCATCGTCGAGCTAATTGGGCATCCCCTCGTGTTTTGGGAAGAGACGCCAACGATTCGGGTAGATATCGTAAAAGGCGAACCGGAACTGTTAGTCCGCAAAGGCAAGCAAGATCGGCTGATTCTAGAATTTTCTCCGCCGATCAAAGGCGATCGCGACATTCTGCTGATCAAAGAGACGCCGACTCGCATTAAAGTCATCGAAATTGAAGCCGAACATCGCCGCATTGCCGATATTATTGGCAAGCAAAATCGGCTGGAGGTGCCCACGGCAGCAAAAGAGCGCGTCTTGGCGGCGATCAATGCTGTGTCTGGAATCGTTACCGTGCAGTCTGACATTGGCGGCGGCGTAGCGAATGCCGAAGAAGTGCCAGCAGATCCTCAGCCGCACATTCATCTTTTGCCTGCGGGTCAAGGGCTAAAAGTAGCGGTGCTATCCCGTCCGTTTGCGGTGGGAGGCTCTTACTACCAACCCGGAGCAGGCGGCGCGATGGTGGTTGCCGAAATTGATGGCAAGCGACTGCAAACGACTCGCGACTTGAAGGAAGAAAAAAAGCGAGCAGAAGCCGCGATCGCGGCGTGTCCGATTCTACGCGATCAGCCCGAAGAAGATGGCGAATGGATTATTGAAGAGCCGGAAGAGTGTTTAGAGTTGCTCGTTGACCTGCAAGAAATCGCTGATACAGTTGCGATCGAATGGCCCGAAGGCGAAAAGCTGCGGGTGGCTCACCAAGCCGGACTGAGCGATTTCCATTTAGCGATTCAGCGTCAAAACGATTGGTTTTCAGCCAGTGGTGAACTGAAACTGAACGATGATCTGGTGCTGAACATGCAGCAGTTAATGGAACTCCTCAATCAGAGCAATAGCCGATTTGTGCCGCTCGGAGACGGTCAATTTCTAGCGCTGACGCAGTCGTTTCGCAAACGCTTAGATGAACTGCGAACTTATGCCGAAAAACACGGTAAGGGAATGCGATTTCATCCGCTTGCGTCAATGGCGCTAGAAGAATTTGTCGATGAAGTGGGCGATCTAAAAGCGGATAAACATTGGAAAGAGCATATTCAGCGCTTGAAGGAGATGGAAACCCTACAGCCGAAAGTGCCTTCCACACTTCAGACTGAGCTACGCGACTATCAGGTTGATGGATTTAACTGGCTGTCTCGGTTAGCTCACTGGGGTGTAGGGGCCTGCCTAGCCGATGATATGGGATTGGGAAAAACCTTACAGGCGTTGGCTCTGATTCTGACTCGTGCGCCCAACGGAGCCACCCTGATTCTCGCGCCCACGTCGGTTTGTCTGAATTGGATCAGCGAAGCTCAACGCTTTGCCCCCACGCTCAACATTCTGCAATTGGGGAGCGGCAACCGCCAAGCGTTGCTTGACCAGCTTCAGCCCTTCGATATGGTGATTTGTAGCTATGGCTTGCTTCAGCAGGACGACGTAGCAGAAATGCTGGCTAAGGTACAGTGGCAGACGATTGTGTTAGATGAAGCACAAGCGATTAAAAATAGTGCAACCAAGCGATCGCAAGCCGCGATGAACCTGCAGGGCAACTTTAAGCTGATCACTACCGGAACGCCGATCGAGAATCATTTGGGAGAACTGTGGAATCTGTTTCGCTTCATTAATCCCGGTTTACTGGGTTCTATGGAGCGGTTTAATGAACGATTTGCGATTCCGGTCGAGCGATTTCAAGATAAGCAAGCCAGCGCTCAACTGAGAAAACTGATTCAACCCTTTCTCTTGCGCCGTACCAAAACTCAAGTGTTGGCAGAACTGCCCTCGCGCACCGAAATTCCGCTCTATGTGGATCTCAGCCAAGAAGAACGGGCAATGTACGAAGCCCTGAGGCGAGACGCGATCGCGAAACTCTCGAATAGTGACGCGACAGCAGGCGCAAAACACCTGCAAGTCCTTGCTGAGATCATGAAACTACGTCGTCTGTGCTGTAATCCCAGTTTGGTGATGCCCGATGTCCCGCTCAACAGCTCAAAACTCGCGCTCTTTGGCGAAGTGCTAGACGAATTATTAGAAAACCATCACAAAACGCTGGTGTTTAGTCAGTTTGTCGATCACCTGCACATCATTCGAGACTACTTAGATGAGCGCTCGATCGCTTACCAATATCTTGACGGCAGTACCCCCGCCAAGGATCGCAAAAAACGAGTCGATGCCTTCCAAGCGGGAGACGGAGATGTGTTTCTGATTAGCCTCAAGGCAGGTGGCACCGGACTCAATCTCACCGCCGCAGATTATGTGATTCATATGGATCCGTGGTGGAATCCAGCGGTGGAAGATCAAGCCAGCGATCGTGCCCATCGCATTGGTCAACAGCGCCCCGTGACAATCTATCGCCTCATCACCAAAGACACGATCGAAGAAAAAATTGTCGAGTTGCATCAACACAAGCGGGATTTAGCGGACAGTCTACTTGAAGGGACAGAGGCAAGCGGCAAGATTTCCACAGACGATCTCCTAAAATTAATCCAAATGAGTTAGCCCCTTCAACTCCCGTAGCGAGCTAAGATAAAAATTGGTTTGTTGAGCTAAAAGGGATGCCGATCGTGCTGAAAGCCCTGATTGCTGATTTCAAGATCATTTTTGAGCGTGACCCTGCCGCCCGCAACTGGCTAGAGGTCTTATTCTGCTATCCAGGACTACAAGCATTGATGTTTCATCGGTTTGCCCACTGGCTACGAGCCTTGGGGCTGCCCTTTGTGCCTCGGTTTATTTCCCATCTTGCCCGGTTCTTCACCGGAATCGAGATTCACCCAGGGGCAATGATCGGGGAAGGCGTGTTTATCGATCATGGTATGGGTGTTGTGATCGGAGAAACTGCGATCGTAGGGGATTACGCGCTGATCTATCAAGGCGTCACCCTCGGCGGAACGGGTAAAGAATGCGGCAAACGCCACCCGACCTTAGGCGAAAATGTTGTCGTCGGGGCCGGGGCAAAGGTGTTAGGAAACCTTCAAATCGGTAACAATGTTCGGATTGGCGCGGGTTCTGTAGTGCTGCGCGATGTGCCGTCCGATTGTACCGTGGTCGGTATTCCAGGACGAATTGTGTATCGCGCCGGAGAACGAGTTGATCCTCTAGAGCATGGACGGTTGCCAGATTCTGAAGCGCAAGTGATTCGGGCACTCGTCGATCGGATTGAATTGTTAGAGCAACAGCTTGAAATGGTGCAATCTCGTCAATCGCTAGCGGCAAGCTATGCGATGGCGGCGGTCGATCCAGAAGCGATCGCACAAGCTATTACTGAATCTTGCAATGCGAAGAGAGCGGAGCTAGATTCGGTGTCTAACCACCGTTCGTCAGACAGTTGCCGAATTAGCGATCACATCATCGGGGAATTCCTCGATGGTGCAGGTATCTAATGCGTTTTCCGCATTGTTGTGCTTTGCGTTAATTCTGGCCTTGGTCGCTGTAGGAAGACGTTAATGTTTAATGTCTTCCTACAGCGATTTTTGCTTAAGCTATGGGTTAATTGTCTCGACGTTCCACTCTCGATCCTCACTACGATGATAGATGCATCGATTCTGTGGATCGCCTCGCAATTCTAAATGATCAACCTGAGTTGGTTCTAGTAGCAGCAAACAGAAATTAGACAACGGCTCAACTTCGTTTGGAGACGGAGGAGAAAACGCCGATGCATCTGCTCTTGGCTTGCCTGGATCTGCCCACGCAAATTGAATTCTTGACTGATCAGATAAGTCTTGCCACATTCGCTGACGCGCGTTCCGCAGGCTTTCATCGGGTTCTGTGTCTCGGATTAGCTTTAGTGTTCCGGTGAGCCGAAATTGCTCGCGAGTTGTAGGAAAATACCAGCATAATTCTGCCCACTGAAACTGCACAATTTGCTCCAGTTTTTCGCTGCGAGCATCGGTGATGAATTTTAATTGGTCAGTATCCTCTAAAAATCCGCGAAACACGATCGTTCGATTGGCAGGCTTCCCATCAAGGCGAACAGTTGCGAGTTGAGCATAGCGAGCGTAGGGCAAAGAGCGATTGCGATGTAACGCATGAGCAAGGTGCGATCGCCAAGGAGCTAAAGACATAGTGAAAGTAAAAGACGGGTGAAAGCAAAAGACGGGTGAAGGCAAATAAACAGATCGAAGCTGATTTGATGAGAAATCTATCGGTCTACAGTGTCGCACGTCTCATTCTATTCACTACTTGAATCGCGGGCGTTGACCTTTGGTTGCTGCCAGCCTATACGATTTTGATTACTGATAGTCTATGCGATCGCTCTCACCTTCTTCAGGGCTACCATGCGATTCTGCTGAGCGACCGGATCGTCGGGCTTGAGCGCCAGCACTCGATCATAGCTTTCTACTGCTTCCGCAAATCGTCCTAGACTCACCAAAGCTCCACCCCGATTGTTCCAAGCACGAAAATCGCTTGGTCGCAGTTCAAGCGCTCGGTCATAACTCGCGATCGCGCCTTCAAGCTGTCCCGTCAGTTTGAGTGCTACACCCCGGTTATACCAGGCTTCGTAGTAATTGGGCTGAAGCTGAACGGCTCGGTCAAAACTCGCGACCGCTCTGTCTAACTCACCCGATTTTAAGTAAGACGCGCCCTGGTGATACCATCCGCCCGGATGAGTTGGGCTAAATTCGAGCGTTTTTTGATAGGAGAGGAGCGCCGCTTCATGGCGGTTCAGTTGCTTTAAGGCAAGCCCGCGATAGAGCCAAATCTCCGCCGCCTGTGGATCGAGTTCTAATACGTTGTCGTAACTCGCGATCGCAGCTTCATAGTCACCGACGCACAGCAGCGCATGCCCGCGACCAATCAGCGCCTCTGAATAATCCGCCCGGAGTGCGATCGCTTGATTGAAATGGGTGATTGCGCCCTCAAACCGGCGAGTAACGTAGAGCGATATGCCTTGCATATACCAGGCATCCGCAAATTCAGGCGTCTCTTCCAACGCTTTACCAAAGTAGGGAATGGCGTCTTCGTAACAGTGAATTTTATAGAGCGTGAGTCCCTGGCTGTACTGAGCGTTTGGGTAACTTGGCTGTAGCTCAATGACTTTGTTAAATCCTCGCAGCGCCAGGTCGTGATGTCCGGCGACAAAGGCCACCCATGCCCGACTGTAGTGAAAATAAGTCGATGCCGGAAACTGCGCGATCGCAATTTCAAAACAAGCGATCGCAGCTTCATGCTGTCTTAGGCTCACCAGCGCATTTCCCTTTTCGCTGAGGGCGTCAAAATGGTTGGGCTGGAGTGCCATCGCTTGATCAAGATACGCGATCGCGGTGGCATAGTCCCCAACTTTACTAAACTCCAACCCTTTTTGAAACAAGCTGTTAGCCGTGCCACTTTCAGTCTGAGCCATAGGTGTGATGTGATGGTAGTTAAGGGAAGAGACGCCTTTGGCAACGCTTTGCACGGGAAAACCATATCCCCCACTGGAGTTGATGGGGCGAACTACTAGGTAAAGTGCCCAAATTCTGGCGACTGACTACTATCTCTGCATCGCTGACTAATTAATTGGTGTACTGAATCGAATCAGCCTCTCTGGCGCTACGAACGGCAGAGTTTAGCCGACGCCGATAACCGATAAGCTCCTCTCTCGTTCAGCTTTAATGCTGTGTTGGGCTGCTTGACTACCCTTCCTGATTCTGCTGTTACAAAACCTTTTCCATGAATACAGTGCATGGACTATCGTTGTATCGTTCAATTAAGTAAAAACCAAGTCTCCTATAGAGTTTGAGCGCTTCTGGTTGCCGCTCATTGTTAGCCAAATCAAGTCTGATTTTTTTATACCCTGCTTGCCGTGCAAAATCGAAGAGCATTTGAGCCATCTTCCAACCAAGTCCCAGTCCTCGATACTCTTTTAGAAACCACATTCGCTTGAGTTCAGAGATTTCATCATCAAGTCGTCGAATTGCCCCAGTACCTACAACTTGTTCATTATCGACCAAGACCAAAAACGTACCAGAATTGTCGAAATAGTGCGATCGCACATTCTCAATATCAGACATCGAATCATAGCGCCTCAAGTCCTCTTCGGTCAGTACGCCTTGCCAGATCTCTAGGCAAACTGCCGCAACAATTTGCTTGGCTTGTTCGATCTGATGTTGCTGGATTGGTCTAATCTCAACCACTGGCTTTGCTGTACATCAAAGTTTTGAAGAAGTTATTTCAGTACGGAATTATCTCTTGATTTGACAGAAACTTGAAGAACTTGGTTCAATTTACCGCTCTGATGCCCTTCTAAATCCAGCGTCACATACAGAAATCCGTAAGCTTTGAAGGTATCTATCAGCGTTGGTAAGTCGGTTTGCAGCACAAACTCTTTCACCTGGTCAGGCAGTACTTCAATTCGAGCGGTGTCTGCCTCCGATCGCACGCGAATATTCTTCCAACCCAGCCTTCTCAAATACACCTCGGCTCGACCGACGCGCTGAAGTTTGGGGATCGTAATCTCCTCGCCATACGGGAACCGGGAGCTAAGACACGGTTGAGCAGGCTTATCCCAGTAGGGTAGTCCCAAATATTTAGCAATCTCCCGTACTTCGGCTTTCGTCACGCCCACTTCAGCCAAGGGCGATCGTGCGCCTCGCTCTTTTGCGGCTTGAATGCCCGGTCGATAGTCATGCAAATCATCCGCATTGACCCCGTCCACGACATAGGGATAGCCCCACTCCAACGCTAGAGGTTTTAGCGTGTCATGTAATTCGCTTTTACAGAAATAGCAGCGATTGACCGGATTTGAGGCGTAATTCGGATTTTCTAATTCATGAGTTTGAACAATCTTATGAGTGATGCCGATCTGGGCCGCCTGAGTGATGGCATCTTCAAGATCTTCAGGCAGAAGTGAGGGCGATT
Organism: Myxacorys chilensis ATA2-1-KO14; assembly: GCA_019359275.1. Lineage (GTDB taxonomy): Bacteria > Cyanobacteriota > Cyanobacteriia > Leptolyngbyales > Leptolyngbyaceae > Myxacorys > Myxacorys chilensis. Next base: position 19,456 of record JAHHHP010000027.1, on the reverse strand, counting down.
CGGCAGTGAGCGCGATCGCGCGGTCTCCCAACACGTCATAGGCGAGCTTCGCGACTAACGCACTGTCAATGCCGCCCGAGTAGGCAATTAGCGCTTTGTCCAGATCAGCAAACAACGCTTTCAGGTGGTCAAGTTTTTGCAGCATGAGGGTCAGCATAAGCAGCAACGATATCTAAGGTAGCGCAGAAAAAAAGCCGCGATCGCTCTGTAAGGTTCAGAGCCTCGCGGCCAAAGAAATTCCAAATTTAGTGATTTGGCAGTTGAGCCTTATTCTTCGTAGATGCGGCACTCAGCCGCATCGGGATTGTCATCACAGTATTGCTCCAAAGAGTTTTTGGGCTTAATTTGGCGCTTGTGAGACGCTTCAGCCTGGAGTTCTTCTACAGCATCCCAAGCTGCCGCACACTCACCTGATGATGCGCCGCTTAGGTCGCATACCGAACGCGCATTATCACGCTCTTCTTCAATTTTCTTGTCGATATTGTTAATTGTCATAGGTCCTCATCCTTTGTTGAAGGGAAGTTAGCTTGAATCCTAAAAGAATTCGAGAGAGTAGGTCATCGTGACCTCAACGGCTACCCACCTAAAATCACTATTTCTGTGATACACGAGGTTGACTACACTTCTCCAAAACCAACCCTAAACTCTTAAGATTCGAGGATCTGTAAGTCAGGCAACCGTCTTGCTGATTAAGATTTGAATCACGATATTGCTCTATATTAACCTGATTCACCATCAACCTGATTGACCCATGTCCTTCATTGACAGTAGCCTTCCATCCCTTCATCCATAAGAGACGTACCCATTAGTCTGTACTTCTGCCCTTCTTGCCCATTCATAACTAACGTGGTTTAGTACACTAGATCATGACGAGCGCAACCTCCTCACAGCCTCTCGTCCACCGTTAGCGGAAATAAAGACCATGCCACCAAGCTCCGACTCCATGAAATGGGCAAGCGCCTTGTCAACTCGTCCTTTTCTAGAGGCAGCCGTTGAAGAGGTTACAGTGCAAGCCCAAGAAAGGTTACAGGCAGAGGCGAATTTAGGATTTATTTTTATTTCCTCCGCGTTTGCCAGTGAGTACTCCCGGCTGCTGCCGTTGCTGCAAGAGAAGCTTCCGGGGGTGCCCCTAGTGGGCTGTAGTGGTGGCGGGGTGATTGGGGTGACCTCGCGAGAAAAAGTGCTAGAAGTTGAGGGGGAGCCTGCGTTGGGGTTGACATTGGCGCATTTACCGGATGTGCAGGTGAAGCCCTTTCACATTATTGGCGATGAACTGCCTGATCTCGATGGTTCGCCTCAGGCGTGGGCAGAGTTAATTGGAGTGGCGATCGCAGATCAGCCGCAGCTTGTTTTATTTGCTGATCCGTTTTCGGCTCGAATCAATGACCTGCTTCAAGGGTTAGATTACGCTTACCCCACAGCGGCAAAGATTGGTGGCTTAGCGAGTTCTGGGATGATGGGCGGGTCATCTGGCTTGTTTTGCGACAATCGATTTTACCGGGAAGGTACAGTCGGCGTTGCCTTGAGCGGAAATATTGCGATCGATACGATCGTGGCGCAGGGCTGTCGCCCTATTGGTCAGCCCTACTGGGTGACTGAAGGAGAACGTCATATTATTTTGGCGCTCAAGGAAGATGATGGGTCGGGGGATGTCACCGTGTCTTGTCCTGGGAGCCGATCCCCATTAGAACTCTTGCAAGGCTTGATTCAGAGCTTAGACGAAGACGATCGCCAGTTAGCCACACAAGAAAATCGGATTTTTATTGGGATCGCTCAGAATGAGTTTAAGCAAACGCTCGATCAGGGAGATTTTCTAATTCGGACGCTAATGGGCGTTGATCCTCGGCTGGGTGCGATCGCGATTGGCGATCGCATTCGTCCGGGACAGCGGATTCAGTTTCACCTGCGCGATTCGGAAACGTCAGCAGACGATTTAGAAATGCTGCTAGAGCGCTTTCAGCAAACGGTGCCATCCAATCCATCCCCTGCGGCAGCGCTAATGTTTGCCTGTTTAGGACGGGGGGAAGCTCTCTACGGAGAACCGAATTTCGATTCGCAACTGTTTCATGAGTACGTGAACAGCGTGCCAGTCAGTGGATTTTTCTGCAATGGCGAAATTGGGCCTGTCGGAAGCAACACCTTTCTGCACGGCTACACCTCTGTGTTTGGCATTTGTCGAGCAAAAGAGTGAGCTGATAGAATTTAAATCTTTTACTGACATTATCTATGGCGCTTGTCCGAGTTCGTGAGCATGTTAATCCCCTCAGCCGAAAGTACCAAAATCCAGTCGCCATGCCCGACTGGGGTCGAGTGTATGGAAATGCAACCCAACCGTTGCACTTAGATATTGGATGTGCGCGAGGAAAATTTGCGCTAGAAATGGCACAACGCGAACCAAGCTGGAATTTTTTGGGGTTAGAGATTCGAGAGCCGTTAGTGCATCAAGCGCTTGCAAGTCGTGATGCACTAGAGTTGAGAAATCTGCATTATTTATTTTGTAACATTAATACGTCAATTCATCCGCTCTTGGCATCGCTGGAGCCTCAAACCCTGAGCCGTATCAGCATCCAGTTTCCTGATCCGTGGTTTAAGCGCAAGCATCAGAAACGCCGCGTCGTGCAGCCAGAAATCGTCGATCAACTCTCAAAGTATTTGATTTCGGGTGGCACCGTCTTCGTACAATCTGATGTGCTAGATGTGGCACAAGAAATGGTCGATCGGTTTTCTGAGCATCCTGCCTTTGCGCGTCAACACTCAGATTGGTTGCCAACAAATCCGTTTGAAGTTCCAACCGAGCGAGAGGTAGGGGTTTTGTCTCTTAACAATCCGGTTTATCGGGCTGTCTTTCAAAAGCACAAGGGCAACGTCTAGCTGTAATGCCCAATGTTTAAATCCACGATCGCAGCCACATTCGCATCTGATATTCCTGAGCTGATAGTGGCAATCCCAAGAAAATCGGCATCCAGAAGATAAAAGCGGCTACGACAAGGATGATAATCCACATGGCTGCAAATCGGAGGTGATAAATTCTAAGCCAGCGATCGACAAACCAGGCTAACGCCATCGTCGCAAACACAGATGACCCCATGTAATGGTACAGAAATACACATCGCGACACGGGCATCCACGGCAACAGATTCGCCATGTAATTGACAAATAAAAATACGCCTACCCACAGGTCGCGCGCGGGAAGCAGACCAACTCTTGAGACATTGGGGGTCGCTAGACTTGGAAGCGCCTTCCAATTTTCGATGAGCACCCAGATCAGAAGTGCGATCGCGCCCGACGAAAACCACCACAAAAATGGGTTGCCCATCGCATGAACGTCGTAAACAACTCGTCCTGGGGTCAGTGCTAACGTCGAACCACTAGTAGGCAGCGGAGCACCGCTATCAGTAACTTGGTAAAAATACGCAAGCGGACGCAGCATGAGAATCCAGCTATACCAAGTTGAGCAGTAAGGATGAATGTTAGAACCGCTACCTACACGCTGATGATAGGCGAAAATTTGTCGTTGAACTTCTACAAAATTGAACTCAGGATTGAGATGAATGTGAGGAATCCAAATGAGGTAATAAAACAGGGCTGGAATAGCGCCAAAACACAGCAATAGGTAGAGCAGATTGATTTGAGTCAGACGATAGAGGGGAAAAAATGGAGGGGATGCTTCTGTCAGGATTGCGTCCTGCGCTGATCGAGCGTCCTCCAAAGGTGGACTTTGCAGGGATGAAAAGGATCTTGATACTGAAGAATTAGTGTGTTGAATAGAACTCAAAAATCGCAGAGTCCATGCGAGGATCCACAGCAAAAAAACGCCGAATAGAAACCAAAGTCCGTTCCATTTAATCGATGCTGAAGCTGCAAAAAATACACCCGATCCACAGAGCCAAAGCAGTTGTTTTTGGCGCGATAAAGCATGCAGTGCCAACAAGAAAAGTAGCAATCCCAACAAACCAAAGATAACTAGATAAACATTATTCAAGGCGTAGCGAGACTCAACCAAAAACAAGCCATCCAGTGCCGCAAACAACCCAGCAATCAAGGCAAATCGGCGGCGGAAACTAAGCTGATAGGCAATTCCAGCTACAACAAGTGGAATGAATGAACCAGTCAAGGCATTGAGCCAGCGGTAGCTCCAAGTGCTTAAAGGTGAGCCAGTCAGCGAGTTTATCGTGTCTTTGCCAAAGGGGAGAGACTGAGCGATCCAAATGCCGATCGCAATCAAATATTTGCTTAATGGTGGATGCCCGTCAAAAAACCTTTTTTGCGTGAGATAGTTATTAGCAAAGTTTGCATAGTAAACTTCATCAAATACCAGCGTATTAAAGCGCCCTAGTCCCCAAAATCTCAAACTCAGAGAAACTAGAAAGATCCCCGTGAGTCCACCCCAGAACCACCAATTTCGCTGTGCTACCTTTTGAGACACCCGCATAAGAGTTCAACCAATCGAGTTCAACCTTAAAGCATACTGACCTTCTTCTCGAATCGAAAGAAAATTCTGTCTTTTGAGACTTGATTAATCTACGAGTATAGTTAAAAAATGATCTACCGAAGTTGATGAATGTGTCGCAGAACAACGTAAGTTCTTGAGTAACGTTTTGCAATTTCATTCCATTTCCGATTAACTCAGATTGCTCCTCACTCATAAAACCTAGCTCTTCTCGTTTCACTCCCGTTCTATCGGCTCACATTTGGAGGTATCTAACCCATGATTCGCGTACTCCTAGCGGATGATCAAAATCTCATTCGAGAAGGACTGAAAGCATTGCTAGAGCAGGAGCCTGATTTGGAAGTGGTTGCCGATGTGAACAACGGCTGCGACGCGATCGCAAAAGTAGAAGCGTTGCAGCCAGATGTGGTGTTGATGGATCTGACCATGCCCAAGATGGACGGAATCACCGCCACCCAAACAATCTGTGAACGATTCCCTGATATTCGGGTGTTAGTGCTGACAGCTTCTGATGATGCGGACTCGATTAAGCAAGCGCTACAAGTGGGGGCACAAGGATATCTGCTTAAAGACATGTCTCCAGATGAGCTGGCGAATGCAGTCCGGACGGCCCACAAAGGCTTTACTCAACTCAGTCCAGGCATTTTGCAGAAGGTCATGAGTCCTGTTGAAGTTGCAAGCGAAGCGCCAAGATACTTTGCGGATACACCACCAGCGCAGTCGTTAAACAACGTTCTGCCGTTTAACTTGGCTCAGCGACGGGCGGCAGAGGCTGACCTTCCCATCGGATTTCTGAAGCTAACAGCACGTGAACGTCAGGTGCTGAAGCTGATTGCAGAAGGCTCTAGTAATCGCGAAATTGCTCAAACGCTAGATATTTCTGAAGGAACGGTGAAAAATCATGTGGCGAGTATCTTAGGTCGTCTCAACTTGCGCGATCGCACACAAGCGGCGATCGTCGCTAACTCGGTCATGTCGTTACTTTAGATCGCTAATGCCATAAGCAAACCTGAAGATCAATTGCGTTGCCGAAAATCAGTCACTCTTTGATTTCTGTGTTACAAGATTCTAGCAACATAAGCAATTGTTTTCAGGTGTTAGCGGAGATTGACGATGACTCACGTACTAGTAGATTTACCGACTTGGGCAGCGAATGTATCCCATGCCAGCAGCGCTTTGCAATCGTTTCATTGGCACGTATCAGACGATTGGATTGTCTTAGCTCAGCAATTTAAAGAAACCGATATTACTGGAGAAGTGGGAAAGAGTTGGGGTCAATTTGTAAAGACCGGGCAAGTATGGGCGCTGTTAGTCGGCTTAGTAGTTGGCTACTTGGCAAGAGCGCTCACGTCTTACGGTTAGAGCGATTTTGGTGAGAGCAAATTTGCCGTTTGTAGTTCACGATGTGCCATTTTAGATTTCTAGTTTGCTGTAGGCTTAGGAGTTGTGATTTATCCCTTCCTCGGAGTAGGTTCTCTTGAGTCAACAGCAAGCTTCTGATGGACTGTCAAAAACCTGGAGTCAGCGCTTTGAAACCGCGTTGCATCCTGCGATCGCTCAGTTTAACGCCAGCATCGAATTTGACATCGAATTAATCGAATACGATATCACTGGCTCTCAGGCACACGCGAAAATGCTCGCTAAAACCGGAATTATTTCTCCCGAAGAGGGTGAACAACTGGTGCAAGGGCTAGAGCAGATTCGGCAGGAATACCAGGCGGGTCAGTTTAATCCGGGTATTGATGCTGAAGATGTACATTTTGCGGTCGAGCGGCGGTTGACCGAACTTGTGGGCGATGTCGGGAAAAAACTGCACACCGCGCGATCGCGCAACGACCAAGTTGGAACCGATACGCGCCTTTACCTGCGCGATCAAATTGGGCAGATCCGTCAAGGCGTCCGAGGCTTTCAAACCGTGTTGCTAGATTTAGCCACACAGAACGTCAAAACGTTGATTCCAGGCTACACCCATCTCCAACGGGCGCAGCCAATCAGTTTGGCGCATCATCTCCTCGCCTATTTTGAGATGATGGATCGAGATTGGCAGCGCTTAGGTGAAATCTACCAGCGGGTGAACCGATCGCCCCTTGGGTCTGGAGCGTTAGCGGGGACGACGTTTCCGATCGATCGGCATTACACAGCGCAATTGCTGGAGTTTAGCAGCGTTTATGAAAATAGCTTAGATGGCGTTAGCGATCGCGACTTCGCGATCGAATTCCTCTGCGCGGCAAGTCTGATCATGGTCCACTTGAGCCGCTTGTCTGAGGAAGTCATTTTATGGGCATCTCAAGAATTTAGCTTTGTAACGCTCAAAGATAGCTGCGCGACAGGCTCTAGCATCATGCCGCAGAAAAAGAATCCCGATGTGCCCGAATTGGTGCGTGGCAAAACAGGTCGAGTATTTGGGCACTTGCAAGCCATGCTTGTGCTAATGAAAGGCTTACCATTGGCGTATAACAAGGACTTACAGGAAGACAAAGAAGCCTTGTTTGACGCTGTAAAAACCACAAAGGTCTGTCTAGAAGCGATGACTATTTTGTTGCGCGAAGGATTGGAGTTCAAAATGGCGCGGCTTCAAGAAGCGGTGGCAGAAGATTTTTCAAACGCGACCGATGTTGCCGATTATTTAGCCGCCAAAGGCGTTCCCTTTCGTGAGGCGTACGATTTAGTCGGTAAGGTCGTCAAAACGTCTCTAGCGGCAAATAAACTCCTAAAAGATCTGACGCTTGAGCAGTGGAAGGAACTCCATCCCGCCTTTGAAGAAGATATTTATGCCGCGATCGCACCAGAACAAGTGGTTTCCGCTCGCAATAGCTTCGGCGGCACAGGCTTTGACCAAATCCACCGCGCTCTAGAATCTGCAAAACAACGTCTAGCCTCTTCTTAATTTTCTTATGCCTCTTCAAATTGGCGACCCTGCTCCCAGCTTCATCCTGCCCGATACCTACGGTCAGCCTGTCAATCTTGCTGACTTCAAAGGTAAGCGAGTCGTTCTGTATTTCTATCCACGCGACAACACGCTGGGATGCATTAAGGAAGCGTGTGCCTTTCGCGATGCTTACGCCGACTTTCAAGCTCAGGATGTCGTTGTCTTAGGCATCAGCACCGATGATGCTAAATCTCACGCAAAGTTCGTCAACAAGCTCAACTTGCCCTTTCCACTCTTGTCAGATGAAGGTGGAAAAGTTGCCGAGAGGTACGATAGCTATGGACTGAAGAAATTTATGGGCAAAGAATACGTGGGCATTAGCCGAAATACGGTTGTGGTTAGCCCAAATGGTACGATTGAAAAAATCTACAAGAAAGTTAAGCCTGAACTTCATGCAGCGCAACTTCTGCAAGATCTAACTTAAGGGCTTGAATGTTTAGCGGCTCGTGTGGTGTTCTATCAAAGTTGCGGTTGATATAGATGTTCCTCGCATTCGGACTGATTGGCTGCACGCTTTGAAGCATTGGTCTTGAGTGTGGTGTTGCTCCCTGAATTTATGCGTTGGTTGTGGCATTTTTTCCAAAACGTTTTGGGTGTCGTCCTTCGGCATCCTGTGACCGGAACGAGTATTATTGCGATTTTACCGGATGAGAAACTTGTTTTAATTCAACGACGGGATAATCGGTTGTGGGGTCTTCCGGGCGGCATTGTGGACTGGGGCGAAGATTTGCCCACTGCGATCGCGCGCGAGCTTGCAGAAGAAACCGGGCTAGAGTTAGCGAAAATTCGGCGGTTGGTTGGGGTGTATTCTGCGCCTGATCGCGATCCGCGAATGCATTCAATTTGCATCGTGGTTGAGGTTGAAGCTAGGGGCATGATGCAAGTCACAGATCCGCTAGAAGTGATTGATGTGCAAGCATTTCCGCCGGGACAGCTACCGGAAGGTCGGCTCTCACACGACCATCAGCGACAGTTGGAAGACTACTTTGCTGGGTTGACAACAGTTGCTTAAATTCTAGTTGGGCGATTTGAGATAAATGGTGAGGGTTATATTTCAAAGCTATTTGTGAGGGGACAAGCAAATGCTTAAGAACCAAGCAATTCTTACATTATGAGAATATTTAACTGTCCAATTTGCGGTTTACCTTGGCGAGAAGGCGTCGATGAAGAAAAGGTTCGCTACTCTTACGAAATTTGCAACTGTTGTGGTTGTGAATATGGTTACGATGACACTCCAACGTATCGTGAGCAGTGGCTAAAAAAAGGAACACCTTGGTTCGATGAACGGCAGCGCCCGAAAGGATGGAATCTGGAAGACCAGTTGCATCACATTTTTCCAGGTTGGAATGCAGAATGAGATGCGAGATAATTATGGTGGTTCAATTGGCAGCGTTGGGTCTCCATGCAGTTTGAGTGGGACGAAGCGAAAAATCTAGAAAATGTTCGTAAACACGAAATTGATTTTGCGGATATTCCCGAAATGTTTGAGGGGTCAATGCTGGTTGAGTTGGATGACCGTTTTGATTACAGTGAAGACCGATGGATCGGAATCGGCTTTTTAGGTAACGGTATAGCGATCGTTGTTTGGACAGAGCGGCAAGGTGACGTAATCCGAGTAATTTCAGCACGACGGGCAAATCGACATGAACGAAAACGATTTGAGCAGTACCTCTCGTACTAATTGGGCAGCATTGGAATCGATGTCAGACGAAGGAATTGATTATTCTGATATTCCACCTTTGACAGATGAGTTTTTTGAGAAGGCAGTGCTAAGAGTTCCAGCGGAACAAGCTAGGAATTTAGTCCAGCTTGATCCGGACGTGATGACATGGTTTCAATCGCAAAGCGAAGAATACAAGACGCTAATTAATTCAGTGTTGCGTCGTCATATTGAGCAGGATAGTAATCAGAAAACTGCCTAATCGATGGAAACAGAATACGACTTTAGCAATGGAAGATGAGGTGCTATTGATCCTGTAAGTGCTGGCAAGATTCGCACTTCGGATTGAGGATGAAATACTGGCGTGGGTTACAGGGCAAGTTCGTTGCAAAGTAGGCATAGATCTTGAGTTAGCCATTAGAACGGCGTCTAATCTCTCGAATTCCCCAAAAAGCTAGATTTAAGTCTAAGTGGATCAATCTTGATACTTCGGGTAATTCTTGGTTCAGAATTCTACACAGTAGCGTTGCATCACCTCCAGTCATGACGATCGCACTATCTGGAAATCTTCGTTGCCAATCTAGAACAAAGTCTCGAATACTGGTGATCGCACCCTGTAAAATTCCGCTCGCGATCGCGTCTCGTGTGTTTCTTGCCCAGCGCGGCGGCAAGTCTAAAATCGTTTCAGTATCTAAATTCGGTAATGCGGCAGTGTTCTGTCCCAACGCCTGAAACTGCAACCTCAATCCTGGCGAAATTGCGCCGCCGATCAGATTATTGTGCGAATCGGCTCCTGTAAAAGTCATGGCAGTCCCGCAGTCAATCACCAACGCAGGACTGCCATAGGTTGCGATCGCGCCCCACAACGCCAGTGCCCGATCAACGCCAAAACTTGAATAAACCTGATACAACGGAATCTGAGACAGTGTGATGACCTTGACTTGAGAATAGGCTGTCCAAGGTTTACTCTGTTTGGGTACGACGGAAGCTAGCCAAAGTTCGGGTAGAGTCATCTGATCTGAGAGTGGCACAAACCCTTTAGGATTAGCAATGAAGGCTTTCACAATATCTATATCCATTGGGGAAGCATCCCAAACCTGTCGCAGTGTTTCATTCTCAAACAGCGCCCAGTGGAAGCGAGAATTGCCAATTGTGAGCGCAAGCCACTCGTTCATATAAAAAACTTATGAGTCCGTTTGTGTATTAAAACTTTACAAAAGCGGATCAAACGCGAAAAACTAAGAAAACACGAGCAATATTCCTTAACATGTAAGAAGGTACACCCGTTGCAAAAGTATTGCAGGAGGCAGACATGGTAGCACTCAGCGATCATCCCACCGCTCGATCAAAGCGCAGGCTCACCCTTCAAACTGCTGATATTGCCTCAGACACAACTGTTATTCGCTCCCTCGACTGGGATCGCGATCGCTTTGATATCGAGTTCTCCTTAGAAAACGGCACTACCTACAACTCCTTCTTGATTCGGGGTGAGAAAGTCGCCCTCGTTGATACTTCTCATGAGAAGTTTCGGGATCTGTACCTCGATACATTAACTGAGCTAATCGATCCGCAGCAAATCGACTATCTAATCATTAGCCATACCGAGCCGGATCACAGCGGCTTGGTGCGAGACGTGCTGCAACTCAATCCGAATATTACGGTAGTGGGCGCAAAAGTTGCCATTCAGTTTCTTGACAGTATGGTTCATCAACCCTTCAAGAGCCAGTTGGTCAAAAGCGGAGAGCGCTTGGATTTGGGCAATGGTCATTTGTTGGAATTCGTGTCTGCCCCAAACTTGCATTGGCCCGACACCATTTTTACCTACGACTCGAAAACGCAAACGCTCTTCACCTGCGATGCCTTTGGAATGCATTTTTGCGACGATCGCACCTTTGACGAAGATTTAGACCTGATCGAGCAGGAATATCGCATCTATTACGATTGTCTCATGGCTCCTAACGCCCGCTCGGTGCTATCTGCTATCAAACGCATTGGAGAGCTTCCCGAAGTAAAAATGGTCGCCACAGGTCACGGTCCGCTCTTGTACTACAACGTGAAAGAATTGGTCGGACGCTATCAAGAATGGAGCCAAACCAAAGCCAAATCCGTCAAAACGGTGGGATTGTTCTATGTGGGTGGCTATGGAGACGGCGATCGATTAGCTCACGCGATCGCAGATGGCATTCTCAAAACAGGGGTTGGAGTTGAAGTTTTGGATCTGCGAGAAGCCCAACCTCACGAGGTGCGTGAACTGGTCGAACTCTCAAGCGGATTAGCGATTGGAATGCCGCCTCAATCGGGTAAAATCGCCGATCAAGCCAAAGCCGCGATCGGCACAATTTTGGCAGCGGCAAATGCAAAGCAAGCGATCGGGCTGTTTGAGGTGGCAGGTGAGGATGAAGAATCGGTGGATGTAATTCGCAGCCAATTTCGAGAAGCGGGATTAACCGAAGGCTTTGCTCCCATTAAAATCGAGGCAACACCGACGGATGCGACCTACCAGCTTTGCGAAGAAGCAGGCACAGACTTAGGGCAATGGCTGACCCGCGATCGCGCTGTAAAACAGATGAAATCTCTAGACGGCGATCTTGATAAAGCAATGGGACGCTTGAGTGGAGGGCTTTACATCATCACCGCCAAGAAGAATGAAGTAACCAGCGCGATGTTGGCATCCTGGGTGTCTCAAGCTAGTTTCGAGCCGTTAGGGTTTACGATCGCCGTTGCCAAAGACCGCGCGATCGAGTCGCTCATGAGAGTCGGCGATCGCTTCGTTCTCAATATTTTGGAAGAAGGCAACTATCAGCCCTTGATGAAGCACTTCTTAAAGCGTTTTGCCCCAGGTGCAGACCGATTTGCAAACGTCAAAATCTATCCTGCTAATAACGGTTCTCCAATTCTTGCGGATTCCCTCGCCTATCTAGAATGCGAAGTCACAAGCCGGATGGAATGCAGCGACCACTGGATTGTCTACAGCACAGTCGATGTCGGACGAGTTGCTAAATCGGATGCTCTCACTGCCGTTCATCATCGGAAAGTGGGAAATCACTACTAAATCTCCACTGGAGGATAAGGGACGCCTGCGGCAACGCTTTGCCAAGGGGGATGACATGCGCAAGTGTAATTTGACAAGTGCAACTTTGAGTTGTATCCCTTATCCCTCATCTACTTCTTCTCTCATCGCGTTGCTGTCAACCATCCCTCCTCGCGAAAGCGGAGCATTACCCTTCCTCCCATCCCTCATTTCTTATGTCAGACTCTAGACCCAGAGACGTGCAAATTGCCGAAATCGGTGTCGATACGCAAGTGCTGCGATCACGCACTTGGGATCGGCTCAAGTTTGAAATCGAATACGCGCGACAAAAGGGCACAACTGCCAATGCCTATTTGATTCAAGCAGAACAAAATGCCTTGATCGATCCGCCGGGTTCGTCTTTCACAGATATTTTTGTACACGAACTCCATCAACATCAGTACTTTCAGAAGCTCGACTATGTGATTTTGAGCCACGTGAATCAAAATCGCCTCGAAACGCTCAAAAAGCTACTTGAATTAGCACCGCAGGTCACGATCGTTTGTTCTAAGCCGGCTGCCAATGCTTTAAAAACAGCTTTTCCAAATCTTCCGCTCCAACTTCAAATTGTTCGAGATGACGACACTCTCGATCTGGGCAAAGGACATGTTTTGCAATTCGCCTTTGTGCCTACTCCGCGCTGGGTAGATGAACTGTGCGTTTTTGATCCAGCCACCCAGATTCTCTATACAGACAAATTCTTTGGATCGCATGTCTGCGATGATTCTATTTTCGATGAGCACTGGAAGCAGCTAGACGAAGATCGTCGCTACTACTTCGACTGTCTGCACGCGGCGCAGTCTAAACAGGTTGAAGCCGCGATCGCAGAACTTTCAACTTTTCCTGCCACGATGTATGCCGTTGCTCATGGCTCCATTGTCCGCTACAGCCGCAGCCGCTTGATGTTGGACTATCGAAACTGGTGCGATGAGCAGAAAAACCAAGAACGTTCTGTCGCCTTGCTTTACGCTTCTGCCTACGGAAATACCGCTAGTGTAGCGCAAGCGATCGCTAAAGGACTCACGGACTCTGATATTACTGTTGAATCGGTTAACTGTGAATTTGCTGAGCCATCCGATGTGACGGCGGTTGTAGAACGCTGCGACGGCTTCATTATCGGCACTCCAACGCTGGCAGGACACGCGCCGACACAGATTCAAACAGCGTTAGGTTTAGTCCTCTCTAATGCCTCGAAAACTAAAGTAGCAGGCGTTTTTGGCTCCTATGGTTGGAGCGGCGAAGCGATCGATCTCGTTGAAAACCGCCTTCAAGATGCAGGCTACACATTTGGATTTGACACGATTCGCGTGAAGTTCAAGCCGACAGACGAGGTGTTGCAGCAGTCAGAGCAAGCGGGAGCAGAGTTTGCTCAGGTGTTGCGTAAAACGAAGAAAGTTCGAGAACCGCGATCGTTTGTTGCTGAAACAAAGAGCGATCGCACCGAACAAGCCCTCGGTCGTGTCATCGGGTCACTGTGCGTCGTCACCGTCAGACAAGGCGAGCGAAGGAATGGTTTTCTCACGTCTTGGATTTCTCAAGCCACTTTCAATCCGCCGGGAGTCACGGTGGCGATCGCAAAATCTCGCGTGGAAGGCTGGCTCGATCACATTGGCGATTCGTTTGTGCTGAATATTTTGAGAGAAGATCGGCAGCTTCGACGGGCTTTTATGAAATCCGGATCAGAGTACGATCGCTTTGCCGACCTCAACACAGAACCTGCCGCCAATGGTTGCCCAGTTCTGCTGGACGCTTTGGCCTACCTCGAATGCACCATTCAAAACCGGATGGAATGCGGTGATCATTGGCTGCTCTACGCCGAGGTGAATAATGGCAAGGTTATGGAAGCGAAAGGCGTAACTGCCGTCTTGCACCGCAAGTCAGGAACATCTTATTAACCGCAGCTTACTAACCGCATTCAAACTCCATCAAAACATTAGGCTCTTGCTTAGTAAACTGAAACAGCTTGCATTTGCGAGATAGATAGGAGATATATGTTAATTTTGTTGAACATCCTTTATTTCCTCCTTTAGGAAGATGACAATAAGAGGAATTGGCAAATCTTGCTGGTAGGATTAACACCAAATCTCGTTGAACTTCTTGCCAGTAGACGTGCGGAAATCTTCTGTAATCGTAGTCACATCGACGCAGTATCCGCTCAATTCGCTTATAGCGGTTCAGCGACCAATCCCGCAGCATTTGCCAAGAGGGATGTAGATCGGGCGACAAAATAAAGGGATACGCTTTACGATACAACCGTGGCAAATAGTCATAAATCCAAAATTGCATCATGGAGCGGTAGCCCGGATTGTTATAGGCTCGCAATTCGAGGATTTCGGTGCGGCTAACACCAAAGCGATCGAGTACTTCCGTCGGCAAATAACAAATGCCTTGCTTGGCGTCTTCCTGCAGATCACGCAGAATATTGTAAAACTGATCCACCATGCCAAACGCGCCGACGATTCGTCGATGATGAGCGGGCAAAAAGGGTAGTACTTGAAAGAAAGAGGCTGCCAGTTCCTCTAGCATCGTCTCAAACTGATCGAGGGTGTCGAAGACAAGATTGTTGTTGTGGTGATAGCGCTCCAGTGCGCCTAAGTACCGATTCCACGAGTTAATTGATAGCTGACCTACAGGGTCAGTGTTACAAAACCAGCGATCGCGAATGGCTTCAAACACTTTTCGATGCCCGCTAACAGGCTGCACCTGACCCGTCGCCATTAGCCACTTCCAACCGTCTTGAAAGCGCTGAAACTCAGAACCATGAGGGTCTAGGAGGTCGCTCTCAGCTAACCGATCCGCCAGCCGAATCCAGCTAATGCGCTCAATCCATTCTTGCCGAGCCTCTAACTCTAGCTCCATCACCCAAGCGGCATTATCCTCGTCCTTGAGGGCATCATCTGCGATCGCAAGATAGTGCGAGGAACCAACTAATTGGGATAGCGACAAAGTACTCATACGAAAAGTCAAAATCTCATCGAATTGCTAAAGTGCGCTCCAGGTTCAGAATTCCCAGATTTTTTGGAGAACAACAGAATGTGTTTTGTATCACATGCAAGCATTCTGAAATTAGGCTAACTGCGCCTTGGTTCTTGCACGTGAAAGCGGCCCACAAGAAATAGGCATGCCTAAGCGAAACTATGAAATATCAGGAGGAATACTCACAATTTCGGCGACGTTGAGTAGTGTTATGGAGCCGTAGTTGGACAGTCGCATCGTTACGACACGGCATCGAAGCTGATTAACGGGTTTACACCACTACCCTCCAACTTCTTTAACCGATGTTTCTGACGTTCTAACAGTCTAGAAATGGCTAAGCAGTGGACAGACAGAACGCCAGAACACAGATTG
This sequence comes from Myxacorys chilensis ATA2-1-KO14, assembly GCA_019359275.1. Classification (GTDB taxonomy): domain Bacteria; phylum Cyanobacteriota; class Cyanobacteriia; order Leptolyngbyales; family Leptolyngbyaceae; genus Myxacorys; species Myxacorys chilensis. Next base: position 3,999 of record JAHHHP010000027.1, on the reverse strand, counting down.
CTCACGAATCCATACAACCCACCCCTAAATGTTCCAAAATGAAGGACTTGTTGTGTTCGCTCAAGCTTAGAGGCCAGAAGGCAACCTTAGAGGCTAGAAGGCAACACTCTGCTTGATGATGTAAATCCTGGCTCCTCCATTATTAAATGATCGCCCTTCGAGCCACTGAGCGAAAGAATAAAAATGTTTTTACAAAAAAATACTTCAAGTTTTTACACGTCTTGTCTTAAAAAGTTTTAATCTGAGATTGCCGTTTCGGCACGCTGTTTTAAAAATTTTTTGCAAACTTCACTAAATTCCTTCTAGAATTCGGTGCAAGGCTCTAAGTTACTAACTCTAATTTGGTGAAGCAGTAATCGATGAAATGATAACGACGCGGTTGGTCATAGAAGATAAAAGACCTAATCGAAAAAGCACCGGGAAAACACCTGAGATGGGCACTCTTGTCCGATCAGACCGTCTTTCCTCTTATGTCGTTAGTCCCCTGCACTACTACTAAGGAACACAGTTACTATGTCACTTTTTGATTGGTTTGCAAATCGACAAAAATCAGGGTCTTCTGTCCCCGACGGGCAAGAACGGGAGATCGCAGATGGGTTGTGGACAAAATGCGAAGCTTGTAGCGTCCTCACCTATACCAAAGATTTGCGACTGAATCAAATGGTGTGCCTAGAGTGCAATCATCACATGCGCGTCGCGAGCGATCAGCGCATTAGTCAATTAATCGATGCGGATACGTGGGTTGCCATTGACGAAGGCTTGATGCCGACTGATCCCCTCAAGTTTCGCGATCGCAAAGCCTATAGCGATCGCTTGCGAGAAACTCAGGAAAAAACTCGTCTCACCGATGCGGTGCAAACCGGAATTGGACAGATTGAAGGGTCTTCTGTAGCCTTGGGCGTGATGGACTTCCGCTTTATGGGTGGCAGCATGGGTTCAGTTGTTGGTGAGAAGCTGACTCGGCTGATCGAGCGTGGAACTCAGCAACGGCTTCCAGTGGTAATTCTATGTGCCTCAGGAGGGGCACGGATGCAGGAAGGCATGTTGAGCCTGATGCAAATGGCGAAAGTGTCCGGGGCACTAGAACGGCATCGCGCTAACCGTTTGCTCTACGTTCCAGTGTTGACCCATCCAACGGCGGGGGGGGTCACCGCTAGTTTTGCCATGTTAGGAGACATCATTCTGGCAGAACCGAAAGCGACGATTGCCTTTGCTGGACGTCGGGTTGTCGAGCAAACCTTACGAGAAAAGCTCCCCGATGACTTTCAAACGTCTGAATATCTGTTAGCCCATGGCTTTGTGGATGCGATCGTGTCTCGCACTCAGTTGAAGAAGACACTAGCTCAGTTAATTCGGCTTCATCAGCCCACCGTTCTCCCGATTCATACCGGAGGAAGTCAGATCCCAGGCATTAAAACGCTGACTACGGTTGTCCCCAACTCGATTCTTTAATCAATTCGCGATCGCATGGGGAGAGAAGAGAGCCTCTTTCCATACCGCCTTTTCTGAGAATCTCTTCATTCTTCTACAAATTGGGCTAAGGATTGTTACAGCGACGTGATATTGGTATTAAAGAAGTCTATTTTCGCTATCAGCCGTTCTCATGGTGAAGGTTCTACCGAGCGATGAGTCTACGGCTAGTGCCTCTTCCTCAAAGCGCAGTGTCTTAAAGGGCAGTGTCTCAACGGGCAATGTCTTGAGGGTCACAGTGTCTTAAGGATTGAGGTTGCCATTATCGACTGTTGTGTTGTGAAATTCGTAACTGAGCCACATTTAAGGAGAACCATGCTTAAAAGATGCCTTTGGCTTGCTGTAGCCACTGTCTTTTTTGCCTTTCAAGTTTTTGTACAAGGCGTGAATGCTGCCGAATTAGACGCTAAGCTTCGCACCATTCCAGTCAATGATGCAGGCGATACTACGGTGTTGAGCCTGAAGCAGGTTAAAGAAGGTAAGCGTCTATTTCAATACGCGTGCGCCCAGTGTCACGCAGGTGGTGTCACCAAGACCGATCCTAACGTAGGGCTTGACCCCGAAGCGCTTGACTTGGCAACACCGCCTCGCAATAACATCGAAGCGTTGGTGGATTATATGAAAGATCCCACCAGCTACGATGGGTCTACCTCGATCGCGGAAGTGCATCCGAGCATCAAGAGCAAAGATACCTTCCCTGAAATGCGGAACCTCACCGACAAAGACCTTGTTGCGATCGCAGGACACGTTCTACTTCAGCCCAAAATTGTCGGCGATCAGTGGGGCGGCGGCAAAATCCACTACTAGTTCATTCTCTTGCTGACCATTGCTCCATGCTAATTCACAAAACTCTGCGCTGGCTTCCTGCTCTTCTGCTCCGTGGTTTCGCGGTGTTTTGTTGTGTCTGTGTGGGACTGGCATTGGTCAGCCGTCCGGTCTATGCTGCTGATTCCTACGTGACTTATTACTTAAAAGTGACCGAGCCGATTCCGCTAGCGCTTGATGATCAAGGGCAGACGCGCCTGTTTTCGGCAGAGGACATCACCGAAGGGAAAAAACTTTTTGGTGGGAGCTGTACCAATTGTCATGTTGGCGGATCAACGTTACCCAATCCCCCTGTTTCGTTGTCGCTAGAGGCGCTAAAAGGGGCAACGCCGCCGCGAGATACGATTGAACGGCTTGTTGCTTATATGCGGCGTCCAATGAGCTATGACGGTACAGAAGACGAGATTTACTGCCGGGAAGTCCCGGAGAGTTGGCTTTCGCGATCGCAAGCTGAACATTTGGCTGGGTTTATTCTGCGGGCAGCCCAAGTTGCGCCGGGCTGGGGAACTGATCAGTTTTAGAGGCAGGCTCAGTAGATTTAAGCTTTAGTTGCAGAAACTCTCTGCATTGATGAAGTACGACAAGCTGTAAAATATCGAAAGAAGTTAGAGAACCACTCGTTCTAGAGACCACTATGAAATCGATTTCTTCTGTTCTTCGAGGAATTTCACTGGCATTCTGTGCCGTTATGCTGATCGCTAGCAGCTTTTTCTGGGCTGCTTCTCCTGCAGCAGCAGAAACCTACAATGTCAAGATGGGAACCCCGAAAGGTTTAGTCTTTGATCCGGCTGTTGTGACTATCAAACCGGGTGATACCGTGCAGTGGCAGGTGGGCAGCTTGCCGCCTCACAACGTTGTGTTTGACAGTGCTAAAGTTCCTGATGGGAATAAAGATTTGGCCGCTAAGCTGTCTCACAAAGGTTTAGAAGGCGCGGGTAAGAGTTTTGAAGTAAACTTCCCAGCGGACACGCCTGCGGGTGAGTACTCCTACTACTGCTTGCCTCACCGGGGTGCTGGCATGGTTGGTAAAGTGATCGTTCAATAGTTCTTGAAGTCTCCATTTGACTCAATCATCTCCTCTTTCATCAATAGCCAGAACCTCCTTTTCCCGTCTTAGAATAGGGATCTAACAAGGTATTAAAGCGCTTCTGGCTAGCGGTTGAGAGAGGAGAATTATTTTGCAAAGAATTTTATCAATGCGAGTCGTGGTGCTACCACTAGCCATTTGCCTTGCGATCGCGCTCTTTCTCTTCCCTCTAACTAGTTCTGCTGGGGCGGATGCGCCTGACGGTCAGCGCATCTTTAGCGCCAATTGCTCAGCCTGTCATATTGGTGGCAACAACGTGATTATTTCTCACAAAACGCTGAGAAAAGAAGCTCTTGAAAAGTATGCGATGAACTCGGTAGATGCAATTAGACAGCAGGTGTCTCATGGCAAAAATGCAATGCCTGCTTTTGACGGACGATTGACCGATTCTGAAGTTAAGGCCGTTGCTCAGTACGTGCTTCAGCAAGCCGAAGCAGGATGGTGAGTACCGTCTGGTAACAAACCCCGACGATAAGCCCTCCAAGCGACCTTGGAGGGTTTTGTTTAGGATCGTGGATTAAATAAGACCGGAAATCATCAGCCCTGTGGTTTAGCCGTGTAGTTCCATTTTGGAAGGTACTCATCGAACACAACTTCCATCGTCTGCTTGAACTCCT
>JAHHHP010000026.1 GCA_019359275.1 Myxacorys chilensis ATA2-1-KO14 | reverse complement strand
ATCAGATTTGATGAATCCAGTGACGCGATCTGATCCGGTTTGCAAATGAAAAGGTGGTCTCTACGTGTGAAAGTCTGGGATGGGCAATGCAATCGTCGATTGGGCCAATATGATTGTCGCTCAACAAAGGTGGTCTCTACGTGTGAAAGTCTGGGATGGGCAATGCAATCGTCGATTGGGCCAATATGATTGTCGCTCAACAGATGGAGTACCCTTGCTTGGATTCCTGAAGTAGGTAGCAGTTGGGCACTACCGTTGCGACACGAGCGCATCACCAGTTTCGAGAGTCCGATTGGCAAAGCCGCTTGGCAACTGCGCCAAGTGTGTCAAGCACTGACTGTCCGTGCGATTTCATTGTGGGATAGTGAGTATGGCTGTGCCCGGTTTGTCTTAGCAACGGCAGATATTGCTTGTGACAAGTTGATGCGCTTGCGTTCTAATCGTTGTTTGTGGACAGCCCCACCTGTCTATAGCGGCAGAGGCAGACCCAGAGTACATGGGGATAAGTTCAAGCTCAATGACCCAACCACCTGGCACAAAGCTGAGCAATCGGTTGTGGTCGATGACCCCAGGCAAGGACGACTGCGATTACAGTGTTGGCATCAGATGCACTTTCGGACAACCGCATCTCATCCCATGCAGCTGATTTTGGTGGAACGGCTCGATGGGGCAGGCAATCTACGTACAGGTAAACCCGTTTGGTTAATTTGGGTTGGTGAGGCAATGCCTCCTCTGGGTGACATCTGGCAGCTCTACTGTCGTCGCTTTGGGGTTGACCACTGGTTCCGCTTTGCTAAACAACGGTTGCATTGGACACTCCCCAACTTGAGCACTGCCAAACAAGCTGAACGCTGGAGCGACCTGATGCCCTTGCTTAGTTGGCAATTATGGCTTGCCCGCGACTTGGTGGGTGACCGTCCCCTGCCGTGGCAAAAGCCTCAGTCTCGACTAACTCCTGGGCGAGTTGCGCAATCCATGTCTGCTCTTTTTACGCAACTTGGCACACCTGCCCAAGTCCCCAAAACGCGCGGAAAATCTCCTGGTTGGACTCCAGGGCAAGCCCGTACCCTGCGCGTTCGCGCTCCTATTGTCAAAAAGCGGTACTCCAAACGCAAAAAGCAATCTCAAACCTCTGCCTAAGCGTTCAATACTCCACTCCTCAATCCTTGCTCAGCATCGAAATTCAAGCTGGGCTTATTTCTGCTTAGTCTAAACTCCAGTCAATAAAATTGAGCCGATAAAGATGATGCCACTGCAGTAAGCTTCTTACAAACGTGCAAGAAACCTATTGCAGTGGCATCATCAGGCAAGAGAAATTACTCTACCGTTTCTCTTGATTCTAAAACCTGGCAGTCTATCAAGTAGTAATCTGTTGACTATGAGTCACGCATAATCCCGTCTTCAAGATAAGCCACATGGTCGGCAACATCAATGATGCGCGGATCGTGAGTCACAATCAGAACGGTGCGACCTTTTTCCTTGGCAAGGTTGCGAAGCAGTTCAATCACCGCATGACCATTTTGAGAATCGAGAGCGGCAGTTGGCTCGTCTGCCATGATCAGTTGTGGATTTCCGGCCAAAGCACGCGCGATCGCCACCCGCTGCTTTTGTCCGCCTGACAAGTCTTGTGGCAGACGGTTTCCCTTATCGCCTAGTCCAACTTGTTCTAGTAACTCTTGAGCTTGCTGATGAGCGGCTGTTTTACGAACCCCTTTTAGTTTCAGAGCCACTTCGATGTTTTCGATCGCCGTCAGTGCTGGAAACAGATTAAATCCTTGAAAGATGAAACCGATATTTTCTAAGCGAAACTGCGCTAGTTTGCTGCTAGAGAGTTTCGTAATTTCTTGACCCAAAAGACGTACACTACCACCGCTAGGCGTCAAAATTCCTGCCAAGATCGACAAGAACGTCGTCTTACCAGACCCCGACGGGCCCATCAGAAGCTGAATATCGCCAAACTTAACTTCTAGATCGACATGTTTTAAGGCTTGATAGTTTTCTGCACCCGTGCGGTACACCATCTCGATCCCACAAGCAGCGATTGCCTTCGTCTCTGCCCGGTCAATGTACGTAGAACGAGCAGTACTAGTGTGACTCCTAGAACCGTGTATTAATTCGATCGAGGTAGCAGTCATTCGTTTAAATAAAAAGGGCGGACAAAACTTAGACAGCGATGGTGTGGGGAGCAGTTCAAACAGATGTTACTAAAGATTACTTCTAATCGAAAATCTGGAATCCAGATGAAGTTTAGATTAAAACCTCACTTATATATAGAAGTAGTTTACCTAGAACAATCGGGCTTCTGCTGAAAACGGTGTAGAACTTCAACTCTTATTTTAAAGGATAAAATTTGGCGGAGGAAGGATAGGTGTGACACATCAGCGCCCGAACCTTTGCTCTGTCGCAGTTTTATCGTTTGTCAGGAGATCGCCGTATTATTGCTTAGAGATTCTACTACGCCTTAAAGACGATCGCTGGATCAACCCGCGTCACTTTCTGAACCGCAAAGAGGGCTGAACCAACACACATCACCACCGTAAGCACCAAAATGCCGCCTGCGGTAGCTGGAGTAATCAAAATCATGATGCCTTTAGCCGCTTGCGTCCATGCACCCAACCCCAGACACAGAGCAATACTAGGGAGGTAGCCCAGGACTGCCATCCATAGCGCTTGTTCCAAAATCACGCTGTATATTACCCAGTTTGACGCACCCATTGCTTTGAGAGTTCCAAATTCGCGCAGGTGATCAGAAACAGACGAGTAGAGAATTTGTCCAACAATCACCATACCGACAATGAAGCCGACGGTTGCGCCAAGTCCAAGTACAAAGCCAACACCAGTGCGCTGTTCCCAATAGTTACGGGTAATGGTTGACATTTGGGTCTGAGTGTAGACGTGCGTTCCAGGCAAAGTAGATTCGAGACGCTGCTTCAGTTGACCCAAGTCTTGCCCAGCCTTGGCACGAATCATGACAAAGGAGATTGGATCAGCGATCGTCAGGCGGCGAGGGGGAGGAGCATCTATTAGAGCGGCGTTCACAGATTGGTTTTCAAAATTATTGACACAAGACAACTCACCAGACGGTTGGCGAACGCAGTTGACTGAACTATTTAAGCCTGCTGTACCATAAGCGTTCGCGTTCTCTAGCGATGTGAAGATAAAGACGCTAGAGGCAATCGATTGAGTATCTTTGGAAAGTCCAACAATCTGAGCGGGCAGTGCCCCAAACGCTCCAATGCTGCCGCGATTGGCTGGAGAAGTCTCTGGAGGGTCGCTAACTTGATCTAGGTCCAAAAATTTCAAGCTGCCTTGGTCGACCATGACGGTGTAAGGCTGTTTGAGCGAGTCAAGTTTACCTTTTGGAATTTCAAAGCCCGCAAACATACGGGTGCTAGGATCAAATCCAAAAATTCTGATCGGGGTGATATTTCCTGACTTGTCGCGCCAAATGCTGGAGCGAATCATCAAGGCTTCCGCGCGATCAACCCCTTCAACTTTCTGAGCTTGCACCACTCGGTTGGCTGTAATTGCAGAACTCAACTCCAGATGCACCATATCTTTCGCGGCCACCCACAGATCGACGTTGGATTGATCGATTAGGCGAGCGGTGGAGCGAGTAAAGCCTTTGAGGATGCCAATTTGGATCGTGACGAGGCTGACGGCAAACATGATGCCCGCTTGGGCAACGAGAAACCGAGGGATGTCTTCAAAGAGATTCTTTCGAGCGATCGAGGGCATAGAGGAAGAACTCGAACTATGGGTGGATGCGGGTCGTTAGATCCAGTCTAAATGACTGACTCAGAATCAGAACGACCCGTTCCCGAAACAATCCCCGTTTTTCAGCAGTGCCGATTGTGGGAGGAATCCACCCGTTTTTCTAGCGTCCGACTCCAACCAAATCAGCGTTTGCAATTTGAGGCAGAGTGTTCTTTAAACGATCGCCATATAGTGCCAAAGCATTTCCCGCAAACAGCAGAGCAAGATGGTCGCGATCGTAGTCGGTCACTTCGGCAACAGAAGAAACGCAATTGCGAAGGACGCCATCCCAATGCCCATAGTCTCCTGAGAAACAGGCGATGTGTTTGCCCATTTCGCCCATTCCAGTGTGAAGATAGGCAGGCGCGGGATCATCGGATTCAAACGACGCAAAGATTTGTCCGCGTGCAAAATACTCCATCGGATCGCGGTGACGCAGATCGGCGTGTTCGTATAAGCTGGCGTCGTCAATCTTGCTGGGGTCGTGTTGCTTTGTCCACATCAGATCAAACAGGTTTTTCGCCTGAGACATGATGTTGCTGCTGTTATGGATACCGCGTTCTTGAATCATCAGTTTTGTGAAATCAACCAACGATGGGCGGTAAGGATGCTTGGGATCAAAGTCGCGAATTCGCTTCTCCCAATGCTCGTGGAACGAATGAGCCAGATCGGGAATCCAACCGCAGCCTCCTTCTAGGAAGCCGACTCTGAGAGTCGGGAAGCGCTCGAATACGCCATCAAACACCATACGGGCTAGGGCAAGCTGCTGCTGGTTGCGCTGCACAAAAATGTGGCTCAGAACAAAGGTTTCGGTATGATCGGACAGCCCACCCACCATGTAGGAACCGGGTCCGCCATGCAGCCCGATCGCAATATCAAGATCTACGGCTGCCCGCAGAATTGGCTCAAAATCAGGATGGCTCAGCGTTTTGCAGGTGCGAATTTCAGGGAAAGCATCGGGCGCTTTGGGATGAGGAACGGCAATATTCGGAGCGACCGAGATGCCAATCATGCCAAGTTCGTTCACGCAGCGATACATTTCTTTTACCGCTTCGTCTACATCTTGCAGCGGCAGTACTCCGATCGGCTTGAGGCGATCGCCATGGCTACGACAGTCGTCTGCCATGTAGTTGTTATAAGCGCGGCAGAGTGCGATCGCTAAATCTTTGTCGAGATAGCTGGAAAAACTGAGATTCCACGTCCCATAAATCACCTGAACATCGACGCCTTCTTGATCCATGTGAGCGACACGGACATCATTGAACATCGCTCCAAGCGTCGTTTCGGGGTGCAAATTCCGAAACCCACCCTTACCTAATCCTTGGGGTTGCGGAAAGAGCCGAACGAGATCGTTCTGTCCGGTTTGAGGATTGAAATCAATCACTCGCATGCGCTGATCGCCGAGGTTGTCAACGATTAAGCCCACGCGATCGCGATACTCCTCTGGAATGTAGTCGCGAATAATCAATGGATTTTCTAACTTATGGGCGTCAGCATCAACAACTAGTAAACCTTGATACATAGAGACTCCGTGAAGGCGTGATGTGTAGCAATAGGGGAATTTGTCCCATCCCCAACCCCTCTTTCTCCGGGAGAGAGGCGTAAGAGATAGGAGATCTGGTTCCCTTTTCCCATGTGAAGAATGGGCTAGGGGATGAGGACGAATTTAAGCTCTGAGTCTATTGGAGCGCTGCCAGAGTTGGCGCACACCAAACCAATTTTCAAACGACCATTGCAAGGACGCGAGAATGGTGATGCCGGGATATTTCACAAAGGCAGGCTCATTTTTCTCGAACACAGCATGTCCACCCAGAGCAAACACTTGCGTCAGTACCAGGCACAGCAGCGTAATTCGCCAATCGATAAACAAGTAGACAACGGCTGCGATCGCCAGCAGATTCGTCAGATGATGGAGCGCTTGATTGATGGGATTCTGATGGGAAGCAATGAAATGGGCTTTCGCTTCTTGGAAGTAAGTCATGTCCCTATCTTCATATCAGTTGTTGGAACCATAGCACGTCGAAATTTTGCTGGGTGGAGAGTGATCGAAAAATTTAATCTGTGATTTGTAGTTCGTAATGTTTGGTTACGAAATTGTTAGCGATCGTAATCTTTCGTAATTCATATTCATACAAAAAATTCATACGAAAAAAGGCGAGGTCAACCCCACCTTTTCCACACATGTACTGTCAATTTACCCTAACGCCAGCGCAATTCGAGATATCCGCGCTCTGGCTGACTCAGTTCTTTCTCGCTTAGCCAATCAACCGCTTTATACGTCCCGAACACGTGATCCCACCAATCGACAGCGAGACCAAAGTTGTGATGCCACATGCCGTATTTGTGATGGACATAATGAACAGGCATTTTCATCCAGAAGCATTTGGTCGGATTTTCGTGCTGTAGCTGATGGGCGTAGGATGAGAACGCCGCATAGACAAACCCGCCAAGGAACCAACCGATTCCAGCTTCCGGCGAATAAAAGAACAGGAGACACAGAATCACGATCGTGCCTTTAAGGTAGTCAAAAAACTCCCAAACCACGCCCTGTCCTTCATTACGGCGATGGTGATCGCGGTGACGTTCTCCAATTTTTTCAGACACGTGCATGAGGCGATGCATCCAATACTCTACAAGACTAGCTAAGACAAACGCGATCGCAAAGCACAAAACCGTGACGCCAATTCTGACCAGCACAGAGACTCCTTTTTTTCCTCACGTCATTTGTTATTGTGCCTTGAATTAGACGTGTGTGCGAGGATTGAGGCAGGGGTTAATAGGTAGATCTGTGCTGAAACGAATTGCGATCGCGGTTTTGGGTGCGTTGGTTGGATGGGCAATAGTTGTCATACCCGTTAGGGCAGAGACAGATCAAGGAGCAACGCTGTTTGAGACTCACTGCGTTGGATGTCATATCAATGGAGGAAACATTATCAGGCGGGGGAAAACGCTGAAGCTGAAGGCGTTGGAGAAGAATGGATATGGCACAGAAGCCGCGATCGCTGAAATTGTGACCAACGGCAAAGGCAACATGTCCGCTTACCAGGATCGGTTAACCGCTGAAGAAATTCAGATCGTCTCTGCTTACGTGCTAGACCAAGCTCGACAAGATTGGCAAAAACATTAGATCACAAAACGTTAGATCAATAGAATTAACTCCACCAGCCATTTGCCGCTTACCTTGCTAACTTGGTGTATCTTAATCAGCTAAGGATCACAGGGAGAATAGGCGATGTCAGACGTTGTTCAGTGGCTGAACGAAATTCAAGATCTCAAGCGGCAACTGCAAGCGGCGCAACAGTCGGAAGAGGCCGCTAATGCGAGTGCTGATAACTGGCGAAAACGCTACGAGATTGAAGCACAACAACGCCGCCAAGAAGTAGAGTCGATGCAGCAAACGCTAGACCAAGTGCAATTCGCTTCATCCCAAGAATCGGCACAGCAAGATCTGCACCAACCAATCTCAGGTGCGGCAATTGTCCCATCTGAGATTGAACAGAGGGTCGAGCAGATGAATACAATGGCTGAACTGAAAGCACAGTTGATTAAAGTGTGGTCAGAGCGCGATCGCTTGGCGCAAGAGCTTGAGACGGAAAAAGCCCAACACATCCAGACTCGTCAAAATCTCTCTATGGCGTTGGGTGACGCGGTGGATATGCTAACAAAATTAAAATCGCAAGATTAAAATCATCCACGACAAATTTGCTCAAGTGCTGAGCCGCCACATCGCTCTATCAAACAAACGCGATCGCTCCTCTGAATGAATCGTCCTATGAATCGTCCCTGTCAACCACAATCCTCTAAAATCCCATCGTGTGGGCGACGATATCTAGCTGCGGTTCAACGTTCTGCTTAAAGTTGTTTTCGCTGAACTTAATGGCTGAATCTGGATCTTTCAGCCCATTCCCGGTCAGCACACAGACCACCTTTGCCCCTGCCGGAACTTTATCTTTGTGCTTCAGCAGTCCTGCCACAGACGCCGCACTCGCAGGCTCACAGAAGATGCCTTCTCCAGACGCCAACAGCCGATATGCCGCCATAATTTCATCATCGGTCACGGCGTTAAATTCACCCTGACTCGCTTCCTGAACCGCGATCGCACGCTGCCAATTGGCCGGATTACCAATCCGAATTGCCGTTGCCAAAGTATCGGGATGTGTGACCACCTGCCCACCCACCAAGGGAGCCGCACCCGCCGCTTGAAATCCCATCATCTTGGGCAAGTGAGAACAGCGTCCTTCCTGGTGATACTCACAAAAGCCCATCCAGTACGCGCTAATATTTCCAGCATTTCCAACCGGAATGCAAAGCCAATCAGGAGCATCACCCAAAACATCCACCACCTCAAACGCGGCTGTCTTCTGCCCTTCTAAGCGATAGGGATTTACCGAATTCACTAGCGTCACTGGGTAGTTCTCAGAGACTTCCCGAACAATTTCTAGAGCGCGATCAAAGTTGCCCTTGATCGAGAGTACTTCCGCTCCGTAGAGTAACGCCTGCGCCAGCTTACCCAGTGCTACATACCCGTCAGGAATGAGCACATACGCTCGCATTCCACCTCGTCGCGCATAGGCTGCCGCCGCTGCCGATGTATTTCCGGTACTGGCACAGATGACGGCTTTCGCGCCTGCTTCTTTTGCCTTGGTCAATGCCATGGTCATGCCCCGATCTTTGAAGCTTCCGGTCGGGTTGAGACCATCGTATTTCACAAACACTTGAACACCCCGCCCAATCTCTGCCGCGATCGCAGGGGCAGGAATTAACGGCGTATTTCCTTCGTGCAACGTGACGATGGGCGTACTGTCTGTCACAGGCAGATAACGCCGATAGGTGTGAATCAAACCGCGCCAATTTGCCACTCTCGGCAAGGCGTCAGAGGGCAGAGCTTCCGAAGGGGATTGAGATACAGACGCGCTTAAGGTCACAGGAGTCTACTTCTTACAGTGCAACAAGGGTAGATTCTAGTTTACTGCGATCGCTGCGTTTGATTGGCAGAACTGACGAATCAACCCCAGCGAGCACCGGCAAATGTCAATTAATGAGCAAGACTGATCCCTGGAACAACCGCCCACACCCCGCGTCATTTCGGCTATGCATTAAAAGTACTCCCACGCGTAAAGTTTAGGTTAAGATAGTTTACTGGTGTGAGTAAGTACAAATTACTAAGTCCTATGGCATCTAACGCTTCAAATCTGCAATTTAGTAACAGCGCTGTTTGTGAACCTCCTCTAGATACGGCTTCGGCATTAGCAAGATCATTAGAAAAGATGAAGACGCTATATCAAGCCGATCAGCAGGCCAAATTTTTGAATTTGCAAGCCGAAACTGAAACGCTGTTGCATCGCCTACAAGAGTTAAAGCAGCAACGCACCTCTGACGAAATTATCAACAGCTAGGGGACAAGCGCCACTCTTTGTATTCAATGTAGATCCTTCAGATAATGTAGAGTAGATCCTTCAGATTTAGTAGATCGCGATCGGCTCTGCCAAGCTCCAAAAGGATTTGCTTCATGAAGTCTGTCGGTTCGCTGCTCTGTCAGCGGTTCCTTCAGGGTTGCGCCTTGCACTCATCGCGCAACGTCCTATACTGAGTCATGGCTATCCATTAGGCGTTGACTATGCGATCGTTCTGGTCTGATCCGTATCTATGGATTCATCTAGCAGGAGTGGCAGGCGTTCCCGCGTCTTTACTCTTATGCTTACTGGGATTTGCAGCAGGTGATCCTGCTGTTGCAACGTGGTTTGAGTTGAGTATTGTTCTTGTCCTCGGAATTGTGCCAATTGCCTGGATGCAATGGCAGAAGCCGTTTTATATTTTTAGTCTGCTTGCCGTTTCAATTAGACTGGAGAATCTGACAGAGGATCAGCGCCGCATTCTAACCCTGTTTAGAACTCGTCGCAGTCCAATCTGGATTGGCGGCGGAGCCGTACTACTGGTTATTCTATTGAATCAAATCTATAACATTGCCCCAATTGCCGCTAATCTGACGCCCATCTCTCCAAGCTTGCGCGGAGTCGGACTTTTGTTAGCCGCGATCGGCTTTTTCGCTGCAAATCTGTTTTTACAGGTTCCGCTTAGCGTGCTGCGGGTGATGTTAGCATCTGAATCGGAATTTGCGGCGGCTCCTCCCTTTGTGCTAGACCAGATTCCTCCCAATTTTTCGGTGATTGGTGTGCGAGTGAATCAGATTTTGCCTCCCGTTATTTCAGATGCATCTCTGGCAGCTTCCTCTAAGCCGCTTGTGCCAGTCGCTCCCAGTCCCCAGATAGATTCTTCTTCGTCTAGTGACCCATTAGGGTAATCCTAATCCTAAATGTCGTCCTAGACACAGACGTTTAATTTTCTTACGGTATGCTGGTTAGAAAGTCAAGTTCTATATTGCCGTGTTGGACTTGGCTTTGTATTGTAGGGTTTCATTTTGGTCTGTGCTGCTCTCTCTGTCGTTACTTAAGGTGAACTATGGCAATTCCTCACACATCGATATCGTTTAGAGATTCTGATCCTGGCGCGGGTAATCCTCAAGTTTGGGAAAGTTTGAAGCGGGCGATCGCAGGGAGTTCTGGCTTTAAGCGCTGGCAACTCGAACATGCAGGAGATGAGCAATTTCAGGCCCTCAGTTTAGACACGCTAGTACACAGCTATCTAAGAGAAACCTTAGAGACTCTTGCGTACTAATTCGCAGTTAACCGATTGGTCGGCGTTCTACAGAATTTTGGTTGAAACTGAATAGGGGCGGCTACTTCAGCGTTGTAATCTTTTGGATAGACACCGCTTGAAATAGCCGCCCTTACTGCATTCCTCAGTGTGCAAAGACCTTTAATTTCCTGAGGAAACTGGAGACCTCAATGCACCATTGTTTGAGTTCGTGTACTTATCTAAAAATCCTTCCTAAAGGGTTTCTAAAGCGCTCTGCAAGCTGATTCAACTGACGATAGGCCCCTTCAACGCGATCGCCATCAACCACCACTTCTTCAGTTGGGTATTTCTGCAAAATCTCTAAAATTGACACCTTGCCATCACCACTTGCAGACAAAACGAGAGCGGCTCTCAGGGCTTGGCGTTCTGCTCCGCCTTTCGGCGTTTGAATCGCTTGTCCTAACTGATCTAATGCGCCATTTCCAAGCGGACTGTTGAGGATTCGATCGAGCAAGACTGGGCTGACGCTCACTTGTCGAGTTAGCGATCGCTGAATCGCTTCAGGATTTTGCTTCGACAACCGGAAATAGGATTGCAGGTCAGGAGAAGCTTGGCCAGTGTCAGCAAAGGTCGTCAGTTCGCTCACCGAAACCGATTCTCGCAAAAATTTATATTTCATCACAACTCGTTCTGCTGCGAGGGCTGGAGTGCTAGCCAGCATCATTGCTGCGCCCAATCCGAGACCGATGTAGCGAGCCAAAAAAGTATTCATAGTTTCGTTCTAAAGATCACCTAGTTAATGACGATCCCGCTGTGAAATAAGTTCACATCCCTCTGACCCTGCACGTCGATCGCCAAAAGGCTGAGCACCTTCTAGAACTTCACCTCGTCACCTTAAAAAAAATGAGGAGTAGGACGCGATGGGCGGCGGGATTTTAACTCGACTAGTGTTTTCGGGCGACGGTCAGAGAGCGTAACCACCTCAGCTTCATTGCTTTCCCGCGCAACGCGAATCAACAAAGCTGCACAAATCAAGCTCGAAATCATCGAGCTTCCACCATAGCTAAAGAAGGGGAGCGGTAAACCTGTCGTTGGTAAGGCTCCGGTCGCCACTCCAATATTTAATAATGATTGACCCACCATCAATATCATGACGCCGATCGCGACCAATCGATGAATCGCATTTCTAGCTTTACGCGCCACAATCAGCGCTATCGTCGCGTAGACCGACAGCATCAGCATCAATAACACACTCCCGATCAAGCCAAACTCTTCTGCAAAAACAGCGAAGATGAAGTCAGTGGATTGAATCGGTAAATAAAATAATTTCTGCTGCGAAAGTCCAAATCCGGTTCCGCTAATGCCGCCTGACCCGATCGCCAGCAAACTTTGAATCAGTTGATAGCCATCTTGCGTCGGGTCAGCCCACGGATTGAGAAATGACATCACTCGTCGTCGTTGATATTCCCGCAGACTAATACTCAACGTAGCGAGTAACACTCCCGCGCCTGCGGTTCCCCATAGGTAGATGTAAGGCAATCCCGCCGCCAGGGCAATCAACCAGAGAGTCATTCCACAAAGGGCGGTAGTGCTGAGATTAGGTTGCAGCAAAATGGCAAATAGCATGACGCAGAAGATGCCCATCCAGGTGAGGCGAACCGTCCAGGTGAGCCGTTCCCACTGCCCAAAGATGCGGGCGCTTTGCAGAATAATAAAGGGTTTGATCAGTTCGGAAGGTTGGATGAGAAACGGGCCGATCGCAAACCACCGCGCACCCCCATTGACGGACGTACCAATCCCCGGTAACAGCGTGATGAGGATACCCGCGAGCAAAATAAAGTACACCCAATCTGCGATGCCTTGAACGTACCGAAGCGAGGAATGCACGAGGATATTGAAGCCGATCATGCCGATGGCGATCGCAATTAGTTGTCGTTTAACGAAATACAGCCCATCTCCATAATTTGCGGCTCCGTCATCATAGGATGCGCTGAACATCACTGCCAATCCGACAAATATCCACACAAAGGTCAGCCACCGCAAGATTCGGGCTTCCCAAGCCCAATCTAGGGCAGTGGTATCAACAAAGGGAATTAGTTGACGCAACTTCACAGCAAATACGCTCCACTCTGCATAGGGGTTTAGGTCGCCCTGATCAACGCTGTCTCAATTCGGCTGCCAGCTTTTCTACGTCGTCCCGCAGAAACACCGTCAGGCGTCCTGAGTTTGCACGTCCTTCTGATGTTTGGGCAACTTCTAGCCAATAGGCGTAGCGATCGCCTTGGCGGAGTTCACCTTGCAGGGCAGACTGCTGAGGATTCGCCCGCCTGATGTCTTGTTGAACGATTTTATCGGTGGGGTAGGTGTAAATGGTCGTTGCGCGATCGTAGTCTTGTGAGATCTCCATCCCATAGATTGTCCGCAGCGACTCTTTGAGCCGACTGAAGCTCACACCATTGCGGACATCAAACAAGGTTAGAACTTCGCTGCGAATAGTGCCACCTTTGGAAAGAGCGGTGATTCTGCCCGGCGATAAAAGCGAGGCTTGAAACGAAAAGCTTTGGGCTGCCGAGTCATTTTTCCGAACTAGAAGCTTCTCTCCTCGGCTCGGACGCACCGTTGGATTGGCTTGCATCCAAGAAGCCACCTCGCTAGCCGATTGTCCAGGAAGCGCTCTAGCGGACGTGGCTCCCATTAGTAAGAAAAATCCTATGCCTAAAATCGATCTGAGTTTATAAATCACCTGTATTCACCCACACTAGCCGTCTTCGCTTTGGGCGCACTTAGCTCCCCCCAATTGCAACCTTCACCACCGTTCGCGCTTTCATATTCTGAAAGACTTGCTCTAAGTTGTGAAGCGGTTGATAGTCGCTGATTAGTAACTCAAATGGAACGGTTCCGCTCGCCAAAAATGCTAGTGCCGATCGCACAAACTCTGGCGTATTGTGAAACACTCCCTTTAAAGTCAGTTCATTGTAATGCAGTTGTTCGGTGTTGACCGTAATTGTCGTGTCGCGGGGACAACCGCCAAACAGATTGACTGTAGCGCCAGGACGGGCGCACGCGATCGCAGTTTCCCAAGCTGATGAAACGCCCGTCGCTTCGATCACAACATCTGCTCCCCAGCCATCGGTTAAATCCTTGACGATTGCCGGAACATCCGGTATTTGACGATAGTTAAATATCTTCGCGGCTCCAAATTTTTGAGCAATTTGCAACCGAGCCTCACTGCCACCGAACACAAAAACCTCGACAGATTGTTGAGCTAATGCGGCCACAAACATCAAGCCGATCGCTCCATCGCCCAGAAGAACAACGCGATCCGTTGGAGTTTGGCTTTGCGAAGCTTTGGGTTTGACATTTGATCGCGCGACGCCATGCAGAACACAGGCCAACGGTTCGGTCATGGCCGCGATCGCATCGGTTAGCCCATCGGGGATCGGCAGCAAATTGTGTTGCACGATCGCGGCAGGAATCTTGAGATACTCGGCGAACGTGCCGTTGTTAAACCTTAAATCTGTACAGAGCGAGAACTCTCTGCGCTGGCAGAAAAAGCAGGTCATACAGGGTGCAGAATTATTGGCAACGACGCGATCGCCAATCTTCCAACCCGTCACCCCATCTCCGATCGCGACAATCTGCCCTGCCGCCTCATGCCCAAACAGTGTGGGAAGCGTCAGCATCTTGGCATGCCCCCCGCGCCGCCACACTTTGAGATCCGTTCCGCAGGTCGTAGCTGCGCCCACTTGGATAACTACTTCTCCTGCAAGCGGCGTCGGATCGGGAACGATTTCTAGCCGTAAATCTTCTTGACCGTATAGTAAGGCAGCTAACACAAGAACGTTTTGAACTCAATTTCCCCAAATCTTACAAGGTTTTGTTACACAGCGATGTACGGATCGAGGCAGAGGGATGGGGGATGAGGGATGAAAGAAGAAGCTAGAGTGGATTTACCTGTTATTTCTCAGGTTAAGCTTGACAGAGCGCCGTCAATGTTAGGCTGACCAATCAGGAAGATAGCAATTTCAGCCCTCTCTCTGCCTCTTTGTCGCCTCAGCCCTCATCCCTCAGCCCTCAGCCCTCCCCTCATGCGTCTCCTCTGCCTCAGCAACGGTCACGGCGAAGACATCATTGCCCTCCGCATCCTTCAAGCGTTGCAACAGCATCCCGGTTGTCCCAAAATCGAAGTCCTGCCGATTGTAGGCGAAGGTCACGTTTATCAAAACGCCGGATTTCCGCTCATCGGTTCCGTCAAAGCGATGCCATCAGGTGGTTTCATTTACATGGACGGGCGACAGTTAGCGCGCGACCTTCAAGGTGGATTGATCAAGCTGACCTTAGAGCAAATCAAAGCGGTGCGATCGTGGGCAAAAGAACACAAATCATCGCTAATTTTAGCCGTGGGTGACATTGTGCCGATGCTATTTGCTTGGACAAGCGGCGCACCCTTTGCCTTTGTTGGAACCGCCAAATCAGAATACTATTTGCGGGATGAGACGGGCTGGCTACCCCGCTCCTCCTGGTGGGACGATCGCATCGAACGATCAACCGGATGCATCTACCAACCCTGGGAACGCTGGCTGATGTCTCGTCCGCAGTGCAAGGCTGTTTTTCCGCGCGATCGCATCACTGCCCGCACTCTCCAACGCTTCAACATTCCCGCCTTCGATTTAGGCAATCCCATGATGGACGGCTTAGAGACGAATGACTCCCTCATCCCTCATCCCTCATCCCTCATCCCTCCCCCTCTCACCCTCACCCTCGTTCCCGGTTCGCGTCCGCCCGAAGTATTCGCCAACTGGGAACTGATTCTACAAGCTCTCAATGGCGTCGTGGGAGAGCGCCCTGTCGTTTGCCTAGCGGCGATCGCGCCCCAACTCGATCTCGATGAACTTCATCAGAAATTATTGCAGTATCGCTGGCAGCAAACGGATACCAATACTTATACGATTGGACTTGGTGATAAGAAATCAACGCTGGTACTAATGCCAGGACGCTTTGCAGAATGCATTGGAAGAGCCGATGTTGCGATCGCGCTGGCCGGAACTGCCACTGAACAATTTGTCGGACTTGGAAAACCTGCGATCGCGATCGCAGGCGCAGGACCCCAGTTCACCCCTGCCTTTGCGGAAGCGCAAACTCGTTTACTAGGAGCTTCTGTTACCTTAGTCGAGCAACCCAACCAAGTTGGAGAGGCTTTACGATCGCTGCTGAATAATCCTGACCGACTGAGCGCGATCGCAGAGAACGGGCGTCGTCGTATGGGCGAACCCGGAGCCGCCAACCGGATTGCTCAATGTCTAATCCAGCAGATGCAGAAGTTGTAGATCAGGACTCTATGATTATGAAGTTAGGATTATAGCGGTTCCCTGAAGGATGAGGTACAGTGAGGGGGATTGATGTAGCCAGCTTTTCACGGTGAGCGATGAAAGCGTATTCTCAAGACTTTCGCCAAAAAATTATTGATGTTTACCACCGAGAAAAGCTCTCGCAACGACAGTTAGCGAAGCGGTTTGACGTCGCAACTAGCTTCATCATCAAACTGCTCAAGCAATATCGGGAAACAGGCAACATCGCACCGAAAGCGCCTGGGGGTGGCAAACCAGCTCAACTCACTCCAGCACACGTTCAAACGATTGCCGACTGGATCTGTGCTACCAATGATCTGACGCTGGCTCAGTTATGTCACGACTTTGAGCAACGCTATAGGATGCGAGTGAGCCGCTCGACCATGGGACGAGCCGTGCAACAGTTGAAGTTAACCGTGAAAAAAAACCTTTCGAGCGACTGAGCGGGACACCGAACGAGTGCAGCAACAACGGGTTGAATACTGGCAGCAGATAGAGCAGGTTCGCGTCGAAGATTTGGTGTTCCTCGATGAAGCTGGAGTCAACCTCGCCATGACGCGACTGTACGCCAGAGCCGTAAAAGGGCAACGAGCTTACAGCAGCCGACCCAACAATCGAGGCAAGAATCAGACCATGATTGGTGCCATCGCACTAAGCGGCGTGATCTCTGCTTTAACCTTTGAGGGTGGCACCAATGGGGATGCCTTTCGTGCCTTTGTTGAGCAAGTGCTGGTGCCGAATCTCTGGCAAGGGGCGTGTGTGGTGATGGATAACTTTAGTTCGCACAAAGTTGAGGGCATTGCGGCAGCTATAGAAGCGGTAGGCGCAACGCTGATCTATCTCCCTCCTTACTCCCCAGACTTCAATCCAATTGAGCAGTTTTGGTCAAAGGTCAAAAGTATCATCCGTTCGATTGCGCCAAGAACGAAGCAAGCATTAGATGATGCCATCACAACTGCATTCGCTCAAGCATCGCTGAAAGATATCAAACACTGGTTTGCTCACTGCTGTTACTGTACCTCACTCGATTGAGAACCGCTATAATCTGTTCATTATCGAATTTATCTGTTGCTCCTCTATATTTAACAGAATCAAACAAAACACTCAGTGGAAAATGCCTTTGTGGAATAACTTGATCATCTTGTAGAGCTAAGAATTGGCTTTCTTGAACGCTCTCATCTGCTTCAAGGTCGAAATATATTTTGAGCCATCCACTATCTATAGATGGTTCTAATTCGGTCTGAAACACGGAAAACATTGAGGTGAGCCGTTGTTGACCATCCAATACATAATCTATAGGATAATCTTCCCTTGGCTCTGGAAGTTCAAACTGCCCAAGCTTCTTCTCTATAGCGAGCTTAGACTTAGTTCTCCAAAAAAGTAATGAGCCAAAAGGATATCTCTTATAAATGCTATCCATTAAGTATGCAACTTTATCCATTTCCCAAACAAAACCACGCTGAAAAGCAGGAATTCGGATGCCGCCGCTACTTACTGAGTCCAATAATTGCCTGATAGAGTATGGCTGGTATTCCATGCCTTTATATTTGTCCCCAGTATTTTAATCGCCAAGTATAGCATTTACATATGAAACGACAAGTTCAATCGACAGTGATGAAAACATCAAATTCTGATTCTGCAAGAGCAAGAAGCTGACCATTCTTTACTCCTGCCCATCCCATTTGTGGAACCGTTTTTACCTCACAACCCACGAACTCTCTCGCCAGCTTGCGATCAATACACTCATCCAGAAGGAGCTTCATTCTATGCCACCATGCCAACAAGCTGTTTTCCCGCCTCTTCTAGCAAGGCAATGACTTGCTCTCTAGCGACAGTTGGAAATCCATCTAAAAAATCGTTAATCGATTCTCCCGCTTTGAGATAGTCCAGAAGCGTCTGCACAGGAACCCTAGTACCAGCAAAAACTGGAGTGCCACCCATAATTTCGGGAGATGCACTAATGATTGAGGAACTCTTAAGCATAAGTCTTTGACCTCCAGGTTTTGTACTTACAGTTTATCAATTCTGGTGAAATGGAATCTTCTGGCATAGTTCCAAATCCGGCAAACAGCCCAGTCTAGTAATTCAAATGATTTGCTCCGTTGATTTGCTCCGCCAGCTTGGTATCAATCGCTCGGATTATATTTGTAGATGAGGGCGTGTGGCTACGATCGCACGAATTGATGAACCACTATCCAGCGATCTCATAGGTTGGGTTGATGCTTGGAATTTAACGACTTCTGCCAGTTCAGCGATCGCAGCCTAACGATCGCATGTACTGCATTCACACTTGTTAATTTACAGCAAGCAACAAATGCGTCGATGATCAAAATTAAGTTTACAAGAAAGCTAATCTTCTAATGCTAAAGGTATTACTTCTAACAACAATGTTGAGCGTAATATTGAATGAGGACAAAATTAATAGGAAAGAACAATTAATTACGTTCAAAATCGATCAGTGGAAGGACTTATAAAAGTAAAGTTTTAACCCCTATATAGCCATCATGGAAATTAGAACTATTACAATTCGCGTTAATGCTGAGGTCGCCCGCATCTTTGAGGCAGCTTCTGACGAACAGCGTCGTAAATTGGAGGCATTACTTAGCCTCAAGCTGACTGATGCGACTCGAAGCAAAAGACCTCTAGAGGAGGTGATGAGTGAGATTAGCCAGAATGCTCAAGCGCGAGGATTAACCCCAGAAATCTTAGACTCAATACATCATCAGTGGTGACAGAGATTTGCTCGTGTTAAACCCATTTCGTGATGTGCTGGTGATTACAGCAGACGAGTTCTTGAGAACGATCGAGCCTGAGTAGCGTTAAAAGATGAGTGGGAATGTTACGACAAAATCGTGGGTTTTCCCCACCGGACAGGGACTGAGAAACTTGGCATGATAGAAGAGTCAACAACAGGACAACCTAATGAAATTTCTAATTCAGCCGCTCTACAACTGGTATCGCGCTACGCTACGGAATTCTAAATATCGTTGGTTGATTATATTGGGTAGCTTACTCTACTTGGTCAGTCCTCTCAATGCTCTGACCGATCTATTGCCTATCTTAGGTTGGCTTGATGACGGAGTAGTTGCAACTCTGTTGGTCACAGAAGTCTCTCAGATTCTGCTCGAACAACTCAAAAATCGCAAATCAAAAGTCGATACAACTAACGCAGCTACAATCAGCTAACACTACACGCTCAGCAAACTTCAATCACACGGAAGGTGAACTATGTCTGATCCGATGAAAGACCAACTTTCAACCAATCTTCAAAAAGCAAAGACAGAAGGTGGAACGCGGGCAACTCGCATTCGAGATATTGTTTGGAATGCGTCGAGTCAGGCATTTGCTGAAGTGAAAGAAGGAGCAGGTACGCTAAGTGCGATCGCACAAAACACATTTGATACGGTCACGGTAAATCTAAGCGATGGCTCTCAACCAGCCGAAGAAACGAATCGAGCCACTTCACCTGATCTATTGACTAGCATTGTGATGCTGTTTACCGTGATTAAGGATCGACTCGTTACCCAACTGCGCGAGCCACTGGCTCAGGCTGACAGAACCTTAACCGAACGCTACAGCGATCGCTACATCGCTGGAAAGCAACGAGTGGGTCAAGCGGTGAGCTGGTATAAGAGCGCGCTTGAAACTGCCTCTTCTAATGAGTTTCAGCAGAAGCAAGCTGAGGCTGAACTAAAGGTTGGTAGAGCAGGCGCATTGGTTGCCAGGAAAGAACAGCAACTTCGTCAGCAGTTGAAGGCATTTTTGCAAAGCGCTGTTGCTAAAATTTGATAGCGTTGAAACTCATCAAGCCTTAATCTACTTTGGCGCGGAAACGAACAAATCCGTAGGAACTCGCAGGGGTAGCATTTACCGACGTGACGTTCCCGATTTGAAAGTAAGCCGCGCCTTTGTTATTATTTGTACCCTGACACGCCGTTGGAAAATTGGCTGTGTAGAAACCGCTACTAGGACCTACGCCCGAACCATCTGCGATCGCGGTTGTCGTTCCATTAAAATTCAACTGCAGTGAACCTGGAACATAACTTTGGTTAACAGGCACAAAGTCACAGATACTTGCATTTTGGGCTGTGCCTGCTCCATCGGATAAGAAGTAGATTGTATACTCTACTTCATCTTTGGGAGCGGGTACTCCAGGGTTAGGAGCCGGAATTTGGCTACCTGTAATAGCTCCTAGCAGATAAGCCGCGCTGCCCCCTGCCCAACCAGATGCGTTGTCATTGGGATCGGTCGCCAAATCATTATAACCACCCACTGTTTGTTTGGTGCTACCCGCTGCCGCCTTGGTGACGCCCGTAATTCGCTTCACTAACCGCAACCGAGGACCGATTGTTGTAACGGTAGGATCAGCGGCGGCAGGAGTGCTAGGGTCATTACTGTTGACGTTAGCAACTCCAGTGCTAGATACGATCGCTTGGTTCGATACAGTCGCCACTCCGTTTGGCAGGGGATCATTAATTTGAACTCGAAATTTAACCGTTGTGCTTTTATCAGCGGCTGTTGTTCCTAACGCGCCGCCTGCTATAGCAGTAGCTCCTGTCCCCAATCGAAACGTGATTTGAGAACCTGATATTTCTGCTTGATCATCTGCTGATGCGTCGGTTTTAGCGCCGCTATTGGCTCCAGTTGAAATTTGTAGTGTACTCGGAACGTAGGTAGTGTTCGTTGGGATAGCATCCTTTAGAACGACGTTGTTGGCATTAGTCGTAGCACTCGTATTAGTAATTGCGATCGTATACTCTAAAATATCTCCGGGAGTGGGAGTTTGGCTGGCTAGGGGAGTCGCGCCGCCAGATTTATCAGAATCGACTACCAACGCAACAGATTTATCTGCCGTCAAAGTTGATGGTGTAGCTTGCCTAAATCCAAAGTTTTGTTGAGTGACAGCACCATCAACAATATTGACCGTCAAATCATTAGGCGTCGTTAACGTGTCGCCAGCAGGCAAATCGGTATCGATATTATCAACTCGAATGCGATAAGTTCCATTCGCCAAATTGGTGAAGGTATAGCGTCCCTCATTGGTTGTATCCATGCTTTTGATCGGGTTGCCATTGTTATCTAAAAGGGTAACTTTAATATTTTTTAAAGTTGGCTCAGTGCTATCAAATGCTTGATTGTTGTTGTTATCTTCGTAAACTCTTCCTGAAACGTAAAATTTCTCGATCGCTAGTCCACCGCCTGCCATTAAGTCGATTCCACCCTGATTACTGGCACTACCAGTATTAGTTGGATATACAGACGAATTTTTCCAATCAATAAGACTAGAAGACGGAACTGACGCAATATCATTTGGAAAAATGGCATAGCCATAGACAGACTGATTAGAAACAATACCCAGTGTTGCATAAGAAACATAAACCCCTTTAACTGGTTGCGCATCGGTTTGTGCAGAAGGATGAAAAAGCGTTTCTGTGGCTTCTCGACGCAGAACTGTCGTTTTCTGCTGAAATGCAGTTCCAGTTCCCCAATTAGATGTTGCAACATTGACAACTGAACCAAATGCAGTTGGGGTTCCATTACTGTCAATCGCTGTAATTGCAGCAATCTTGAATTGATCATTTCCTCCACGTTCTATTACTAGAAAGCCAATTTTATCTAAGCTGTCGGGAAACATTACTCCATCTTGGATTATAAAATCGACTCGCTCGATGTTGTTACTGTTGCCATTCGTCTCGATATTATTAGAAAATAAGTTATCACTACCACGATTAATAAATTTACTCCGTAATGCTTCCTCCATTGTGCTGACAGTGGTTGTCGAAATTTTGTTGTTACCTGTAGAAGGAGATTCAAAAAAGATAATTTGTCTTTCTCCAGCAGCACTCACATTGTCATTGCGGCGAATCCTAACAAAATCAACTACATCCCTTGCAGAGTAGTTAGTCGACCCTGTACTGAATCCTGTAAGTTGACGATCCCCAATACCACCACTTACACCGAAGTCTACTGTAATATTTGCGCCACACGTATAGTTAGCAGGAGCACCTATTTGACAAGGAGCCGCTACGGTTGTGTTGATCGAGCTAGGCGTAGCTGGCACAGGAGCCGTGGCGAAACTTGTAACGCCCTCAACACCAGCAGAAATAGCAGGTTGAGCAATTGAAGCCGTAAGTGTCACTGCCAGAACGCCAAGAAGGTTTTTAGTACGCGATCGATTCATGACTTTTTTCATAACGAGTTGCTCCCCTGTTTGATCGCGGTTGACTGATCTACCCGAACTTCAGCAGCTTTTGATGGAGAGCTTTGTTGTGGTTGAGGAGTAGGCTTTTGCATCCCAAACCCGCTAAACAATTCATTTAGTTTGATTGTTAACCCCGCGTAGAATCCTCCTGCCGATCGCGAGCCGTCAAAGTCTCTGTCGCTCACCCGACCAAAGCTATAGCCCGCCGCCAAGCGCAAATTTGGCGTCAGATAGTAGCCCGCTTCTAACAAAACTCCAGTCTCACTATAGCCAGCACTCGATTGAGCAATCCGCCGCACTTCGCCCACCACATCCCAGCTATAGCCAAAGCGATAAGTCGCTCGCAGTTGTGCCAGAGAAACATCACCCGTTCCTGCTAGATCGCTGGCGAGGTAGGTTGTACTGTGACGCAATGCGTACTTACCGTAAAACTCCCAGCGCCAGTTCGGAGCGTAGATGCCTTCGAGCGCGATCGTACGGTCTTCTGTTCCCGTGCCACTGCCAAACAAAATCGTGTTGGGAATCGTAGACGGATTTTTACGGTACTCAAAGCGCAACAGTGCATTAAACTTATCATCGTTCGGATCGCGGTAGGCTAATCCCAGCTTGAGTTCCTTCGTGTCATCCAACCCAATCAGCGTCTGGTTGGCAGCATTGGCTTGCTGATAGCGAACCAACGCAGTTAACGCAGGTGATATCTTTCCCGTTGCGGCTGCCGAAATAACTGTGTTGTCTCCACCCGAAGAACTACGATGTTCGTAGCGTGCGCTTGCCTGAAACTCTTTACTTCCCGTATATTCCAGTCCTGCACTATAACTATCGCCACTTTGTAATCCTAGAGCAGATGCACTCTGCCCAACCGCAAACGGCTGAGCAAATCGAGTTCCCGCACCAGTATTGCCAAAAAAGCCGCCAAAGATATGTTCATACGCCAAATTCATTCGTAGCCCCGGCGCGATCGCTAATCCTTGGTTGACCCCGATCGCACCTTGGGTTGTCCAGCTATTTGCTCCACCAACAATGCCATAGCGAGCGTGCAGCGTGGTATCAGGCCCAAACTTATATTCACTGTTCAGACCCAGGGTTGTAATCGCTTGTCCGGCGTATTGCCCACGCGTGTAGAACTGTTGGCTCAGATCTAAACTGGTTCCCGGCATCACTGCCCAACTGAGGCCTAATCCTGTGCGATCACTGTACACCGCGTCAGTATCAGATGAAAGCGTCGTTTCATTCTGGGCTAGGAACGTGAGATTTTTTGCAATGGGTAGCGAGAGCCGCGATCGCAGTTGATCGGATGAGCCGCTAAATTCGGGAGAGAGTCGATCGGTGCGATCGCGGTGAAGCAGATCTACATTAAGCGCAGCACTACCAAACTGTTGCTGAACGCCGAGTGCAATCGTCGTCAGAGAATTATCGACTTGCGTACCAGGAATCGCTTCGGTTCGGGGAGCAAACAAATCTTGAAACGTATCAAGACGGCGAGGTGCAATGCCTGTATTGTCTTCGTGGTCATACTGTACTCGAAGTTTTGTAGTTGTAGAAACATTACCCGTTACCTCTGCCCCATAGCGCGTTTGCCCTGGCACAAAACTCACTGTTGCATCATTGGCAAATCCAGTATCGGTTCTTCGGTAATAGCCCCGCGCCTGAATGCCCGCTGCGATTTGAGCATTGGCTTCAAGTCGGTAAGCAGAACCGTTAACCAAACCGAGAACATCAGAGCGGTTGCTAGAGTGAGCATATTCTGCAATAACGCTACCATTGCCAAACGAGAACATGGCGTCTGAACCATATAGTTCAAAGTCCCGCACGCCTTGGCTTTCTCGCAGATAAGTTGCACCAATCCAACTCTCTTGCCCCAGTGTTTTAGAAAGGTGATAAACGGCACGACCTGCAAAAATATCGCTCTTATCGCCCTGCTGATTTTCGTATTGATAGGTCGTGACAATGCGCCGAACAAGAACCTGCCCAAGCGCATCAACGTCCGTTCTGAGAATCGGTTGTCTAAATAGCAGCGTTCCACGATCGTAGTCAATTTCATAATCAACCCCGCGATTCAGCGGCTTTCGCTCAAGCACTGTGCCCGGACGATTCAACTCTTCGGTTTCTAGAAAAACGTTCTCGCTCCCCCCAATAAGCAACCGCCGCGAGAGAAAGTAGAACCCACTCGTTCCATCAGGCGCGATCGTATCGCGCTGAAATCCTTGCACATTGTTGCCGTAGAACGCGCTCAGTTGGAGGTTCGCAATGTTGTAGTTAGACTTAAATCCGTGGAGTTGGCGCGAGGTCGCGGTGAATTGCTGCGATCGCGTCGCAAATTCCTCGGTATTGTAGTCACCCCACATAAAGTAATCAATACCATTCGTGCGAGGAGACGTGCGCTCTAGCTTCAGGAAAACGCTGTCGATTGAAGGAGTCAGCACATCGACTTTAGAACTATCGCCATACACCGGATAGTTCTGATCGCAAAATTGCTGAGCGCGAAATAGATAGGCTGTGCCATCGCAGGTTTCATTCAGAGCGCGATCGCTGTTGTAGGCTCCGGTCACGAGCCAGTCTCCTACCTTTCCTGTCGCAAAAACGGCTCCCCGACCCGCTAAGTGATAGTTGTTGTTGCCATCGGTCGGCAAAAAATCTCGAAAGCTGCGGTAGAAATCGGTGCCGCGTTTGCCAAACCGTAGATCAATCGACCCTGTAACCACTGAGGAACGCAAATCGGTTTCAAACTGAACTTGCGTAAACGCATCCAAGGCGTCTGTTTTGGCTTGAATTCGCACGGTTTGCGCTTGAATATTTGATCGCAGTGTCGCTCTAAATTCTCCTCCAATCGCTTTGATTTGATAGCCTGGTTGTTCGGGGCTAAAGTCGGGTTCGACAAATTCACCTGCGCTGGGGTTGAGAGTGACGATCGCATCTCGGCTGGAGCGGTTGCCACTGGCGTCGAGCAGTTCTCCGACAACAGTCACCGTCGATCGCCCATCTGCCGGAACTCGTGTCTCTAGTGTGCGAATTGATAATTGGTTCGCGACTCCCCGGACTTGAACTTTGATTGAAGATGTTTCTTCAACTTTACCATTGACTAAAGTTTGCGCTGTGATGGTATTATCGCCATCTTGTAGCGTTACACCATACCAGGTTTGGGTGATTTGCTTATTTTGCTGATCGGTTTCGGTCCGACCAATCAGCGCAGCATTCACAAGAGTTCCGTTTACCCGTAGTTCAACTTGATGTTCGAGCGCATACTTTAGAACAACAGTGGTTGAAGGTGCATCTGCGATCGCATTTGCAGTTGGAGACACGATTGTGAGAAACGGCGCTTGAAAAGGCGTTACCTTAACCGTTGGAGAAGGTTGAACGGTGGGAGATGCTTGTACAACAGGTTGAGGCGTTAGGGTAGGCGACGCCACGGGAGTCGCCGCCATTCCTCTAGACGAGAGCAGCAGCAAGCCGATTGCTTCAGTTATCAGCAGCCCTAGTAGACAAGCGGTAAACGATTTTTGAACTGTCTTCATGGTTTACCTGCCTGCGATGCTACGGGCGTGACCGCAAAATTCATTCGTGCCAATCCACTCGGTTCGAGGCGCACTAAGCGGGATTGACTGTTCCGTTCTTTGATGTAGCGATTAGGGGCAAAGGTATAGCCAGGAACGCTGCTGAGATCTAAAACACCCGTTCGACTGCCTGCAATCACGTTTGCAACGGAGAAAATGCCGTTGACATCGGTTGTGATGCGCGTGCCATCATCTAGGAACACGATCGCATTCGGAATTCCTCGTTCTCCTGGCTGTTGTTCACCGTCAAAGTTCTTATCGTCAAACACTCGTCCGATCAGCGTTCCACAATCAGATAGAATGCCAGGACGAATACGAATACGATACTTAGAAGGTCCGTCTCGAAGAACAGCGTTAGTGTCAGATCTACGAACGCTAACACTCGCAAGATTTTCGCCTGAGCCTCGCACTGAGTCAGGACTAAGTTGAACTGCATAAGCAACGTTTAGTACACCCTCTGGAGGAATGCTGCCATTGGATCTGAACGTAACCGTTGAACCAGCCTGAGTTGCTGAAATGACAACTGTATTTCCTGCCAATTCACCCCGAATGCTTTTAGGCAGAAAGACAAATCCTAGTGGCAACTGATCAACAATCTCGATTTGATTGCTAGCAACGGTGTTTAAGTTCCGCACCGAGAGGCGATAGATCACTGTATCGCCCGGTTCTGCGGCGGCGCGATCGGCGGTCTTGGTAATTTGAACGGGCTGAGATGCACCCACGCAAATCGGGCGATCGAGCAAACTTAGTGCCGAGAGCGTGAGTCCTGTTCCGGCTGCATTACTAATCGCTACCGTTGTTGAGAACGTCGCTGGATCTCCGTCCAGACTGATGCCTCTACCATCTAATGCTGTTGCTGTGTACGAAACCGTATTCGCAACATCATCTCTTGCTGTAATTACAATCCGAATTTGACGTTGACTGTAGCGATTCAGAGTTGTAGGCGGACTGACGATCAAAATGTAGCGTTTACCGACTTCAATCTGTCCGTTGCTACGATTGAGAAAGAAGTTATACGCTCCCTTTGGCTCGTCATTTGCAAGAAAGAAAGGATTGCTATTTTGAAGGTTAGGCGGCGCACCTGTAAAACTCGTTCCCGCTCCTGTTCTAGTGAGTGAAACCAATGCCATAGGCATATCGTTCGCACTCGCGTCATACAGTCCGGCGCTAAACCCAGCATAATCTGGCAAAACTTCTCCCCCACAGCCTCGAATTCGCCCAAACGGATCAACTAACTCCTGCTTCAGTTGATTGGTTGTCCCTGAAACAGTATTTTTTTCTGCATCTTGGAATGAATAGGAGGCAGTGTTGAGAATATCTGTAGCAGCTTTCACAGCTACAGGTTGGAAGAGAATACTGGAGAGAAGTAACGCCGTTAGAAGACGACTTCGTTTGCGGTGAAACATGGGGGAGCCAAATCGGGTAGGAGACTGCGGACTGACGAAGCAGTAGAACAATCGCTCGTCAAACTGATATAGGCGTTCTGAGGCTGTAGCACCCAACATCTTCTGGTGAGGATAGAAGAGTGTAGGGAGGCCAAACCACCTCCCTAACCTTGAGAAAAACTAGCGGACTTTGACTTGATAGGCTGCGATCGCACTAGCGTTGGGTTTGAGATCTTGGCTCATCGTCCAACGCACGTGACTATAGGCTTCTGCTGGCGCAGGGCGCTCTTCCACCTTGCCGTTGGGCAGCGTCACTTTAACAACGGGACGCGCCACAAAGGTTTTGCCCTGATCAATGCTGTAGGTCGCGGTAATGCCTTGGGCAATGGTCGCTGAATCTAGCTGATAGACCGTTCCTTTAGGCACAGGCTGCGTGACTGCAAACTTCTTGGCTTCACGATTGCCTTCGTTTTTACCCGTCACGGTAAACCGGAAAATATCGCCCGGTTTGGCTTGCGCCTTGCCATTCATCGGCTGCCAAGTTGCGATGGTTTTGCCCTGCTGATCTTTTTTCACAACTTGCTGATCTACCACCAGATGTAGATTGATCTTCGGTTGTGTCAGAACATTTTGCGCGATTTCTACGAAGTTGCGCGTTGAGCCAATTGCTGAACCGTTGAAGATCTGCGCGATTGCAGGGGAGCCATTTAGCGGAAGTGCTGAGAGTGCGATCGCGGCACCTACACTCAATATCCAATACTTTTTCATGATTAATCCTTGTGACTGCAACAACTCAAATTTCGGCTTCTTCAAGCTCCGTTCATCCTTGCCAAAGCCATTTCCTTTACTTGATCGTTCGCTGGAAGATGAACGCACCTCCTGCAGAACCAGGCGCGACAGACGATACGGTATCGGTATAGGTCTGGATGTCTACCGGAGTGCCACTGGTTGTCACCGCGATCGCTCCACCTGGATCGACTGCGGAACCATTACTGCCGTTCGTGGCGTACTTCTGATCAAACGTGGTCGTAAACCAAGTGTTGGTTCCAGCACTGCCATCCTCAGTAATCACCAGATTATTAGCAGGTAAGGTAACGCTGTTCGTTCCACCGCTCGTCGAGATGTTTTTGTAGGTGATGCGATACTCGATAATTCTGCCTGGAACCGCGGCAGCACTAAGATCCGCCTGATCGGTTGTAAATGTACCTGCCGCACCCGCAACTGGCGTTCCATTCGGTTCTAGCATTCGCGCTTCTTTCACCAGGCTGACATAGTTGGTGTAGAGACGATCAATGGTGATGTTACTCGGCTCGTTGGCTGGGCTACCATCATTATTTGTATCGATAAACGCCGTAATTGGAACTGGGAAACCTGTCAGTTGAGGCGCATCAGGCAAATCGATTGTGACCTTGTAGTTAGCTGTGCTATTGCCTGCAATGGTCAACTTCACCGGACTGGTAGCTGTGGCTCCTGTACCTGATACAAAAGCGAATCCGCCTGCTGAAGTGTAGTTATAGAGAGCATTATTGCCCGTTGCCGGATCGGTAATGGTTACCTTGGTGTTGTCTGGTATTGCCGTTGTAACATCTGGAGGCGTTGGCAACAGAGAAATCATTGCCGAGCTTGCACTAGTATTTTGAGCGGTGTTGTCAAACGTAACTGCTGGCGTTTGAGCATCTGTTAATGGCGTGTCTGGCGATAAACCAGGCGGAACAACAATTGATTTGTTGGTGTAATCATCGTTATTGCTAGTTGGTCCAACTGCACCGGGTTGTCCGAATGGACCGTTGAGAGGTGTTGCCGCGATCGTATATATCGTGTCTTCCCCCCCTGCTGGTTTAGTTCCAGCACCCACACCCGCATCTACACCTTGGTTCGTGTTACCTGCGATCGCCGGATCGGTTCCAGTTCCTGGATCCATCCCATCCGCAGCAGGATTAGCAACCCCATCACTAATGCCGCCATTGGCAGCAGAAGTTCCGCCAGTAGTTGCATCAGGGTTACTACCAGCTAAGCCATTGTTCGCCGTTTGGTCACCCGACTCGTCATATACAATCTGCGTCGGTGTTCCGGGTACAACAGCGCCGGGTTGAGACTGACCAAAGACCTGAGCAATATTGGCAATTTGTCCACCTGTAAACGAACCCATTGGAGTGAGGTCGAAGGCAAAGCCAGAAATGGTGTTTCCTACTCCAACCGTTCCTCTAGAAATTGGAGTGGTAGTAGTGTCATAGATGAAGCCGACTCGCGTGATAGGTGCCCCGGCTGTGGGTCGAGTGGTTGTCCACTTTGCCTTGAGTGCCGTTGTGGTCACAGGATCTTGGGTATAGACTGGCATCCATCCCCCAGGTGCAGGAGTGGGAGCGGTTGCACCGAGCTGTAAGCCAGCAGGAATCGCATCGGAAACAAGCACGTAAGGCTTGGTAGTGATGTTGTCAACATCTAGCTGAGTACCGTATAGATCGGATGCGACTAGTCCAGTTGGAGGAGTCGTAGGATTCTCGACTCGTAGTGCTAGCCGATAAGTGAGAACGTCATCTGTAAGCACGCTTGGCGTGTTGTTGTTGGCGTAGCTGCCCACTGCTTTAAGGACAGATGCAAAGGCTTGCTGTCGAGCATTGACCACAATAGGAGCGCTAGTCGCCATTGCTTCCCGCACTCCAGGATTGGTCTCATTTGTTTCGCCGCCAACTTCTACCTCATTGTCTACGGTGTAAACGTCTTCCGTCTCAACGCTGCCTGTGCGGTCTTGGTTCTGTCCATCGGCAGGAGCCGTTTTACCTAGTGATACGGTGAGCGTGTCTCCTGCGATCGCAGTTCCCAACACCTTAATCGGTACGCGAACTTTAATTGTTCCTGTTGTCCCTGTTCCTGGATTTGCAGGCAATGACCCTTCGGTGGCTCCGGTTCCCAGCAAATTGCCTGTCGTGTCCCCAGCAGTGGGAACATCTTTAAACGTTCCTAATGGTGCGCCGTTTAATTCAACGATTTGAATGTTTCCGTTTTGGCTAAATTTGGTGGGGTTGGAGAGCGTAGCAACACCTGGAATAAAAAACTGCGTCGGATCATTTCCTGTGTTGGTAATCAGGAATTCTACATAGAGCGTGTCTCCAGCATTTGGAGCCGCCACGCTCGGAGGTTGAGCCGTTACGGTAATTCCAGCAATTTCAGAAACGACGATCGTAACCTCATTAGAGGTCGTGTTATAAGTCGTGGTTCCATCTGTAAATGTACCTGTTGCGGTATTTCTGATCTCTTCTCCAGCGGCTGTGCCACCAGCTAGAACGGGAGCAGTCATGGGAAAGGTACTGCCAATTGCAACTGCGGCTAACACATACCGCCAGCGTGAATGTAGAGATTTCATACGGGTAGATCGAAGTAATAACAGTCAGAAGCAAAGCTGTTAAAACTAAAGGGCACCAAGACGTATCGTTCGGTCTTCAGATGTTAAGAAGTAAATTTCTAATCTCCATTAGAAGTCGGAGGTTGAAGATACTCCTTTAGAAGGAGGACACGAGTAAATGAAACGAATAGCTCAGTAGTTAGAACTAGGGTTAGACTGCCCTAAATTTCAGCGATGAACACATTGAGATGAAACGTCCATCGCCTTCTCAGCGATCTCACTGAGAAAAAGTAGCAAAATATACTTTAGGTTCAATGTTGCGACGCATTGCTCCGACACGACAAATTAACGCACCGCAGGGATCGTGCGTCCAAGGCTATACAGAAAAATTTAGGGAAATTACTTAGACAAGGCAGATCAGATCTAACTCTTTAAAGCGCGTACTGACTACAGGTGGGACGTTTGTGTACAGCACATCAGGTTTCACCTCGTAATTCACTAAGAACAGTCCCTTTCAGCAAAAAACAGCGCGCGATCGCGCGCTTCCATCAGTGCCGCTATGCCAAGCAGTGGTGTAGAAAGCCCATGCAAAAGCAGACTGTCTTTATCAAATGCTCTGCCTACCTCAGCACCAGAACGTGGCGCTTAAACAGAACCATCTTCTAGAAAGTTGGGTTTAGGATGCTGTTCTGAAGTTGCAGAATCATCAGAAAAAGAAGAGCGCTCTGTCGATCGCGACCCACCACTGGGCGAAGTCAATCGAGACTCCGCTCCACTATTATGGGTTGCAAACTCGCGTTCAGATGAGGTAGGTGGCGTAGGCGGATCATGGGGATCGCGTCGTCGACGGCTAGAAATCGACTCATACAGACTCTTAATCACCACATAGAGAACAGGGACTAAGAGAAAACTCAAAATGGTTGCTACGAGTAGACCTCCGAAAACTGCCGTTCCTAACGACCAGCGACTCGCAGAACCCGCTCCGGATGCGACGACGAGAGGGAAAAATCCAACTAGTGACGCCGAAGCCGTCATCAAAATCGGACGAAATCGTTGTTCAGAGGCATGCTTCGCGGCTTGCACAATCGACATTCCTTCCTCTCGCGATTGATTGGCAAACTCCACAATTAGAATGGCATTTTTACTTGCCAAACCAATCAGCATCACTAGGGCAATCTGGCAGTACACATCATTCTGCAACCCTCTTAGCGCCACAAATGACATGGCTCCTAAAATAGCCAAGGGAACCGTTAATAGAATAATCAACGGATCAACATAGTTTTCGTACTGAGCCGCTAACACTAAGAAAACAACAACAATACTCAACCCAAAGATCAGCAGCGTTTGACCACCCGATTTAAGTTGCTCAAGCGCAAGTCCCGTCCAAGCATAATCGAGATCGCTTTGACCTTGAGTGACCTCTGTAAACGCTTGTTGCATTGCCGCGATCGCTTCTCCAGAACTCCGACCCGGTGCAGGACTACCCTGAATTTTAATCGTGCGGAACAAGTTGAAGTGACTGATAACCTGCGGACCAGAAATCTGTTTTAAAGTCGCGATCTCACTCAGACGAACTAGCTTATTGTCCCGAGAGCGGACTTGAATTTGACGAACATCATCGGGCGAACTACGATATTTTGCATCTGCCTGAACATAGACGCGGTAGTTGCGCTGAGCGAAGGTGAAATCATTGACGTACCGACCTCCCATAAACGCACCTAATGTGCTGACCGCTTGACCATAGTCAACGTTTAGAGCTTCTAGCTTGTCGCGATCGAGATCTATCTGAATCTGGGGTGTACCCGTCGTGAATTGTGTGAAGACCCGTTGCAGCACAGGATTTTGATTAGCTTTGGCAATAATCTGCTGAGCCGTTGCTGCAAAATCATCAATGCTGAGTTTACCGACTGACTTATCGAGTAACTGAAGCTCAAACCCACCCGTGCTGCTGAATCCAGGTACAGCGGGAAGATTAAAGGCACTGATAATCGCCTCTTGATTTTTACCAACCTCTTGGTTTAAGCGCCCCACAATCGTCGCGACTGAGTGCTCTTGACCATGCCGCTCTTCCCAAGGCTTGAGCCGGACAAAAAAGGCTCCTTGGTTAGGCCCACTGCCATTGAGACCAAAGCCCGGAATTAGCACATAGGTCTCCACCTCCGGCATTTGTGACAGCGTATCAGAGACCGTTGCCGCTACTTTTTCGGTGTAGCTGAGCGGCACGCCATCGGGAGCTTGAATAATGCCGAGAAACAAGCCCTGATCTTCATCGGGGACAAATCCGGAGGGCACGGAAGTGTACACCATTACGGTAGCCGCTAAACCCAGAACGAACACTCCTACGACTAGCATTCGCACTCGAATTAATCGATTCACCAAACTGCGATAGCGATCGATAACCCAACCAAAACCTCGATTAAATTTACGGAAGAACCAAGCCAGCGGACCTCGTCCCTCTGAATCCGTCTGACGCAAAAGAATGGCAGAGATACTCGGCGTAAAAGTGAGCGCATTGAACGTAGAAATTGCGATCGCAAAGGCAATAATGAGCGCAAACTGCCGATACATAATTCCGGTTGATCCGGGCAGAAACGAGACAGGGATGAACACCGCCATCAGCACCAATGACGTTGCAACCACAGCCCCTGATAATTCCTGCATTGCTTCGACTGAGGCTTGACGAGCATTTAACCCCTGCTCCATCTTTGCTGTAATGTTCTCAACTACGATAATGGCATCGTCTACAACAAGACCTGTTGCTAGAACAAGTCCAAACATCGTGAGATTATTAAGAGAGAATTTAAACGCCAACGCAAACGCCAACGCGCCGATCAGGGATACGGGAATAGCAATGACCGGAACAATCGTAGTCCGCCAATTCTGTAAGAAAACAAAAATGACCAGAATAACGAGAACGATCGCAATAATCAGAGTATTAAATACATCCTCGATCGATACTTCAATATACGGAGTCGTGTCGTAGTTGATAACATACTTCAGCCCCGGCGGAAAATTTTTCTCTAGTCCAGCCATCGCTTCTTCAAGCGCTTTGGCAACTTCCAACGCATTACTTCCAGGAAGCTGATAGAGCAAGAGCGCCACGCCAGGTTTTCCTCTAATTAGGGCAGAAGTCGTGTAATCCCTCGCGCCAAGCTCAGCCCGACCAATATCCTTAAGCTTGACCAAGGCACCGTCTGATTGGCTTTTAAGAACTAAATTCTCAAACTCAGTTACGTCTTTCAATCGGCTATCGACCCGCAGCGTAAAGGTATACGCTTGGTCATCCGGAGCAGGAGCCTGCCCCACTGCGCCTGCTCCGACCTGAACATTCTGAGAGGTGAGCGCATTGGCAACATCGGTGGTCGTCAATCCTCGACTTGCAAGTGCATTCGGGTCGAGCCAAAGTCGCATTGCATACTGCCGCTCTCCCACGACGCGCACATCGCCAACTCCCGGAATGCGTTTGAGGGGATCAATCACATATAGATCAACATAGTTACTAATAAAGGTGCTGTCGTACTCTTTGTTTTCACTAAAGAATCCGTATACTTGCAGAATACTAGTTGATCGCGATAGCGTTGTTACTCCCGTTTGTCTCACCGCATCGGGAAGCGTGGGTTGCGCGATCGCAGCCCGGTTTTGCACGTTGACCTGGTTGATGTTGCGATCAGTGCCCGTCTCAAAGTAGGTCGAGACAGAACTAGCGCCATCATTGCTGCTGGTTGAAGAAATATACGCCATTTTCTCCACCCCGTTCACCTGACGCTCGACGGGCGTGGTAACGGTTTCTTCAACGGTTTCAGCATCCGCGCCAATATAGGTTCCAGAAGTAATAATCTGAATAGGCGCAATGTCTGGCAAGCTATTGATCGGCAGTAGGGGAATCGCGATCGCGCCAGCCAGCAAAATCAGCAGCGTACAAACCGTAGACAGAACGGGTCGTTTGATAAATGCATCCGAGATCGATAGGATGACCATAGGTAATTCCTAAGATTGGGGCTGAACCGGAGAACCGTCGCGCAACTTCAGCGTGTTGGAAACCGCAATGCGATCGCCTGCTTTGATACCCTCTGTCACTTGATAACTGTCGCCCTGCACATCGCCGAGCTTGACGGGACGTTGATGAGCAACTTGGCGCGGTTCGCCTTGAGACGTATCCTCATCCACCGCAAACACAAAGCTTTGTCCGCCGATGCGAGTTACGGCAGTCGTTGGAATCAAAATGCCCGGACTTTGGCTCCACAGCACCTTCGCCCGCACATATTGTCCGTCTCGCAGCTTTCGCTCTGGGTTGGGAAAGCGAGCCTTGACTAAAATTGACTGAGCGCCAGATTCAATTTGGGGAGAAATAAAATTAATGTTTCCCCTGGCCAAAGACTGGTTGGTATTGGGATCGATCAAATCGACAGGCAACCCGATGCGGAGTTTGGATTGGTCATTGGAGGGAACCGAAATTCGCATGTCAAGGGCGTCGTTTTGAATAATCGTCGTTACCGTTTGCCCCGTGTTGACGTAATCTCCGACTTTGACCGAAAAATCTCCTACCACTCCGTTAATGGGAGCAGTGACATCCTTTTGATTGAGACTGACTCTGGCAGCAGCAGTCTCTGCCTCAGACTCCTTAACCCCTGCTGCAAACTGATTGACATTTGCTCTGGCGGCCCCGACTTGCTTGGTTGCTGCTTGCAGGGTTGCGATCGCGGCATTGAGATCATTTCGGGCAACATCGAGTTGACGTCTAGGCTGTGCGCCGACTGCCACAAGCTGCTGAGTTCGGTTAAAATCGGCTCGCTTAAGCTCTACATCAGAGGCTGCTTTCACTCGGTCGGCTTCGATCGCTTGCAGTTGCGCTTCAGAACTATTCAGAGCGGCTCTCGCAGAATTTGTAGCAGCGTTGGCTTTCAGGACATCGGCCTGAGTTTGATCGAGACTGAGGGAGAAGATTTGCTTCCCTTGCTGAACGCGATCACCACTCGCCACAAAAACACCTTCTACTCGCCCCGGAACCTGCGGCTGCAACGAAACTCGGCTTAAAGCTTCAAGCGATCCCACAAACTCAGCGCTATCTTCAACTTGACCTGACTCTACAGTTTGAACCTTAACAGGAAGCGCAGGAGGAGCCTTGGCTGAAGCAGAAGGGTCACTCTTTTTGCAAGCGGTGACTGAAACAGTGACGAACAAAGCAAGGAGGAGCGGCTTCAGCGATCGCTGAAAGAGAGGGATTTTCAGCATTTTTAGGTAAGCGTTTTTGAGAGGATCCCACACACATTAAGAAAAGTACATATAGCAAAAGAGGTAGGTTCTTACGTGCTTATCGAGGTGTGGTTTGGCGACTGCCATTAGTTTCAGAGTGCCTCTATAGGAAGATGTCTCACGAACTAACTACAGCAACAATAGTTACAATCGATCTTAATGTTGCGTAACAAACCTTCGATCCCGGAAATTGGTTAGAGTGCGAACTAGTTTAACAGTGTACACCATCATGTCAACCGCCTCTGCACAATAAATCCTCATCAATAAACACTCATCAAGCCGTAATTTATTTCATAGATTCTGCAATGGCAAAAGCTACACATTGGCATTCATGGCAACGCGCTATTGTGCAAAACGTTAAAGGGCAAAATTCTAAAGAAGCGTCGATCAAGCTTCTTGCCACAGTCGGAATAGTGGCAAATCTGGCGGCATGTCAGCCAAGCTTCCATCACTCAACAACAGGTGAGCAGGCGGCGACAGCAGCTCAGCCAAGCTTTAAGCCTGATGAATTTGGGACTCTGCAAGATCAAGGACGGCAACGAACCTATTACTTGCATACGCCGCCAAATTATCAGTCTGCCCGTCCCATACCCCTTGTGTTAGCTTTTCATGGCTCCGGTCAGCAAGGCAAACCCCTCGCAGATCTCACGGGTCTGAATCAGTTAGCAGACCAACAGGGCTTTATTGTTGCTTATCCTGACGGCATTGAGAAGAAATGGAATGTGTCTGGCAAAGCCACTACAGGTGAAGATAATGTAGCATTTGTCGATGCTCTCTTGGCCCACTTAAAGCAAATTCGCGCGATCGACACTCGCCGAATTTATGTCACGGGCATCTCAAACGGAGGCATTTTGGTGCAAAAACTCGCGTGTCAACGTCCTCAAGAAATTGCCGCGTTTGCAACCGTTGCGGCCTCTCTTCCCCATCAGTTTACGCCGACTTGCCAAACTAAAACTCCGATTTCTCTGATTATGATTAATGGCACGGCAGATGCGGTTGTGCCGTGGAATGGTGGTTCGCCTCCTAAAGTACAAGTCGGTCGGCAACTCTCGATCCCGCCTATTCCCGCCGTGATCAATTTTTGGCAACAGCGTGATGGATGCACATCTCCAGCCACGACTCAAACAAGCCAGAACGATCGCGTTGAAATTTCCCGTTATGCCAATTGTCGCGCTGGGTCAGAAGTGGTGTTAGTTGCCCTAAAAGGAGCAGGGCACGTTTGGACGAAAGGCGGACAGTCGGCATTTCCAGATTCGGGACAGATGGTTTGGAACTTTTTTCAGCGCCATTCGCTCTAACGAAACTGTTTAAAGCTGTTTTAGAAGCGCAACATTCGTTTTTCAATAAATCTTTGGTGAGGTGACTAGCGCTATACGAATATGTAAGGGTGAGGGAGATAGTCCTTTGGAGGTATGCCTAGTTTTATGAGTGCATTAATTCAACAGATTCAAGCGAGTTTGCTTAACTTAATTGGTGATGGAGTCCGCTTGCTGCCAGGATATTTGACGGCGATCGCAGTTCTGCTCTTCACTCGCTACCTCGCACAATTTGTGAGACGGATGATGAGTCTTGGGACAAAACGTGCACTCCGAAGTCAATCGTTGCAGTCGCTGTTCACTCAACTTAGCTATGTTACTACTTGGATTGCTGGAATTTTAGTGGCTTGTGTCATTTCAATTCCAACGATGCGCTTAGGCGATGTTATTGGATTGTTAGGACTAAGTTCTGTTGCAATCAGTTTTGCGTTCCAGGATATCTTCAAAAACTTTTTGGCAGGCATTTTATTACTGTTAAACGAACCGTTTCGACTCGGTGATCAGATTATTGTTGATGATTATGAAGGAACGGTTGATGAAATTACCATTCGAGCCACGCAAATCCGTACCTACGACGGAGAGCTAGTAGTTATTCCTAACGCCCTTGTGTTTACAAGTCCAGTTCATGTTTTAACGGCGTTTCCCCATCGCCGCACGGATTTAGAAATTGGCGTTCACTATGAAACAAATTTACCTGAGGCAGTCCAGACGCTCTACCAAGCCTTGTTAGAAGTAGAAGGCGTTCTGCCAAAACCAACTCCTGAAGTCGATGTCGTGAGCTTTGGCGATAGCTCGATCAATCTAATAGCACGGTACTGGACGTTACCTCAGATTATGCACGTCAGGCAAACGAAAAGTCGAGTCATCATGGCACTGAAAGCGACGTGCGATCGCGCTAACATCAACATCCCGTTTCCGATTCGGACGCTGCAGTTTGAAGTTCCAAAGGAATTGACACTAACAAAGGGAGGCACGTCGCTGGATCAAGTTGCTCATCAGGATGGCTAAATCCTACGGAGACTGGAGCTTATTGAGTCTGGCAAAGAGTATTACTAGAGAATGGTAGCGACCTCCTTGAGATACACTCGGCTAAACGGTTCGTGGAACCCTAGCTGATATTGCTCAAACAGTCCCTCACGACGAATGGAGATCTGATCTTCTTGCTTGATCACAATCGTCGAATCTTCAAACAC
Organism: Myxacorys chilensis ATA2-1-KO14; assembly: GCA_019359275.1. GTDB lineage: Bacteria > Cyanobacteriota > Cyanobacteriia > Leptolyngbyales > Leptolyngbyaceae > Myxacorys > Myxacorys chilensis. The sequence continues at coordinate 31,455 of JAHHHP010000026.1, read as the reverse complement.
ATCTCGGGTTAGCATCATCTCAATATCGGTTGGATGATCCAAGATCACAACATCGCTGCCGTAGTAGAACATTCCAGCAGTGTCGAGAACGTTTTCTCGGTACTCGGTGATCAGGAGATCGAGTTTAGGATTCCGCAATAGGTTCTGAACGTTCGTGTTGTAGTCTGCGTGCTGGTTTTTCTCAGAACGATTAATGAAAACAGCATCTCGGCAGACCGCGCCAATTGTCCAGTCTGGATGAATCAACAGGATGTGATCGATCAATTCCTGAAGTTCTTGAACTGCAACGCGATTGAACGTGATGGTTGGAATGCGGGCATCGGCTCCAGAAGCGAAAAACGTTTTCAAAATTGCAGATGTGACATCAACCCGTTCCCCGATCGCAGGTTTCAAGTGCATGAAAATGCCAGGAGCCGCGTTAATTTCGATAATGCCAAACTCGCCAGATTTCCAAGAGTGGGCTAAATCATGAGCGATCACATCCACACCTAAACACGTTAACCGGAAATGCTGAGCGACATCTTGCGCCAACACAATGTTGTCAGGATGAATGGAATGCGTTGCATCAATGCTCATCCCGCCTGCTGACAGGTTTGCCACTTTACGTAAAGGAACGGTTCGACCTGCCTCTAACACACTGTCGAGCATTAAATGTTGCTCTTTGAGATGGAGTTCCATTGACTCATCGAGCTTAATTTTTCCGAGGGGCGATGTTGGCGTATCGCTGCGATCGGGCTTGCGATTCTCGCGCTCGATCAATTCTTGAATCGTCGAGTCTCCATCGCCTGTAATGGTCGCCGGATGGCGCTCTGTTGCCGCCACAAACCGACCATTCACACACAGCAATCGAAAATCTTTACCCGTGATACTGCGCTCTACAATCACGCGAATCGATTGGTCGGGTGGAACTGCTTCAACCGCACGATTGAAGGCAAATTCTAGCTCATCCTCATCTTGCACATTTGCCGTAACGCCGATGCCTTTGTGACCAACGACAGGTTTAACAGCAACCGGATAACCTGTGCGCTCGGCGGCCACCAGAGCTTCATCGAGGTCAACAACAATCCTGCCTTGAGGAACCGGGAATCCGAGAGTACTTAAAAACGCTTTGCAATCGTCTTTGCGGGTCGTAAAGTCAGAATCTAAATGGCTATCTCCATCAAATGTGGTGGCAACTCCCCGCACTTGCTTTCTGCCGTAGCCATACTGCATCAGCCCTTCATCCCACAGATAGAAGGTCGGAATCCCGTGTTCTTCTGCCGTTTTAAGCAAAGCATACACTGTAGGTCCGCCATAGACAGACTGACGAAATGAAGCTTGCAGTTCTTCAATTTGGTCTTCAATCCAAAATCGTTTATTTTGCGTAATGGCTTCAAACCAGTCCCATACGCAGTAAATGATGGCTCGACTAGTACGGCGATGTAAGGCTTGAACCGCAATCTGAAACGACTCATGAGCCGGGGCAATGCTCCAGCGATCGAGATGCAAATCCATGTCGAGTCGGTTGACTTCGGCGAGGACACGAACAAATAAGTGAGCGTGAGATTCGTAAGATTCATCCGCGAGATGAGGATAGCGATCGCTAACTTTTGCAACATACTGATCAAGCGGCAGGGGTTCGGTATTTCCTGTCAGCGTGAACCGGAAGGCAAAGGCAGCCGTATTGAGGTACGGATTTGGACCAATGTAGTAATTGAGATTAAACAGGTCAAACGCATCAGTTTTCCTGGCGTTTACGCGAGTTGGATGAGGATCTGTATGTAAAACCATTGGTCATGAATGCGATCGCAACTACGGTTTGACATTAGTTCTGAAGCCCACTCTTTGCGTCTACCATAAGGCTTTGATTGAGCCAGCCTACGTTATGAAATCTTGAAAAATTGCATGGTTAAGTTGTTTTTTAAGGAGCGATCGCGCTAAGTATTCTCTCGATCGGGTTAGTCCTACGGATGGGTGAAATTAATGCATTAATTGAGTAATCTTTATAGCACCTAGAGAGCATTCAAAAGTTCAAAGAGGAAGCAAAATTATGAGTACTGCAACAGACGCCACTCTTAGAGGTGAAGTGCAGCATCTCGCTGAGTATGCATTTCACCATCACCTAATCTCTGGATATGGAGACGGAGAATACTCAAACGAGTATCAGATCGTTTACCAGGGTAAGCCAAGGCACTTATCGTTAGAGCAAGCTCGGTCGTTCCTATCTAATCTGATTGAGTGCCCTTAGCGGCTACGTTACTTCATCTACGCAACTAGCACTGGTACTCAATCAGAAATTTGCTATTAAGTGAAACATCAGCGTTTGCACAGATTGCAACTTACATATAACAGGGTGTAGTTAGGATTGAGTATTTTCTTGTGAGCATCAGTAAGATATGACTTATGCAATCACACTGGATGCTTCAAGATTGGCAAAGTTAGGAGCTGAGTGAGCCAGTTCTAACCATAAAAAAATTAACAGAGAATCGTAAAATTAATGAGTAAAGCGGGTCAAGTTCGTAACTTAAGTCCCGCTTTTTTGGTAGCTGATTAAGCTCAACTTAATTAGCATAAAGACCACTAGCATAAAGACCTACAAATTTATGTCTTAATCTCTACCAAACGGGTGTTATTAACCATTTCGTCTCTGTGATTTATTGAGAGACAGACTGGACGACACATAGGGCACGGCGTAGGAAACAACATGGTAGCGAATTCAGAACCCATCGTAGAAGCAACCGAGAATGTAGCATTGCCTGAAACCTACGGGCAGCTAGTTATCATTGGAGGAGCGGAGGACAAAGAAGGAGACTGTAAAATCCTTCGGGAGTTTGTGCGACGAGCAGGAGGACTTCAGGCTCGAATTGCTGTAATGACAGTAGCGACTGGCCTGCCTGGTGAAGTGGGTGAGCAATACATGCGCATTTTCGAGCGGTTGGGTGTTGAAGACGTGCAGGTTGTTGACACAGCAAGGCGCGAAGATGCAGATGATGCTAGAGCCTTAGAGACTATTACCCAAGCTACAGGCGTCTTTTTCACAGGAGGTAACCAAGCTCGCATTACGGAGTGCATGAAGGATACACAACTTGACACAACCTTGCACAAACGATTCTCAGAAGGCATTGTGATTGCGGGCACGAGTGCTGGAGCTGCAATGATGCCCGATATGATGATCGTCGAAGGTGAGTCGGAAACTAACCCCCGGATGGAAGTTGTCAACATGGATCGGGGCATGGGATTTTTGCCCGGTGTGATCATTGATCAGCATTTTGCTCAACGCGGTAGATTAGGGCGTTTGCTATCTGCGGTAGCGCAACAACCCGTCAATCTAGGATTTGGTATCGACGAAAATACTGCGATCGCGGTCAACGGCAAGGAGCTAGAAGTCATTGGTGAAGGAGCCGTGACCATTGTTGATATTGCCAACATCACTCACAACAATGTTGATGAATTATTAAAAGACGAGCCATTAGCGATGTGCGGAGCCACGCTGCATATTCTGCCGGACGGATACAAATTTGATTTAGAGAAGCGATCGCCAATGACCTAAACGGCCTGTCTGAGTGAAACACTCACTGGCTTAATCAATGAAGCTTAATTAATGAAGATGAACGAGAGAAGCGATCGCATTTAGCGATCGCTTCTCTCGTTCATCTTTAGCATCACTTACGGTTTGTGCAGCGAATTCCCTTTGGTAATCGCGCTCTGCGATCGTGCAATTCTAGAATTCCTGAGCCAAGGTGAACGCTACTGATTTTGAATCTTGGCAATGCTTTAAAGAGAAAGTCGTTGAGCGCTAATCTTCGCTTTTAGTCAAATGTTTGCTCAACTCAACTGTCCTGTGGAATAATGGATATTCGTGTCTTGACATCATCTTCTCAAAGCTGCTGAAATTATGGCTAAAAACAAAGGCGTAAGAATTGTGATTACGCTGGAATGCACTGAGTGTAGAACCAATCCAGCTAAGCGTTCTCCGGGTGTTTCTCGCTATACCACCATGAAGAACCGTCGGAATACCACAGCGCGTTTAGAATTGAAAAAATTCTGCCCGCACTGCAACAAACACACCGACCACAAGGAAATTAAATAGCCTGAAAAATCAAATAGCTAGCAGTATCTAATAGCCTGCTTGTTGTCAGCAAAAGCGATTCGTTTTTGCCCGTAGTTTGCAAGATTATCCTGCTGACTACCGCCCATTGACCTCTTATCGTATTGTCGAACCATGAGTTACTTCCGCCGTCGCGTCTCTCCCATCAAACCAGGTGATCCGATCGACTACAAAGACGTTGATCTTCTGCGTAAATTCATCACAGAACGCGGTAAAATCTTGCCTCGTCGCATCACTGGCCTAACCGCTAAGCAGCAGCGAGATTTAACCGTCGCCATCAAACGAGCCAGAATTGTTGCGCTGTTGCCTTTTATTAACCAAGAAGGTTAAGTCCGTGGAGTGTTGTTAAGGTGTTAGGATGTGAATTTGGTTCTTTAAAACCAAAGGCACTTCACTTTGTTGACTAGTAGCATTTAACACATAACACCTCAACGACCTCCATGGAGAAGGGAACTTTAGTCGAATTTCGCGCCAACGGAGACCGCCGCCTTGCGATCGCTGAGCGTCCGGAAGGCAAAAAGCACTGGATTGTGATTGATGAACGCGGTCAACATCACACCCTTCATCCTCGTCAGATCGAATACGAGATTTCAAACCAAACCTATAAGCCTTCCGATATTCCTCACTTTCTCCAGACGATTCAGCCCTACCTCGATCCGTCAAGTTTGGAAGTCGCGTGGGAGATCCTGAATGAAATGGGGGACAGCGTTAACCCTAGCGAGATGGCCTTGCTGCTCTTTTCCGAACAGAGCGCTGCACTCTGCTATGCTGCCCATCATCTTCTCAGCGACGATAAAATTTACTTTAAACAGAAGGGCGATCGCTACGAACCTCGTCCTGCTGCTCAAGTCGCCGAACTGAAACACCAAGGGGAAGCAGAGGCGCAACGCCAGCGAGAATGGCAAAGCTTCTTAGAGCGAGTGCAGCATGCCACAACAAGCGAAACGGTCGAGTGGCAACCGAGTGATCGTCCGCGCCTCGATTCGCTGGAGCGATTTGCGACCTTTGGCGAGGAAGCGACCAATCGCACTCCCGCGCTGGAAACTTTGGCAGCTCTCAAGCGTCATGAAACCCCTCAAGGTGCGCTGGCGCTTCTCGTTGAACTTGGGATGTGGAGTCCTCACGAAAATCTTGCGTTGCGGCGCAGCCAAGTTCCTACAGCGTTTTCTACCCAGGTTCTGCAAGTGTCGCATCAGCGTTTGGAGTTTCCGCCCGATGATTTAGACCGCGATCGCCTCGATCTAACGCAGTTAAAGGTCTACACAATTGATGATGAAAGTACCCGCGAGATTGATGACGGGTTAAGCCTAGAAATTTTGCCAGATGGTCGAGAGCGACTGTGGATTCACATTGCTGACCCAACCCGATGGCTGACGCCAGGCGACGAGCTTGATTTAGAAGCTCGTCGCCGCAGCACGACAATTTATTTGCCGACGGGCATGATTCCCATGTTTCCGTCTGAACTAGCAACAGGGCCGATGAGCCTCAATCCAGGAAAAACATCCTGCGCCTTGAGCTTTAGTGTAATTTTGGATGAGTCAGGGGCGGTTGAGGACTACAGCATCCACGCCAGTTTAATCAAATCGACCTATCGCCTCACCTATGAAGATGTCGATGAAATGGTGCAGTGGGGTGTGCAGGCAGAATCGGAATTAGAAGCGATCGCTAGGTGGGCAAAGCGACGGCAGGCATGGAGGCAATCCCAAGGCTCGATTACAATTCACATGCCCGAATCCTCAATCAAGGTGCAGGACGAAGAGGTGACGATCGAGGTGTTGGAGGATTCCATTTCTCGGCAGCTAGTGGCAGAAATGATGATCTTGGCAGGGGAAGTCGCCGCTCGTTACGCTCAGACCCACAGCCTGCCGCTTCCGTTCCGCTCTCAGCCACAGCCCGATCTTCCCTCCGAAGAAGAGCTTCTCTTGCTTCCGGCAGGCCCAGTCCGCGCTTGTGCAATTCGTCGCTGCATGCCGCGCAGTGAAGTGACGGTGACGGCAGCTCGCCACGCTAGTTTGGGTCTAGACACTTATGCCCAAGTCACTTCTCCCATTCGTCGGTATAGCGATCTGTTGGCTCACTTTCAGATCAAGGCGCATTTGCGGGGCGACGTTCCTCCCTTTTCAGAGGAGACCGTGAAAGAACTGATGCTAACGATCGGCAGTACTGCGTATGAAGCGGTCTTAGTTGAGCGTCAAACGAACCGATACTGGGGACTAGAATTCTTGCGCCGTCATGCGGATCAAGTTTGGCAAGCGTTGATGTTGCGCTGGCTACGAGAACACGAAGGCTTAGCCCTCGTTTTGTTAGAAGATTTGGCGCTGGAGTTGCCCGTTCTGCTCAACCGGACGATCGCGCCGGGCGATCAAATTCTGCTGAAGGTCAGCCGCGTCGATCCGCGTCAGGATGAAATTCGGTTCCAAGAGGTAGCGGCACAAGCAGTTGGCTAAGTTGCACTTCTAAGATGACTGCATTCTGACAGACTGATCGCTTGGTATGCCTGTTATCAGGATTGAATAAAAATTGTGCGATCGCTCTGATCAGATTCTTTTTTAGTACTGACCATAAAAAACTCGATCTGCAGATGGCTAAACGCAATTAGATCGCCATCTTGCAACACGCGGCGTTCTAAGATTGGCAAACGCTGTCGATTGAGAAATGTCCCGTTGGTGCTACCCACATCCATTACATAAAAGCCCTGCACAGGATGATGCCCGATCACCGCGTGACAGCGTGAAATAGATCGGTCTAAAACAGTAATTGCACAATTATGACTGCGGCCAATCAGCCAGGTAGAAGCCGTTAGGGCAGAACGCAGCACAGGTGAAACCGCAGTCACCTTAGCCTCTCTAGTTTCTGCTAGATTTGTTGTCAAAAATGTCGTTTTTCCTGTCGTTGCCGCTTGGATGAAATAGGGGGTCGTACACTGACTGGGTGGTTCTAAAAATGGCTCAACTAAGGTAGACAACTGCTCCACGCTATAGTCAAGATCCGCAGGAAGCGATCGAGAAGTGGCAGAATGCTTGTTGAGAAAGCGGTGCGATTCGCTGCACGAAGCTCCGAACGATCGCGGCTCTGAATTGTCATAACAATCCTCTTCCTGACTAGACGGTGACGGATTTAACATAATGCCTATTTGAGAAGTAACCGTACTGTGCCAACAAGCCGAACAACCAAACTTTAAATATCTGTCACCATCAAGCTGACAAGCTTCAGCTATTCACTCGGCAATCATTAGCATTGATATTACTACTACCCTCATCCTCAACCCTTCTCCCCTAGGAGAAAGGAGTGGACTGTTGTTCCCTCTCCTGCGGGAGATAGCCAGGGTGAGAGCGATTCGGATGGTAAATCAAATGCTGCCAGGTTAATAGGTAGTAGCGAAACTTGAAAAATCCCGTTTGGATGAAAGCAGATAGGTTGAACTGGAGCCGTTCTCACCCTTTTGTGTGAGCTTACTTGTGTTAAGTAGAATAAACACCATTCTCTGTACAAGTGACAATAGGCTGCACTGCCTTCTTCTCAGAAGCTTTACATGAGGACTGAAATCAATTCTCTTTCTGAATTCCTGATGAAATTTGCTACCACAGACACTTCTTCTAAATAAGGATTCCAGTAATATTACTCAAGTATTAATACAAAGCGAAGAGGCAATTAAGCTAGAAGATTCGTCGCTTCAAAAATATATAAAGCTAATTTTCTATCTACTTCCATGAATTATTTATACTTAGGATTGGTTGATGAATAAGTAGACGCGATCGCGCTGATACTCTAGTCGAAACATCGGGTCATTCTGAGCTTTTTGGAGAAGAGCCTGCGCTAATTCTGGGCTACTCGCCCAACCTGGATCTTGAAGGTTCAAAAGCACATACCGAAATGGATCTAAGCGATTAGGCGGCGCAACAAGTTTGGTGTACTCTAGCGCTACTCGGTGGGTTAGATGAGGCGCAATGTAGCTTGTTGTCAAAACAGATTCTTTAGCACGACGTTCTTCGATTTGGTGGATCGTGCTAATCGCTTCTTGCGTTGCTGACAGGCTACTTAATCGTGTTAAATAAAGCGAACCAAAAAACGTGTACTTTGCCAAGGCTAAAAAGCTAACCAATGCCCAAAGGACAATCCAACGCGGTTTTCTAAACCAGGCAGATCCAGCCGCAAGACTTGCGATCGCCGCTAGTAAAAGAAACGGCACAGCAGGAAGCGAATATTGATGCAGCAAATCTCGTTGAGCGGGCGAGTCCGACAAAACATTGATGAGGAAGGTTGGTAGCGCAGGCAAGAGTGGTAGAAGATGACGGCTAGAAATACCCCACAGAAACGGAATACCGATCAGTGCCAAGTAAATAGCTGTATCAAGCGAAAAAACCTTGCCTAGAATCAGTCCTGGCTTTAGAAAAAGATTCGCGATCACGTCAGATAAAGAGTTGCCTAAATAGGCGTATCGCGTCACTGACTCAACTCCCAAAGGCCGAAAATAAGGAATGACAACCTGAGTGGCAATCAAAAACCACGCCGTTCCCAGACTCAGCGCGATCGCACCACAAATTCTTTTTTGCTCAAAGATAATTAACCATAGCCCCATCGCTGCCACTGTAATTGAAAGCGCATCCCGGCAACCTAGAATTATCACAACACAGAGCGTAAACCAGCCCGTCCGGTTGCCTTTTGCTGCCCAAACTGCCCCCAGCAGAAGCGGTAGCGCGATCACTTCAGGGTGAAAATCAAACAAATTGAGATTGAAAACCAGTGGATAGAGCAGGTAAACCAACGCGATCGCGGTTGCCTGCGATACCTCTAATCCGGCTTGTCGCGCCAAATGCCAACTCGGTAACGCTCCTCCTGCTAATGAAAGCGCCTGAATTGCAAATAGCCAGTAGACACTGGGATACAGCTTATAGAACCCCGCAATCCCGTAAATGATCCAATCCGCGTGTCCCCCCATGACGTGGTATCCCCAAAAAGACACAACGGGGGGCAAACCTTGGCTAATGAGGTAAATTGCCTGGTCAAAATAGCCCAAATCCAACGCTGTAGATTGAAATAGCTCATGGCGGAAGCTGCTGCAAACAAAGAGAATGAGAGCCGCAATCGTCATTATCACGCCGACTTGCCAGGGGAGATCAAGAAGTAAAAGGCGCTTTTTCCAGGGAGCATGCATGATCAGGAAACGGATTGTGATGTAAACAAGCCGCGAGAAACGGATAAAGGGCTAAGTGCAGTTTAGGAGAATTTAGTCGTATTTTTCGGAGCTTGCGATGTCGTTCCTACGTCCTAACTTCTACAGTCCCTTCCTTATTTGTCCTCTAGTGAGCGACAATAAAGTAACTTTCCCTTCTACCCGATTGAAGGAGCTATGAAGGGAAGGCTGTCTGATAGAATTTGTAAGGTTTTTACAAACTTAGCTAATGGGATCAACGCGGGTACGAATTGCAATTGATGCCATGGGAGGCGACAACGCTCCTGCTGAAATCGTGGCTGGAGCGCTCCGGGCACAAGAAGAATTGGAGGCAGAGGTTTTACTAGTTGGCGAGGCCCAACAAGTAGAAGCCGCTCTCAAGCAACACGCGCAAACTTCTCTGATTGAAATTGTTCCTGCTGAAGGAACGATCGAAATGGAAGAAGAGCCGCTCACGGCCTTGCGTCGCAAGCCTAAAGCATCCATTAATGTGGCCATGGATCTGGTGAAAAAGGGTCGAGCCGATGCGGTGGTATCGGCGGGACATTCGGGTGCGGCCATGGCGGCTGCGCTGCTGCGTCTCGGTCGTCTACCCGGAATCGATCGTCCAGCGATCGGGGCGGTGTTGCCGACGCTGATTGCCGGAAAGCCAGTTCTAATTTTAGATGTTGGAGCAAATGTCGATTGTCGTCCCAAGTTTCTAGAGCAATTCGCGCTCATGGGAACCATTTATTCTCAGTATGTTTTGGGGAATCCCGATCCAAAAGTTGGCTTGCTCAACATTGGTGAAGAACCGAATAAAGGGAACGAATTAGCGATTCAGACCCACCAACTGCTGCAAGAGAATCCGGCCATTCCCTTTATTGGCAATGCGGAAGGGCGAGATGTGCTGTCAGGGCATTTTGATGTGATTGTCTGCGACGGCTTTGCTGGAAACGTTCTGCTCAAATTTGCAGAAGCCGTTGGAGAAGTGGCACTGCAAATTCTTCGGGAAGAACTTCCAAGAGGCTTGCACGGTAAAGCAGGCGTTTCGCTCTTGCGTCCCAATCTCAAGCGGATTAAACAACGGATGGATCACGCTGAGCATGGCGGTGGACTCTTGCTTGGTGTAGCGGGAGTTTGCATTATTAGCCACGGCAGTTCTCAAGCGCCGACGATTTTTAACGCCGCTCGATTGGCAAAAGATGCGATCGACAATCGGGTGTTAGATCGCATTCGGTCTAGCTATGAAAAAACCGCCGTGAGTAGCTGAGCCACTGATTTCCCACGAAGACGCACGGCGTCTGAACTATTGCCCTGCAAAGATGGAGTAAAGAACCTTGGAACACTCAGGGTTAGGACTAGCAATTACAGGCTGCGGATCGGCAACTCCCGCTGTGTCTGTTGACAATACTCAACTCAGTCAAATCGTGGAGACATCGGATGACTGGATTGCCTCGCGGACGGGCATTCGTCACCGACGGTTAGCGCCGCCTGATGGCTCCCTAGCTGAGCTTGCGGCAGAGGCGGCAAAGAGCGCGATCGCAATGGCAGGCATTACCGCAATGGATGTCGATCTGATTCTCCTGGCAACGTCCACTCCGGACGATTTGTTTGGCACTGCCTGTCGAGTTCAGGCAGAAATCGGAGCGTCTAGAGCCGTAGCGTTTGACCTCACGGCTGCCTGTTCTGGTTTTGTCTTTGGCATGGTGACTGCCGCACAGTACATCCGCACTGGTGTTTACCAAAATGTGTTGTTGATTGGGGCAGACATTCTCTCCCGCTGGGTTGATTGGACAGATCGACGCACATGCGTTCTATTTGGCGATGGTGCAGGTGCAGTTGTAATGCAGGCAACCGAGGTCGATCGCTTGCTCGCGTTTGAGCTTCGCAGCGATGGCATGCTTAATAAGTGTCTCAATTTGTCGTATGAGAGCCAACCAAAACCTTTATTGGAAGATGTAGCAATCGCACAGGGTACATTCAATCCAATCACGATGAACGGGCAAGATGTCTATCGCTTTGCCGTCAAGCGAGTTCCCGAGGTGATCGAAAAGGCTCTATTTCGGGCAAATCTAACCGTTGAACAGGTCGATTGGCTCCTGCTGCACCAAGCCAACCAGCGAATTTTAGATGCCGTTGCCACCCGACTTCATATCCCTTCCCATAAAGTCATTAGCAATCTGGCACAATACGGCAATACGTCGGCGGCGTCGATTCCCCTAGCGTTAGATCAAGCCGTGCGCCACGGACAGGTCAAACCCGGAGATACGATCGCGGCGTCTGGGTTCGGCGCAGGCTTGACGTGGGGAGCGACGCTCTTTCAATGGGGACGGTTCGATTAGTTCCTCGACAGATGCACTCTGACAGATCCCTATCCATCACTTTTCTATCCATCACACTGTAGAACCACTAATGACGAAAACTGCATGGGTATTCCCTGGGCAAGGATCTCAGGCAATTGGCATGGGCATCGATTTACTGGATCTGCCATCCGCAAAGGCGCGATTTGAGCAGGCTGAGCAAATTTTAGGCTGGTCTGTTATTGAAACCTGTCAGAACGAAGACGACAAGGTTTCTCAAACGCGCTACACGCAGCCTTGTATGTACGTCGTTGAAACGGTTCTAGCAGACCTGCTCAATGCTCAAGGACATCGCCCTGATTATGTAGCAGGTCACAGTTTAGGAGAATACGCCGCTCTCTACACCGCAGGCGTCTTTGATTTTGAATCTGGACTGCGCCTGATTCAACGCCGAGCCGAATTGATGGACACTGCCTCAGATGGCATGATGGCAGCATTATTAGGCTGCGATCGCGCTCAACTCGACGCTATTCTTGCTCAAACGCCCGACGCCGTTCTTGCCAATGACAATAATTCTGGACAGGTCGTTATTTCTGGAACGCCCGACGCGGTTGAATTGGTTTTAGGTCAAGTCAAGGCGAAACGCGCAGCCCGTCTCAATGTGAGTGGGGCCTTCCACTCTCCGCTGATGGCAGATGCCGCTGCTCAGTTCAACACCGTTCTCGATCAGGTTGAATTTCAAACGGCTCAAGTTCCAGTATTATCGAATGTTGACCCAACTCCCAGCACTGACGCGGTGGCGCTCAAAGATCGGCTCAGTCGTCAGATGACGGGTTCTGTCCGGTGGCGCGAGATCTCACTAGAGTTTCCTCAGCAAGGCGTCAGTCGTGTGATTGAGGTCGGACCTGGTAAAGTTTTAACAGGCATTATCAAGCGTAGCTGCCCTGAGTTAGGTTTAGAAAATATTAGTAGTGTTGCAGACTTACCTGCTTAGTGGGGACGCTAGGAGTCACACTCCCCCTACCCAATACCTATGACCCCCAATTCTATAGAACCATCCCCCCAGTCTTCAAATCTTGAACCTCAGCGCGAACCGTTCATCAGTCTAGCTCTCTATCACCTGTTTAAATGGTCTGTTGTCGCTCCCGTCCTCCACGGCTATTTCCGGGGGCACATTCATGGCGCAGACCATGTACCTCGCTGCGGACGATTACTCGTTGTCAGCAATCATGCCAGCGATTTTGACCCTCCGTTACTATCGTGCGCGGTAGGGCGTCCTGTAGCCTACATGGCAAAAGAAGAGCTATTTCAGATTCCAGTTCTGAAGCAAGCCATTCAGGCGTATGGAGCGTATCCTGTGAAGCGAGGGAGCGCTGACCGCGCTGCGATGAAAGCCGCGATCGCATCAATTAAATCGGGCTGGGCAACGGGCGTATTTCTTGATGGCACTCGCACCCTTGACGGGCGCATTACTGATCCAAAACTCGGGGCGGCATGGATTGCTGCCAAAACAAATTCTCCACTCTTACCCGTTAGCTTGTGGGGAACCGATCAAGTCTTTAAAAAAGGCTCTACCATTCCGCGTCCTGTGCCTGTGACCATTCGGATTGGAGAGATCATTTTGCCGCCGCAATCGAGCGATCGCGCTGAACTGGAAGCCGTTACTAGTCGCTGTGCCGAAACCATTAATGCCTTGCTTGACTTAGGTCGCTAATGCTGGCACACGGGATTGCCCTAATCTGAAAAACTAGCTTCAAGCTTCAAACAATTTCGACCGTTGACCTGGAGACGATATTCCACGCGATCCATCAGTCGATTGAGAATGAGCCATCCATAGCCATGTTCCTGCATCTCTTGCGGAGAAGGAGCAAGATAGGTAGATAGGTCGTAGCCCGCGCCATGATCCCAAATTTCTAAGGCAAACTCTCGGTTTCTCAATTCCAACCGCAGAATCACGGGAAGCGTCGGCTGATCGCGGTGAGCGTGACGCACAACATTTGAGTATGCCTCGACTAAGGCAAGGCGCAATCGAGTCGATTGACGTGACCAATCGACTTGATCGCCAATTTCAACTTCCAGCGTACCAAGGAGCCAAGTCTCAGCCACGTTAAGGAATTTTATATCACTCGGGATCTGAAGCTCAGTTCTCATAAATTACAGAACCTCCAGAGAAAGAATCGTCTGGTCATCTTCCTGAATAGCAGTTTGGGCTTGAATGCGACTGAGAAGTTGCTTTAAATCTAAGCATTCCCTTGTTTGCTGTAATAATTGCCATAGTCCAGTTTCTCTCAGCATCGAACCCGTTCCACATCCTCCTGAAGGAGACTCACTATAAACAGTTGCTTCTGTAATACCATCGCTTGTCAGTAGCAACACTTCGCCAGGTTGAAGCGCCAGATGACCTGCGGTCGCCCTCCAAGTTGGTAGAATACCGAGCGGTACTCCGCGAACTTTCAGGTAATTCGGCTCAGCAGGTTCGGTTCGGTTTGACCAGACTAGCGGATAAATATGTCCAGCATTGGCGTATACCAGTTGTTTTGTATCTGGGCTATAGCGGGCAAGAACTAAGGTGATAAAGCAATTTGCACTAACTAGGTCATTTACTAAAATGCTGTTGAGATTTCGCATCACTTCATCTGGTTCTGGCGGCGCTTCTTGAGCTAATTCTCGTCGTAAGACCGAAATGGCGCTTGCCATAAACAAGGCGGCTGGAACCCCTTTTCCAGACACATCCCCAACCGCTAACCAAACATCGCCATGGGGATGCTGATATACCTCAAAAAAATCGCCGCCCACTTCGCTTGCCGGATGACAGCACGCTTGAACTTTAAACTCCTCCACATCGGGCAATGTCTGACGTAGGAGATTGCTTTGAATCTGGCGGGCGACTCCTAACTCTACGCGAATCTGCTCTGCTTGCTGTTGGGTACGCTGATAGAGTTGTGCTTGCGAAATAGCGAGCGCGGCTTGTTCTGCTACTTCTTCAATGAGATGAATATCTTCTTTCGACCACAAAGGAGTATCAACTCCTCGATGCAACGAGAGAATCGCTAGTAACCCTTGTTGATACGTGAGCGGAACAGCAAGATGAGGCGCTTGCTCACCTTGACTAGATGGCTCCATTCCCGTCTGGTGTTGCTTGAGAACCGATTGAATCAGAGCAGACTTGCGATCTGCATCGCAATCTTCGTCTCGGCAACTCGTGGAGCAAAAAATGGCCGATTGAGAGAGTAGCACATCTCCTTCTACCGGGTGGAGCATGCTACAGGTCGCTTCAAACGCCTGCCCCAAGGTCTCCACGATTGTTTGCAGCATACTCTGATAGTTTAGAGAACTGCGAATGGCGGAAGTGATGGCATTAAAGAGTGATTCCCGCCGCAGGGCGCGCTTTAAATCTTCGGTGCGTTGTTTGATAACACGGTAAGTTTCGGTTGCCTGCTCGATCACGACTTGAAGTTGCTGAGGCTTCCAAGGCTTTGTGATGTATTTGAAAACTTTACCTGCATTGATGGCATCCACCAAATCTTCAAGATCGGTGTATCCCGTGAGAACAATCCGAATTGTGTCTGGGAAGCGATCGACGGTTCTGCTGAGAAACTCAGTGCCGAGCATTTCGGGCATCCGTTGATCAGAAATAATAATTGCCATCTCGCCATGATCATCCAGCAGTTTGAGAGCCTCGATCGCGCTCGTTGCTCTAACCACGTCATAGTCCCGCCGGAACGTGCGATAGAGCAGATCAAGGTTATCTGGCTCGTCATCTACGATCATGAGTTTAAGCTTGGGCTTTGATTCCCGTCTCATGCCATTCCTCACTCCTTAGAGCTCATAAACTCTGGGTAAAGTGTTCCCTTTCTAGGGGTTGAACGAACGGCTGGGGCAGAGGCGCAAGCTGAAAACTAGTTTGATTGAGCCAGGTTTTGCCAGCTCTGGATGACAGTTTGGAGAGGACTGGGAAGTTGATTTTGAACTGAGTCAGAGTATTGAACCGTTGCCGCTGGACTCGTAAGCGTGACGGTAAAGAAATCAGCAGAACCTGGCTTTGCAGGATAGCTGAGCCGATCAAATTGCTCCAAATGAGCTTGCTCTAGCATCTTCTGAAAGGGCTGTAGCTGCTGAGGAGAGAGGCGGTAGACCTTGGTTGGAGCGTAGGTTCCGTTGGCTCTCATTCTGGCGTGAAGGAGCCGTCCATCAGCTAATAAAACGGTTTGAGCCGTTTGCCCAGCGAAGCCGCCGCTTGTGATGACGCGAAAAACGGTTCCTCGCTCCAATGGTTTCGGAAGTTCGTCGTCTCCCAAGCGAGTCGGATTAAGTTGGCTCGTGCGGGTCGAGGGTTCAAGCTTGATCACGGAACCTTGACGATCGCTGCGATACGTCCATGCTTGGTTCTCGCCTTCAACGCGCACCCACCAACCGTCAACTAGCGCTTGGGTGCAGAGTACTCCGGGTTCTGCTAAGCCCAGACAGCCATTGCTCCAAGTGCGAGGCTCAACTTGGATGATTTTTAACGATGAACGGGAAACGTCGGATTTTCGAGTAATGTCTTGTAGAATCGCATTGGTCACCCGGATCGGAGCCATTGAAGAGCGAGAGGCGTTGACCGGACGAGCAGTAGCGTCTTCAGATGAATTACTCAGTTTCTTGACTTCGGAAGATTGCTTGAGGGGATTCGCCGAAGCAGGTTGAAGCAATGGCATTCCGGTCATGAGAGACAACGCTCCAACAAGCGCGATCGCGGCAAGAAGCTTGGCAGAAGAACTAGGACGCATGGGAAAATTCTGAAAGAGTAGGTACTAGTTATGACGACACCAGCGCAGGGCAAGGTTCCGGGACAGGTGTTTATTTAGTAAGCAAGAAATTTAACAAAGTGGACAAGTTAGCCCGATTGCACAATCAAACCAACTATCCAAACTAACCACCAATTCCTAGTCGTCCTGCAAGGCTGGGCGTTAGCGGCAGCAGAATTGTAATCATTAAGAATAACGCTAGTAACCCAAGGGCGGCTCGTGCGTCGTCCGGTTCTGTCAGTTCGTTAAAGCTTGGACGCTCAAGGCTGCGTTGCAATACCACAATGACGATTGCCCAATACAAGGCTAATGGGTTTACGAGGGAAGCAATTCCGAGGACCAAAATAGTAGCAACCGTGGTTCTATTAGCGGTTTTGCGTCCGTAAATCGCTTGAACAATTCTGCCGCCGTCTAACTGTCCAGCAGGCATGACATTGATAGCAGTAATCACTAACCCAATCCAACCGAGAACGACTAAGGGATGAATAGCGACAATGGGTTGTTGAACAGCCGTTCCTAAAAGCACCCGTGCCAAGGTTCCGATCAAGATCGACCCTTCAAAAAACTGGGTTGGCACTTTGAATAGACTATCGGCATTAGAAAGAGACAGTCCGGTAATCAGCATTCCTAGCGATAGAATCCCTCCAGCAGCAGGACCCGCGATCGCGATATCAAATAAGGCGCTGCGGCTTGGCAGAAATGATTCAAATCGCGTAATTGCGCCGAATGAGCCAATTTGCCAAGTCGGAATGAAATAGGGCAGACTCAATCGAACCTGATAGCGGCGCGCCATGAGCCAGTGACCTAGTTCATGAATTCCCAAGATTGCCAGCAGCCCTATGCTAATGGGTAATACTTCCCGATAGCGATCAATGGAGCTGTAGAAGTCAAATCCTAATAGAATTCCCCCTGTTTCTAAGCTTGTAGCGATCGTTGCGATAAACAAAACGAGTGCCAGCAGCTTCTGCGTTAGAGTAGACGGCTTTGGATCATTTTTACTGGGTAAAACAACCACCACTGGCTTTCCTTGGGGATTTTCAACCAGAAAGAGATGGTAGCGATCGCCGACCCGTTCTTCTAAACTCTTCGACAGCCTAGTGAAGGTAGGCTCAACCTCGCCCCGCAAATTGCCTTGAAAGATAGCTCCTTCTTGATAGGGCGTTGTTTCAGTTACAAAAAATGTATCAATTCCAAAGATTTCTTTGATGGTTTGCAAATCTTCTGCCGGAATCGGTAAAACTTCGGGAGGTTGAAGCGCTTCTGCGACTTTTTCTACGGCTTGCTGCTCGCTCAGTGCCGCTTGAGAAGGGGAGTCCCCGTTAGGTTCTAGGTTTGGATTGGCGAGGGTTGCCGCTCGTTTCGATAAAACATCTTGCCCAGCGGCTCTTAGCTGGCGTCCAATAAAAATATAGGAGGCTGTAGATGCAATAAATAACAGCAGCATCCCAGCAAGATTTAAATAGATTCCAACAGCAAATAGTCCAAAAAAGAGCAGCCAAGGAGCCATCAAGACCACAGACTGGAGCCACGCTAAAATGCCTATCTTTCCATAGGGTCGAGCGCGGTTAAACCCCCAGCCCAAGACAGCTATAGCGACTAATACGGTTAGGGCAGTAATCATACTATTAAACCCCTGTAAGACAGTGCTGACCTTGATTAAATTCAGTCTCAGTGCAGCGTTTACAGTTCTATCAGTGGAACATCTTCAGTTCTACTGTATACCGAACGCGGGGTCTTCTAAAGGGAGAAAGCGAGACATCACAAAAATTGTGTAGAGACAGTCCATAAAACTATCTCTACACAATTTCAGCAGCGTGTTGTCCAACCAACAAATTATTGCTTCATGCTGTTTAGATTGCTGAGCGAGTTGCGGTAGCCCTCGGCATTACTATCTTGGCGGTAAAGCTCTGCCGCCTTCTGGAGATCCAGGAACGCGGCTTGACGATCGCCAGAGCGGGCAAGTAACATGCCGCGATTGTAATAAGCTTCAGCGCTATTGACATTGAGCCGGAGCGTCTGATTGAAATCCTCGATCGCGCCCTGCAGGTCGCCGAGTTGCATCCGGGCTTTGCCCCGCGCCTCGTAAGCCTTGGGATCGTTAGTGTTGTAATTTACTGCTTGTGTGTAATCGGCAAACGCACCTTGTTTATCGCCTAGCTGAGATCGCACTGAAGCCCGTGCAGCATAAGCAGTGGTCAGGGTAGGTTGCGCTAAAAGGGCTTGATCGTAATCTGCGATCGCGCCTGGTTTGTCGCCCATGATACCCCGCAGATCGCCTCGACTTTTCAGAACATCGGCATAGTCTGATTTCAGGCGAAGTGCTTGATTATAATCGTCCATTGCGCCGGACTCATCGCCTAACGCCGCTCGAATCAAACCCCGTTGATGGAACGTCTCAGGCTGATCAGGACTGAGTTGAATGACTTGCGTATAATCGGCTTGAGCCGCTTCTAAATTGCCCATTTTAGAATTTGTAGCCGCGCGGCTGAAGTAAGCGGCAATGTAGTTGGGCTTGAGGCGAATCGCTTGGCTGATGTCCTCGATCGCAACGGCGTCTTCGCCCATATCGTGACGCAAGGTTCCTCGAATCAGAAAGGCTTCCGCATAATTGGACTGAAGCTTGATGGCTTGATTTAGGTCATCTAACGCGCCCGTGCGATCGCCCTGATTAAATTTGACATACCCCCTATTTAAGAGGGCTGGAGCATAAGTCGGCTGGACTTGTAGAGCTTTCTCAAAATCTGCGATCGCGCCGCTCGTATCTTGAGACTGCGATTTGATGTAACCTCGATTCACATAGGCCGCTGCCAAAGTCGGATCAAGCTCAATTGCCTTGCTCAGATCGTTGATTGCGGCTTCCATGCTGCCTGAGTTATAGCGAACGCCACCGCGATGAGCGTAAACGATCGCATCGGCTGGGTTCATTGTGGCCGCGTGATTGAGGTCTTGCATTGCCCCTTCACGATCGCCAAGCCGTGCCCGTACCATACCCCGTCCGACAAACGCGCCACTCAAGCTCGGATTGCGTTGGATCGCTTGGTTATAGTCCTCTAGCGCCTCACGATAGCGGGCGCTGCGGGCCTTGCTTTCTCCCTGATTGTAAAAATTTTGAGCTTCTTGAATAACTTTTGAAAGTTCGATGGTCTTGGCCGGTGGCTGAGTCGTTTCAGCGGAAGCTAGGCCGCCAACAGCAGCAATCATACTGATTGTAGTAAGAGCGGTCAGCGCAAAGCGCGAGGCAATTGCAACCTGAGATCGAGTGTGACGAATGAAGCGCATGGCTCTCCAACGCTATGGGATTTTTAAACTTCCCTCTCAGGATTCCCATAACTAGCCATCGAGTTGCATTTTAGATATCTCGCTGACGCTGCACTGCTATTTTAAGTTGCTACTAAGTTGGCACTAACTCACCCGGACGGAGTTTCACCCACTTTCCTGATTCCTCTTTGAAGCTGAGGCAGCCAACTACATCCCACTCCATTTCGATGTAGTCACCGCGATCGCGGATGTTAACATTGATCGTTGGCTCAGTTGCCTCAAAATCGGGCGTTTCGGTCAAATGAACTTGCTGGTGCTGCGTTTCTACTGCGTTGTAGGTCGTGCAGCGATCGACGTAATGGCAATTGATGCAAATACACATGGTTCTAGTCTCTCTGCTTCAAATAGAATCGAGATCCTCTCTATTTCTGCTACTCTAGCTCAGGCACAACCATTAAATCACTCACTATTGGTTGATTTATGTTGCGGAAACAGCAGAGGTTGAACCCCAAATTTTGTTGCTTCACTAAGTCTAAATTACCTACGGATTGATCGACCATTGACTGTTCTGAACGAGTATCAACTAAACGTGTTATCCGACTCCTCGGTGCTGTCTCCTCGGAAATGGCCCTTCAGCATCAAGTGGCTGCCGAAGGCAGCTTGTTTGGTAGGAGGGACAGTCCGAGACGCCCTGCTCGGTCGAGAATCAGAGTATTTAGATCTCGATTTTGTGTTGCCCAGCGATGCGGTCGAAACGGCAACCGCGATCGCCCGCCACTATCGAGCCGGATTTGTGCTGCTTGATGCAGAACGTCAGATTGCGCGGGTCGTGTTTGAGCAAGGAACGGCTGATTTTGCGCTACAGGTAGGAGCTTCTCTAGAAGCAGATTTGCGGCGACGCGATTTTACCGTCAATGCGATCGCATACAATCCGCACACAGCAGAGTTGCTTGACCCACTTGGGGGTTACGAAGATTTGCAGCGCAAACGCCTCCGCATGATTTGTGCTGAGAATTTGCAGGAAGATCCCTTACGGTTGCTGCGTGCCTATCGTCAAGCGTCTCAACTCGGATTTACGCTAGATCAAGACACGCAGCACGCCATTCGCCAGCTTGCCCCGCAGTTACGCCACATTGCGGCAGAGCGGGTCCAATCAGAACTAAATTACCTGCTCAGCACGGTAAAAGGAACGCCTTGGCTGCGGAGCGCTTGGGAAGATGGCTTACTGAATGATTGGTTCCCCGACGCGACCGATGAAGGATTGCGCCGAATTGCGGCGATCGATCAAACTACCGTCGTGATTCAAGAAACTTGGGTAGAATTTTGGGCAGAACTGGTGGGCGGAGTCCGTGGTGCGACAGCCGGAAAATCCCGAATGGAGCCAAAAGCGTCGGGATCAGCCCGAACTTGGATTACGATCGCCAAGCTTGCTAGCCTGCTCTCAAGCGATCCCCAAACTGCAGAAGGGCAGCTATGGCGGCTGAAATACAGTCGGGCAGAAATCCAGGCCGCAAGTATGGTGATCAAAGCATCGCCTGCATTTCAGCCTGCTAATCCTTGCTCCAAGTGGACGCTGGCAGAGCAGTATTTCTTCTTTCAGAGCGCTGGCATTACGTTTCCAGCGGTGATGCTGCTGGCGATTAGCGCTGCCAAGCTCCAAAGGGATGTGCACGAAGTCTCAAGTATGACAGCGGGAATGTTTTTCGATGGGCTAAGCGCTGGCAATTCCGAAGGAGGCGCTCTCCTAATTCATCGGTTTTTAAACAGCAATGATCCAGTCGCCCATCCGAAGGCTTTGGTGACAGGGCAAGACCTAATGAAGACCTTGCATATTCCTGCTGGGCCTATTATCGGACGACTGCTCGCCGCACTG
This sequence comes from Myxacorys chilensis ATA2-1-KO14, assembly GCA_019359275.1. Classification (GTDB taxonomy): domain Bacteria; phylum Cyanobacteriota; class Cyanobacteriia; order Leptolyngbyales; family Leptolyngbyaceae; genus Myxacorys; species Myxacorys chilensis. Next base: position 9,995 of record JAHHHP010000026.1, on the reverse strand, counting down.
CAACTGGCACATGCTGAACAAAAAATTACAAGTCGTGATGATGCGTTGGCGCTGGCTAAAACCTTCTTGGCGGCTGATTCCTCGAATTTTTAGCTTATAGCCTCAAATTCTTATTTTTTGACACGACGCGGGATCGGTAAATACTGAATAGTCGCTCTGAGGAACGGTGTTTTCTCGGTTGTGGTAAAGAGTAGCGAGACTTTTGCCAAAAACTTCCGGAGTGAAAAACTTGGATAGAGAAGGTAACAAGATACCCATTTCAAATCTTGACTTCTGCTGTCAAGCAACATCCTGCCTTTGTTACAAATCATTCGTCTCTACCGCTAGGAATAATAGAAATAGGGAGTCCTCAATTTTCTTCATTAAAGAAACCAATTTGACAGGAACTTAGTTGGTTTCCACAATCAAGAGGAGTAATTTAACGTGCTCGTCATGATCCCCTCACTCACCGATTAAAAATCTGCTCAAAGAGTTTTAATGTCTTTAAACTCTACCCTTAGGTAGGTTGCAATCATAAAATTTAATTAAAGGACGTTGAGATCATATGGCGACAGGCTTTTCATCTGCATCTACTAAAAATTGGGTCAATCGGACGCGATCGCACCGCACCTCTCGTGCCATTGTGTTGTTGATGATTGCAACAGGGTTAATTAGCATCTGTTTGTTTCGCGTTGCTTACCTACAGCTTGTGCAGGGCGAGTACAATCGGCAACTTGCTGACAACAACCGGATTCGCCCGCTGCCGATTGTTGCCGATCGCGGCAATATTCTCGATCGCAACGGCAAAACACTAGCGACGAGTCAACTCTCGCGATCGGTGTATCTCTATCCACGCGAGCAAACGAAAGAGCAATGGCAGGAAAGCGCTAAAGAATTGAGTCAGCTTCTAGGGATGCCTGCCGAAGAAATTCTCAAGAAAATAGAAGAGCGAGGATATCGATCGGCAATGCCTGTGCGGATCTTTCGCAAACTCGACGAGAAACGCTTTATTGCCCTTTCTGAAAGCGGAACGATCCCCGGACTCGAAATGCAGCCTGAATCGAACCGATTCTATCCCCATGGCAGTTTGGCATCGCATGTGATCGGCTATATCGGTGAGGCAACCCAAGACGATCTCAAAGGCCATCCCGAATTTCCGGTCGGAATGCTGCTGGGTCGAATGGGAATCGAGCGGATCGCAGATGATGTGTTGCGCGGAACTTGGGGCAATCGCTTGATTGAGGTGGACTCTGTTGGTAAAGAGTTGAACATGTTGGGCGTACAGCAACCTGCTTCAGGTTCCCCTTTACAACTCACCTTAGACTTGAAACTGCAACAGGCGGCGGAGAAAGCGTTGAACAATCAGCGCGGTGCGGTTGTGGCAATGGACATCAAGACCGGAGCGGTATTAGTGCTAGCGAGCGGTCCAACGTTTGATCCCAACATGTTTACGCGCAAGATTACTCAAACCGAATGGGACGCGCTTCAAAACGAAAACACGCCCTTGTTAAACCGAGCATTGCAAGGCTATCCACCGGGAAGCACATTCAAAATTGTGACGGCGACAGCAGGAATGGAGTCGGGTAAGTTTTCGCCCACTTCCACCCTACCAACCTATGGCGCAATTAATATTGGCGGCACGCTGTTCCACGAACATGGGGGCGCGGGCTACGGTGTGATTGGCTTTCGAGATGCGTTTGCCTTCAGCAGCAACACGTTCTTCTATCAAGTCGGCATGTCGGCTGGTCCCGAAGAAATTGCGAAATGGGGACAGAACCTCGGCATTGGAACATCGTCGAACATGGGGCTTGAGGGGGGCAATCATGGCGTGATTCCCACACCAGAGCAAAAACAAAAGCTCTACAACGAGCCGTGGTATGGAGGCGACACAGTGAGTATGGCGATCGGACAAGGTGTTGTTCAAGTGACGCCGCTCGAGATGGCAGTGATGGTGTCTGCGATCGCCAATGGTGGTAAGCGAGTTAAACCTCACCTCATGGTCAACCAAAACTTTCAGCCTGAGATGCAGCCCGAAGCGACCGGAATGGATCCAGGCACAGTTAACGCGATTCGAGAAGGACTCATTGCAGTGGTGAAAGAAGGAACCGCGCGTCAGCTTAGCGATGGCTCTATTCCCCCAACAGCTGGTAAAACCGGAACGGCTGAAGTGCTTGGACAACGCGACAACGCGGTCTATGTAGGGTATGGTCCGGTCAAGAATCCACAGATTGCAGTGGCGGTTGTGGTAGAAAATGGCGGATTTGGAGCAGAATCGGCAGTTCCGATCGCGCATGAGATCTATAAAGCTTATTTTGGCCCTCAGAAGAAACCTAATTCTTAATTCATGGCCAATCCATTTCTAGGATAGAGATTTTTGGGTATTTCCAAAAATCTCTTTTTTGTTATGAGAGGAACAAATATAATTAGTATGAAGGGAAAACTTGTGTACTTGCCATATTTGTTCAGTTAAGAATTTAGATTTTTTGGGCGGGAGTAAGTTTGTGAATCATGAGCTTCTGAGCTTTTCTATTATCTTAGAAACAGAAAACTTGGTGAATGCTGACTTGAACGGGCTCTCGCGATCGCTCTCTTCACTGGCTGCTCAAGAGCCTAGCCCCACTTGTGCAAACGAAGTTATCCTAATTGATAGTGGCGATGCGCCAGCAGATCTACTACAGGAGTTGTGTCATCTTTATCCCTGGATTAAAATTCACGAAGCGCCTATAGGTACTGGATATTATCAGTCCAAAATGCTGGGTGCGAAGCTAGCAACCGGAGAAATTATTGTCTTCTATGATTCTGATTGCCTGTACGAACACTATTGGTTAAAAGTAATATTGCAGCCCTTTTACCAATCAGAAAATATTCAAATTGTTGCAGGTGAAACGGCAACAGTCAGTGCAGGAATTTATGGAACTGCAATGGCCATGACTTACATTTTTCCTCAATTTTCTGGGCAAAAAGAGTTAGCTCCAGCTAAGCAATATTTTCTTAATAACGTTGCCTTTCGCCGAGAGTTTTTGTTGCGCTATCCTATCCCTACTCAGTTGCCGCTCTACCGAGGCAATTGTGTGATTCATGCTCATGATCTTCGAGAACAAGGCTTCACGATTTGGAAACAGCCACAGGCAAGAACGCTACATGCACCGCCTAATGGTTTAGCTCATTTCTTCTGGCGATTTTTATTAATCGGTCATGATTATTATTGGCAAAAGCGATTACTGAGACGCGGAAAAAAGCAAGACCAACTAGACGATCCAGCGATGAATGGGATTAGTGGCAAGATACAGGTGTTTTACGATCGCCTTCACAAAATGGTTGCAAACGATCCTCGCCATATCTTCTTTTTTCCTTTGGCCATTCCCGTTATGTTCGTGTCAGCATCGCTAATCTACATTGGCTATCTCATTTCTCTACAGAAGCCAAATTATTTACTAGAGCAATACAGCAAGATTCTAGATAACCACTAATGCTCACTATCTTTTGGATGATGTCAGATAGAGGCTGTCTGAATTGGTAATCACCCATTCAACGCCGGAAAGAAGTTTTCCCCCACCGATCGCTTCAGTCGTCGCATTGCTCGACCTGCCATATCGGTAAACAGCAACTCCCCACACAGAAGCTGTGTAGCATAGCGCGTTGCCTTCTCATATTTGACGCCATATTTATAACAAGCGCCCGTCCACTGGTAAAACACGCGAGACAGATTGAGCGCTGCATCAAAGTTCGCCGCAAACTCAGCATGAATCCGGTTGGTATACTCGTGAGCCGCATCGTCTGCGATCGCACGAGCCGCGATCGCCCCACTTTTCACCGCATGCAGAATCCCATCGCCAAACAATGGATTAATCAATCCCGCCGCATCGCCAACTAATAAGATCCGTCCTTCATGCAGTAATTCTTTGCCGCTCCAGGTCGGTAAGGGATGTCCCCGAAAGCGGAGGTTGTTCGGATCGTATTTTACATTCAGCGCATCCATATACTCAAAAATCGTTTTCTGCAATTCCGTCCGAATCGTGCTGTCGCCCCGCGCATCTTTCTTATCTGGACGAAACAACCCCGCGCCGATATTAAGGTGATCCGCTTTCGGAAAAATCCAGGCATAGCCCCGTTTCACTGCACCGTATTCTAAATGAGCAATATCAGGACGCAATTCTCCATGTCCATCGCCCCACTGGTGAGGCTGTTCGACCTCTAGCGCGATCGCGATCGCAGGATTTTTTCTTAACTTCGTCGCCTTGACGGTCACGCCATTAGCGCCATCGGCTCCGATCACATACTTTGCTTTTGCAACAAACTGGGTTCCGGTTTTGACCCCTTCCGCCCGGACAATCACGCCATCGGATTGGGGATCTAGCGATCGCAGCGCAACCCCATCGCGTAAATCTGCCCCCAGTTGGGCCGCTCGTTGCGCTAACACATTGTCAAAGATCGGACGCTGCACCATCCACAGCGACAGCGTTTCATCAGAACCGGGAGGATTGATCGGAGCGAGGTAAGGATCATCAAATTTCCAGGTATGACGCATAAACATCACATCCGATTCGACAAACGCTTCTGGCGCTAAATCATATAAATGGTTTTGCATAACCATTGGCATTCCGCCGCCGCACGTTTTATGACGTGGCAAAAACTGTTTTTCCAGCAGCGCAACCTTTAGTCCTGCTCTTGCGGCTTCCGCCGCTGCCGTTGCCCCCGCAGGTCCGGCTCCACACACGATAACATCGTAATTCTGCATAGATTCAAGACTTGCTACATCGCGATCTTTAGCTTAAAGGGAAAGGGGAAAGGGGGGAAGAGGAAAGATTAGTATGTTTTCAACCCTTCATCAAGCCTCACAGTTAAATCCCGCATTTCATCACCTTAACTTTCTACCAAAAGGTTGATGACTTCAGATCTAGAGCTACTTTTCAATCTGTATAATTAAGGCATCAGGGTAAGTCAGCCGAATCGACGACCAAGCAATACACTGTCACATGTGTTCTACCTTTCAGTAGCGATCAATTGATAATGATTTTGGCTACACGACGTGCGGACAGCATTAAATTTAGGCAGGTGTAGAACTAAATATTTAATACGAGAAATAATCAAACAAATAGCGTTTTATAGCGAAATTTTACTGAGTCAACTTTAGCTAAGAATACATATTATCTGCCACCCTATTTGGCTGGAACTGCGCATTTTGTTTAGTTCCATCCTTAGAGCGTTAGGCATCATACTGCTTAACCAGGCCATTGATATACGCTAAATTTCTACTGCACTTTTTTCTACTGCACTTTTAATGAAGAGCGCTTGAGCTGGAGAGAATGAGGCGATCTGATGAGAATTTTAGTGATTGAAGATGAGAAAGATGTTCGGCTGAATATTATAGAAATTTTGGCGTCTGGTGGCTTCGACTCAATCTATGCAGAAACTGGTTTAACCGGCATTGAGTTAGCAAAAGAAACGGCTCCAGATTTAATTATTTGCGATATTAAAATGCCTAATTTTGACGGCTATAGTGTCTTGCAAGAACTGCGTCAAGATCAGTCAACCAGTATGATTCCGTTCATCTTCTTGACGGCAAAAGCAGACAAAGCCGAAATTCGTCAAGGCATGAATTTGGGAGCCGACGACTATCTCACAAAACCGTTTCGCCGAACAGAATTATTAGAGACGATCGCGGCTCGTCTCAAACGCCATAGTGCCCAATTAGATATTCAAAAAAAGGTTAAAGAACTTCGAGATATTAATAACCAAAAGGACGATTTTGTCACTACCATTACTCACGATCTGCGAGCGCCGCTTACGACCATTAAAGTTGCTTTGCAATTGATGGAGGCTGTGCCCAACAATCGCAAGCAATATACAGAGATTGCGCTAGCGGCTTGCGCTCAAGGAGAGGAACTCATTCAGAATTTGCTCGATTTATATCAGTTAGAGTCGGGTGAGACGTTAGCAGCCTCTGAACCGTTAAACATTAGAGAGCAGTTGCGCAAGCTCGGCGAGTCTTTTCAGGTGCGATCGCGCGAATGTCAGCAAGTTTTGAAGCTCGATATTCCCGATGATTTGCCCATTATTGTGGCAGATAGCGTTAGTTTACAAAGAATCTTTGTCGAACTTCTTAATAACGCTTGCAAATACACTCCAAGCCGGGGAGAAATTATGTTTAAAATCGAAGCGAGTTCAGAAGAACCCGTCCCTGTGCTAAACATTACGATCGCGAATCAGGCTGAGATTCGGGCTAAAGATCTGCCGCACATTTTTGATAAATTTTATCGAGTTCCAGGCAGCGATCTCTGGCAAAAAGGCGGCACAGGACTGGGACTGGCATTAGTTAAAAAACTAATCGAGCAGTCGCAAGGAACAATCCAAGTTAGCAGTCAAGACGGTTGGACGACATTCAAAATCAAACTTCCCTATGAAACTCTTTAAGCAAGGCTTAAATTGTAGACCGAAGAAAATCTACTTTTAACTTTTATAAGCAAGAATTTAGGCATAGGCGCAGTAGTGACAATGAGCTATGCAGGAAGACGAACAGCAGAAGTTACAGCAACAGTTACAGCAACGCAATGCCGAACTAGAAAATCTGGTTCAAACCCTCAAAGCTCAATTACAAGCAGCGTCTCTGCCCTTAGCTACGGATTCTAGTGGCACCACTGATGAACAAGATCAGGCACAGAAAGCCTTGCAGCGCCTCAACTTCCATGTCGACAATTCGCCTTTTGCGGTGATCGAATGGGATCTAGAGTTGCGGGTCACACGATGGTCGCGAGAAGCCGAAATTCTTTTGGGCTGGAGCGCTCATGAAATATTAGGCAAACGGTTTGGAAGCTGGAAATTTGTGGTTCGGGAAGACTTTAAGAGCGTTGACCCAACGCTCGCAGCCCTGTTAAGCGGACAAGTGACGCGCAACGTCTGCTATAACCGCAACTACACCAAAACAGGAGAAATCGTCCACTGCGAGTGGTACAACTCGGTTTTATTTGACGAGTCTGGCGAACTGGTGTCGATCATGTCCCTAGTGTTGAATGTGGGCGATCGCAAGCAAGCCGCAGAAGAACTGCGCGAAAGCGAAGAGCGCTTCCGACAACTAGCAGAAAATATCCAGCAAATCTTCTGGATGTATGACTTTGAAGAACAGAAGCTGATCTACATCAGTCCGGTGTGCCAACAGGTGATCGGCTACGAGAATGAACGCTGTTACGACAAGTCCCTAGAGTTTTGGCTAGGACATATACGCCAAGACGACTTACCTCAAGTCATGAAAGCCAGTCGGCAAGCAGTCCGGGGCAAACCTGCCGAAGTGACTTTCCGCTTCACCAAACCGGACGGAGCAGAACGGTGGCTCTTAGCGCGGGCGTTTCCGGTGCGGAATGCGGCAGGGCGCGTCTATCGAATCGCCGGAATTGCAGAAGATATTAGCGATCGCAAAGAGCAAGAACGTCGCCTCCGGTTACTCGAATCGGTCGTGGTCAACGCTAACGATGCGGTTGTGATCACCGAAGCAGAACCCGTAGAGCCGCCCGGACCCAAAATCGTCTATATCAATGACGCCTTTACCCGCATGATGGGTTATCGATTTGAAGAAGTGATCGGCAGAACGCCTCGCATTCTGCAAGGGCCGAAAACCGATTGGGGTGAATTGAAGCACATTCGGACGGCGCTAAAGAAGTGGGAACCAGCGCTGGCAGAATTAGTGAACTATCACAAAGACGGCTCAGAAGTCTGGATCGAACTCAGTATTTTTCCCGTCACAGACCAAACTGGGCACTATACCTATTGGGTCGGACTGCAACGAGACATCACTCAGCGCAAGCAAGCAGAGGTGGAAATGCAAAAAGCCCTCGATCAAGAACGGGAACTGAGCGAGCTAAAATCCCGGTTTGTTTCGACCGCCTCTCACGAATTCCGAACGCCGTTGAGTACCATTCTCTCGTCAGCCGATTTACTGGAGTTTTATTTAGGAAATTGCACGGTTGAGAAGCAGCGTGAACATATTGAGCGCATTCAAGGGGCAGCGCTCAATATGAACAATTTGCTTAGTGATGTGCTGGTGATTGAACGAGCGGAAGCCAAGTTTGAACCGACAGAGCTAGATTTACACCTGTTCTGTCAGGAACTAGTGGACGAGATGCGGATCAATGATCAAGATCAGCATCGCTTCGAGTTATATGTCCAGGCAACGGGGGGAAAAACTCAAGCGCGAATGGACAATAAGCTGCTGAGGCAGATTCTGACCAATCTGCTCTCCAATGCGCTGAAATATTCCCCCATTGGAACTACCGTTTATCTGAGGCTTGAATGCGATCGCACCGCTGCAAAGTTTGAAGTCAAAGATGAAGGCATTGGCATTCCGCTCGAAGATCAAGGCCACCTATTTGAGCCATTCCATCGCGGAACCAATGTTGGTGCAGTATCAGGCAATGGATTAGGGTTAGCGATCGTCAAGCAGTCGGTGGATGCTCATGGGGGGCAGATCGCGATCGCGAGTTATGAAAAAGGGACAACCGTCTGTGTGACGTTGCCCCTTCAGCCTAAAGACTACAGCAATGTTGAATAAAGAGTAGATTTCTGGCAGAAATTCGTTGATTGTTGAGCGAACAATAAATGTTGAAATGAAATCTTTGGCTACCGTCTTTGTAGTGTCCTTAAGATTTGTATTGTCTTAGAAATTTGTACTGTCTTTGAAATTTTTTGTCCTTGATCCGTTGTCAGGGAGACGGTTAGACTATCTGCTTAAAATCTCAAGCTCTGGACATTACTGGGTTGGTAGCGCGCTCCTTCAAGCTAGAAGATCTGAGCAAATTATCTCCTTGATGAACACTTGTAGAAAGGCTCCTAGAGAGAGATACCAAATCTGGCATCTCTTGCCAACAGTGAGTGCAGAACCAATACACTCTTCCTTGGCGAGCATGGCGTAGGAGTTTGCTTGAGCAACAGGGACATTCAGACACAGTATTCAATCCCAATTTCTTTAAAGTGTTTCTAAATCAGAGAGACGTGTTAAGGAGGTGTTTCATACCTCTGTTTCATGCCTCTATTTCTAACATTAAGGCTTGCAGGGATCATCCGCCATAAGGCACTTACCCGTTTCTTGGGTAGGTTTCCCCACTGAGCGTATTAACTTTTGCACTGATTTTTTTGGCTGGATAAATACATTTCTTCAACCTCATTCTTTAACCTAAATTGATAGAAATGTAATGAGGGTAAGTTAGAACGGTTTTCGTCGCTTTGAAGAATTGAAAGTCGTTGATTTTGTCCCTTCGACTTCGCAGATTCAGCTCACAGATGTAACAAACTGCAGCAAATAGTTTGAAGGCAACAGTTCAGTAGACCAGCAATCGATCGCTCATTTCTTGGTGTAGAAAGTCTAAAAGCGGATGATGTGCCATTCTCGGATTAGAAACGTTTATAATTCTCTTTCTGATTGTTTGTATCATGTTCGAGATTCATGCTCACGTCTTCAAATCCCTCTCATAACTTGATTGATTTATTGTTGCGGTTAGTGTTAGCCAGCATCGCTGGAGGAATCATTGGGTGGAATCGTGAGAAACGCCACAAGGCTGCTGGTTTGCGAACCCACATTTTAGTGAGTTTAGGAGCAGCGCTGTTTGTGTTGATTCCATTGCAATTGAACCTAGATTCGATGAGTGAGAGCGTTGGTCGTGTCATCCAAGGGATTGCGGCAGGCGTCGGATTTTTGGGGGCTGGAGTAATTTTGCATACCAAGCGTCCTAATACAGATGAGCCAAGCGCTAAAGGACTCACCTCCGCCGCCGCAATTTGGGTAACGGCTGCTCTTGGTGCGGTGGCGGGTTGCGGATTATGGGAGCTTGCGATCGCAGGCACTTTTTTCACGCTATTGACCCTAGAAGGATTGAAGAAAGTTGAGCGGCACTCGTTTGATCGCTACGACAATCCAGAAGATTGACCGAAAAGAGGCAAAATATATTGAGTAGGAAAATACCGAGAAGCTCCTCTAGGTGTTGTCAAACGAGTAAGAACGAATGAATCGGGAAATTTCTACGGACGGC
>JAHHHP010000025.1 GCA_019359275.1 Myxacorys chilensis ATA2-1-KO14 | reverse complement strand
AGCGGCTGAAGGCAGGGTGGGATGATCATTACCTCACTAAGGTTTTGTCTCAGCCTTCTAAACCTTCCCGCAAATTATGAAGAAACGTATGCGTTCGCCCTATCCAGGTACACCAGAGTCAAGATCAATCGTTTTCAGAGTCGAGGAAGATGAAAGACCGACTCTAGAAACCCTTAACCAACCTACTGAAGAAGGCAGGCGAGGCATGAGCGCTTAGATGTTCTGCTTTGATAGTCTCTTTGTGGCAATTCAGTGAACTTAAGAACCTGCCGTCCTGACGATCAAGCCTCACAACGTATAACCAAAGTGAAGATGTAAGAACACTTGCCTAATATGTCTACAGTTCTCTCACCCCAAGAGTATCAAGACCTTATCCGCAAAATAGGACACCTTCCCAGCGGATTGTTTAGCAAACTGAGGATAGACGCGATCGCGTCTTATCTTTCTAGCAATCTTAGTTTTGACGAAAAGCTGATTGACGTTATAGGCATCCATCATCAGCAAATCACTGCTTATTTCGTGCTGACCGATCAAAGAATGATCTGTCTCGCACCTGAAATGAAGCTGTTTGAAGCTCCACTAGAAAACGTTCAAGGTGTTGTGACCAGCTTGACTGGGTTTAGGGTGATGTCAACCCTTGGCGAATTCAAAGCTCGCTATTTGCACCCTAGACTACGCCTAGATTTCCCGCGATCGCTAAAATCTGCTTCTGTACGAATGGAAGATACTGACCTGACTTTAGACAAATCTGGTAGAACAAAAACGCAAAATAGTCTTGGAACGATCGTTGCTGCTATTGGGGTAGTTGTGGCTTTTCATGGTTTTCAGATGGATACCACTGTTTCTAGCGGGTTCGGCTCTGTTCACAACATTGGCTTGATACAAGAGCAAAACAAGCAAATTCAGCTAGGCGGCGCGATTTTTATTGGCGGAATTCTGATTCATTATTTAGGGGAAAACCGAAACAATGAATAGACGAGTCAAAAAAGGGCGTTGCTGGTCAATCTGGTAATGCTTTTGAGTTTTTCGGCGTTAAACTATTGCAAACTTTTGATGAAGATCCGGGGCTACTAATTCCCAACCTGTAGCCTGAGTCAGTAATTGAAAGTCCAATGCTAAAAGCGATCGCCGTTACTATTGCATCAGTCCTTGTAGCAACGTCAGCGCAAGCTGCGCCGTCCGACTGGAGAAATTCTGAAACCGATGCTATGTTTGCAAAACACTTTTCACCTTCAGAGAACGAGGCTCTTAAGCGCAATGTTTCCGGTTCGGAGTCAGGGAATAGAGCAGTTGAAGCAGCTTACGTAATTGCAAGGCTTCTTGAAGACAGCCCAGAAAAGATTTACGATTTAGCCGCTGTAACCTGTGACGAGCGCTCTGTCGGCATTCCAAGAGTGCTTTTGGTCAATGCGATCGTTAGAAGTATTCGAGCGACAAGATCGAAAATGCACCCTTTGACTGCAAGGTATTTTGGAGAGCAGCTGACAAACGTTGCGATCAGATCGTACTGCCCTTCTCTCAAAGAATAGTTTCGGTATCCTGTTATGGCTTGAAGTTACGGTTGTAACACACTGAAAAAAAGCTGGCTGCAACACAACAATTTTGGCTTGGAATCTACTAATAAAATTTTGAAGGAGTGATCATGGCGCAAGTTGAAATACTTGGTGGGGAAATCCCAACAGGCAAGTGGGATACAAAATATTTCTTTGAAGATGTTTTTCCCGAAATAGTTATCAATGTTGACGGTCAATTTAGAAAGCTAGATCTGAACAGTATTAAGTCAGCAGAAATAGTAGATCAAGAGCAAATTAAAAGCATTGCCTCTTCAGCGGGCTGGGGTATTGCGGCTGGGTTGGTTGCTGGAATTTTGACAGGCGGACTAGGTTTAATTGCGGGTGGTGTTGCTGGCGCGATCGCTAAAGGGCAAAAAACCGTAGTTACCTTTATGTGTGAACTAAGCGACGGGCGCAAATTCATTGCTGCTACAGATTCTCAGACTTGGAAGAAAATCATGGGCATTACCATGACTCCTGAAGATAAAAGATTCAAGCGCAAAGCGCTACCTACAGCAAAAATTACTTCTATCTAGTTAGTTGCACCTTGTCACCCACCACACCGCCGCAAAGATTTCTGCTAGTATCTTCCCCTTGACGCCGTGATCGCGAATCTTCACTAAGAGCCTGCACTCTACAATTTATTCCTGCACAGGCTGAAGAATTCTCTAAGAGCAGTCCTATCCTGCGGAGAAAACGGAAAGTTGACTCGTTGAATTCGCTCAGGAGTACTCTGACGTAAGTTCAGAATCTCAATGCCCACAACCTCGTCCTTCTCGTCGTAATCGTAGACAATGCCAGGTGCGATTTCTTCAGAGTCAACAATGCTAGAAGTTTTAAGGTAAAGGTAAGCCGCATTTGCCTCTTTATCGTGCGTTATTCTCATAATTTCCCTCTATATTTTCGATCAAAATTAAGATGATTGCCCAAGGAAGTCCGCGATCGCTGTTCCTTCAAAATCTTCTCCACCCACCGCAAAGCCTTCCGATCGTGTCAGGCTCGGCTGAGGGAAGACCAAGGAAAACCCTTCCTGGTTAATCAAAATCGTCCAATAAGCTATTTAGCAATACGCTCCGATCTGACTCAGACAGATAGCCATAGATCTTTTGCACTAGCGCTGGAGATGCATTTTTCTTAAACCAGTCTTCATCTGGCTCGTCGTTGAACCCTAAAAAATATTTCAATCGCTTTTCAATCTCAATCTTATCGTTCTTGTCTAACTGCCCTTTTCGATCCAGCCAATTGCTAGACGCATCCTTAAAACAGTTTCCGTCTACCGTACAAACTTGATGCACTAGAGCGTAAGACTTATCAGAAAGCCCATTTCTTGCTGTATTTGTAATTGGATAAGTGGTTGGCAAGCCTGCGAAGGTTGTCTGAGAAGTTAATGGAATTGCAGTAAAAGTCTGAATGTAGTCAGATGTATCTTGAAACTCATCGCTTGTCCAAATGATGTGAGGATGAGTTCCCCGAAAAACACGGCTCGAATTAATCGTCAATGAGCATGAAGTGGTTTTACAATTAACCTCTCCGGGTTCTACTAGCTCATAAATATGTTGATGCCTATCGTGGCATTGAAGAGAAACTCGGTAAGGATTTATCATATAAATCCAACCCTGTCGGGGTCGTTGTCCAGCCAAACCCTATACTCCTAACTCTTCAAGTAGCTTTTTCCGCTCCAACTGAAGGTTTAGCTGTGCCCTATCTTCTGGCTTGTGCTTACTCTTCGCCTCAGCCATAGGAGCAGTAGAGTAGACATGATCTAACAACTCATTGATCTTTTCGGAAGTGAGCCCAGCCCATTCTTTTCTGATGTTTTCCAGCATCAATCGCAACCCTTCCGACAGGTCAAGATCGTCCGCTTCAGGCAATTCGCCAGCGACCTGAATTAAAATACTGTTGCCTTCTTGTCGCTGAGTTACTTTATCCTCTAGACCGCTCAGGGCATCATCAATCTCTTCGTCCCAAGGGCCGTAGTTGTAGTAATACCAATTCAATTGGGTTAGTTGATTTCCTGTCCATTTAACTGAGTAGAGATCTGCCAGATACAGGAACTTTACCAATTGAGTTTTGGTGATAAACCCCTTGGTCTTATAAACGAAGTATAGGATGAGACTTTCTAGCATATTTTTGCCCCTCGTTTGGCTAGAACTTATCCTGATCCCCACTGAAGAGATAGAGTTGCAACTTATCTTAGCATCGGAACTTTGATCGAAACCCTTTCAATCCAAATCTTGATAGAATCGCCAAAACTAGTCAGACCCTAGAACAGTCCCTAGTTTCCTGTTCTAGCTGTAAAATCCGTGCCTGTAGTTTTTTAATCGTGGTATTCAGACATAATTGAGAAGCTCTGTTTAGGGATAGGAGTGCGATCGCTCACCGTGAATGCTGCATTTTTCGAGAAGGCTTTAGCTTCATGTGCCCGCACCATTCCTCTTTAACAAAGATCATCAGTTCATCAAAGTTTGCGCCAAACTCTCGGATCAGCGATTTCTGAGCTTCACTAAGCCTTAGCCATTGCTCGTCAGTGTGAACAAAAAAGTAAACCGCCTTTCCATGAGTCGTGAATGTAATATTTGCTTCTTGAATCCATTTACGGTTAGTCAGCTTATTCGATTTGCGCGGAGTTGATGTGTATGTCATGATGATCGCACTAAATTATTTTGATGGCGCTTCTTTGTTTCGGCAGAGAAGCGCTTTTTGCTAGTCGTTGTAGTTGATGATGATTAGGGACGCAGAATGAGGCGATCGCCATCTATAACGCCGAACTCGTCAATGTCAAATTCGTCTAGCTGTGTATGGTCGTTGCCGTCAACCTCGACGACATAACACCACCCAGGCGTGAAGCTTGTATCAGGACTGGTGTTGCGAAAACACCAGTACACCGACTGCCAGTAGCAGCCAACGATTAAACCTTCTTTGGGCGTGGATACGCCGGATCTGTAAATCACAACTTCTTGCCAAAGATCATATTTAGGATCTGGCTTTACCTCAGCCAACGTGTTCTTAACGAACTGCTCAAACTTTTGCTTCTCGGTTAGGCTTTGATTCGGCATGATGCAAGTCTCCAAAAGCGTGAACGTGTCAATGATCAGTCCTCAACGGTTTGCAGCGAAATGCAGGCGCTATAGAAGCGCCTAAGAGGATGAATTTAGAACGGCAATAATTCAGCTAAGAAACAAGCTTTGCGCGTTGGCGAGACTTTTGAAGAGTTACCCCAGTCGGCTTGAGCTTTTAGTTTGCAGACGCCGCGATCATAGTGGCGACATTGAGCGCAGGTTGCCTGGATGTGACCGGAGCCGCGTTCATCATTGACTTGAGTGAAAGGTTTCGCGATCGTTGATATCATTTGATTGCCTCGTTAGTGGGGTGAGAGAGCGGTGTGTGATTGGTAGTCTGTACCGCTCTTTCGTTTATCTATTTCTACTATATCACTGTTAACTCGTGATACGAGGGGATTTATATAAAGCTTATGTGAATCCTTATCACGGTTAACTCGTGATAGACTCTGATAAACTCATCTGTGTTTGTCCCATGCCGAATCCACGCCCTAAGCTTGAGAACCTAAAGTCGTTTGCTAAGGTGGGTGATCGCGCTCTATCGAAGCGGGTGATTGGAACTCGCTACCCTGAAGATGTTGAGGCTGTCTTGAAAGCAATGCCATCTGATGAAATGCAGCAACTCATCAGAGCGGCGGTTGAAAAGGAACTTCGAGATCGCGGCTTACTCTAAGTTTTTACGGGCAGCCGTAAAAATGATTAACGACTCACAGCATGGTTACGCGCTGCCATTCATCGATCTCTGGAAAGCGAGACTTAAGCCGCGCTCTCGCACGGATGAAGCAGCCGCTTGGCTTCGCTGATCCAAAGTCCGATGTCTGTTTGAGAGTTCCAAAATTGCTGCAACTCATCGCGCCGTTTCTGCGGTAGGGGCTTCGAGAGTCTCTTCCAGCTTGACTGTTTTGTGCGACTGCAAACGTCCCACTTCCAAGCTGAATCAGGGTAGCTCTTGTAGGGCATCCAGTAGGGTGGCGGCTGGATGGTTCCTAAACTTCCGATTTGAGTTTGAACGCGATCGCCCACCTGCAAATCATTCATTGCCCTACTTCCCCAATGTTTGATCGGCTTGGGATTGCAGCATCACTTTGATTTCACTTATGAGCGATCTCAGGGCGGCATCATCGGTTCTAGCAAGGGTAATGAGTCCCATGAGTGAGGCTTCATCCTTGCCACACAATCGCGCCATTGCCAGAACATTCTTAGTCGCGATCGCGCTGATCAATTTTTTGCTCACAACCGCCTTCCACTAAGGTTTTGCTGCTAGTCTTGAGGCTTCGTCAAGCATCGTTGATAGTGTTTTCAACCTATCGCGCAAATCTTCGTTTTCAGCCTTTAGGCGATCGATCGCGTTACTGTAAACTCTCCCTAGCAGTTCTTGATTTTTTTCGTCCATGATGAGGAACTGAACCGTCAAAATTCTTTCGGAGATTTCGGGTGAGTTTGGATCTAGGTACTCTTTGACTCGCTCTAAAAGAAGTGCTACAGATTCCTCACATCTTCTCAGGGTTTGAGCTTCTGTATATTTCCCGTCAGGATCAGGCAGTCTCTCAAGTTGCTCCTCTGTGGGGACTGAGATAAAAACGTCACTGCCAGCGACGCGCCACTTTCCGGTATCTGATCTATCTAATTCCTTGCCACTTGTGGGTGAAAAACGCCTGCGCTCTACCGTGAATGAGTTTGAAAGCTTAAGGCTGATCCGTGCGGTTTTCTCTTCGGCAGGACTTTCCCAAAACGCAGGCTTTAACGTCAGGACAACGATATCGCCTTCTTGCAAGTCTGAAAGCGATCTTGTCGATTCAACACTAGGATCGCCGCTCTCCATTCGCTCACCGCTCGAATAGTTCCCCTTAACCATACCGCGATCGACTGTTCAAAAAACGATCGCGCACGATCATAATTCTATGGAAATCCCCATAGTTCACAACTGTCTTCCATAGTTCAAAGAACGATCGCGCACGATCACTAGAACGCTTGCCGATTCCATCCTGGAATAATCCGTTTTCAAAACGGAAAAATCAGATACACAATCACTAGAACGCTTGCCCTGACTCCATTCCCCCGAATTGTGGAGCAAAAAAAGACCCCTAGAAACTCGGTTAGGAGTCGCTAGGGGTTTTAGTGCGCGATCTTTATCAAGTCTTTTTGGCTACTCCCTCATCAAAGTAAACCTTGTCACCAATTTGGGCGAAGCCTTTACTCTCGTTGAAAATGGCTTCGCCTCTGATTCCTCTCGACTTGGCGTAGTAGCGAGAAGAGTGACTATAGAAGCCTGACTCTTTCTTAGTAATTGTGAAAACGGGCTGAGTCTCAGTCATGATCAAATTCCTCAAGGTTTGCAGGTGCTACCATTCGTCATCAATAGCAGGCGCGATCGTTGTCGGTTCTGACTCATCCGGTTTAGAGTCTGTCTGTTTTTCAGAAGTAGGTTGAGGCTGAGTTTTGGACGGGTCAAGATAGATAGAGCAAAGGTGATCAAATGTTGCAGTTACAGACCCTTTTAGATGCGGTACTCTTTCCCAGATAGCATCAAGAGCTTGTTGGCGTTCAGGGGTGACGGTAATAGGAATGCGGGGCGATTTGGTCATGACCTATGCAGCCTCCAAAGCTCTTTGGGCTTGTTGGTGCATGATCATAGCGGTCTGATAATCTGGCGAGTGATCGAACACATCGATCGAGTTCTTAGCGCTCCATGCCTCAAGCTTGTCTGCGGGAATGCAAAGACGAAGCAAGCAAGCTCCACCACCGATGAGAGCGATCTTAGGATTCTGCCTAGGGCAGTCAGATGAGTTTCTGACCTCAGATAGGATCGTCTTCGATGCATTCTCAATCCGCTCTCTCAACACTTTCAGGTGAGGAGCAAGCAACGGTTTCAAATCGATTCCTCTCAACTCGGTCACACCTTCACTCAACCGTGAGCTTAAACGCTCTAGAGATGGCTGAGCCGTCGCTCCTGACTTCTTGACTGCCGCAAGGAATTTCTCGTCATTCAGCAGAGCTTTGAGGACGATGTTAACTCCTCCCAAATCGCCACCGGGGACGGTCACGATCTCAGCCGTTCTTGTCTGACGGTTGTTGAATGCTGCAAGGATCGTACCGAATCCCACATCAATCACTCCGTCATACTCCGGGTTAGACCAAAGTAAAACAGCCCCCTCGAATTTGGTCTTGACTGAAACAACCTCAACTCTGGTAAATCGCTTATCACCCACGGTGAAACCGTTTGATAGCTTTTTTAGTTCGTTCTCAATCTCGATCGCGAGTGCCTTGTTAGAGAATGGGCTACTCACCGAAATGTCTAACTTGAGAGCTTCGGTTAGTGCCTCACGTTCATTGATCGTTTGAATAGCTTTAGCAACCACGACGGCTAGAGATTTGGTCTTGTCGCCTTCAGTCAGCGGCGTACTCCATTGACCGATGTTTAGACCGATCGCGGCGTCACCGCAGACATACTGATTTTTGCCAATCTGTAACGCACCCTGAAGGCTTGAAACTTGACGAATGATTGAAGGAATTTTGAACGGTTCCAAAGCTCGACCGTTGAGAGAGGCAACTACTTTAGAGCCACTGTTGCCGCGATCGAGAGCCATCGTTAGCAAGTCCATCGTTCTATACTCCGGTTCTGTATTTTTGGTGGAAGTCGAGAGAGGCGAAGCCATTGCGCTTTGTCCTTTATTTCAAACGGTGAGGAAAAGATGTCGATTAGTGGTCTTTTATGTATCGTTTCGATGTCGCTGTCATAACGTGTGTGTTTCGTTTCGATATCGCTTAATTACGCTTATCTTTGACTGAAACACCATTTTCAGCGCCAAAAGACACCACTAATTGCTGTTAGCATCCTGTAGAAAAACTCAGGTATTTTTTAACATCAACTAAAAGTGTTCGTGGTGATTGCTAATTCTGAGATTGCTTAGGACGCTCGTAGGATAGAACGCTGTAATCCTAGGATGGGATGGCTCTGTAGGATGCTTGAGACGTTTATAGGATAGCCATCTCAGACAATTTTACAAAATCCTAGGATAAATCCTAGGATTTGTCTTACGCATCCTAGGATTTTATTCCTATCCCGTTCCAAATCCTAGGATGGGCAGTTGCTATTAGCCGAAAGCTTTAACAATTGCCCTAACATTTGCGTTTCGTCCGTGTGGCTCTCAATATATTGAGCGAATATCAAAGGTGATTTCTTGACAGTACGAGAGCGGTATCGAGTGGGGAACTGCACCGGATCAGCAATAATTTGCCAGATGTGATTCTCGTAAGGGAAATACTCGCCAACCCTTGGAGGAAAGTTAAAACCTAGAAGGTACTGCCCACTGATGCCAACCAAATCTAGAGCGCTCATCTTCTCGCGATCGCTTTCACTTACGAGAAGATGAACGAGTGACCATAGGCGCGGCTGCTTAATCCGGTAAGGCTTGTCAGTAGGAATGGAAGCGAGAACGTCTTGAAGGTTCATAGTAGATTACAGGGTGAAATCATCATCTGAAAGCTGAGAAGTCAGGGTGTAAGAGTCACCGTCTTGGTCAACAAAACCTTTCCCAACGAGGCGAGTAAGGAGATCTCTAGTCGTTTTGATGTCCCTCCCCTTTAGGATCTTGTTAGCTGATTTGATATCGTTTGATTTGGCGTTTGCTCGCCGCCCGATATAGTTCAGAACCTTTAAGGCAGTGTCGATCGTTGACCCGTCCCACTTGGGAAAAGCAGTTTTTAGCCTTGCCAGTAGTGATGCTTCAGACTCACTTCCTACCTCTTCAACTTCGTCGGGCGATGAGTTAAACATCTTCTCTAGATCGTCAGGCGTAGAAGCGATGTGAGGCTGTTGAGGTTCTACAGGTTGAGCGGTTGGCGTCGTTTGCGGCGGCTCAACTGTTGCCGGTTCTTGCTGTTGCTGTGGGTAAGCGGTATCAGGAATGAGGGCGAGTAGTAGTTCCTCTTTTAACCATTCTGGAATCTGCCCTTTCTCCGTCGTACCGTCAAGCCATCCAACAGTAAAACGTCCTGTAGGTTTCATCTCGTCTAGACCGTCACTACCCGCGACAAGCTCGCCCACAGTTTCGACTCTGACGGTTGAACTCAGAAGGACTGTGACAAGTCCCTTTGATCCGGGCAGGAATGCAGCAGTCTCACCATGAACAACAT
This sequence comes from Myxacorys chilensis ATA2-1-KO14, assembly GCA_019359275.1. Lineage (GTDB taxonomy): Bacteria > Cyanobacteriota > Cyanobacteriia > Leptolyngbyales > Leptolyngbyaceae > Myxacorys > Myxacorys chilensis. The sequence goes on along the minus strand of JAHHHP010000025.1, from coordinate 59,811 downwards.
AGATCGGGCGCTCGCCATGCTTGGAAGCTTCTCTCAAGGTTGAAGTCAGAACCGATGTTAAATCCTCTTCCTCTAATACTTTGTTCATCAAGCCGAACTCGTCCCAGATGTTTGTAATCGAGTTCTGTTCACAGTTCTCGATTCTTTGAGCCATCGCGAACCATTCACGAGAGATAGATGAATAATCACGCTTACCATCCTTGAACCCCACTACCTTAAAAACTCTTGGGTAAGAGTTGTCAGGCTCATTGTGTGGCGTCGATGCGATCACTTGATGATTTGGAAGAATGAGCGATCGCAGTAGAACCAACTTTTTAACGAAGGTGGTTTTGCCCGTCCGCTGCGCTCCGACCGCTCGAATAGGTGGAGACTTGATCAGCTTCAGAAGTAGTGGGCATTCTTCCCTCAACCTTGCGATCAATTGCTCCTTAGTCGTGATTGGCGCGGCAACATTAGACAAGTCGTATTTTGGATGAGTGCCAGGTTGGATGGCTGAAACCTCGATCGCGCATAGTCTTGTTTGTTCACCGATAAGTTGATTGCTTGGAACAAATCGGGGTGCGTCATCTGGAATGTGAGCGGGTCTTGCAGGCAGAGCGGTTCTAGTGATTTGTTCTCTTACCTGTTTCGCCTGCTCAGCTACCAAGCTAGGGTGAACCCCTAAGTGATGCCCAATGCGATCGATCATCGCCTTAACTGACGCGCTGGCTCCGTCCTGTATCTTGAATTGTCCAGCATCAATAGAACTTAGAAAAAGTTCGTCACTGCCTGACACTTCCCACAATGCAGCCCAATCCTCTAACGTCCGACCGTCGAGCAAAGCTTTAACTCTCTTCAGTTGATCGTGTATCGGCTTGTAATCGTTTGAATAAATAACAGTAGAACCGCCCACTGCTGCGGCAGATAGGACAGAAACGGCAGCGACGGGAATTAGCCAAGGGTTGATCGTAAAGCCAACACTAACGGTGATCGCAGTAGCAAGGACACTACCGATCGTCATTCCCGCGTGAGTATCAAAGTTCTTCTCCAACAGTTCCTCAACTCTTGCCAATCCTTGAGACAGGTCAGATAAGTAAGCGAGACGATCGTTAAAAGTTTTAATACTTCTGTTTTGCAATCCTGCCTTGAATAGTGCAGCGAATGGCTGAGACTTGAGAGCCTGCAAGGGGATGTTTTCAATAACGGGTAGCATAGAAATGTCCTGGCGTGTAATGGGACAGAGCGATCGCAGGCATCTAGCCGGATAGACTGCGATCGCTTTTAGTTAGAAACCGTAAGTCCCCTTGTCAGGGTCGTTGGCTTCTTGTTCGCTCATTTTCTGGTTGACGGCGTTAGCGAGATTAGTTGTCGCGCCCACACCTTTAAGACCGAGTTCGATCCCTGCTAAAGACACAGCAGAGATAACGATCGCCATAACTTCCATTCCGCCAGGGATGGCGCAGTAGGCAACGATCAACCCTGTCTCTACCAAGTAGGAGGTTCGACGTAAGCCCTTCAGCGTGCCGTGGTCATACGTTAACCAGTGAGCCAACCTATCAGACGGACTGTTGGAGTTCTCAAGGTCTGAGTCAGGATCGATATTCAGGTCCGTGTAGGCTTTTGCCATATCCCGCCGAATCTTCCAAAGTTCGGGCGCGAGTTGATAGATGTTGATTCCTAGCCCAACCAATACGCCAACCGTCGCGGCTGCAATTCCGCCCACACCCGTTAGATTTAACAGCGCTCCGATCCAAACTCCAATCTGGCCCCATTGATAGGCAGCAACGCTAGAGACAAAGATAAAGAACGCGATCGCGATCACAGAAGGTAACGATGGGTTCGCCAGAATTTCGATCAGGTACTTGAACAGGAAGACAATCAACGCGATCACGTTCTTGAAGATGGACGCTAGGATTTCGATCAATCCCTTGAGAATGTTGAAAATGACCGAAACAAACCTAAGTATTCCGTTCATTACTTTCGGCTTGTTTCTGGTCTTTGTTGATGGTTCCGAGTTCTGCGTTTCTTCGTTGGAGTCATGCTTAGAAGGTCTTCTCATTACTGCATCCTTGATAATTGGTTTTGTAGCTCTTGCAGGGTAAACACTGATTGCATCTGCAAAGCACCCTTGTCCTTTGAGATGTAGCTGTAGAGGCGATGATCCTCGCTCCTAATGCAGGACGTTGGAGGATAGCCGCCCTTAGAGTTTGGTGGAACTACGCGCCCGATGAAAAAGTCGCCTTGCATAATCCAGCAACCTTTTCTCTGGTAGTCCTTAGCGACAACCTCAAGAGCGCGAACCCTAGCGGATTGCTCTTGCTGAAATCTGGCATTCTCTTGAGTTGAGGCCTGTTTCGCCTGTAGATTGCCCGTGGCATAAACAGCCAACGAAGCAAGGCAACTCAACCCACAAAAGCCAGTGCAGATCATTGCTACTTTGCTTTGCTTCATCACAACTCCTTAGCGACGGCGTATAGCTGACCACTTAAAGATGAGTGCAAAGCAATCACTTCATCTGGTGTCAGATCGTCCAAGAAATCCATAAGCTCTGTGTAGGTCAGATTCAGACGGGCGGCAATGCTCAAAAGTGCTTTTTGTTGTCCAGAACTTGTCATAGCCTTAAATCTCCTCACTTTTGATAGGGAGCAGCCCAAATAGAATTGGGCTGTCAAATTACGGTTGAGGTCGTTGCTGATTCGGATTGCGAACCGGGGGCATATCTTGAGGTATTCGCCCAAAGTCTTGATTCAGGCGAGTTGAAATCAGTTCAATCGCCAGTGGAACCTTTGGAGCAATAATCACAACCGCGATCGCAATCAACGCCCATCCAATAAAGTCTTTCATCGTCGTTGCTCCACTTTTGGCATTTGAATGTTGAGCTTGAAACCGTTGTCTCGTAGCCAGTAACCGCAATAGCCACTTAGCAGGACTAAGGAGCACATAAAGAAGCCACTAATGAACGTGCCGTCGTCGCGGTGATTGTTCATAGTTACTTCCCCAAAAGAGTAGTGATTCTTGCTCTGATTTCTGGAAGCGTCGTTGCTCGAAACACAACCCTCTGAGCGAAGCGATTACTCAAGGTGTACGCGCCTGCTTTTCCTCCAAGACTTAGAGCGGAACCGGAAAGTAGAGAATCGATTGATTTACGGGTCAATGTAGCCATAATTAGGTAAGTCCTCAAATGCTTTGATGGTTGTTTGCAGGATGCAAGCCCCCTAGTGTTCTTGGCAGAGTGCAGGGGGCTTTTGAATGGGTTTAGAAGTCGCGTGACTGAGTTTGCGCGGGCGGACGAGCGCCGCTTGTCTCGGTTGACATCGGGTAGGGCAAGGGAACAACGATGAGCCAAAGGATTAACCGAATTAGCGCGATCGTGCCCGTTAATCCTGTAAGTGAGGTCAGGCGACGTGTCCATCTGTGTTGGGCTTGCAATGCTCTGTGCCGGTCGTAATTGGTCTGATAGTCTAGGTCTAGTTCCATGCGAGAAGATTTAGGCTCTAGGTCAAGGTGAGTCATGGTTGTTATTCCTGGTAAGTGTTTGAGAATTGGTCTTCACTTTAGGGTGCTGCACAAAAGCCCTCAAAATTGGTTGAAAAGTGTATAGAGCAAGGATTTGAAAGTGCTGCACTACTTATGAGTTGACCTCGACGAATGCGCAACCGTCTTCCCCTCAAGAGGTCGTTAAGTCGGAAAAGGAAAAGGCTTGTTGTTCAACTTTGGAAGGTGGAAGGCTGGCTAGATAGTCGTCGATTCGTTTCGCCGCGATCGCTTCCCAGTCGCGATGCTCATCAATGCGAATTTGGAAATGATCCAAGAAAGTTTGGTCGTCGGTCGGGGATTGAAGAATCCAGGCGTTGTAGAAACTGATCATGAAGAAAATCGAGAAGAACAGACCAGAAACCGAGTCGCGATAAGTGAAAAGATATCCATCGCGATCGACGAGTGTGAATCGAGAAAGTTGAGCCGTCATTTTGTTTGCTGTTGGTGTGCTGTAAATTTGCGTTGTCTTTCTGGGACAGGTTTCAGGTTGTGGTGTCCCCACCATTCGCCGTTAACAAAAATCTTTACGTCGTCGAAGTTTGCGCCAAATTCTCGAACTAGCGATTTGTGAGCCTCGCTAAGTCGGAGCCATTGCTCAGCGTTCCAAACGAAGAAGAAAACCGTCTTCCCCTCTCTTATTACCGTGATCTTTCCGTCTCGAACCCATTGGCGATCGGTAAGCTTGTTCGATTTGCGCGTAGCTGTTTGCTGTGCCATCATGTGTTTAGTATCTGATTCTGAACGGCGTTACCTCTGCAAAGGCAACGCCGTTTGTTTTGCGTTGTCGGTTTGATTGGAAGGGAACGTTATTCAGCCAAGAAGCAAGCGGGGCGAGTTGGAAGCACTCTCGAATCTTTTCCCCACTCAGCCGTTGCTTTAGTGATGCAAGTGCCGCGATCGTAGAAGCGGCATTGAGAACACGTTGCAGTCTGCGGTTTGGGTTTTAGCGCTATCATTTGAAGAACCTCTTAGGGGTGATAGGCGTTGTGTTTCTTTCCAGGGAAGCAACGCCTTTTGACTGTCTACTTATTAGATGAGGCGTGAGCTAGAATCTCGAAGCCTCGGTTTGCTGTGTTGTAAAGCTTAAGCAGTGCGCGATCGTCGTACCGTGACCGTCTCATCAGTCTTGGTAAGTCAATCGTTGGTGCTGCGCGGGAAACTAGCTCTTTTAAGAAGTCGGAACACTTGCCTTGATCCGCGTCTAACCAACCCATTGCACCGGAAATCGTAACCGAAACTGCCGCCCATGAATTGATGTGATCGTCGTCAAGGTTCTCGCTCAAGGGGTGAACAAATCCGCCTTTTCGTTTTAGTCCCACACCTTCTAATGAATCGTTACCCTCGCCAAACTCAAGAACGAGCGGGTATCCCGTTTCAGCAATCGCCTTCACTGCCTGCCTACTTAATGCGATGCCTTCGTCGCCAACTCTAAAATGGTTCTCAAGTAGCAATCCTGCGCTCTCAACAACTTCAGCGATCGCGTCGCCTGATTGGTCGTTGATTTGCTCTAGCAGTTCCTCTGGCAGGCTTTCAAACGCCCGCTTAGCAAAGCTTGGGAACCTAGCAAGCGTTAGCCGCATTGCCTCATCTGCGATGTCATGCCCATATCGCTCTTGATAGGAACGAACCTCGTTAGAGAATGCGTGAATGTCGCCGCGCTGAGCGTATGGTGCAAGCCGTCTCAATGCGATTGCGAGCTTGGTTTGGTCTGAAGATTGGAAGTCTTTGTCGCTCATAGTTAAATCTGCAATTGGTACACGGGGCGTTGTGCTAGATGCCAACGGCTCGGCTCGGTCTGTCACAACTGAGCGCGATCGTTGAAGTCTTTTATTGGTCTTTTTTCTACGCGGGGCATCAGAAGCAGCGAACCCACCGGGAAGGATTTTCACCTTCAGCTTGAGGTTGTCTCTCCCCTCGCATGTTTATGGTATATCTTACTAGTTAATAATAGGTTTTGATAAATAATACCGATTAGTTATGTATAAGTAGATGCACTATAATTACTGCTAACTAGTCAGTAATAAGCTTTAGACGGTATTATTAAGGAGTGAAGAACAAATGTAAAGTAGGGAGATGGCTATGAGGAACAAAATCCGAAGTTTTTTAGATGCGCGTGGCATTACTCGATATCGCTTTAGGGCTGATATCGGAATTGCAGCATCTACGGCTTACGATTTGTATGGCGACCCCGACAGACTCCCTAACTCTTCCGTACTAGCTAAAATCTGCCAACACTACAGAGTCCAACCTAACGAAATCATCGAATGGATTCCTGACGAGTCGTTAGAGAGTGCTGAATGAATGAAATATCTTATCCGTTTAGAAGCCGCAAACATTGCAGAACTGACTCGGCTTAACGGAGAAGGCGTTTTAATCCCGTTCAATAAGATCAATGCAAAAGTTAGACAGATTTGGGAAGAACTCTCAGATGATGAGAGCCAATGATTCAAGCGACAGAGCACGCATCCACTTCAACCAACGCGGCAAGGAGGATGAAGAATGACCAAAAGAAAAAATAATAAGACTGAAGCGCCCGAAACTAAGCCTTTGCATTGGCTACAGGCGTTGAAAGACATGTCAAAACGGTCTAAGGAGCAAAAAGAATTAAGAGAGCGAACCGAGCGCGAATCTGATTTGACGGAAGGCGATCGCTAGGGAAGCAAGCAAGGCGATCGCCATAGTTAAAGATTTCTCACCATCAAATCAAACAAGTATTAGCAGGAAGAAATGAGCAAAAAGAAGAAGGCTGAAATGTCCGAAACAGAACCTCTACACTGGCTTCAAGCACTAGAAGGTGCAATAAAAAGGTTTGACGCGCAAGAAGAATTAAGGGAGCAAACCGAGAAGCACGATCGCGATCGCTCCTCTGACACCGTGGAGCGCAACGAAAACGAGCCGCAGTAAAAATCGCTTGTCTGCTCAATTAAGAAAGTAGAGCGATCGCGATCAATAACCGAGCTACTCCGAAAGATAGATCTTCCTGTGACGTGCATCACAGATAAGCATGAATGTCAATACCTGTTTTTTAGTTTTTAGGCTTGTAAAAAGGCGCGATTGTGCTTGGACTAAAAAGGCTAAAACTCAGTCTCAGCAAGCAATATGCTATTAGCTTTCCGATTCCGCTTAAGCTGCTTATAGTTATAAGCAAACCCTTGCTGGACAAAGGTTTCAGCGATCGAGAAGAGGTTGCTTTTCCGGAAATATAAGGTATTGTTTGTCTAGTAACACAAGTGCAAGCGGGCTAACACCATGGATAGCGGTATTAGACAAGTCAACCACCCTTCTTTTACACCTGTGGCGTCCTTACTTGAAGTGTATTTGCCTGTACGAATCTCAGGTGAAGATGCAGCAGTCTTAGATGAGGCAGTGAAAGATCGCGGCTCTAACAGATCGCAGGTGATTCGAGAGTTGATCCGGTCTATTCCTCGGTCTGAAATTGGATGAGAGATTAGTACAAATGTTTAGTTTAGAGGACTGTGCTAGCGTGAATGAGACAGATTTGAGACCAGATGGAGCGTAGCAAAATCCTGCTACTCGCCAAAACTGGTTCTTTTACCGACAGTTGTAGCACTTCCTTATTTTCGAGTCTCAATCAGTTCTCAAAAAAACAAGGCTCCTGGCAGGGAGCCTCTGTTCAATAATTAATCAAGGTAAATTTGAATGAAAAAGCATAAAATCTACCCATGTTTATTCAGGGTAGTTCTAAAAGGGCAAAATCATCAAGCCCCCTTCTCACATAATGATAGCAGAGACGAGAGCGATAATCATTATCAATCTGTAGAGCTAACAAAGCGGACTTGGAATCAGGAGATCAACCGACTCCAAGATTTGCAAATTGACTTTAGCGATCGCATTGCTGAGCTTCGGAAGCAGAGAGGTGAGTTCTAATGAATCACTCCCCTTCACCTGCAAGCAAATGCGCTACAAACTTGCTGCCTGCCTACACAGAAAGCAAACAGCTAGGACTCTTGATCGGGTCGAAGCCAGATTTGATTGTCGATCGCGTTCCTGACAATATCGCACTCGCAGACAATCGCTACTACATCCGTTATGGGTCATGGTTCGCAGGCATCCAGTTGACGAGAGATGAGGCGTACACGGCGATCGAGCTAATCGGCAGAGATCGCGATTCTGCATCGATCTGGAGCGCGATCGAGCAAACGATCGACGGAGGGGCGCTATGAGCCACTCCCCTTCGTTCGGATTTGGGCCACAAATCAAAGCACAACGCCCAGTTGCATCTAACCAATCGGCTATTGACCTCAATCAATGGGCAATTGCTGATCTCAAATCAAGTGCAATCAGCCCAGAATTAATCACCTGCAATATTTTAGTCATCGAAGGAGATCAAGCCGTTCAAGCGCTAGCTGAGCACGCGACCGCCCAGGCACAGAACGTCACCAGCTACACCACTAAGCCAGCACAAGCGATTCTGAAGCGCTACGAGTTTGCAGCAATGGGCGGATGGAGTGCCTACGGAACCACGATCGACGGTGGAACCGGAGACGTTGCTTACTTAAAACCTCGCAACCCTCGAATCGACTTCGAGAAGCGCAAACCGATCAAATACGAAACCCCTGCAAAGTGTGAAGCACTACCGATTCTGCCTTGGGTCGATGATGCTACGGCACAAACAATTTACCAGAAGCACAGCGTAGTCCCGCTTGAAGGTGAGACGTTTTGGCAGTGCGTCAAACGCTGCCATCTGCCGATCGTCCTGACAGAGGGATTGAAAAAAGCGCTCTGTTTGCTGACTCATGGTTATGTTGCGATCGCGCTTCGTGGGGTTAGTTGTTGGCACCTGAAAGGCACAATCGAGCTACACACCGTTCTTAAAGAATTTGCCACCCAGGGACGGCAAACTTATATTTGCTTTGACCAAGACGAAAAACCGAAGACGATTGCGAATGTCTCGCGGGAAATTCATAAGCTGGGGGCCGAGCTACAAAATCACGGCTGCAAGCTCTGGGTCATGCTTTGGGATTCGAGAGTCGGGAAGGGAATCGACGACGCGGTTTTTACCCAAGGTGAGGCGGGTCAGGAGTGGTTAGACCACACGATCGCAGCGGCATTAACGTTGACAGAGTTTAAAAAGTCCGGCAGAACCGCACAACTGTTGGGCCAAATCAAACGGCTCAAAGCGCTGTCGGTTGTACCGGAAAGAGCGACTGAGGACGGGTATATGCCCAAATTACCGTCTGGTATCCAGCAAGGTTCAATCACCGTTCTAGCCGCAAATATGGGGAGTGGTAAAACCGTTCGGATCGGTGCCGATCTGGTTCGACAATGGATTGATGATGGTGGCAATGTGCTTGTGTTATCGATGCTGAATTCGTTAGGGCAGCAAACGGCAAAGGACTTCGGGCTGCCGCACATTCACAATTACGCAGAGCAACAGCTTGGTTATTTTCTAACGGAAATCAATCAAAAGCACGGCGCGGTGCTCTGCATTGACTCGCTACGCAAAATTCCCAAATGGTTTTGGGCAGGAGATCGTCCGTTGATGCTCGTGCTCGACGAGGTGAATCAATTTTGCGATCACACCGTTAACGGACAAACTTTAGGCGATCGTCAATCTGAAATCTTAGAGCGATTCACGGCTATTTGCTTTCTTGCCGGACAAACGGGCGCGATCGTCATTGCCGAAGCCGAGGTTTACGATCACTCGCTTGAGCTAATTAAGAAGCTTTCAGAGTGCGAAACCGTCCGCTATTTCAAACACGAGCGCACTAATAATCCGTGGCAAGTGCAGATTGGCTCTGGTCGGTTGTCGGGATTTCTGAATCAGTTTTTGCTGGATGCGGTTTCTGAATCAGGATTCATTGATCGAGCAGCGCGGCGGTTCTTGTGGATGACTGATTCACAAGTAAACGCCCGTTTAGTCGAGCGGCGATTGCTGAAAGAGTTTCCTGGCAAAAAGATTGTCCGAATTGACTCGAAAACAAACCGTCAAGGGCAGTTTGCAGACTTCTTCAATGACCCGCTCAGTTGGCTGGAAATCAATCAGCCAGACTTCCTAATCCTCTCTCCCAGTGCGAAAACGGGCGTCTCGATCGAATGGGAAGGATTCGCGGCGGTTTATGGTTACTTTGTTTGTCACGACAGCGATACACACCTGCAACTGTTAGGACGGTATCGTCCGAATGTGCCTCGTTATATCTGCGTGCCTGAATTTATTAACACGATCGGAGACGAAACCTTTACGAGTCCAGTTGCAGTGCGACGGCGGCTAGAACTCAATCACAAGGCGCTGACAGGCGTTTATGAGGCTGAGGCGGTATCGAGCGAAAATGACGAGTACAACGACTCGATCAAGCTGGCAGCGCTTGAATACTATTCCCGCTCTGCTGCATTGCGCTCATGCCAGAAAGCGATCGCTCGTGAGTCGCTGGGCTATGAGCTAGAACGAGAAGGGCACGAGATTGAGGGGGTTGAGTGGGGCACTGATTCTAACGAGGCAGAGGCGCTTAAATCGGCTCGTGAAGAGATTTGGCGTGAAGATGCTCACAGAATGGCGGTGTCTGAAGTCTGCGAAACGCTCGAAGCAGCCTACAAAACTCTCAATAACGAGTGCAGCCTAGAAGACGAAATCAAGGCTGAGAAAACGATTTGGAGATCGCACTTCCCCGACATTAATTTCGACGACGATGAAGAGTGTTACTGGATTGTGACGCGGGATAGAGGCGCAATGCGACGCGGTGTTCAGTTGCAGGCGACGACTGAAAATCTAGCGGCGGCAAAAGAACTAGATCGCGAATCTGCCCAAAAAGTGTTTGCGAATTCGTTAGGACTCTCGCACCGTCTACCCAGAAATCACGTTAAGTCTTTGCTGCTTAATAAGCTAGGAATTTTAGAACTGGCAGATCGAGGAGTTGAGTTGAGCAATTCAGATCCTCGATGCCTCGCCGTCCAAGGGCGTGCGCTGCAATTTGCAAAAGAGATCCGCTACTGGCTGGGCTTGACGGTGTTGGAAGAATACATCGATGACAAAGGGCGCAAGCGTCATACTCCGATCGATATTTGCTCGAAACTGCTAGGCAAGCTCAATCTGGAATTGAAGTCAATCAAGCGCACCGGAGCGAGGAACGATCGTGAGCGGATTTATCAAGTTGCGATTTCGAACGTACCACCAGAGCAGCAATCCGAGGCGTGGGAATATCGCCAGAAGGCGCTTGAAGCAGCACGCAGGCGGTTAGCTGAAATTTGCCCGATGGATTTATCAACCGAGGAACCGGAGCCGAAAGCCCAACCAAACTCGCAGGATTGGCAACAATCCGAACACAGCAGCGCAACGAGCCAAACTGCTGAAACCGTCGCTACAAGTGAGGTTAATCGAGCATGTCCACCGCTTTTGAGGGAGACCGCGTGAGGCCGGACGAACTACGCCTGCGTTGCCATCGGCTAATCGACACAATCGCTCGCAGACCCGGATCAGCAAAATTGCTGCACCTAGCAGGGAAAGCATTAACTCTTTATTCGGAATATAAGGCAAATTGCAAGTATGACATCTGACTCTGAAAAGCTACTCGCGCAAATGTATCTCGATCAACAAAAGCTAATGGCAGAAGTACGAGCGCTCCGAGCGCAATTGGACGGACATCCAGCGATCGCGGATGGCTGGATGAATCCGACTGATGCAGCGAGCGCACTTAAGCCAGAAGGCATCAAATCAGCGCGGCATCTTCAGAAATTGCGGTTAAATGGGGCTTTCAGTGAATCTAAAGGCGAAATTCGCAACGTGAGCCGGGGCGATCGTCCGACTTGGGAATATTACGTCCCGAATTGCAGAAAGGCTCTACAGCGACATTTTCGGGGGATTCGCGCAGTTTAATTCTGTTTCAGAATCAGCGATCGATAAACTTTCTCGTTTTCAGCATCGCTCAACCAACGGTGATAGACGCGGGTGTGAACATCATTCCCGTGTCCCATCATTGCGGCAGCGGTACTGATGGGTAAACCGTGAGCGACTGAAGCCCTGACAGCGTATGCGTGACGCAAGTCGTAGGGAACAAACGGCACATTATATCGATCGCTTCCGAACTGATGGCTTACCAGTTGCCCTCGTAAACGATTGTTTGTCTGGGTACTCTGTGGCGCATTCATTTCGACTAGATTCCATTGCTCTGCCCATTCAGGCAGAATCGCACGAGTGATCCGAAATCCCGTCTTTGTGTTGTTTTGCACCTTCAAAGTTACAGCGTCGATCGGCTCACAGGCAAAGACCTCATGTGGACGAATGCCGAATGCAGCCATCGCCCCATAAGCCCACTGCCAAGCAGGGTTAGGAATTTTATCGCGCCATTCTACAATCGTCGCATCATCAGGGATATCACGGGGTTCAGGCTCATATTCCCCGATATAAGGCTCTAAATCGATTGTCAGTCCTGCAAATTCACTGAGCTTTTGTAAGCGTTGGCAAGTTAACTCACGGTTGCGACTATCTTCTTTCGTGCTGATAACGATCGCCAATAATAGAGCCTCGCTCAGTGTTTCGTCTGGTGGTAGTTTTCGAAACGTGCAAGCCCAGGTGTTTTGCCAAGTCGTTTCTTTGATAATTTTTTTACTGCGACGAGAGCAAGGCTTTTTAAAGTATTCGGTTTTGAATTCTTCAATTAATTGTGCGATCGTTTTGGCTTCAGGGTCGTGGTCTGGCGTGAGATAGGTTGCCCAATCAAACGAACCATCAGCTAGTGATTGAGCTAGCTTGTATGCTTCTCTCTCTGCTCGTTTCAGTCCGTCCTGACTCGCTTTAAGATGCAAAGCTATTTCGGCCTGCTTACGTCCAATGCCATCCCCTGGTTTCTTTGGGAATGTGCCACGTAAATAAAGGCTTTTCCCTCGCTTATTGACAGAAACTGGACTACACGCAGCTTTCAAGCGATCGTTTATCTGCTGCAACGAATCAACCATTTCCCTAAATCTTCCCTAATTTTGTGGTTTGTTAAGGACGATTTGAGACGCTTTAGGATGATTATCACCTCTACTGATAGCGGCTCAAACTCTCTACAGTCCTAGTTTAACGCCATTCATAGAGGTTTAGTACATCTGCTTTGGGAGCAGGATGCCGCAGGTTCGAATCCTGTCATCCCGATATGTTTCGGAAATCTGAAATAGGAACACGCCTAAATCAGCCTTGAACCGAAAGGCAACTGAATGTAGGTGTTGGCCTGCGATCGATCCGTGGGTTCATAGCTTTTTAAGAGGATGTATTCCCGGAAAGTTATGGCACTCATGTAAGATATGGCCAATTTTGTTGGATGTACGAAATCTATAAATGCCGCGTTTTCCCCACCATATCGGAGTGTCACCACTAGAAGGACGCAAGCATGAGGATGACAAAGACCACAGCGTAGAGCCACGGCAACGCCACCAACCCGATGGCAACCTGGGTAGCCCCTTGTGCATCTGCCAGCCACACGCCAATCCCCGACACCACAAACGCAACGGGAACCAGGAGTGCAGCCACCAGGAGCCACCCACGCCACGGAACCGTCATGTTGGCGATGCTGATGATGCTGGCCCCGGCGAACAGTAGCCCAAGGACGGATCCCACCACGCATACGATGGCGTTGATAACTACGATCAGGTGCATTCACAAACCTCCGTTGCAACGTATCCCACCCTAGGATGAATAACTCAACGGTCATTCTTGGACACCCCAACAGTGTTCCCTCGTCTTTGAGTCAATTGCGATCGCCTCTTCGTGAACTCAATGTACGGCTGAAGAACAGTCTTCCGCCCCGCAAACTCACCGAAATTGTATAGTTCCTGGCAAGTTATCTCTCGGTTTCGGCTATTTTTGCTGGTGCTAACAACCAGAGCCAGAAACAGCGAATCCTATCATCTTGATTCGATATTGCTTGGTTTGGTGAGTGCTGTTTGTAGCTTGGTATACGGCGTTTGCTGTCAATCATTCTGCTGTGCTTGATAGGTAAGCACGAACAGTATTGAACAGCTAAAGCGAACGGATCGGTGGTACTATTTCCAAGTCCTATCCATCCCTCATGAGGGATAGAATGGGAATCTCTATCGTTGAATCTTCGTTCAACCCGGAACCTGTGGAGCGTTGATTCTGTCATTCATTCAGAGTTGAACCCTTTTATCACTTTCCGGTTGGTCAATCTTATCTTTGATAGTGATCCGAAGTTTTCAATATAGAATGGGCGTTGTTTCAGTTGTTTATCGTCTGCATCGGTTTACCTATTTGAGCAGCAGGTATTGAAAAAGGTTAGCCAAGAAAGGGTTTAGCCAAAGTACGGTGCTTCGATTTTGAAACAGCGATGGGACAGCTAACGCAACTAAATTGCTCGAAACGTGTATTTTTTAGCCAGGAGTAATCATGAAATCATTGGTTCGTTGGGGTACAACCGTTACCTTGGTTGGCAGCACGCTGGTAGGGTCATTGGTAGCGGGTGGGTTCCGTGCCCTTGCTTTGACTCCTGAACAAGTGGCGCAAAAGTTGCGGCCTGTACCAGTGTTTACGATCGCAAACGGTCAGGGTGCTCCTTTAGTCGCAACGCCGCCCAAAGGTCAGCAGGGCGCGGTGGCAGGCGTTTTCATTAGTCAGCGTGATGCTCAAGCGTTCTTGCAAGCGCTGCAATCTAAGAATCCGAGTCTTGCTAAAGAGGTGAAGGTCGTTCCAGTTTCCTTAGCTGAAGTGTATCAACTCAATCAAGCCAATCAGGGTAAGAAAGACAAGCTGGACTTTGCCTATGTGCCAACTAAGCAGCAGGTCGAGTCGGCGTTGGCGTTGTTGAAGCAATCGGGTCAGAAGGTCAACCAGTTCAATGGAACGCCGTTGTTTGTGGCGCGGGCTGGTAAAGAAAAGGGATTCTTGACCATTCAGCAAGGCGACAGATCTGTGATTCCGATGTTCTTTAATAAAGAAGATTTATCTCCACTATTAGAGAATTTTAAGAAACAGCAGCCTAACGTTGCTTCAACCGTTGATATTCAAGTGTTTCCGCTCGAAGGAGTGATGGAAGCGCTGAAGAAGGAAAATGATCCTCAACTTGATAAAGTGGTGCTGATTCCGTCGAAAGAGTCGCTCGAATTTGTGCGATCGCAGCAACCTGCTAAAGGAGCCGCTCCCCAACAGGCGCGACCCGCCCCTGCGAAAAAGTAACGAGTGACGAAGGTTTTATGGTTTTAGGTGCGGATCTTTGGCAGTGGCGACAGCAGGCAAAAGCTTCGGCTCGTGCTGCCTCGATTTCCCCCGATGAAGTCGATTGGCTGTTGCAGGAATTTGCAGGAGTTGATCGGCTTTCCCTTCGGTTGGAATCGTTTAAGACGCAAGACGAGGTGACGCTCTCTGTGTCGTTGGATGAATTGGAGCAGCTTTGGCAAAAGCGGATTCGCGATCAGATTCCGGTGCAATACCTTGCGGGGGTTACGCCGTGGCGCGATATTTCTTTGCAGGTTTCGCCTGCGGTTTTGATTCCCCGTCCAGAAACAGAATTATTGATTGATTTGGCGATCGCACGTGCGAAACAAGATCACCAAAAGGGACATTGGGTTGATTTAGGAACCGGAAGCGGCGCGATCGCCATTGGACTGGCGCTTGCTTTTCCTAATGCCACGATTCATGCGGTTGATCAAAGTTCGGATGCGTTGGCGATCGCAAAAACTAATGCGGCCAATGTTGGGGTGATTGAGCGAATCCAGTTTTATCAAGGTTCTTGGTTTGAGCCGTTAGACCATCTCAAAGGGCAACTCAGTGCTGTTGTGTCTAACCCGCCCTACATTCCCAGCGAGATGATCTTAGAGCTACAGCCCGAAGTTCGACTGCATGAACCTCACGCCGCGCTTGATGGCGGGGTCGATGGCTTGGACTGCATTCGGCAACTTGTGGCGATCGCGCCCGATTTTCTCAAGCCCAACGGCATCTGGATGACTGAACTGATGTCAGGACAAGCCGATGCGGTGATCGAGTTACTGAAGGCGGAAGGCAGTTATAAACGGATTGGTGTTCATCAAGATTTGGCGGGAATAGAACGATTTGCGATCGCTAATCGTGTCTAGAAATCCTGCGGAGCTTGCAGCGCGTTTTCGTTGCTTCAATCACTTAGTTCAACAGGGCGATAGAATTAGCTCTTTGCTGCGGCTTCTTTTATAACGTTCAAAACTTCTTTTGCATGAGAGATTAGGGATCAAGACCAGCAAAAGAATTCACGTTTGGGATTGGAGGATTAGACAATCGCGTTTCTTGTTGAATTGAACTCAATAATGACTGCACCAAACGCCAGCGATCGCTAATAGACAACTGTAATGCCTGGTTTTGTAATTCTTGCAATGTCATCAGCCCTTTCCCAACAATTCTCTATCTATTGTAAAGTGCTGCTGATGCTTCCAGCCTCAATCTGTCTTCCACCAATAACCTCACGCCACCATAGCTTTGAATCCGAGCAAATAGGTTGTCGGTTGTGTCCCAACAGGAAACGAGCGGCATCACGATCGCACTCGCCGGGCTATGTTCTGGTGCAGCGCGGTTGTTCTACTGCTAGAACGACTGTATCTTTGTCGCTCCTCACATCGATGTTACCCCTTCTAAAAACTGCATCACAGCTTGATTGAACTGCTCAGGAAATTCCATCCAACAATTATGTCCGCCACGCTCTAATATTACTAACTCTGCTTTTGGAATCTTGGCAGCAAGTTCTTCTGAAAACTCTAAAGGAATGAAGATCTCATCTCTACCAATCAACACCAGAGTCGGAACTGAGATTTGATTGATACCCGATCGCGTGTCATGTTGCATTAGCGCAGCAACTTGTCCAGCAAAACCTTGAGGGGACAGTGGATGAGGATGATTGAGCGCAAGATTGACTGAAGCTGTTACCGTTTCGTCATGTTCAAAAAACTCATTGGTGTAAACCCACAAAAAGCTGTCTCTGACAGAGGTTTCTAGAGACACATTTTCGTTGAGCATTCTCAGCCAGATTTGAACTAAATGTTTTGCTCTTGCAGGAAATTGGGCGGCTGTTGCGGTTAGTAGCAGGCTTTTCACTAACTCAGGATATTTCAGCGTTAGGGTCTGGGCAATCATGCCACCCATTGAGAAGCCCAAAATATGAGCGTTATCTACATTCAAAAACTTCAACAAAGCGGCAACGTCATTCGCCATCATCTCGGTTGAGTAAGTCTCATGAGGAGCATCAGTTTGCCCAACACCGCGATTATCGAACACGATGACTTGATATTTCTGCGAGAGAGCAGAAACTTGGTTGAACCATGTGCTGCTATCCATGCTCAAACCGTGAATTAAAACTACAGGTTCACCGCTGCCGTGAACCTCGTAATACATGCCAATA
Organism: Myxacorys chilensis ATA2-1-KO14; assembly: GCA_019359275.1. Taxonomy (GTDB): domain Bacteria; phylum Cyanobacteriota; class Cyanobacteriia; order Leptolyngbyales; family Leptolyngbyaceae; genus Myxacorys; species Myxacorys chilensis. Next base: position 42,985 of record JAHHHP010000025.1, on the reverse strand, counting down.
TTGCCAATTTGGGTTCTGGGCATTCTGTATCTTCTCCATTGCAGCAACGACGTTCCTGTTTTGCCTCACCATCTCTGAATCGGGAATGAACGATTTGCACTGAATTAATTTTCCTCTCTCAAGACATTGAGGCATAGAATGCGATCGCGAAATCAGATTTCAAACTGTGAATCTAGCGATCGCACTTTACTCTTCAAGCATTGGTTGTATCTACAATCTCTAGAAGTTCCAAGATATTCTGCTAGTGGATCAAGTACAAAACGCAGTTGGTCTTGAGTGAAGCCAACAGTCTGTAGCGATTGAAGACGTTTCTCTTCTCCAAATGGAGAAACGCGTTGAATGGGAATAGGGCGATAAGTGGATTTGAGACATTTCCATGCGATCGCTTTAGCAGTCGAAATTCAAGCCAATCAAGTGTTAATTAGCGAAGCAACGAAGTAGAACTCACAAACTGGCAAGATGCGGATTGTTTTTCCGAAGACTTTGTAATTGCACTCCATCTAGCTTGATTGGAGCATGCTGTTCAAACCAATTGTAAAGATTGGATGAAAGAAGAGGCTTCAATTGTAATGGCTTGGAGGCGAAACCTGAACGCAGACCTTGATGCACATCATCACTAGTCATTCCCTGCTCGAGCAAAAAGGGAAGAATATCAATTAACTTCATCTCACGATCTTGCGGCTGAAAACTGCGCTTTGGATCTGCTTTGAGAGTATATCTACGGAGGCGTTTGAAATAATGCTGGTGCGACCAACGGTAATGATCATTGTATGCCTCAGCAGTATCAACAATAGTTTCATTGCAATCAATAGTATTGGCGCTTTCCCAATACAATTTCTCTGCAACAACAAATACAAGATCACAATAGAGATGAGAGAAATCTGGGAAGGAATCGCCACTTACCCAAAAGTTTATATGGCCAACATTAGGCTTCATTTGCGTAATGTGACAATACGTATGCAGAAATTGTTTGTTCCAAACGTACGGATCTTGATTGCCACCAATATGGTCATGGTAGACAGCAGCAGTATCAAACTCTGATACAGCACGAGCCGGATGATAAATGAGATAACCACTCATGCTAAAACCCTAAGGAAAATATGCCGTCCAACTTGCATTTGGACGGAGCTAGTCCGCCTCATTTGTCTATCTCCTCTGAATTGGAATCATAGCTAGACAGATATCTGTCTAACACCCCAAGTTAGAACATTACCTATATTGAGTATCTGTCTATCTTTCCCAAATATTAGGATTAGACAGACAGGGATTTGTACAGCATCATCATGTAGCATATTATACAATGAACTGCTCATACAATAACTCTAAAGATTTAAAGAGCACTCTTATCCCCTCGGTAAAACTTTACTATCAATCCCTGAACCAAAGTTGATGTTGAGTCCCTTCATACTCAGATGTTGACTTCTTAATTGATAAAAGATTGGTAAAAGCCTGTCCTGTAAAACTAAGTATTCAGTGCGCAATCGTTTGGAGCTTGGCAAAGCCAATCGCATCCACCAAGAGCATTTTTCTACCGTTCCAATTGCTTAATTAAGGAATGCTTCGGTTACATCGACTTACACTACGTCTACATCGACTTGCGCTACAGCATTACTAAGGAACGCTTGGGCAATACCGACTTTACACTATGTCTACATCGACTTACGCTATGTCTACATCGACTTGTGTTACGGCATTACTAAGGAATGCTTGGGCAATACCGACTTGCGTTACGGCATTACTAAGGAATGCTTGAGCTATACCAACTTACGCTACGGCATTACCGAGTAACGAGCGATCGCGAAGGACTTCGGGCAGCGAACCCCTTTAGAACTTGGCAATGCTAATCGCTATAAACAAATCTATTCTTAACAACGGATTGACTCTCACTATCAATGAGAATTTCACCCCTCAAATCGAATCGTTCGCTTAAATTTTCTACACTAGAGACTGAAGCCCTTTAGTGACATGCAATGTTTCGACCAAAACCTATTGCTCCAGAATCAGGTCAAGAATCCGTTTGGGATTACCCCCGTCCGCCTCGGTTGGAATCGACCGATAAACGCATTCAGATTGTGTTTAATGGGGTGACGATCGCAGATACCCAAAAAGCCTTTCGCGTACTAGAAACCAGCCATCCGCCGACCTACTACCTGCCGCTGGAGGACATTAAACAGGAATACTTGATCCCATCCTCTCGCCAGACCTTCTGCGAATGGAAGGGAAACGGAAGCTATTACACGGTCAAAGTCGGCGACAAAGAAGCGATCGATGTGGCTTGGTACTATTCTGATCCGACTCCAAACTTTGTGGCGATTAAAAACTACGTAGCGTTCTACGCGGCGGCGATGGATATCTGTTATGTCAACGAGGAGAAAGTCACGCCGCAGCCGGGAAACTTTTACGGTGGCTGGGTCACAAGTGATGTGGTCGGCCCCTTTAAAGGTGAACCCGGCTCTTGGGGATGGTAGTGGCTCTAAGCACTGGGCATCCGTCCCCTAGTCAACCCTCTCTGAATCAGAATCAGAACCAATCCAATTCCAATAAATGCGGCTGCCAAGACGTAACTGGCTTGAGACGCAAACGCAATCAGAATCAGATTACACAACAGCGCGATCGCAGGAATCACGATAGGAACATGAAACCCGCTATTTCGCGGTTCTCGTCGTTTCAGAATTAACAGTGAGAGATTGACTAAACAAAACATCAACAAAATCAGCGTTGCGGTGGTTCCAGCTAAGAATTGCAGCGTTCCAGATAGCGCCAGAACAATCACGATTGGCAGAATCACCAGCAGCGTCCGATACGGAGTGGCTCGACGCGGATGCAACTTGCCTAGCCAAGCTGGAATTAACCCATCGCGAGACATGCCATACATCAATCGCGATGCGGTAACAAAGTTTAGCAATGCCGTATTCATCACGGCAAATAAGGCAATTAACGTAAAAATAACCTGAGGAAAATTGGGCTGCGATCGCCGCACAACATCCAACAGCGGAGCGGCTGAAGCTCCCAATTCTGCGGGAGTAAGCACCTGAGTTGCCAGCCAAGAAACCAAGACATACATGACCCCAGCAATGCCCAACGACATCACGATCGCTCTCGGAACATTGCGTTCAGGGTTTTTCACTTCTTCTGCAACATTGACAATGTCCTCAAATCCGATGAAGGCGTAAAAGGCAAGCGCCGCTCCTTGAGCCACCGATGTCCAACCTACGGGTGGAGAAGTCGCTAAGCTAGACGCTGCTGCCGTTCCACCTCCGTCGATTAAAAACAAAGCCGAAACCAAAATCACAATGAGCAAACCGGAAACTTCAACCGTTGTGCAAACAATATTGAGCGCTGAAGACTCCTCCATTCCTCTAAAGTTGACAAACGCCAATGCAGCAAACAGCGTAATTACAATCAACCAGACTGGAAGCGCGGGAATAAAGGCATTCAAATAGCCTGCAAACGCCCTAGAAAGCGTCGCCATCGAAACGAGACAGGTGCAAAACATCAGCCAACCGACGAGGAGCGAGAGCCAATTGGTGCGAAAGGCTCGATGCACGAAAGTTGCAACTCCTCCACTCTCAGGAAAGCGGCTGCCAAGCTCGGCATAGCTTAACGCCGTGAACGCGGCCACGACCATTGCAGTCAAAAACGAAGCCCAAACTAAAGCCCCGGAAAGCCCCGCAATTTTCCCAATGACAGCATAAATTCCAGCCCCCAGAATGTCGCCTACTCCGTAGATCACCAGCGTCCGCAGTCCAAAAACTCGCTTGAGCGAGTCTGCATCTGTATTTGTTTCCATATCTTTGCCTTTTACCTTTTAGAATGGAACTCCGCATTCTGTGATAATTGGCATTCAACATAGCACGGAGCCTGCCCTTCAATTTGTTACTGAAATTTGTCTTATGCCGAAATGGACTGTGACAACCGAATTTACGTTTAATGCGGCTCATCAGATTCGCGATTATGACGGCCCTTGTGGACGGATGCACGGGCATACCTACACCGTGCGAATTTCTGCGATCGCTGCTCAACTTCACACCTCCGAATTCTGCCCGCATCCTGTTATGGTGGCAGATTTCAGAACGTTGAAATGGGCGAAAAAAGATGTATTTAAGGGCGGTTTAGATCATTGTGTGTTGAATGAAGTATTGCCAGAAGGGTATGAAACGACCGCAGAGATGATCGCTCAATACATTCACGACAAGACGAAGAAGATGCTGCCGGATGGCGTGAAGCTAAAGGTGTCTGTGTCGGAGAATCCTAATTCTTGGGCGGAGTATGAAGATGATTAACCCATCCCCGATCCGAGAGGTGCCTGCTCTCATCCCTCCAGAACTTCCGATCGTTGAAACGTTTCATTCTGTGCAAGGAGAAGGGGCTTGGACGGGCACAAATGCCTTCTTTATCCGCTTGGGTGGTTGTGATGTGGGCTGTTGGTTTTGCGACACCAAGCACTCTTGGAATCCAAAACGGCATCCAACAATGGCGATCGTAGATCTCACCGCCGCTGCGAAAGCAGTCAACCCTGCGATCGTGGTGATTACAGGAGGCGAGCCGCTCATGCACAACCTCGCCCCGCTGACAGAATCCCTTCACGCTCAAGGTTTGCGCGTTCACGTCGAAACCTCTGGCGCACATCCCTTCAGCGGAACCTTTGACTGGGTGACGCTTTCTCCCAAGCCCTTCAAGCCGCCTCATAAAAGCGCTTATGCTGAGGCGGACGAACTAAAGATTGTGATTGCGACGGCAGACGATTTTGAGTGGGCAGAGGAGCAGTCGAGGCAGGTTCCCTCGACTGCACTGCGCTATCTCCAAGCCGAGTGGAGCAGTCAAACCACGCCGCTAATTTTTGACTACGTGTTGCAGCATCCCGAATGGCGCATCAGTCTGCAAACCCACAAACTGTTGAACGTCCGCTAATTACTTCCAGTGTTCGGGGGCGCGTCCGAAGATGCGGGTGAGCGTGCTTAAGCGATCGCGGATGTTATTGTTCAGCATCTCCGGTCGATAGCGCCATGCCCAATTGCCTTTCGCCTGGCTTGGAACATTCATGCGTGCCTCTGCGCCTAAGCCCATGAGATCTTGCATGGGCAAAACGCAGAGCGCCGCCACAGAGCTTAATGCCAGCCGAATCATGTCCCAATGAATGCCGTCTGAGCTAATGCAGCCTACGTAATCCATCAGATTGGTTTTTTCGTGTTCAGAGAGCGATTCGTACCAACCGATCGTCGTGTTGTTGTCGTGGGTTCCCGTGTAAACCATGCAATTGGTTGGATAGTTGAACGGCAAATAGGGATTGGCTGGATCTGAACCAAAGGCAAAGTGCAAAATCTTCATGCCTGGAAAGCCAAACATGTCTCGCAGTTCTTCAACCTCTGGTGTGATTGTGCCTAAGTCTTCGGCCAGAATTGGCAAGTTTCCGAGATCCTGTCTCAAGGCTTCAAAAAACTCTTTGCCCGGAGCCTCGATCCACTCGCCATTGATTGCCGTTTCTTCCCCGTGAGGCACTGCCCAGTATGCTTCAAACCCCCGGAAATGGTCAATGCGAATGTAGTTCACCAAATCGAGCATGGCTTCAAAGCGCTGAATCCACCATTTGAAGTTTGATTGTTTGAGGTAATCCCAGTCGTACACCGGATTGCCCCACAGTTGTCCCGTTTCGCTGAAATAATCTGGCGGGACGCCTGCCATCAGTTCCGGTTCGCCCGTTTCTAGGTCGAGTTTAAAGTTTTCAGGATTTGCCCACACATCAGCGCTGTCGTGAGCGACATAGATCGGAATGTCACCAATGATTGAAATGCCGCGATCGTTGGTGTGACGCTTAATGTCTGCCCACTGCCAGAAAAACTCGAACTGAAGATATTTCTGGTAAAAAATTTCGTCACTGAGGCGATGGCGACATTGCTCTAGTGCTTCTGGATCACGCTTTGCCAGTTCTGGTTCCCATTTGTGCCAACTGGCGCTTTTCTGCTCACTTTTAATCGCCATAAACAAGGCATAATCATCGAGCCAAAACGCTTTCTTTTCACAGAACTGCTGGAATGCTTCCTTTTCTGAGTCAGAAGCATGAGCCTTAAACGCCTCGCACGCTTTTCTGAGGAGCGGCATTTTGAAATCATACGCGCGATCGTAGTCGGCGCGATCGGGGTGGAACTCTGGCACATTTGCAAAATCTCCATCGTCTAGCAGTCCGCGTTCTTGGAGCCGCTCCAAGTTAATGAGCAACGGGTGTCCTGCCAATGAAGAGTAACAGGCGTAGGGCGAATCTCCGTATCCGGTCGGGCCTAGCGGCAACACTTGCCACCATTGCTGCCCACTCTGCACCAGAAAATCGATAAATCGATGGGCTTCAGAGCCTAAATCACCGACTCCAAATCGACCGGGAAGTGAGGTGGGGTGGAGCAGAACACCACTAGAACGAGGGAAATGCATAGATAAAGAAGAGAGTAGTAAAGATGCGTGAACTCTAGCACGGGATGTGGAAGGGAAAATCGGCTAGAAGAAAGAAGTCAATAATTTAGCGAACACAATGATCTTCTGAAGAGATATTTTTTGAAGAGATAAGGATGCTCTTTAATCTTTGAGGATATTATGCGGAGAACTGCCTGTCTAATCCTCTAGTTTGGAGGGATATGAAAGATATGCAATCTGAACAATGTTCTAATTTGGGGTGCTATATAGCATCTCTGTCTATTCAAGATTCCAACTTCAGAGGGGATACACAGAATGAGGCGGGCTATATCCGTCTAAATACAAGAGCTGTACGTTTTAGATGGGGCATTCTAGTGAGCGAAGCAGTTTGGTAGGTGATCTTGTGAGATTTCTTTTTCCCAGTGACTACTTCAATCCTAAGAAGGTAGATGAAGCATATTCAGAGCAGCTTGATTGTCTGCGAAATGTAGGATTTAAAGTATCCATTATCTCTTTGGAAGTTTTGGCTTCGGGATCAGCCAAAATTTTCCCCACTCCAGAACAAGGGGAAACGCTAATTTATCGGGGCTGGATGATCACTCCTGATGATTATTCCTGCTTAGTTAATGTTGTAAAAGATGCTGGTGCAGACGTTTTAATTTCTGATGATGCATATTTGGCAACACATTACTTACCGAATTGGTATCCACTGATTCGTGATTCAACGCCAGAAACGCGCTTCTTTTCGATCGATGATGATCTAGAGCACGGATTACGTGAGTTGGGGTGGAGCAGGTTCTTTATCAAAGATTACGTGAAGTCTCTCAAAACATCGGTGGGGTCGATAATTGATGAACCGTCAGCGATTAGAACCGTTGTGGCTGAAATGCAAAAGTTTAGAGGCACTATTGAGGGTGGTCTCTGTGTGCGGCAAGTGGAAGACTTCATTGCTGAGACAGAGAGACGTTACTTTGTGGTGTACGGCAAGCCATTCGCTGCATTGCCAGATGAGGAAGTTCCAGCAATTGTTGAAGAGTGCGCTAAACGCATTAACAGTCAGTTCTTTGCAGTGGATGTGGTGGAGCGCAGAGATGGCTGCAAACGAGTTGTAGAAATTGGGAATGGTCAAGTATCAGACTTGGTAGGATGGACGGCTGAACGTTTTGCTACAGTATGGGCAGAGCGCAGCTAACAATCCGCTTGCATCGCGACTGTATCGAGTCGATTGCTTGAGAACGGAAGATTACTAGCGGCGGGTGAAGCGAACCGTTATGCCGCGTCCTTAGTTCAGTGAAGCGATTATGCTCTGATTTAAGGTGCGATCGTGGTTGAAGCTTAGATCTTGAGAGCAACCTGCTGAAGCAGTTATCTCCAAGAGATCGCCTAGATTAAAATGAAAGGGCAACCATTGAAACAAGGTCAACCCATGGCAGTTCGCCAACCCCGCTACAGCAAAGAGGAATTTGCTCGACGTGGCGATGAGATCTACCAATCTCAGGTGCGTTCCCAAGTCGAGGAAGGCAATTATGGCAGAATCGTTGCGATCGACATTGAAACCGGAGCCTTTGAAGTGGCAGACAACACGATCGTCGCAGTCGATCGCCTCTATGAACGATACCCCGATGCTCAACCTTGGGTGATTCGGATTGGACATCGTGCAGTCTATCGGTTTGGTTCCCGGAGCCTGAAGCAATCGGTATGATGCAAGGCTTTGTGAGTCAGAGTTGTGAAGCCATGATCCAGGTTGCGGTTGGTCATAGTAATGCTTCTAAGCAAATGATTGAGGCAGTGATTGACACAGGCTTCACAGGTTTTCTATCTCTTCCCTTCTCGATCATCGAGTCTCTTAGCTTACCGTGGATATTTCGTGACGTTGGGACATTGGGTGACGGCAGTGAAGTTATCTTCGAGATGTACCGCGCAACCGTAATTTGGGACGGTCAAATCCAAGTTGTGGACGTAGCAGCATCAGATGCAGATCCACTTGTAGGAATGAGTTTGTTGTATGGATTTAAGCTTCAGATTGAAGCTATTGAAGGCGGGCTCGTTACCATCGAAGCGATGAGGTAGTTTAGAATCTCTCCGTCAGGCAAAATCTGAGTCTCCCAAAATTCTGATTTCAACTATTCTAGAAACGTTGCAACGAGCGAAAATCTGTGGATCACAAAAACCCGTTTCCGGCGGTCGATATCATTATCGAAATGATTGATCGTCCAGAGCGCCCGATCATTTTGATTGAACGACACAATCCGCCTTATGGCTGGGCCATTCCCGGCGGATTTATGGATTATGGCGAACCAGCCGAAGAGACGGCTCGGCGGGAAGCGATGGAAGAAATCGGGTTAGAGATTCGGTTAGTTGACTTGCTGCAAGTGTATTCTGACCCTGCCCGCGATCAGCGTCACCACACGATCAGTATGGTGTACATCGCGACCGCAACAGGCGAACCGAAAGCGGGTGATGACGCCAAAGATGTCAAAGTAATCAATATTTGGGAGATTCCGAAAAACCTGTGCTTTGACCACGATCTCATTTTGCACGATTATTTACAGTACCGAAATTATGGACTCCGCCCCCACTTATGTTGAGAAAGACCCTATGAGAAAGATTATTCGTACCGATGCGGCTCCCGCTCCGGTTGGACCCTATAACCAAGCGATCGCGGCTCAAGGTCAACTCGTGTTTGTGGCAGGGCAAATTGCCCTCGATCCGCAAACGGGTACAATCGTTGAAGGAGATGTGTCTGCCCAAACCGAACGGGTGATGCAAAGTCTAAAAGGAATTTTAGAGGCAGCGGGCGCAACGTTTGCAGATGTGGTGCGAACGACGGTCTTTCTAAAAGATATGAATGATTTTGCGACAGTAAATAGTGTGTACGCCCGCTATTTTGACGAGGCAACCGCGCCTGCTCGTGCCTGCGTCGAGGTGTCCCGATTACCGAAGGATGTGTTGGTTGAAATTGATTGTATTGCCGTGATTGGGTAATGGGTAGGATGCCCGATGGATCGGTAGAGACGCGACATGTCGCGTCTCTACGACGGTTGACGCGATCGCTGATCAATCCCAGGTTCATCATCCAGACATTCCACGACGAGCCGCGCTACTCTCCGCAACGATCGCAGCCCGATCAGCGATCCCCGAATCAATCGAAATCCTTTAATTGGATGTCGAATCAGTCCGATCGCCAGCGGCAGCGATCGCAGCTTTCCATCCGGATCAATTGCCCCCGTCAAATCCGGTACGTCCTCATGCACATCATCACTGACCACTCGTACCATCGTGATTGCCGCACTGAGCGACATCACCGCCATTCCTTCCATATCAACCACGTCAGCGTTGTGGAGCTTGCCTAAGGCTTGCTTTTCGCTCGCTAAGGCAATGATGCGATCGCTTGTCAATGCCCGCACAGGTGTCAGGTTCAGGCACGTTTGCAGACGTTGGGTAAGGGCGCGATCGCACTCTTTCACTTGTCCTAATCCATCCATGCATTCCTGATACAGCACGACCTCTCCCACTCCGTAGCGAGGAGACAAACTGCCGCACAATCCCATGACTACCACCTGAGAAATTTGAAGATCAGTCGAGTGCAGAAAGCGCTGCACCGCAGAGCATCCAATCGGAATTGCCTCCACTCGTGGAGGATTGGAGCAACGGCTTAACTCCTGACAAACGGCTTGATGTTCAGCCCCTTGGGGAACGAGAATCAGTAGACTCATGGAACATTTAATCGCGTGAATGGAGCGCTAAATGTGAGCAGCTTTTCAGCATAGCGTTTCCGGACTGAGCAATTGACCTAAAACTAGAAGAGCCGACTGAAGCTAGAACGTTAAAATATTCAGACAGACTAGTTTGAATTTTTATAGTGTGTTATCGGGTGGGGATTCATGCAACAGCCAACTCAAAAGCCAAAAATTCGAGAGTTTCTTAATATTTCTCGTCTTGCGATCGCCTTTCCAAAGCTGACGATCGGCTTTTGGTTGGCGACTATAGTTGCTGGGATCATGGCATTTAGTTCCCTCAAGTACGCGCTGTTTCCGGATATTGCTTTTCCGGTGGTGGTGGTAAATGCTCAAGCTCCGACCCAGAGCGCAACGGATACTGAACGCACGGTTACTCAACCGATTGAAGATGCGTTGCGATCGCTCCCTAACGTCAACGATGTCCGCTCGTCGTCCTATCCGGGTCAGTCGGCAGTAAGCCTTTCGTTTCAAGTGGGCACCGAGCTAGAAGCGTCTAGCCGCGCTGTAGAAACGGCGATGAAATCGGCATCATTGCCGCAAGGCTCTACCTTCAAAGTAATTCCGCTCAACCTCAACGAATCTGCTGCGGTCAGCTATGCGATTGACAGTTCATCCCGCTCCTTGAGCGACCTATCCAAACTGGCAAACGAACAGATTGTGCCAACGATCGCAGCCCTCCCTGGCGTTCTCAAAGTCAATCTTCTTGGCGAACCTGCCGCTCCCCCTGATCCCGCGTCCCTTCCCGCCGCTTCTCCTCTCGGCACGTTGGTTCGGTTTAATGGCAACGACGCCCTATCCATTCAGGTGATCAAACGCGGTAATGCTAACACCTTAGACGTGGTTGAGGCGGTTGAGCGAGAAATTTCTCGCCTGCGAAGCACCCTACCCGATGTGCAACTTTCCTTAGCAGCAACCCAGGCCGAATACATTCGTAAAGCGACGAGTTCCACGATCGAGGCTCTCGTTGAAGCTATTGTGCTTGCTATTATCGTAATCTTTCCATTTTTGCGAAACTGGCAAGCTACTTTTATTGCGGCGGTTGCCATCCCCATTTCGCTGCTCGGCACGTTGATTGTCATGGCGATTTTTGGATTTAACTTGGAAACCATCACCCTGTTAGCATTAGCGTTGGTGGTGGGTAATGTCGTCGATGATGCGATCGTTGAAGTTGAAAACATTAGTCGTCATATTGAAAACGGAGAGACTCCTAAGCAAGCTGCACTTCACGCGACCGATGAGATTGGCTTAACCGTCACCGCGACCACGTTTACAAATGTCGCGGTGTTTTTGCCGATCGGTTTGATGGGCGGCGTCGTCGGTCAATTTTTCAAGCCGTTTGGCATTACCGTATCGGCGGCAATGATCATGTCGCTCCTGGTAGCCAGAACCCTGACTCCAGTGATGTCACTCTATTTACTCAAACGCCGACCCGAACAGTCTGCGCCTCGTGTCGGGCGGATTTGGACATACTTTAGCGATGCCTATCGCAATCTGTTAAGGTGGTCGCTTCGTCATCGCTGGATTGTTGTGGGCATTGCGCTCCTCAGTTTTGCGGGAGGGTTAGCGATCGTGCCGTTCATTCCCCAAGGATTTATTCCCAAACTCGATCGGGGGGAATTTAATGTTCGCTATACTGCTCCCCTGCCCCAAATTCCCTCCCGTGAAGCCCTGGCTGCCGATCCTAGCTTGCTGGCTCAGATCAATCCGCTCCAAAGTTCATTAGCAGTGGCAAAACAGCTAGAAGATGCGGTTAGAAAAGCACCCGGTGTTGAGACAGTGTTTACAACCGTCGGGTCGCGAGAAGGTGAACCCAATAAGGGCGTGCTGTATGTGAAGTTGAGCGACGATCGCTCCATCCCAACGGCTCAAGTCCAGGATCAATTGCGAACGACACTCCCTCAAATTGCGGGCGTAACGACTGGCGTTGAGGATATTCCCTTTGTAGAAGCTGGAAACCAGAAACCTTTACAGGCTTCCATTCGAGGCAATGATATTGCCACCCTTACTACCGCAGCCACAAACTTGAAGAACAAGGTTCAAACGTTGCCAGGATTTGTTGACGTTACCCTTAGCGGAAGTACCATCACTAACAATACGATTCAGCAGATCGATCGCCAGAAGGGAGAACGAGCCGTCGAAATTAGCGCTAATCTTAGCGAAAATCTTTCGTTAGGAGATGCCACGAAAAACTTGGTAGAGGCGTCAAAAGGCGTTTTGCCACCAGGCGTAACGTTAGGTTTGGGGGGTGATTCGGCAACCAGCAACCAGATCTTTAGGAGCTTTGGGACAACGTTAGCCCTCTCAGCGCTCTGCATTGTTTTGGCATTGACGACACTTTTTCGGAACATCATCGATCCATTAGTGATTGCGTTGTCATTGCCATTGGCGCTAATTGGAGCAATGTTGGCGCTTTTGTTGACTCAAAGTGATTTTGGCATGGTTTCGCTGATCGGATTTGTGTTTCTGCTAGGGTTGGCGAACAAGAATGCAATTCTGATTGTGGATTACATTAGCCAGTTGCGACGAGAAGGACTTGAGCGCAGCGCTGCAATTCTCAAGGCAGGCCCGATTCGCCTCCGTCCTATCCTCATGACAACTGCCTCCACCATTTTAGGCATGGCTCCGCTCGCCCTAAAATTTGGCGCAGGAGCAGAACTGCGATCGCCAATGGCAATTGCAATTTCCGGTGGACTCATCACCTCGACGCTGCTCACTCTGGTTGTCGTTCCTGTGGTGTATACCCTGTTTGATGATCTCAAACCGAAGAAATTTAGCCGCAAACCCTAATTCCATGAAAGCATTTGTCACAGGCGGAACCGGATTTGTCGGCGCAAATTTAGTGCGATCGCTGCTTCAACGAGGTCACAGCGTCCGGGCACTGGTTCGACCCAACAGTGTGTTAGACAACCTGCAGGGATTGGATCTAGAGCTTGTAAATGGTGACTTAACCGACCCAGATTTAGCGCGATCGCTGCTGGGATGCGATGCCCTATTTCACGTCGCCGCCCACTACTCGCTATGGCAGCGCGATCGCGACGCTCTCTATCACAGCAACGTGATTGGCACTCGCAATATCTTAGCTGCCGCAGAGCAAGCAGGAATTGAGCGAACAGTTTATACCAGTTCTGTTGCGGCGATTGGGGTTGATCCGTCTGGGCAACCTGCTACCGAGCGCTATCAATCTCCGGTTGAAGCGTTGATCGGAGCCTACAAACAATCGAAATATTGGGCAGAACAAGAAGCGATCACGGCGGCTAAGGCAGGACAAGACGTGGTAATCGTCAATCCGAGTACTCCGATCGGCGCGTGGGATATCAAGCCTACGCCCACTGGAGATATTATTCTGCGATTCCTCCAGCGTCGAATGCCCGCTTATGTTGACACCGGACTGAATTTGATTCACGTCCGGGATGTAGCGCAAGGACATCTGCTCGCGTGGGAAAAAGGACGTTCTGGAGAACGTTACATTTTAGGCCATCAGAACCTGTCGCTGAAACAATTGCTCGACCATCTCAGTCAACTGACTGGGCTGCCCGCCCCGACGCGATCGCTGTCGGCCTGGATTCCCCTCAGCGTCGCCTGGATTGACGAACAAGTTCTCACCCGATTCGGCAAAACCCCCTCTATCCCTATCGACGGAGTGAGGATGTCGCAGCATCCAATGTACTACGATGCAACAAAAGCCGTTCAGGACCTTGGCTTACCCCAAACCCCTATCACCACTGCTTTGAAAGATGCCGTAGACTGGTTTGTATCGAAAGGTTACATAAAAAAGGGATGAAGGATGAGGGACGCCTTACGGCAACGCTGACGCAAGGAGGGATGGAGGCAGTAATGCGAGTGGCCGCGATCTTCAATCCCGCCCTGCTTTCCAATTCATCTCATCCCTCATCTCTCATCCCTCATCCCTATCCTCGTGAGGAGTCCTAATTTATGGCTATTCAGTTACAGCAAGCAATTTCAGTTGGTTCTTACTTGGTCAGGCAGCGACTGTCAGGGCGCAAGAAATTTCCGCTCGTGCTGATGCTCGAACCGTTGTTTCGCTGTAATCTTGCTTGCACAGGATGCGGCAAAATTCAGCACCCTGTTGAAATTCTCAAGCAGAATTTGACGCCCGAACAGTGCTTTGCGGCCGCGGAAGAATGCGGTGCGCCCGTGGTTTCGATTCCAGGAGGTGAACCGTTGCTGCATCCGCAAATCGACGAGATTGTGCGGGGCTTGGTGGCAAGAAAGAAATTTGTCTATCTCTGCACCAACGGCATTTTGCTTGAAAAGAGTCTCTCCAAATTTGAGCCGTCGCCTTACTTTAGCTTTAGCGTTCACCTGGATGGAATGCGGGAATGGCACGATAAATGTGTCGATCGTAAGGGCATCTTCGATACGGCGGTTGCTGCGATTAAAGCCGCGAAAGCAAAAGGATTCCGTGTCACCACCAACACGACCATTTTTGAGGGTGCTGACGTTGGCGAGATGCAGCGGTTCTTCGACTTTCTCAGCAGCGATTTGAAAGTCGATGGCATGATGATTTCTCCTGGCTACGGCTACGAGTGGGCACCTGATCAAGACCATTTCCTCAAGCGCGAACAAACCAAAGCCCTGTTCCGCGAAATTTTGGCACCGTTTAAAGCGGGTCAAAGATCTTGGGTTTTTAACCACAACCCCCTGTTTTTAGACTTTCTCACAGGTGACAAAGATTATGAATGCACTCCTTGGGGCAGCCCTAGTTATAGCGTTTTGGGTTGGCAAAAGCCTTGTTATCTCTTGAATGAAGGTCATTACAAAACCTTCCGCGAACTGATTGACAACACCGATTGGAGTCAGTACGGTCGCAAGAGTGGCAATCCTGAATGCGCAGACTGCATGGTTCATTGCGGCTATGAACCAACGGCAGCAGTCGATGCGATGCAGCCGAGTAACATTGGGCGATCGCTGGGTGCAGTCTTTGGAGGATAATCGGAGGGATGAAGGATGAGGGATGAGGGATGAATAAAGAGGGGATCAAGAGGTGGAGTAATTCCTTGAAACGACTTAATGCAGTCTTACCCTTCATCCCTCATCCCTCCTCGCGAAGCGGGTCGAAGACCTCCCTCATCCCTTACTTCTCCCTCCTCCTCTGGGTGTTGCCCTTGGTGATTCTGCGGAGCACTCAGCAAAGTCTGATGGCACACGACGAAGGCATTTATGCCATGCAGGCGCGATCGCTGCTCTTGACCGGAGATTGGGTCACGCCGCAATGGGGAAGTGGCTATAGTTTCGATCGTACGATTGGCATTCAATGGCTGATTGCGGGTTGCTTTTGGCTGTTTGGCACAAGTGAAGGAACGGCGCGATTGCCAAGCGCGATCGCGTGGATTTTGTCTGTCTTGCTCACGTATCAAATTGGGTGTTTTCTGCTCAATGCTCGTTTAGCGTGGCTGGGAGCGGCGATTTTTAGCGTTATTCCTCTGGTTGTGCAATATGGACGCCTCGCGACCCAAGACGCTGTTTTAGTCTTAATCGAACTGGTGGGAATTTGGGCGTTGCTGGAAGCGGGTAGCCAGAAGCGCCCTTTTTGGTACATTTTGGCAGGCTCGATGTTTGGCGTGGGATTTTTGATCAAGGGATTTATGGTGATTCCGGCCGCGATCGCGCTGCTTCCCTACGCGATTCGTCATCGCCACCTGCTGAATCCGTGGCTCTATTTAGGTTTAGTTCTGGGTGCAGTTCTGCCCGTTGGCTGGATGCTCGCTGCCATCCGACAATACGGTAATCTTTCGCCTGTTGAAGGACTGTTTGGAAAACTCTTTCACCTGGGAGAACAGACCTATTTAGGAGCGGGTCGCTTTTACTATTTCTGGAATATTCCAGCCAATGGATTTCCGTGGGTATTTTTTGCGTTGGGTGGCGTCTGGTGGACGCTTCGGGATCAACGGCTTCGAGAATTAGTCAGTTCAAATCGAAGCTGGTTATTGCTCGTTGGCTATCCAGCTATTTTGTTTGTTGAATTAACGCTATTCGGAACAAAAACGCATTATTACCCGTTGCAACTGATGCCGTTTGTAGGACTGTTGGCCGCGATCGCGCTCGACCAATTAATCCATTTTTATCAAACTCGTCAGAACCGCACTCTGCTCACCAGTCTGAATTTGCTACTCGGATGTTTAGCGCTAATCTTGATTGCTCTTGCGGTTGGAATTCAAGTCTCACCGCAAATTCGCGCAGCTTTGGGCGAAGACGTTGAGCGAGGCGCGATCGTGGGATTGCTGATTGGTTTAGGTTGGTTAGGAACAGCGATTGCGTGGTTTAGGCGTGAGCAGATCGGACTCGTTCGCTCGTCTCAACAGTGGATGGCGGGGCTATTACTCACCTCCTGGTTAGCGTTGGCGACGATGAATTTAACTGGATTTTGGGGAAATTACAGTCCTAAATTGAAGACATTTTTGCAGCAATCAACTGTGCAAGCTGTGCTGCGCTCTCATCCAATCAATTTTGTCGTCAACGAAGAAAGGCTGAGCCGGGGCGATCGCAAAACCTACCTGCTGCTTAACTTCTATACCCCAAACATTGGCACGTTCTCAACCCAAAACATTGATACTTCGTCAAAACTGCGCCAAGCAGCCTACGCTTGGATTGATCCAAACTTGGCAAAACTGCCTCATCCCAACAAGCAAATCGTTGCAACGTTTGAAGGCTGGCAGCTAGTGTCATCAAAGTAGGGCTGAGGTGAAGTCAGCATGATTCTTTGCGAATGCGAAGCGTTACTACAGGCGTCCCTTTCTAAAAGACAAAGATGACAGACTTATACTAAAACCATCTATCACTCGTAATCCGTTATGGTCATGCTGCAACTTCGGCAACTTGTCGTTCATCCTGGGCAACGAGTCCAACTTCAGGAAGTCAACTGGAGCGAGTTTGAAGCGATTCTCGATGAGTTGGGCGAGCAGCGTGCAAGCCGAATTGCTTACAGCAATGGGATTTTGGAGATTCGGATGCCCTTACCAAAACACGAAAAAGCCAAAGTTTTGATCGGGGATATGGTCAAAATTCTTCTAGAAGAACTTGATCTTGACAAGGAGTGTTTTGGTTCTAGCACTTTGAAACGCCAAGATATGTCAAAAGGGATCGAACCTAATGATTGCTTTTATGTTGAAAACTCCGCTCAAATGATTGGGAAGGATCGCATTGATCTAACAGTTGATCCACCACCCGATCTTGCAATTGAAGTTGATGTTACCTCTAAAACTGAACTGGATGTCTATCAAGCATTAGGTATTCGAGAACTGTGGCGCTTCAAAGACGGAACTCTGCAAGTTAGTCTTTTTCAAAATGGGCAGTACTACGATTCAAAGACAAGTTTGCACTTTCCTGATTTTCCCATCATTGATCTCATTTCTGAGTTTCTTGATCAGGCTCAAACAGCAGGACGCAGCCAAACTTTGAAATCTTTTCGTCAACGGGTGCAAGGCTTAATCAGCACCTCCTCAAAATGACGAGACAGCAATATCTGTTAGTAATATTGCCAGTGATAAATGAAAAGCTCTGAGGCAGCAGTGGAACACCAAAACTTGCTTCAGTGCGGTACGGTAAACGTAGCGTTCCAAATTACTACCTATGATCGCGCTGGAAACTGGGCAAGACTGGCAACAGATCGTCAAAGAATTTGAGGCGATCGTCGGCAAAAATGGCGTCGTTCGCAAGCGAGAAGAATTACTCGTTTATGAATGTGATGGTCTCACGAGCTACCGAGAACGCCCTGCTGTTGTCGTCTTGCCGCGCACTACAGAAGATGTTTCCGCGATCGTAAGGGTATGCGATCGCTACCGTGTCCCTTTCGTCGCACGCGGTTCAGGAACGGGGTTGTCTGGGGGCGCACTGCCGATCGAAAACTGCGTTCTGATCGTCACCTCGCTAATGCGTCAGATTCTGAGCGTCGAGCTTGAAAATCAGCGCGTTGTCGTGCAACCCGGCGTGATCAATAGCTGGGTGACGCAAGCCGTGAGCGGAGCTGGGTTTTACTATGCGCCTGATCCATCGAGTCAGATTATTTGTTCCGTTGGTGGCAACGTTGCAGAGAATTCTGGCGGTGTGCATTGCCTCAAATATGGCGTCACGACGAATCATGTATTGGGACTAAAAGTCGTGTTGCCCAATGGCGCGATCGTCGATCTGGGCGGCGACTTACCAGAAATGCCCGGATACGATCTCACAGGCGTCTTTGTCGGATCAGAAGGCACACTCGGCATCGCGACAGAGATCACCCTCAACATTCTCAAAACCCCCGAATCGATCTATGTTCTACTTGCTGACTTCACCAGTATTGAAGCCGCAGGCGCAACCGTTTCAGACATCATCAGCGCAGGCATCCTTCCCGGCGGCATGGAAATGATGGACAACATGAGCATCAATGCCGTGGAAGATGTTGTGAAAACAGGCTGTTATCCTCGCGATGCGGCAGCAATCTTGCTGATTGAGGTGGATGGGTTAGAGATTGAAGCTGAGGTAAACGCTCTGCGGGTGGCAGAAATTTGCCGGCATAACGGGGCGCGGGATGTAGCGATCGCAACCAAACTCGAAGACCGTCTCACGATTTGGAAGGGGCGCAAAGCCGCTTTCGCCGCGATGGGTAAAATGAGTCCCGACTATTACGTGCAAGACGGCGTGATTCCGCGCACGAAGCTAGAATACGTGCTGCGAGAAATTGAGTTACTCGGTGCGAAACATGGCTACAACGTTGCGAATGTGTTTCATGCAGGCGACGGAAATTTGCATCCGCTCATCCTGTACGACAACTCAGAACCGGGAGCGCTAGAAAAGGTCGAAGAATTGGGCGGTGAAATTCTCAAACTCTGCGTCAAAGTCGGCGGCAGCATTTCTGGAGAACATGGCATTGGAGCTGATAAACGCTGCTACATGCCGGAAATGTTTACCCCTGCGGATCTAGCAACGATGCAATGGGTGAGAGAAGCGTTTGATCCCCACGGCATTGCAAACCCAACAAAGATATTTCCGACGCCTCGCACTTGTGGGGAAGCGGCGCGATCGTATACAGGTCAAGAAATTAAGGGAGCAGAACGCTTTTAGAAGACGCGCCACTTCATTAGATAGTGATTTGGCAGTATTTAGAATTAAGCGGTTTCAAAGTTACCAAATAGGCAATATTTGAGAGCAACTAATGGAATAATTCTTTGGAGTTTGGCTTTGCCAGTTGATTAACACAAAAAAGGTAGAGGCAATTGAAGTCTCTACCTTTTTCGCATTTTTGAGAAGATATAATGTCACATTCGTTTTGGAGATTAGCAACAATGATTCAAATGAAGAGTGAGCAACAAATCTTACAGGAAGGACTGCAAATTCTTTTAGCCCACATGGAGCCGTCCGAGGTTGCTCGATTTTGGGCAGCCTGTAATCTAAGAGGGGGCAATTATCTTAAGCTGAAGGACGAACTTTTCGCACAAGAGTCAGTAGACAGTGTATATTCCAAGATCCTGGATTTTCAGTCCTCGGTAAAAGAAGCCTAACGTTTCTGTAGGAGCGGCGAGCATAGTTCTTTCGCTTCGTTTTGAGCATATCTGCCGCCGCATAACTTCACCGTTAGACTGCTTCATTTCAGTTCTCTATCATGTGTGATGTATGTTGAATTACTGCGAGTACCAAAGATATGGTGAATCTTGATCTCCCAGGTGATTTAGAGAGCTTTAGAAGCAAGCTCGAACCAACGGTTAAAACATATATTGATATTCAAACGCGGTTTACTAGAAAGACAACAATCTGGCAAAGCAAGTTTGCAGGATTTCCATATTTACCTAAAGATTTTGAGTATCCTACAACCCCAGAAGGTGATTATCTTCATTTGCTTGCACAAATCAACTTTGACGAAGTTCCAAATTTAGCAGGGTTTCCAAGAACAGGAATTCTTCAGTTCTACATTGCCAGGGATGGAATGTATGGTCTGGATTGGGAAAATCCCACGAGGCAATCCAACTTTCGTGTTCTCTACTTTCCGGAACCAGATCTAAATGAGAACAATCTCATTACAGATTTCGATTTTCTGCCTACATTGTGGGACTACAGTAAAGAATTCATTCCCTTCTATGTTTTTCCTTCCTATGTTCCTCATCGAGATGATTGTTTCGCGCTCAGTTTTGATCTGAAGGCTGCACCAATTTCTGACTGTGATTATCGATTTGAGGAATTGATTGGTAACGAAATCTGGGACGTGTTTCAGGCAGATAACTACGCGCTTGGGACAGAATATCAGGAGAGGTTCGTGAATGGACATCGAATCGGTGGTTATCCTCACTTTACTCAAGCAGATTTTAGGGAGGCTTTACCGGGGAACGAGGAGCCATATGTCTTACTGCTACAAATTGATTTCGATCCAGGTGAAATGGAGAAGATTTCTATTGAGTGGCGCGACCTTGGTGTAGGTAACTTTTGGATTAAGGCTTCCGCATTGAAAAACCTGAATTATACAGAGATTCTGTATAATTGGGACTGCTGATAGTGAACTGAACCAGTCGAAGCGATATACATCCTTCCGCTTCGTTGAAGTTTAAGCAGTCTAACATATCCCGTTTCACGCCGACTGTATCGAGTCTTGCTGTTGAAGTTCCAGTAGTTAATGCGGGTGAACGGGGTCGTTAGACACAACACAAAAAACTATGATTCAAGCAACAGAGCATCTTTATATTGTTAGAGACGATCGTATTCTAAGGGGTGAGCCAATTATTAAGGGAACACGTACATCTGTTAGAGCAATTGTCGAAACTTGGCGAATGGGAACTGCTCCTGAAGAAATCCCAAAAGGTCTACCTCACTTAACATTGGCGCAGGTGTTTGATGCGTTGAGTTATTACAGCGACCATCAAGATGAAATCAACGTTTATATTGAACGCAATCGCATCCCGGATGATCTGATTGATCCGTCGGTGCGAGGTTTATGAGTGATTTATTCATCCGCTTGTATCTGGATATGGAAAATCAAGTTTGGTACATCTAAAACGTCACCAACTCCTCTTCAATTCTGAATCTTGAATTTCTTCTAGCGATCGCCAACCCGCCTCCCACTGATCTCGATTCTTGAGCAGCTTTGCGTTCATCCAAAATCGAACCGTTGGGTCACACGCGGCAGTCATTTCAGCAAACACCCACTGACCTTCATTTTTTCGATTCACAACTTGAAAATGTCGCCATCCCCACATCTCCTCTGTTGCCGTCCATTTAGAGCCAAGGAGATGGGGAAATTTTTGTTTCTTAGGCATGGAGCTTAGATAGAGCGTACGTATATCTACGATCGTGCCATAAATTCTGAATCACAACTTCTAAATCCAAGTACGATGGGGTGTTCTAGAGTACTTTCACGGGCATTCTAGAGTTTGTTTTAACACATCAAACTTGCTCAATACATTCCTCACCCCTAAACTCATGAAATTGCGTTTGCTACCCGTTGTCCTTCTAGTCAGCGTTTGTCTTCCTGCTCAGGCAGAGAACTTAGAACACACTCAAAAATTGCTATCGACAAAGCAATGTCAAAATTGTGACTTGACAAGAGCAGGATTAGTATTTGCTCAGTTGAGCGGCTCGAACCTAAGTCAAGCCAATCTTGCTGGCGCAAATTTAAGCCAAGCCAATCTTGTTGGGGCAAATTTAACTGGGGCAAACCTAACTGGCGCAACCTTAAATGGCGCGAATTTGAGCGGGGCAAAGTTAACAGGAGCGAACCTAAGCAGCGCCGATCTGCGGAATGCTTATTTGGCCGATACAGATTTAAGCGGAACGCGCCTTGATTATGCGTTGCTACAAGGCGCGATCGGGCTATCTGCTACGACTGGAAATGCGACCGATTTTTACCGTTGGGGAGTCGAGGCGGGCAGTAAGAAACAATACGAGCGTGCGATCGAGAATTTCAATCAAACCCTAGCGAGGCAACCCGATTTTGCACCTGCTCAACTAGCGCGGGGTATGGCTCGATTAGAATTGGGTGATCAGTCTGGGGCAATTCAAGATTTAGAGTACGCCTCAACCCTGTTTACTCGCCAAGGAGACACAGCGCAGGCTCAATCGACTCAAGCCGTAATCACCGTGCTTAAAACGCCTGAGAAAGCACCCAAAGATAGAGGTGGCAATGGTTTAGGTCCGGCCATCCTGAGTACCCTCGGTAGCTTGGTCAAAATGTTCTTACTGCCCTAACTCCTACTTAATCGGAATAAACGGAAACACTGTCTTAATTAATCTCCGTAGTCTAAGGAGATTAATTGTTCGTCGCACTTTCGGTGAAACTTGCGTTTTTGGATCGATCGGTTGAACTGAACTTTGCAGTTGAGTCTCAAGCTTTGCGTACTCGGCGGCAGTGAGGGGTTCGCCATCTAGCGGCGATCGCGCCTCTGTAATAATCTCGGTTCGCAGGATTTCTTCCGGTAAATCGTCGGCAGGCGGCAGTGCAACCGCTAGTGTAGGAACCAAAAACGGCAGGAACGACGAATAAAGCGCAATTTTGAAGAGAGATCGAGCCATAGGGGTGGATTCATTCCTACTGAAATTCTACTCTTCTTTGCGTTGATAGAACGTCAGGGCGGTGTTGCCGTAGCGTTTTTGACGAACGACTTTTAATCCCGCGATCGCGAATTGTGAACGGTCGGCACTGTGTTCAACCGCAATCTCGCCCACGATCGCTAATCGCTGAAATTGCGCGATCGCATTTAACACAGGCTCATATAATCCACTGGCATAGGGCGGGTCAAAGTAAATCCGATCAAACTGCCCTGACAGCGATTCCAACCGATCTACAACATCACCGCGCCATACTTGAAACTGTTGTTCTGGCTTGGCGACCTGCCGCCAATTTTGCTCAACGATCGCACAGGCTCGGCTCGATTGCTCGATGCCAACCGCGATCGCGGCTCCCCGACAGAGCGCTTCTGCCCCCATTGAGCCACTTCCAGCACACAGATCCAGCCAGCGACACCCCTCGATCGTGCCTTGCCAAATGTTAAAGAGCGCTTCTCGAACCCGTGCTACCGTTGGGCGAGTTTCTTGTCCAGGAAGGGTTCTTAGTAACCGATTGCCATAAATTCTCACACTCATGATTTCTACGATACATCGGCTCATTACTGAAGAAGTGCAGACGATCTCGAAAAATATTCAGAATTGTCCGGATAGGTCTCTGTATTTGGGAATAGTGGAATGGTAGATGCACCCTGATTATTCACCCTGGCTTCGGCTGGGGTTTTTTATTTTGGGGTTCAGAATGAGAATTTTTGCAACCGTCTTTCGCCCTCACCCTAAATCCCTCTCCCGCAGAAGAGGGACTTCTAAGCCTGTCACCCTGCCACAAGTGACGATATGCTCGCTCTAAAGCCTGCTTTCTCTAACGCCATCACCGTCGCTTGCTCGTCTTGAACTCGGAACTGAGAGCCGAACCGCACCACATGACGCCGAGCCTTTGCTCCCACGATCGCAACCACAGCAACCTTGGCCCGATCGCCTTCACCGTGATATTGCCGCAACAACGTTCTCAGCCGATGTTGTTCCGAAGCATCAGTCGCGATTCGGGGTTCAAGTTCGAGCATGACCATCCGCACGGTTTCAATGAGTTCCGCATCTTCTACAATGAACTGCGTCTGATCGTCCCGCCTGTCAATCTTGCCCCACAGCATCAGTCGTGCATCGGGAATAATATGCTGCTGAATCCGCTCAAAAGATTTAGGAAAGACGACCGCTTCAGAACTGCCTGTAAGGTCCTCGATCGTTAAAATTGCCATGCGATCGCCCTTTTTCGTCGTCACCGCTTTGATATTAGTGACAAGCGCGATCGCGCTGACGGTCGATCCCTCTTTGCACTCTTTCAAATCTCCTAAATTAATTGGAGCCAGCATCTTTGCTGTTTCTCGCAGATGTTTGAGCGGGTGATCCGAAATATAAAATCCTAGTACTTCTTTTTCGAGCCGCAGCTTTTCTTGCTGAGGATAATCGGCGACAGGCGGCGCTTTTGGTGCAAGTTCGTAGCTCGATTGCGGCGTGCTGCCACCGCCTAACAGATCAAATAGGCTACCCTGACCACTGGCGCGATCGCGGGCACGAGACTGCGACCAGTCGAGCAAGAGTTCGAGGTCTTGGATCATTTGATGGCGATTGTTGGAAAGCTGATCGAAGGCTCCGCAGTGAATCAATGATTCTAAGGCACGACGGTTTGCGGTTCGGGGATCAAGGCGATCGCACAAGTCCGCCAATGACTTAAACGCCCCTTTCTCTCGTCTCGCCTCCAAAATCGCTTCGATCACGCCCATCCCCACATGCCGCACTGCCGATAAACCGAAGAGAATTTGATCGCCAATGGGAGTAAAGTCCACGCCAGAACGGTTAATATCCGGCGGTTGAATCTGGACACCTAGACTGAGACACGTGCCAATGTATCTCTGCACCTTGTCTTGATCGCCACTGTTAATGGTCAGTAGCGCTGCCATGTATTCAGTGCGATAGTTCGCTTTGAGGTAAGCCGTTTGATAGGTGACATACCCATAAGCCGTGGAGTGGGATTTGTTGAAACAGTACTCGGCGAACAGCACCATCTGATCAAACAGTTCGCCAGCGACTTTAGGCGGAATCTTATTTTTGATTGCCCCCTCAACAAACATCGCTTGATGTTTCTCCATCTCAGATTTTTTCTTCTTCCCCATTGCCCGGCGCAGCAAATCCGCCTGACCAAGAGAATAGCCCGCCATATCCTGAGCAATTTTCATGATTTGCTCTTGATAGACCATGATTCCATAGGTCTCTTTTAAAATCGGCTTCAGAATGTCATCGGCATAATCAATTCGTTCGCGCCCGTGCTTACGGTTGATGAATCTGGGAATGAGTCCTGCATCTAGTGGGCCGGGGCGATAAAGCGCCAGAATAGAAGAAATATCTTCAATTCCAGATGGTTTCAGATCGCGAACGACTTGCCGCATTCCAGAAGATTCAAGCTGGAAGATGCCTTCAAGTTCACCTCTGCCCAAAAGTTTATACACTTCTGGATCGTCGAGCGACAACTCATCAATGTCTAATTTGAAATTACGGCTTTGCTGAATCAGTTCAACCGTTTTTTGAATCATCGTCAGATTTTTGAGTCCCAAAAAGTCCATCTTGAGTAGACCCAACGACTCAATATCTTCCATAAAGTATTGCGTGAACACTGCACCATCGGCGTTGCGCTGGAGTGGCACAATTTCATCGAGCGGATCGGCTGAAATCACTACACCCGCCGCATGAATGCCGACGCTTTTGTTGGTTCCTTCGATCCGAATGGCTGTGTCGATCCAATCCCGATAGGTGACAGAAGAGTTAGGCACGATCGCACCACTCTCGTATTTCTCTCTAAACTCTGGTGCTGGCGTTTTGTCGGAGATCATCACCTTCAGTTTGGTCGGCTTGCCGCGCACAGTAGGGATCATCTTCGTCATGCGATCGCTCTCACCATACGGCACGTTCAGCACTCGCGCGACATCTTTTAGCACCGCTTTAGATGCCATCCGGTTGTAGGTGATAATCTGGGCAACGCGCTCTGTGCCGTATTTTTCAGTGACGTATTTGATCACTTCATCGCGCCTATCGATACAGAAGTCAGTATCTACGTCAGGCATGGATTTCCGTTCAGGATTGAGAAATCGCTCGAACAGTAAGCCATGATGAACCGGATCAATATTGGTAATGCCAAGCGCGTAAGCAACAAGCGATCCGGCAGCCGAACCGCGTCCAGGGCCAACCGGAATTCCATTGTCTCTGGCGTATTTGATGTAATCCCAAACGACTAAGAAATACGTTGAGAATCCCATCTGCTGAAGCATGTTCAGTTCATAGACAAAGCGTTCTTGATAAACGGCACTAATTTGATCGCGAGACGTTACTTTCTGACGTTGTAATAACCCCTCCCAGGCCACCTTTTCCATGTAGGTATCTGGCGTAAACCCGTCAGGAACCGTGTAGTTAGGCAGGCGGGGTTCACCCATAATCTGGTATTCCTCGACTTTGCCCGCCACCTCTAACGTGGTTGCGATCGCAGCATCGACAATATCTTGCGTCAGATGATCGCGAAACAGCATCCGCATCTCATCTGCCGATTTCAAATACTCGGTTCCTGTGTAGCGCAGCCGTTTTTCTTCTGAAATCAGCTTCCCGGTTTGAATACACAACAGGGCATCATGCGCTTCCACATCAAAACAGGAAATATAGTGAGAATCGTTCGTAGCAATGATTTTAATATCAAGTTCGCGAGCAATTTTAATAATTTCAGGATTCACGATGCGTTCTTCGTGTAGCCCGTGATCTTGAATTTCTAAATAATAATCGTCACCAAAAACTTCTTTGTATTCCCTTGCCACTCGACGCGCAATTTCAGGTTTACCTTGCAAAATCGCCTGCGGAACTTCGCCTCCCAAACAGGCGCTCGTGACGATCAATCCCTCGTGATATTGCTTCAGAAGATCTTTGTTCACGCAAGGGCGCGAGAAAATTCCTTTGCCTTGAACGCCTTGCAGATTAGAAATCGTCGTCAGTTTGACCAGATTTTTGTAGCCGATCGTATTTTTTGCTAGAACAACTTGGTGATAGCGGGGACGGCGTTCTTGCTTGGTGATGTCGCCGTTGATGATGTACATCTCATTGCCAATGATCGGTTTGAGCTTGCCTTGAGTCACCTTGAGCAGCTCGATCGCGCCATACATCACACCGTGGTCAGTCAGCGCGATCGCGGGCATTCCCAACTCAACCGCTCGCTCGACCAGTTCTGGAAGCTGACTAGCGCCATCCAGCAAACTATAGTCACTGTGAATATGCAAACCGACAAACGACATAATCACTCAACCCACGCGAAGGAATGAGTCTAAGCGTAACCGATCATTCGCGCTATATCTACAAAATTTTCTAAACTCGTACCCTATATGTGGCGTTTACTCCCAAATGGGGACAAACGCACGACCCGTGATCGTTGTATAGTATTAATGTATCAAACTTTCTTATAGGTTTGCTGGCGTCCCTTCCGGTTTAGGCTAGTGAAGAGAGACGTTAGGAGATCGCCGCCATGCCGCTGATTGAGGTAATGCAAGATGTGTTTAATCGCCCCCCCGTTCCGTTTAACCCGGCAAACCAGACGCTGAAAGGATGGGTGCTGTTTTGTCTTAGAGATCGAGGATTCGTAGTAAATCCATCTCAGAAGGGAGATTTTTCGATCACTACGAGGGGCGAAAAATATTCCTTTAAAATTAGCGAGAGCGCCGACAACCTTGACCCATCAATGGGTTGGGTCGTTGTCGATCGCTCTGGTCAAACCGCGACAGTCATTGCGCCCCAAGCTTAACTCGCCTTGACGTTCCGATGGGGCTTCAAAG
The DNA here is from genome assembly GCA_019359275.1 of Myxacorys chilensis ATA2-1-KO14. Lineage (GTDB taxonomy): Bacteria > Cyanobacteriota > Cyanobacteriia > Leptolyngbyales > Leptolyngbyaceae > Myxacorys > Myxacorys chilensis. Next base: position 15,501 of record JAHHHP010000025.1, on the reverse strand, counting down.
GCGTTACTCGCCGCCCCCGAAATTTTCTAATCTCTGCTTTGCCTTGCGTCAGCGTATCGCGCATGTCTTGCCACAACGGATTCTCCGACTTGTGCAGGTCGAACACAACCAATGCCAAACTCACCAAAAGCATCACGACGCCAACGATAAAGAGCGTCATTGATCCTGAAACCAGCCATTCTGCGCCAATCAGACTCCGAATTGACAGCGAGAACACACTCACCGCAAACACGATTAGAGCGTAATAGATCCCTAAAATGCTGGCACGAGAGGTTTTCACCTGGTTTTGAAGATGGCGCAATCGCTTCTTTAGAAATAGCAGGCGGTTCGTTTGTAATGCTCCGCCAGACGCGCTGCGCGGAAGATTGATTCGGTGCAAGATTTGAAAATACTCGATGCTGGTCGCTTGCAAACGGTTCTCTAACACGCTACGACGCAGCAACAAACCGCTTAATACAAAGGCACACGCCAACACCATGAGTACTGAATTGAGAACTAGCTGGATTAATTGGGTCGTTTGCTCTACACTCATGCCGCTCCTCTTTCCCATTCGGTAACTTTGAGGATAACATGGTTTTTAGTACACGAGTACTAAACTTGAGCATCACTATTGAGCCAAGCCGCGATCGCGCTGAGCAACCCTTCTAACGTATATTCCTGTGCCTCAATATCAATGCGACCCAGTAGTGCTTTAGAAGTCTTTGAGGTTTGCGGTCCGATCGATGCCAATCCAACATTTTCTAAGTAAGTATTCCACCCTCCACCTAATGAGCGATCAAGCAATTCGCAGAAATGTTTAACGGTTTTAGAACTAGCAAACGTGATGATATCAACTTTGCGGTTTTTCAGCGCTGCGATCGCGTGGGGATCAGCCTCTTGCGGGCAGGCAGACTGATAGGCGGCAACTTCTGTAATCTCCGCCCCCCGCGCTTTGAATTCTTTCACCAGCGTCTCTCGCCCGCCAGTCTCGACTCTCGGAAACAGCAGCTTTTTGCCCTCTACCGATTCTGGAAAATTAACAATCATGGCATCCGCAATGAAATCAGGCGGCACAAAATCGGGCTGCATGCCTCGCTGCTTTAGCTTGAATGCCGTTTTTTCTCCTACTACTGCAATTTTAATGTTGGTTAACGCTCCCACATCTTGAAGCTGAGAGCCTAAGCGATCGAAGAAATACTCCACTGCATTGGTCGACGTTAAAATCAGCCAATCGAAGTCGTTGAGATGAGCGATCGCATCGTCTATTTCTTCCCAGCTAGAAGGAGGGACAATTTCGAGCGTCGGCATTTCTATCACCGTAGCGCCTTGCTGTTCGAGCAGGCGGCTGAAGTGCCCAGACTGTCCTGCGGCACGCGTCACGAGAATCGTTTTACCAGAGAGCGTTGTAGACACGGATGGTTCAGGATCTAATTGAGGTTGAGATGAGATGAATGTAGCGTCGGAGGCAGAAGATGGAGTTGGCTCCAGTTCTGAATTCCTGATTTTATGAGGTTGGGTGAGGAAGGGGCGTAACCCAACGACTTCACCAATTACGATCACACACGGCGAGAGACTTTGGGGAGTGACATGTGACAGAATTTCCGTTAAATTACTGATCCAAATTTCTTGATTTGGGTGTGCTGCCCAGCGAATGATCGCGATCGCGGTGTCTGGCGATTTGCCGTGTTGTTGCAGTTGTTCGACGATCAGCGGCAAATGTTTGCCGCCCATTAGCACGACTACAGTGTCGAGTTGGGCTAATGCTTGCCAGTTGACCCGCTCTGGTTCGTGAGCAGTAATCACAGCAAATCCCCGGCTCAATACGGGATCGGTGAGAGGAATATCAGCCAGCAACGGAGCAGCGAGGGCTGAAGAAATGCCGGGGATCACTTCGTAGTTACACTCAGCGGCTCTCAGGGCTTGAATCTCCGATGTCGTTCGTCCAAAGATAAACGGATCGCCACTTTTCAAGCGCACCACTAATTTACCTTGCTGGCCGTGTTCTACTAAAAGCTGATCGATCTCGCCCTGCTTCATGCTGGGCTGTCCGCCCCGTTTACCGACATTCAGCTTGAGGCAGTCTTCTGGCACAAGATCTAGAAACTCAGCATCAACTAGCGCATCATACACCAGCACTTCTGCTTGCTGCAGAAGCTGATATGCCCGAACAGTGAGGTTTCCAATGTCCCCCGGACCCGAACCCACCAAATAGACCTTTCCGATTGAATCCATGCTGCCATCCGACAGACTACGGACTACAGCCTATCGCAATAAACACGCGGCTGGAAAAATCAGGTATTCCAAGAAGAACAATTTCCACACAAATTGATAGAACTGAGCGACTTCTCCCTTATCTTGCAGATCTAGTTTTTGACTCCGCCACCATAGCAAACCTAAGCCCAATAAATGAGTCAGAATTAAGAATGGTAGATTGACACCCGATAGAAAGGGCGAGACGGCAATCACACCCAAGTAACAAGCACTCACGACTTGTCGCGCCAGATTAAACACGGGTCGCTGTCCGAGCCTGAGGGTAAAGGTGCTGATGTTGTATTGTCGATCGCCATCGGCATCGGGAATATCTTTAAGAATCGCGATCGCAAAGGTAAACACCAAAACAAATGCCGTCAATGCCCAAACCTTGGCTGGAATCGGGAAGCCTCGATTAAAGTGCAAGAATAATCCTAAATTGACGATCGCACCCCGAACGCTGAAGATGCAGAGAGACGCCCAAAACGGAAACCGCTTCAGTCGGATCGGGGGCAACGAATATGCTGTTCCGATCGCGAGACTCAATCCCACCATCGCAAATAGGTAGAAACTTCCAGAGGCGGCAAGTGCGATCGCTAGAATTCCAGTTGTGCCGACGATCGCTCGACCTTGCCAAATCGAAAATTCTCCAGACGCGAGAGGCAAGTGAGGCTTGTTGATCCGGTCGATGCCGATGTCTTCGAGTTGATTTAATCCAACGATGTAAACGTTACCGCACAGACAGGCAAGCAATGGGATGAAAACAGAAATGGGATGGAAGGACTGATCCCCCAGAGAATTTCCTAGAGAGATCAGATACATCCCCAACACGCTCAGCGTCGTTCCAATGATGGTGTGAGGGCGGGAGAATTTCCAGAAGGCGTAGAGCCACGGCGCATATTTCTGAAGGGGATTGACTGATGAAATTTGGCTCATTTATATAAAACTCTCAATAACCCTACCTAGAATCGCATTACTTCTGTCCGCAAAGTAAGCCAAACTTAATCAATCCACGCTGGTAGCCTCGCTGCATCAGTCCTAGTGATAACGCGGCTTGTATTGTGGTCCACCCAGAGCGAATCAAACCTACGATCGCATCCCAATTAAACGCTGAGTCAATCACTATATCCCAGAAGGGTGCTACCGCCGTTGACCAATCTTCGGTACGCAGAGATTGAAATCCAATTTCCCGCGCGATCTGTTCATACTCAGGCAACGAAATGACGTGAGGCAGACAGTAAACTCGATAAATGTCTTCTAGGTGGCTCTTTTCATCAGGTGTGAGCGGCGTTTGGGATGTTGCTCGATGACACCACGTTGCCATGATGAATGTTCCACCTGGCTTTAAAACTCGGTAGCACTCCTGCAAGAACTTTGCTTTATCTGGCATGTGCTCTCCGCTCTCAAGCGACCAAACCAAATCAAACGAGTTCTCTGCAAAGGGCATGTTCAACGCATCTGCTACTTGAAAATGAGCCGTGATTCCTGCCGCTTGAGCGCGATCGCGGGCGCGATTGGCTTGCACAGGGCTGAGTGTGATCCCGGTTGCCGTTGCGCCAAACTTTTCGGCTAAATAGAGAGAGCTTCCGCCAATTCCGCAGCCTACGTCTAAAATGTCTGAGGCGTGAGTCACAGTTGCCCACGTCAAAAGTTCTTCAATCAGGTCAATCTGTGCCTGTCGCCGTTCTTTCTTCAGTTGCCCATTTGCTCCGTAGTAGCCGTGGTGCATATGTTCGCCCCAAATCTGCTCCCACAAACCTGACGAAGCATCGTAGAACTGCTGAATTTGCTGATGAAGCGTTGATGTCATACCTGATTCCGAAAAACAGCCATTTGCAAATGTACCGTACTAGCGATTCGCGAAGTCTCATTCCTACTGCTGATTCTCTACAGATAGAAACTTATGGTCAAGTGGGACCGTCTTAATTGAAGTAAACTAATTCCTGATAGTCAAAACTTGAATTTTAGATAGAAAATTCTGTAGTTTTAGCTACAAGAAACTTAGAAATTGTGTAAGAAATTGTTTGCTCTGCCCAACGGTTAATATCTGGAGAAGTAGCTTTAGCAAACAGTAAAGAAAAAACTCCCCTTGTGGATACTGTGTATTTTTACTGGGGATCTTTATTAATGTAATTAGAGACCACAAAAAGCCGCAATTCACATATTTCTCTTAGCTTCTCGCTTCAAGGTCACTCTGGAAATCTGCATAAGCTGAAACTTCTATACGTATGAAGAAGTAAGAATTGAGAAAGGGAGATTATTGGTTTGGCTATGACACTTTCAGACTGTCCTAATTAAACCTTCAGCTTCATCAAAGCTTAAACAAAATCAATTGATTTCTCCTTTCAATATTTACGGAATTGCCAGTTTAAATGGGTATCTTGTAGTGAGAAAAGCATTCTACAGATCAGACCAAACCCACTTTGGAATCACCTTAAAATGCCGTCTTCACTACGCGAAAAGGAAAGCCATTCGGCTGAATCTGAACTAATTTTTGGAGCTACTTCTATGCAAGCCTATTCCCTACAACAAAAACCTGGTTTCGACCCCTTAAAACCCATTCGTCAGTGGCTTGATTCGATTGAGATTCGCGATCGCAAGGTTGCTCACACTCTCTGTAAGCTGATTCCCGCCCAATGCCCGTTCGAGCGCGACATCACCATGTTTGGACGCGCGATCGCGCATATTCCGCCGATGTGCAAGATCAACCCTCTCTATGAACAGTTTGTCGGGCTGCGGTTCCGCTCTCTCTGCTATCTCGTGGATGAGTGCGGAGAAACAATTTAAATTAGAGTTCTGCAAGTTCGACCAGACGAGACGATAACTCGGTAGTATTCAGATCTCGTCCGATGAAAACCAATCGTGTTTGTCGAGGTTCATCCGCTCGCCAAGGACGATCGTAGAATTGCTCAAATCGCGCCCCAACGCCCTGAATCACGAGTCGCATCGATTTATTCGGAACCACTACAAACCCTTTAATTCGGTAAATCTCCTGTTCTTGCACCAGTTTTTCAAGCTGCGCTTTTAGTTTATCTGGGTTGAAAGCGCGATCGACAACGATATGAGTCGATTGAATTTCGTCATCGTGATCATGCTCCTCTTCAGCATCATGATGACTCGGACGGCTTTCCAAATCATCTTCTACCGCTGCATTGAAGCCCAGCAGCAAGCTGGGATCAAGCTGACTTTCTCCTTCGCGCCCATTCGAGACAATTTTGACGGCTCTAGGAAGTTCTTGCTCAACGAGTTCTCGCACCTGAGTTTGGACTTGGGGATCAACCAAATCCGTCTTGTTCAAAATCACTAAATCGGCACACGCAAGCTGGTCTTCAAACAGTTCCGAGAGCGGCGTCTCGTGATCAAGATTGGGGTCAGCTTGACGTTGCGCCGCGATCGCGTCTAGATCGTTCGCTAAGGTTCCTGATGAAACTGCTTCGCAATCGACAACGGTAATCACACCATCCACCGTGGCGGCATTGCGGATCTCATGCCACCGAAACGCTTTAATCAATGGTTTGGGTAAGGCGAGACCAGAGGTTTCAACCAGAATGCAATCTAAGCGATCGCGCCGCTTCAGCAACTCCAGCATCGTTGGCAAAAATTCTTCTTGCACCGTGCAGCAGAGACACCCATTCGTCAGTTCAACAATGTTAGATTCAGGAATGTTAGATTCAGTCGCATCCTCTGGACACACTTCACAAGATTTGAGCAATTCTCCATCAATGCCCAACTCGCCAAATTCATTCACCAGGACTGCAATCCGTCTTCCACCATTGTTTTGCAGCAAGTGACGAATTAACGTTGTTTTTCCGCTTCCAAGAAAACCTGTAATTACCGTAACGGGAATCTTTGCAGCCATACTATTTTGTTGAAGGTTGTTGTTTGAACTGAAGAAATGACTTTAATTCTGGGCATCGGCTGCATCAAGATGCTGCTTAGGCCGTAGCCATTTCAGATTTAACATCTGGCAATCCTGGTTGAAAGCGCAATACCATGATTTGTTAGGGACGCAACTCGATAGATTTGTGAATGCGTCCCTAACAAAGGATAGCAGGTCGCTAATCTTGGAATTTTTGTAATGCAGCCTAATCCGGATATGTGCATGAACACAAGAAACTGCATATTCAGATCTTCGAGAAATCGGAGTTCTGAATATGCAGCACGGGGGAGCAATTTATTCTGCCTCGCTACCTAAGTGGTGAAACTTAGGCAGCAAAGACTGTGGCAGCGAAGACTGTTCACCAAAGTCACTTCCGCAGAGACAGCGCATGACGACGACCCAAGCGCTTAGTATCAATTTCAGTAATTGCTTCCTCTAAGAAGAGCGTTCTAACAGCGCTGGTATAGACATTTGCTTGATAAACCTTGCCATTAGTTATGTCCAAACCAGTCAACCAACCGCTTTTAGGGTGGTATGCACCTGTATCAATGCCAAGCCAACCCTGCCCCCTCACGATCGCGCCCGGTGTTACGCCTGGAAAGGTGAACGTGATCGTATGCCCAGTAATAATTAGTTTGTTGTGAAAATAGGGCTGAGCAATGCTGTGAAATTCGTCTCGAATCCAGCAAAATTCTTGATGGCTTTGACGAGACAGAGGTCTATCTGGATGCACTCCTGCATGCACAAGCCAAATGTCTCCTAGATCGAGATGAGTTGGCAACGTGCGCATCCAATCGATGTGGTCAAGCAAAATGCCTGTATCACCATAGCTGGCGATCGTGGAGCGCCCACCGCTCTGTAACCATGCCTGCAATGCAGGGGGAAAGACCTGTCCATCAGGAAACGCTTCGAGCAAGAGATACTCGTGATTGCCCATCAAGGATTGGTATGGGCTATTCTTCACGAATTCAACTACTTGAGCGCTTTGAGGGCCGCGATCGATTAAATCACCCAAGAAATAAACTTGGTCATCTGTGTCAGGTGCGATCGCGTTGAGCAATGTCATTAGCCCCTCATAGTGCCCATGTACATCACCAATTACAATACGACGGGGGACAGAATTGCTCATGCGATCGCGGTTCTCCAAACATTGCAACAGAGGCTTTTATGCTACACCCACTTCTCGTACTGGCTCTCAAACTGAAGTAGTACGGAGGTGTAGTGATTGCGATAATTATGCCCTTTGTACCCCGAGAATACGTAAACGACATGGGGAAATTCACTAGATCCCCGTGAAAACTTTATCTACCTAAAGCCCGTAAAAACTGCTGTAAGCCAGCCAATAGTCCTGGCTTGGGCTGCTGATCCCCTAGAACTGAAGCAAAAATCTCATCGAGCCTCTCAGAATCGGGTTTTTCTGATTCTTCAGCAATGAGTTGATAGACGCCATCATCGGCTGCGTACCAAACTTGCCAGGGTGACGGATAGCACCGCATTAGCGCAGAATTATCGTCTAGGGGACGCAGGTAATAACATGGCTCAATCGTGTCTAAAAAGCGCTCTCGAATCTGCCGCCCGGCGTAGCCAATACCAACGATCGCTACATCTTCTAATCGAGGATTGAGCAAAATGATGGGGCGATCGCCCGCGATCTCCGAAATTTGTTCAACCGGACTGACTTCAACTGAGGTGGGTGAGACAAAAATGAGGAGCGTATTGTCAGGACTGACCTGCTCTTCGGCTAGGGTCGTTTGCCGCGTACCCGCGACATCTAAACTACCGATTTGAAAGGGCGTATCGCCCCAATTTCGTTTGGCAAGTGCTGCCGTTCCTGCATCGGTAAAAAAAACTTTCAGCCCTGCTCCCCGGTCCCCAAACGCCTCTAGAAATTTTTCGGCAACAGGCATGGATTTGAGTTCTGGAAAGATGAGTTCGACCTGCATTCGGGTGTAGCCTGCTTGAATGGCGGCTTGAATGGCAGCTTGAGCTTGAGCGATCGCGTCATCTAACGTAGTCGGCAATTCAAAAGCAGTCGGCAATTCAGACATAATTTAGCGATTGGGAGTTCAGCGATTCAAACAGAGTCACGACACGGCCTAAACAGCGCGGTTCAAAAATTCTGCACTCTAGAAGATCCTATCGCTTATCGGACTCAAGACCGCCTAGCATCTCATACAAGCTCACCAAGGCAGCGTTATCGAATCCACCCATTCCTTGGGCAATCAACGAGTCCATCAAACTCGTGACTTGGCTACTTCCTAACAGTGGAAGGCCAACCTCGCGCCCGGTCTGCAAGACGATGTTCATATCTTTACGGTGCAGATCGAGCTTGAATCCAGGTTCAAACCGACCTTCTAACATGCGATCGCCGTGAACTTCTAGCACTCGGCTTTGAGCAAATCCGCCGAGCAGTGCCTCTCGCACTTTCGCCCCATCTACGCCAGACTTTTTCGCCAAGGTTAGCGCTTCTGCCACGGCTTGAACGGTAAGAGCAACCACAATTTGGTTACACGCTTTAGTGACTTGTCCGGCTCCAGCGGCTCCAATATGAACGATATTTTTGCCCATCGCTTGTAAGAGGGGCAAAGCCCGCTCAAATGCCGACTCATCACCCCCGACCATAATCGAGAGCGTTCCTTGCTGCGCTCCAATGTCTCCTCCTGAAACCGGAGCATCCAGAGCTTGAACTCCTTTTTCGCTCAATGCGTTGTAGAGTTTTCGAGATGTAGCAGGCGCGATCGTAGACATGTCGATCAGCATCATGCCGGGTCTCACCCCTTCTATGACACCATCGCTGCCCAACACAACCGCTTCTACGTCGGGCGAATCGGGGAGACAGGTGATCACCACATCAACTTGTTCGGCAACGTGTTTGGGAGAAGTTGCCGGAATTGCGCCGCCAGAGGCTAAGGCTGTGATCGCGCCCTGACTACGATTAAAAATCACAACTGAGTAGCCCGCTCTGAGTAGATTTTGGGTCATGGGTTTGCCCATGATGCCGAGTCCGATAAAGCCAATGCGTTCCATAGAAGCAGGGTGGGGATGATGGGAAATTAGGTGGAACTCTTGAGACGCTGGTAGACCGTAGCTAAAGCCGTTGCGTCACCAACATTACCAGGGAATAAGACAACCGGCAGGTTGGGGAATTGGGGATGCTCAGAAGGCGTTTTGACCATTGACACTCCAGCGAGGACTTGTCCTAAAAGACCTGCGGTTCGGAGAGCTAAGCCTTGGCTCAGCGTGTCGTTGGAGGTAATGCCTCCTTTGCTGATCAAAAATCCGATGTCTGACGGAAGCTGGCGCAGAATATCCATTAATAAAGTAGAAACAGCTTCTCCAAACTCCAAGCGGGTTTGGGCGTCGTCGAAAGTAAGTTCTTGGCGGCTTGTGAAAATGACAGGCGTTTTGCCTGAAGTGTGAATTTGATCAGCCGTTTGCGTAATTTCGGCCAAGAGTGCAGCGCGGGAAGAAGCAGATTTGTCAAGCAGTCGAGAAACATCAATTTCGATGCCAACAGTTCCGGGCGCTTCTAATAATTTTGCAAGTTGTTCGGTCGTCTTCTTGACGTGAGAACCGACGATCACAGCTCCCGGTTTGCCGCCGCGAACATATTGCGCCATCGCTTCAGGCGCGATCGGTTGCTGACCCAAATTTGCCAACGAAGTCAGCAAGCTTGCCGCGCTGCGAAATAGAAACCGCTTTCTTTGAGATGCCGTTGCCAAAATATCAGCCGCAAAACGATCGAGGTCAGCCTGGGTTTCTGCATCCACGACGCAACACTGATTGTCGTGGAGGTGGGTTAGGCGCTCTTGTACTCCCGATCGAATCTCCGCTAACAAAAACCGATCAACTTGATCCGCTGGAATTCTTCCCTTCGTTTTTTCTTGGACGTAATCGGGCAAATAACTGTAGCTGTAGCCAAACACTGAATCCCGCGCAAACTCAGTTTCGTGAACGGGCGTATCTACCCCGTCAACCTTTAGATAATGCACACTGTCGCGGGTCGTGCGTCCGCCTTCAAAAAAGGCAGGAACTAAGAAATGAGCATCAAAGCCACCCAGTTCTTGAGCGATGACGTCAGTCTCAATCGGGTAGTGACCCCTAAGCGTCGAATCGGAGCGACTGACCACGAGAAAATCTTGAATGTTTTCAGCGGCGATCGCCTGCTTCAGATTTTGGCAAACCTCTTGCGTCACACTGGCCGCTTTTTCTGGAGAGAGCGATCGCGTGTTGGTTAGGACGAAAAAAATAGGCGCGTCGTCTGCAAGTCCTATCCGTAAGGTCTCAACATCCCATTGCATTAACAGCAGACAGCTATGCACCGTTTGAGATCCGGTGGGATCGTCATCTAAAACAATAATTTTGGGACGAGTATTCATGGATGAAGATGGGAAAGGGAGACAGCGAAACGGGATCTAGAGGGGTTCGCGAACCCCTTCAGAGCTTGGTAAAGCAGTCGCGCTTTTCTCATCTTCTAGCAAGACGTTACGAGAGTCGATTACTTTTTGATATCTCGCGCCATCTTACGGAACGTGTCCATACTGCTGTCCGGTCGACGACGCGGTGTGGCTGTAGGATTTGCCGTTGAATTTGACCCGCTTTGCGACGTTCCAGAGGAGCGCTCGGAGTCAGATTCAGCCATAGAGGTCAATGCTTCTGAAAGCTTTCCGCCTACAACTCTGCTTAGGGCAGAAATCTCCTGGACTAGCTCTAGATCTTCAGGTTGACCTGCCGTTTTCGGAAAGGTACGTCTCACTTTCTTGACTGCCTTCATATAAGCAGCATCGCCCATAGAACTAGATTCGCTTTCGTCTAGAAAGTATGCCAGTGATACCTTTTCTTGCTTTGAAAGACGCTGTATTGACTTGGCTTCAATCTTCTCTTCACCAGCGGGTTGCGGTTTCTTGCTAAACAGCCCTCGAATAAATCCAGTCATACTCTTATTAACCTGCACAAAATGCATTAGATCGCTTTATGTTAAATTTTATCAAATTAATGAAAGCCTGAATAGCTCAACAATCACCTTTTTGGGATGAAAAGGGAAGTTCTTGAAATGTGATGAAGTTTCTCAAGCAAGTGTAAGAGCAGTCTAATGATTGTATAAATCCTACCCATCGGAGGACACAAGACCAAATTTTCTTTAGTAATCTGGAATCAATTAAACGCAGTTTGTAGACCTATATAGCTTCGGTATTGTTCCAAGATTTATTGAGAGGAGTATAGTAATAATGAAAAACTTAGTACCTGTCGCCGCCTTCGCTGCGATCTCAATCGCGTTACCTGCTCAAGCCTCAAATCCCCAACATGTTCAGCGGCTCCTCCAAACTGGGGAATGTGTAAGTTGTAACCTAGAAGGTGCAGATTTGAGCGGTGCGCATTTAATAGGGGCTGATCTACGAAATGCCAACCTGCAAGGTGCGAAGCTAATTGAGACCAACCTTGAGGGCGCTGATTTGACGGGCGCAAACCTAAAAAATGCGAATCTGACGAGTGCATTCGTGACGAATGCAATTTTGAATGACTCAAATATGATGAACGTCAATCTTTCTAGCGTTCAAATGTATAACGCTCAGACGTTTGGTGCAAATTTAGAGGGTGTCAACATTCAAAATGCAGAAGTGTATAACAGTGGAATTGGTGTAGGTGGCGGAGAAGAGAGATAGAGACCTTGGTACATAGGTTGAATCTGGTAGCTGTGAGTAGGGTTACTTTGTGTTACCCCCGAGAAGTTAGATTAGCAATGGATTTCTTAAGAGGCATGGTGGATGAGAATCTATCTCATCCACCATGCCTGCTAGCGTTGCTACATAACTTGCTGCCAACGAGGGATCTCTGCTCAATTTCAAAAGCGGTCTAATCGGAACTACTAATTAACGTGAATATCGCTTCATTAAGCATTTGAAAGTTAAATTTGTCAATTCGCATCTCATTGAGGCTTGTCTACCTCATACGCACTCAATAACCTATTGCTAAAAAAACTGAGTTCAACGTTAAGTCGATCCTTCAAAGCTTGCATCGCTACTTTGAACATTTAATTCTTGATAAACTTAATTCTCGCTAATCCCCTTGTGCTTCCTCAATCTCTAACAGACTGACAATTACTCCTGCGATCGGGATACCCAAGAAGATGCCCAGTAGCCCTGATACTCGCGTCCCAACCAGAAGCGCAAAAAACACCACCACCGGATTTAGATGAACCGTACTTTGCATCACACGCGGTGAAACAAAATTGTCTTGCAGTTGTTGCAGAACCACGCAAACGGCTAATACCTTGAGCGCCGTGAGCCAACCGCTCTGAACCAGGATAATCAAGCAAACAAAGCTCACTCCTAAGGTCGCGCCAATGCCAGGAATTAAGTCAAAAACGCCAACTGTGACAGCGAGCAAAAATGAAAATGGGACTTGAAACAGCGCAAAGGCGAGAAATGTAGCAACGCTCAGCAGAAACGAGATCAGCAGTTGACCTCGAAGAAAACCGACAAAATTTCTTTGCACCGCGCGCGAAAACCGACTTCGATTTTGGGCGGGAACTAACTTTAGTACGAGTTGCCAAAGCTTTGGGCCGTCAATCAGCATGAAAAAGGCAACGACTAGAACAATGATAAAGGTGACATAGTTCTGTAAAAGAATGGGCAGAGAACCGACGGCCCAATTTAGTCCAAACACAAATGCATCGCGAATCTGAGCCTCGATCGCATCTAGATTGAGAGGAATATTTCGTGCTGCCAACTCACTCCGCAACTGATCGAGTGGGTTATTTGCGGCGTTGAGAGACTCTAGTAGCAAGGTGGCTAATTGTTGAACTTGGTTGGTCAGCGTCAGCCCGATCGCAATGACTAAAACAATAATTGTGATCAGGCTCAATGTGATGACAAGACCAAGTGCAAGGCTTCGTCCAACAAATCGCTCTAAATAGCGCATCGGATAATTAAGCAGCAGTGCCAGAACTGCTGAAAACGTAAACACAAAGATTACGTACTCAAAATATTGAAACAGCGCAACAAATGCCCAACCTGACGCAAAGAACAGCAGGAAGCGAACTAATGCATTGGTGCTGATTTGGCTCCAAAGCGGTTGATGTTTGGATTGCTCTGGCACTTCATCCATAATGACTGTCGCTAATTAAAAACTAGCTGCCCCACACCCGATCGAGAACCATAGTCGGCGTGATATCTGCTATTGCGCCCGTTGGAGATTTGATACTTGAAACCCGCTCACTCTTAGGCAGCAGTTTATCAGGATCAGTTGCTCCAAACAACGCCAGCGTGAACGTTTGAGCCGCGATCGCTAAATGCATTGGGCCGCTATCGGTACATAGCATCAAACTGGCTCCAGCAATCATTGCTACCAGTTGCCCAATATTATCTGGAGCCGTTACTTTCACCGTGGGATAGGCTTTTACTAACTCCACCACAAATTCTTCGTCTTCGGGTCCTTTGACAATGACGATCGTTAAGTCAGGCTGACGTTGCTGAAAATCTTGTACTATCTTTTGCCAACTGGTGACAGGATAGATTTTATCAATTCCTTTGAGGCGAGATAGCTCACTGGCACCCCCGTGTATTAGCACATAGCCGCCACCTTGAATGCCTAAGCGCTTGCGTTCTGCATCCGCCCACTCTAGATCTTTAGTCGGAACGCTGACCGCGAGTTCGGGCGTCGGGGTGACGATATCTAAGCCCTTGAGTAAGTCATGATACATATCCGCCGCATACTGCTCTTGGTGCAGACGAACTGTGCGGGTGAGCAGAGCCTCCGAAGCGGAGTTGCCTGCATAGCCGATGCGAGTTTTAATTCCGGCAAGCCACAGCAGAAACCCAATGCCCCATCGTTGACCGAGAGAAAGAGCAATATCGTATTCGCGATCGCGAATCACTCCCAGTAAGTTTCCCCAGTCAGCCAAGCTGTTGCTGCCCTTAAAGTCAAATAGAATCGTCTCGTTTACTGTTTTTGAGACGCGGTAAGCTCCCTTCGCTCTCGGTTCTACCACAACATCGATTTGAGCGTCTGGATAGTGCCGCTTCAAATCATCCAACGTGGGAAAAAAAAGGATCTGATCGCCAATTCCACCCGGTACAAGAGCAAGAATTCTCATAACTATTTTATTTACGCTTCTTTACGCTTACCCGCTCCTTATTGTAGGAGAAGAATTACCGCGCCAACTCACCAAAAGGTGAATGATTCCGTTTATGTTGGATTGAGTCGCGATCAGCGGCTAGTGTTTGGAGCTATTGTCTAGAGCAGGTGAGGAAAAACCGTGTACTTATTGATTCCCGCAGCCGGATCAGGGCGTCGGATGGGCAGCCATCGTAATAAACTCCTGCTCGATTTGCTTGGAAAACCGTTGATTGCCTGGACTCTTTTAGCCGCAGAAGCTTCCCAAAGGGTGGATTGGATCGGCATTATTGGGCAACCAGAGGATCGGGACGAATTTAGAGCGATCGCAACTTTGCTCCATCTGTCGAAACCCGTTCAGTTTATTCAAGGGGGAACCACGCGGCAGGAATCAGTCTATAACGGTTTACAAGGCTTACCCAGTCACGCAGAACACGTTTTAATCCACGATGGGGCACGATGTTTAGCAACGCCTGACTTATTTGATCGCTGTTCTGAGGCGCTTCTGACCTGTGACGGTCTGATTGCCGCGATTCCTGTAAAGGACACAATCAAGGTTGTCGATTCTACAGGCGCGATCGCGCATACGCCAGATCGCTCACAGCTTTGGGCAGCCCAAACGCCGCAAGGATTTTCTGTGCCATTGTTGATAGAGTGCCACGAGAAAGGAAAGCAGAACGGCTGGGAAGTGACAGACGATGCAGCCCTATTTGAGCAGTGCGGACTGGCGGTACAAATTGTCGAAGGCGAGGAAACGAATTTGAAAGTGACGACTCCGGTTGATCTGGCGATCGCAGCGTTTATCGTGCGGCAGCGACAGCCCTAAAGCGTTGTTTAGCTTCTACATTCATTGCTAATATCTGAGCGTATTGCTCCATGTCGTGGTCGGTGATGCAATCGAGTTCGGGTCTGAGAAAGTCTTCGATCCCGCCCTGAACTTCTTCAAGAAACTTTTCTCAGTAGCGATGATCGGTGCGAAGCTGTCCGGTTGCATCAAAGTAGATTAATTTTCCGACGTGGTGAGGCAGGGCTGTTTCATTGTCAGCGTAGAAAAGCTAGACTCAGCGGTGTCGTGACTCGGCTTCAACTGCCATGAGCTTGATTGATCATCTGCAACACATCCCGGAGTTTCGTGCCACCCGTGGAATGACATGAGCTATGGCTGGTTTTGCTGCCCATTATCTTGGGTGCAATGCTGGGGTATTGGGGCTACCGCCCGTTAGCCGAGTTTGTCGAGATTTATGGTCAGGAAATTTGCTGCAAGTTGGAGTTAGCAC
>JAHHHP010000024.1 GCA_019359275.1 Myxacorys chilensis ATA2-1-KO14 | reverse complement strand
CAGGTTTGGCTGACGGAATCAGAGTCTCAATCAATTCAAACTGGGAGAGGGTTAGGTTACTGGAGTATGCTTTACTCATGGCTCTCAAGGTGCTGGATCTATCTATTCACAGCGTATACCGGGAGAGTTTTTTACTGACTATCGGACTTTTAAAACAACCTCTGAGACTACAGAGGACGGACATCTCTACTCCTATTTTCTTCTCCCAAGCGGTGTTTCTCGCTATTCTTAAAGTATTGTCAAGTCTTTCCGTTCCCCGAATTTATCCATCGGAGTCCAAGCATGTCTAGTGAACTTCAGGCTGAATTGCAGACGGCGGTAGAGCAGCGACGCAACTTTGCGATTATCTCTCACCCTGACGCCGGAAAAACAACGCTGACCGAAAAACTGTTGCTGTATGGAGGTGCAATCCATGAAGCAGGGTCGGTGAAAGCTAGACGCGCTCAGAGGCACGCGACCTCAGACTGGATGGCAATGGAGCAACAGCGCGGTATTTCTATCACATCCACCGTGCTGCAATTCGTTTACCGTGCCTGCCAAATTAACTTACTCGATACGCCAGGTCACCAAGATTTTAGTGAAGATACCTATCGAACCCTGGCGGCAGCCGACAACGCGGTGATGCTGATCGATGCCGCGAAAGGATTAGAGCCACAGACTCGGAAGTTGTTTGAAGTGTGTCGGATGCGATCGCTGCCCATCTTCACCTTTGTCAACAAGCTCGATCGTCCGGGTCGCAGTCCGCTAGAGTTGATGGATGAGATTGAGAAAGAGCTGGGAATGCAGACCTATGCTGTGAATTATCCCATTGGTATGGGCGATCGCTTTAAAGGGGTATTCGATCGAGTGACCCGCAAGATTCACCTATTCGAGCGCAGCGAACACGGAAGGCGAGAAGCGGTGAACACAGTGATTGATTTGGGCGATCCAAATATCGAGAATTTGTTGGAGCAAGATTTGTACTATCAGTTCAAAGATGAATTGGAGATGATCGAAGAGTTAGGCTCAGAACTTGATTTAGAAGCCGTTCATGCTGGAGAGATGACGCCGATCTTCTTTGGTAGTGCGATGACGAATTTTGGGGTCGAGCTATTTCTCAATTCATTTCTGGAACACGCGCTCAAGCCTGGAGTTCACGAAAGTACGCAAGGCGAAATCTCGCCGACCTATCCAGAATTCTCAGGATTTGTGTTTAAGCTTCAGGCAAACATGGATCCGAAGCACCGCGATCGCGTCGCCTTTGTCCGCGTCTGTTCTGGCAAGTTTGAGAAAGATATGACCGTGAGCCACGCTCGCAGTGGAAAAACCGTTCGGTTGTCTCGTCCTCAAAAGCTCTTTGCTCAAGACCGTGAAGTGATCGAAGAAGCGTATCCCGGTGATGTGATTGGTCTAAATAATCCTGGTGTGTTTGCGATCGGAGACACCATTTATAGCGGTCAGAAATTAGAGTATGAAGGTATTCCCTGTTTCTCGCCAGAAATGTTTGCGTTTCTCCGAAATCCTAACCCGTCTAAGTTTAAGCAGTTCCGAAAAGGCGTTTCTGAACTGCGAGAAGAAGGGGCAGTGCAGATTATGTACTCTGCGGACGAAGCGAAACGTGATCCCATTTTGGCAGCCGTGGGGCAACTCCAGTTTGAGGTTGTGCAGTTCCGTTTACAAAATGAGTACGGCGTCGAAACGCTGTTAGACCATCTGCCGTACACTGTGGCACGCTGGGTCGATGGCGGTTGGGATGCGCTGCACAAAGTTGGGCGGGTGTTCAATACGCTGGTGGTGAAAGATAGCTGGGAGCGTCCTGTATTGCTTTTCCGCAACGAGTGGAATTGTCAACAGCTTGAAGGCGATCATCCAGAATTAAAGCTCAATAAGACCGCGCCTGTGGTTTCTGGAAGAGAACCAATGGCAATTTGATCGTCAAGATTCAGATGCTTTAGGAGCGAAAAATTTAGCCCTTGGGATCTCGCGTCATGAGATCTCAAGGGCTTTTAGGTTTAATGCCAGGAACATGTTTGGCAAGGCGAAAAATTGGTGAATACTACATCATCAATCCTTTCTATAGCGAAAGGGGAGCAATTGTAGGGAAACTCTAGGTTCTTCCGGAAGCTTTACTTAAAGTAGTGAATTATACACGAAATATATCTGCTTACGGAACTTCTATGTTGTCCTCACCGAGCAACCCTTTTGAACTAGACAACGCCATTTTCTCCGAAATTGCGCTAGGCGCTAATCGCGTTTCAAATGGTTGTTTAACTCATCACTTAAATAAGGCACTCAGTGTTGCTCCAGAAGGTATGGCAGAAGTAGATACCGAAAAGGCATTTCAACTTGTCGATCGCATCCTCCCTTTTGAGGCGTGTCTCTATCACCAGATATTGCCGCTGTCTCTAGAAGCAGGATGCTTGTATCTGGGAATGGTCACTTTAGAAGACGCGATCGCATTGGATTACGTCCGTCGGCTTGTAGGCTTTATGAACTATACGTTGGCTCCTCAACGTATCTCATCAGAAGCCCATTATGCTGCTCTATCAGCTTATTTAAACTACAGTCAAGCTCAAAGAAAAGCACCTGCTGAACCTTCGTCTATTCCAACAGGCTCTCAAATCACAGTTGACGAAACGGTCGCTGAAAAAGCAGCTCTCGATTTTTATTCCAAAGACACTTTTCATTCCAAAGACACTTATATCTTAGAAAGTCCAGATGAATTGGAGCCCGAAGAAGAACATTACACTTCATCGTCTGAGCCGATTTCTCAACGCGATCAACTTTCAATGCCTGGAAGCGCACTTCCCGTTTTAGAAGTCAGTACTAACCATCTAAATAGCTCCGATGAGACTTTGACGCAACTGCCCCCAAATCAGCTACTGCAAGAACTCCTCGGACGCATTTTCATGGATGGAATTGGTCGGCTCTACTTGGAGCGTCAAGCGGCTAGTGGCCGAGTGTTGTGGAGCCAGAATGGTGTTTTGCAATCTGTGATCAACGAGCTTCCTTTGCCTGTGTTTCAAGGTTTGCTAAACGAATTGAAGCGCTTGACTCACCTACCGCTGAGTCCCCTTCAAACTGCACAACAGGTTGAGATTGAGCGGCTCTGCCAAAATAATAGAGTGCTGCTGCGGCTCCGAATGATGCCTAATATTCATGGAGAGGAAGCGACCTTACAGATTTTACGAGGGGCAGCGCTAAAGTTTTATCAGAAGCAGCAGTTAACCAATCTGAGCCGAGATGCGTTGGGTATCGCTAAGGAATTGCAGAGAAAATTGGGAGAGATCCGCGATCGCCGCACTCAAGCCAGCCAACCTCTCTCCGTCGACTCTTCAACCGTAATGCCTACCTTGGGTCAGGTCTTACAGATCGTCGAACAGCAACTTGTCAATCTACAAGACCTAGATCAGGAGGCTTAAACGATCGCAGGTTGCTTTGTCCAGCGTCCCAAGGGTGTTCCAATAACGGCAAGTTCCTGCATGAGTTGATCAAACCGATCGGGTGTTAGAGATTGAGGTCCATCAGACAAAGCTTTTTTCGGGTCCGGATGAACTTCAATCATCAGCGAATCGGTTCCTGCCGCGATCGCAGCCATTGCCATCGACGGAACATATTCTGCTCGTCCTGTGCCATGGCTTGGATCGACCATGATCGGCAGATGCGTGAGCGATCGGAGCACCGGAATGGCAGACAAATCTAAAGTGTTGCGAGCAAACTGTCGGTCAAAGGTCCGAATGCCACGCTCACACAGAATCACATTAGAGTTTCCAGCTGCCAAAATGTATTCGGCTGCCATCAGCCAGTCTTCGATCGTCGCTGCCATTCCACGTTTCAGCAACACTGGTTTATCTTGAGCGCCAACTTTTTTGAGCAGCGAGAAATTTTGCATATTGCGCGCCCCAATTTGGAGCACATCGGCAACGTCTGCGATCGCGTCTAAATCCGCAGCGTCCATCACTTCAGTAATGATGCCTAATCCTGTCGCACTGCGAGCCGCTGCCAGCAGTCCTAACGCACTCTCGCCATGTCCTTGAAACGCATAGGGAGAGGTGCGAGGCTTGAATGCACCGCCACGTAGAAACTGCGCTCCAGCGGCTTTAACTCGCTCTGCAGTTTCGATGATCATGTCTTCGTTTTCAACTGAGCAAGGACCTGCCACAACCACGATCGGATGATGCTCACCAAAGTAAACCGTTTTATCAGGAGTCAAAACAGCGACCTCGCTCGCTTCTCCATGTCGGTACGTTCGACTGACTCGCTTAAAAGGTTGCTCAACGCGCAATACTTGCTCAATCCACGAGCTAACTTCCTGAATTTGCAACGGATCGAGCGAAACTGTCTCACCAACTAAACCAATCACAACTTTGTGCTGACCGACAATTTTTTCGGGTGTCAGCCCCCAGCTTACAAATTCTTCAGTAAGCCGCGAGATCTCAGCTTCTGGGGAGCCAACTTTCATTACGACGATCATGGTGGAGTTCCTGTTGGGTTATAAAATGGGCATCCGTCTAGGCAGAGGTGAAGAGAATCTGCGTAGAGGGCGTCCACTCATCCTAAAACAGATATTTAGAAACGGCTTTTGAATCGTCTAATCTTGTAGGGCAACCTTGTAAAAGATTGGTTGCTCCATGAGAACCTTGAGCTTTATGAGTAAGAATGCCAGCGAAACAGCCCAATTTGCAAGAATTCAGGCTGAGCAGAGCAAGTGCTTGCTCACGTCTACTGAATCGCTATTGATTATTTTTCAGGTAAACGCTTTGTTAAGACAACGTGAACTGTAGCAGTTCTCGTAACATCCTCTAAAGAACTGATATATAACCTGGATATATAGTGCCTAAAGTGGTTTGTATTTCAAGCTGTAATCGGTAGCTTAAATGCTGTTTATCAATCAACTCTCTGCGTCCCTCTGGTTTAAGTGCAGTCAATTGTGTTTTGAGATACAGCATTCTACCTTGCTCTGGTTGCACAAGGGTTTTTAGTTACGGACAACGGTTACTTCAATTCTTTAACAAATTGTGGAGTAGATTGATGCATTGGACTATTGCTGCACCTTTTATCGAGCGGCAAAATTTTGGGTCTGGAAACTGGTTAGAGCCTTATGTGCCTGGTTCGCGGCACCAATTCACACCGATTCCCCGTGAGAAACCACAAGAGAACTGGCACACTCGCAAATCCAAGTTCACGGGCATTGGTGAGTGGATGAATCACTGGCAGCAAGGTTGGGACGCCGTTCAAACCACTCAGGGCGGAGTGATTACAGTTTTTCCTCAATTGGCAGCGGTGGTTGGAATGCAGCAGCAGCTTTGTTTTCGCCGCCGCATTCCTGTAGTTGCCTGGTTGTTTAATGTGGGCACTTGTCACAAAGGGCTACGCCAACAGATTAGCAGAGTTAGCCTGCAGCATGTCGATCGCTTTATTGTTCATACGCAACGCGAGCGTCACATTTACAGTGAATGGCTTGATCTACCCCTCGAACGGTTTGAGTTTGTGCCCTACCAAGTTCCTAATATTCCCGTGACCTACAAAGAAGAGACCCAGCAGCCTTTTATTACGGCGCTTGGCTCCGCTCACAGGGATTTTCCGACATTTTTTGGGGCAATTGAAAAGCTTAACTTACCTACTGTCGTTGTTGCTGGCAAACGTGCATTAGAAGGCTTAACGATTCCATCGCAGGTAGAACCACGTTCTGGAATATCAGCAACTGAATGCTTCAAGCTAGCGCAGCAAGCCCGGATTAACGTAGTGCCGTTGACTCCAGATAAGAAAGTTACAGCTGCAGGACAAGTCACGATTGTAGAAGCCATGCGGATGGGATGCGCTTTAATTGCTACGCGCTGCAATGGTGTAGAAGACTACATCATTGATGGTGAAACCGGACTGCTTGTAGAACCCTTTTCCAGAGAAAGTATGCTGCAAGCGATCGACAAGCTCTGGAACGATGAAGCGCTAAGGCATCGTATTGGTGCAAATGCAAAGCGATATGCTGATATGAATTTCTCTGACGAGGCAGCAGGAGCAGCACTTGGACGAGTGTTAGATAGCATTGAAGATGCTCAAACAACCTGTAAATCTTCCTCTGTGTTCATCTAAGGAGTTGTACGAAATTATACACAAAAATAATGTCTACAGCTCCTAACCCACTCTGGGACGCTGTAGACATTATTTTGTCCATCTACTTACTTGATTGCAGTAGGGAAGATCTCCTCCCTACTGCAATTAGATGAACGCTGCTATGAAGCTATTAAAGAAGGCTGTTTCTCTTCTACATTTCTCGCAGAACAGCTCTCCCTGATTTTGAACCAAGCGTTTAATGCAAGACTGTCTTGAAGCTCTACATCATCAAAGCTAAGAATTTGCCCTGGTTCTACTGGCTTAGTGATTACAGCATTGCTCAATAAACCAATAGGAACATTATTCCAATGATCTTCTAGCTTTACTGCAATGCCTCTCACTTCAAAACTACCGATGCCTCGCTTAATCAAATCTCCCGGAGCCAACGATCGTTTTGCGACAGCCACAACTCCGGCTTGAGGATTGGTCGTGTTATTTAGAAGAACGTCACCCCCATTCACAATTCTCCTAATTGTTTTTGCAACCTCTAGGTGACAAAGATGGAAATTCTGCACCAACGTATAGTAGGGACCTTCTCCCATTTTTAGGTATCTCAAATAGTCTTTTTGGGACTCCTCGTGTTCTGCAACAATAAATACCCCGGCGGGTGACTTAGGAGAAAGAATGTAGTCACTGATGGGTTGACCTAAACGCTTTGCCGCATCTGCCAAAACACTGCCACCCGAACGGATATCTTCAGCAACGGTTCCCAACAAACCAGGTTGGCATATACCAGCGCCCAATCCATTGGCAACAAACGCTTGCTCAATTTGAACTTTAGTTCCATCAGTAAAGGAGGCAACTTGGTCAAGACTAATTCCTTGTTTTTGCGACCAATATTGCATGTCCTCAAGCGTTGGCATCAGATTGAGAAAGCCTTTGATGTTGCCATAGACAAGCGGCTTGAATCCCATTTGCACTGCATTTTCTCTAAGTGCTGCTAGGCATCCCGGCTGATCTCCTTCTGCCTCGGTAATTTTTCCTTTTCTAGCTAGGTACGATCCTGTTGTCACGTGTAGTTCAGAGTCCATCGTTACTACAGGAAGATGAGCATCCAGAACTTGAGCTAGAACATCCGTAGCATAAATAGCATCGCCAGAACATTCGACAACTAAATCACAATGAGCAATTAAGTCAGCAACAGAATCAGTGAGCAAGTTCTTTCTAGGAAAGTCATGACAATCATTCAGATTCCTTCGGGTTAGCACTTTAGTGACCTGGAGATCGGGTTGCGTCTCAAGGGCTAGCATGATTCCTTTGCCAATAAAACCTGTACCAATGATTCCAACATTACAGATAGGTTGCATCTTCTCTTTTCCCTTAAATAGTTGCGGACGAATACGCCAAGGAGGATATCAGTCAAACACCTCCGCTTCTTTGAGCCATTTGCCGGCCTGATCCTTAGCAGATAGTACGGGTTCACCCTTCAGTGGCCATGCGATCGCTAGGTCCGGATCGTCCCATCGCAGACTGCGCTCGTGAGCGGGAGCATAGAAATCTGTAGTTTTATACAGCACTTCCGCATAATCGGAAACGACAACAAATCCATGTGCAAACCCTGCTGGAACCCAAAGCTGCTGCTTAGTCTGAGCGCTCAATTTCACCCCAACCCATTGACCAAAAAATCGAGATTGTTTCCTCAAATCAACTGCGACATCAAAAATTTCACCGACCACCGCTCTCACGAGCTTGCCTTGGGGTTGTTGAATTTGATAGTGTAGCCCGCGCAGCACACTCTTTGCCGAGCGGGAATGATTGTCCTGCACAAAACGGTCGATGATTCCCGCTTTCTCTAGAAACGATCGTTCGTTGTAGCTTTCGTAGAAAAACCCTCGCTCATCGCCAAAGACTTGCGGTTCAAGAATCAGTACGTCTGGAATTTCTGTTGGAATAACGTTCATATGTCCTCAACTGTTAGCTAATTGGGGAACGAGGCGATTCATCATCACGCTATCTGATCTCAAGCGATTTGCCGGATCGTTTTCCATGGAGAGTACATTCATCAAATATTTGCCATAGGTACTTTTCGCCAAGGGTTGAGCGAGCCGATACAGCTGGTCTGCATCGATGTAGCCTTGAAGGTAAGCAATTTCTTCCACGCACGCCACCTTGAGTCCTTGCCGATGTTCCAGCATTTGGATGAAGCTTGAGGCTTGGTGTAAATCTTCGTAGGTTCCTGTATCGAGCCAAGCATACCCTCGACCCAACAATTCAACGTTAAGCTGACCCCGGTTTAAATACACGCGGTTTAAGTCTGTAATTTCTAGTTCACCGCGAGGTGAAGGGGTAAGCGTCGCTGCGATCGCCGCCGCCTGAGCATCATAAAAATAAATGCCTGGAACCGCGTAATTTGACTTAGGATGCACCGGCTTTTCTTCTAGACTGATGGCTTGACCCGCGGCATTGAACTCGACGACACCATAGTGCTGCGGTTCTGCGACTCGGTACCCAAACACTAACGCTCCGTCTTGAAGTTGAGCCGCACGAGTCAAAACGTCAACAAAGCCATGACCGTAAAACAGATTATCGCCCAGCACCAGACAGACCGGCTCATGACCAATGAAGTCTTGACCCAAAATAAATGCTTGCGCTAACCCTTCTGGCTTAGGTTGTTCGATATAGCTGAACTCTAATCCCCACTGGCTACCATCCCCTAAAAGCTGTTCAAACAAGGGACGATGAGCTGGGGTTGAGATGATTAAAATCTCTCGAATGCCCGCCAACATTAAAGTTGACAATGGGTAGTAAATCATCGGCTTGTCATAGACAAGCATCAGTTGTTTGCTCGTCACTTGAGTCAGGGGGTAGAGACGAGTGCCAGAACCGCCTGCCAGAATAATTCCTTTCATCGTTCGCTCCTCACTTAATTGGGTAATTTAATGTCGTGACTCAACCGGTGACTCAACCGAACGATCGCTGTAGTTCTGCTTCATCCAAGTTTGATAAGCTCCCGAACGAGCTTGCTCAACCCAGTTAGAGTTGTCGAGATACCATTGCACCGTTTTGAGCAATCCACTTTCAAAACTTTCATTGGGTTGCCAGCCTAAATCGCGCTGAATTTTGCTGCAATCGATTGCATAGCGGCGATCGTGACCCGGACGATCTTTGATAAAGGTGATGAGCGATGAATGCTTGAAGTTAGGTTTCGGAGCGAGTTCATCTAAAATCGAGCAAATCTGTTCCACTACGGTTAGATTCGTCAACTCATTGCGTCCACCAATGTTGTAAGTCTCACCTACACAACTGTGTTGCAAGACACGATGAATCGCATTGCAATGATCTTCCACATACAGCCAATCCCGCACATTCTGCCCATCTCCATAAATCGGTAATGGTTTTCCTTCTAGCGCATTAAGAATAATCAGAGGAATGAGTTTTTCGGGAAATTGCCGAGGTCCATAATTGTTTGAGCAATTAGTGGTAAGCGTCGGCAAGCCATAGGTGTGGTGATATGCCCTCACTAAATGATCTGATCCCGCTTTCGATGCAGCATAAGGACTGTTGGGTGCGTAGGGCGTATCTTCTCGGAAGGCTGGATCAGTCGGATTGAGCGACCCGTACACTTCATCCGTCGAAACATGCAGAAAGCGAAACTGTTCTTTCTGGTTTGCGGCAAGTTGCTCCCAATACACTCTGCTCGTTTCTAACAGATTGAATGTTCCAACCACATTCGTTTGGATGAAATCGTGAGGACTGACGATCGAGCGATCGACATGACTTTCAGCCGCAAAATTGAGAATGGCGGTGGGCTGATGAGTGTCGAGCAGTGTGCGAACTAAGTCACTATCTCCAATATCTCCCTGCACAAATTGATAGCCAGGATCGTCAGACAACGCGGCTAACGTTTGAGGATGACTTGCATAGGTAAGTTTGTCTAAATTGATGATGGTTGCCCAACCTTCTCGTCTCGCACTGAGAATAAAGTTAGAGCCAATAAATCCTGTGCCGCCTGTGACCAGATACGTTTGCATGAGAACTACCTAACCTTGACATTCATGACGTGATTCCCTTAACTTCGGCGCTATAAATGGTGAAATAATTACGGTGATTAGAACTTTGATGGTTTGCATCGCGACATGCTGGATCAGTTGTCGAATAGCTAAGGTTGCCTAATGTACCAGTCGTAACTGTTTCAACTGCAATGAGCCAAACATGTCTGCCGTGTCAAAAAATGATTTATGAATGGGAATGTTGCTTGTCCTAAGAAAACTACACAACACTGCTTTCCGCCTGGCGTAAAACCGCATCATAGTGGACGTTAATTCCTTCTTTGCGGAACATCTCAAGGCAGCCTTTAAGGGCCACTTCATGAGAACACTCTTCAGTGACAAACTTCACGCCGACTTCTTCGCAGTGCTGGCGACGAGCATCATCTCTAATCATGGTTCTAATGGCCTCGACCCAGCCTTGCACATCACCCGCTTCAACGCGGGGCGCATCGTACTCTGCGGGTAAATATTCTTCAACGGCGATCGAGCGGGTTGGAATGCAAGCTTTGCGGCAGAGCATTGCCCAAAACAGGGTCATCAATCCACACGATGTATCTTCAGCTTCTAGAGGCATCACCATAAACTGGCAATGCTTCACAATATTCATTGCGTCTGTCATTGGAATTTGATACAGCGCTTTGAGGTTAGGAGGAAGCTCAACGCCTGCAAAATTGTAAGGATAGGAAACGGTGATGAAATTAAGCTCTGGCATCTGAGCGATCGCTTGAACCAAGGTAGGATAGTCTCGACCATCTTTGCCAATCGCACAGATATACTTTCCAGGGTTATGAGGGGGATCATTTTCCATCTCGGTTTCTGAAGCCTTGATTGACCATCGGACAAACTCGAACCGATCAATCGGAATGCCGAAGTAGTCAGCATACTTCTGCCGCTCATAGTCCGAATAGACCACAAAACGCTGCACTCTCGAATATGCCCATTTCAGAACTCGAAGACGCAAACCTGTTGGTAATCCGTCAAAGTGAAAAGCGTAAGCGATTAGTGGCATCTTCGCCCCGTGTAGGCGCATTGCGATCGCAGCCCAAAATGCGTCACGCTGACATTGGGCTACCACAAGGTCAGACCCTTCTCGAACCGCTTGTTTGACACATCGAAAAACACCTGTAATTCGGGATAAGTTCGGTTTGGTTACAATACGTTCCAAGAGTGATTGGGGTATCGCATACTGAAACAGCCATCGAACCTGATTTTGGGTTTCTGGCTCGATCCAACGCCAATCTGAGCCGTGTAAGCTTGTGAACACTGAAATGGTATATTCTGTGACCATGAATCCCTGAAATAATTTCTGGAGAACCGGGTGGAGTATTCAGCGGTTACAGAGACTATCACATTACGCAAATTTAATTGACAAGCTAAAACCTTCAACTACTGAAAAGCTTGATGATTGTAAAGAGATAGCAAAGTCAATCTTTCCCCTTTTGCGACTCCGAGAAGAGTTCAGTAAGCTGAAAGTGGTGAATTCTGCTAACAAATTAATGGCGGACATTCATAGTAGAAATTGCTAGTCTCGTCGCTCTATAGTCCATTGAACTTAGTATTACTTGTTACACAAAAATATTTATTTGAGTTGGTTTCTGTGAAAATTGTCGTTTGCGATTCCTTCGGAGTTGCGCGGAGCGCTAATCGTGGAAGCAATGTAAAAAACTCAAGTATGGAAGGTTGTATGTTGTTATGAGCAATAGAACCTGATCCGAATAAGCGGGTGCGGCAAGCGATCAGAGATTACCCAAGTCAAAGCAATTTTGTAAAAACAATTGGGGCAGGATTTTGATGAGGTAATCCTGCCCCAGTGCTGCTTTTTAAATTTAACTATCTACTCCCTAGCTCGCAGGGCTGACCTATTCAATCTTGAGTCTTCTGCTTCCTTGCCGACTTCCAAGCGTCTGTTAACCGCCCGAAATTGGTTGAAAATTCTTCAAACCCTAGTAAGCTTCCGGGATGCTCTTCATCCCAAGAGGCGGAAAGAAGTCCGTAAGATAGACCGATGACTCCTAACCCAAAGAATCCTAGGCTAATCAGCAAAACGGCTGAATTTGGCAGCTTGAATAATCCCTTCGTTACAACAAAATAGCTCACAACAAAGGTGAGCATTCCAAGACTGGTTGGAACGCCGCAAAAGAACGCCATGCGCCCTGCCATTCTACGGCTGACCACATCAGGAATTTGCATTTCTTTGCGTTGACGGGCGGAGCGTTCTACTTTCTTTGCCTTTGCTGATGAAGCAGTTCTTGCGGGGTTGCGTGCTCTAATTGCAGGAGCTTTAGCGGGCTTAGCATCCTTTTTGCGAGTTGGCTCGAAGGGCAAGGGAGCCTTTGGAGCCTGACTTTGCCCGTCGCTGTTTGCAGATTCTTTGGGTTTAGAGGACATAAAAAATAGCCTAACCGCGAATACCGAGGCGACCGATGAGAGCGCGATACTTTGAAGGGTCTTCTTTCTGAACGTATGCCAATAGGCGCTTCCGACGACCGATTAGCTTCAGCAATCCGGCGCGGGAGGAGTGATCTTTCTTATTGGTTCTGAGGTGCAGGCTGAGTTTGTTGATGCGCTCGGTTAGCATTGCAACCTGGACATCGGCAGAACCTGTGTCGGTCTCGTGGACTTGGTAGTCGGAGATGATTTCTTGTTTGCGCTCTTGCAGCAGTGCCATTGGGATGAGTTGTCCTATCGTAGTAATGAATACGCCAGTTTCTAATGGTATCACAGGGGTTTGGGGAATGAGCAGGGGAATTGAAAAGAGAGGGAATGGGGAAAATGCTTAGCGATCGGGAAGGGAAGGACGGATGCAAAGGTAAACGAGGGGACCCGCGATCGGCACTAAAGCCACCGCCCAAAATAGACGAGCATCGCTCAAGCCCCGACGTTCCATATCATCTCCAAGTAATGTGGGAAATAAGAGTGCAAAGAGACAAAACGCTAAACTCATGCCGTGGATGAATTTGTTGGTTTGCCATTCGTAAAGAAATGCGCTCCAATCGCCAAAGAGCAGTGCGAAGAGGAAGAGTGCGATCGCGCTGATGCTGAGTTGAACGCCTGTCGATCGGGCATCACAGAAGCGCAACCAACTATCTTTTTGACCCGAAAAATTGGAGTTTGGTTCTCGCAAGGCTAAGTAGGGAATTAACCCGATAACGCCACTGCCGATAGAAAGCAGCATAAAAATCCAGGCTCGAATTCGTTGCATTCTGCCGTCTGCAAAGATCAGACAACTATAGATGAGCAGCCAAATGCCAATCATGCTGAACAGGGAGATGTGGACTGGGTTAATGAAGGGAATTTGCCCTGAAAGGAGCGTTTGCAGGGGTTGAAAGGTGTCTGGTTGAATCGGGGGCGCGAACTGGATCATGTAGACAATAAAGCTGGCCCACAAAATCCACAATCCGATTCGGCGCAGCCATGGATTGCGTGGAATGTCGAGGGAGCGGGAGGATTGAGTTTGAGTCGAGAAGGTTGATTGGGGCATGGGAGGAGTGTTTTATAGGGTGTTACGTTTGCAATAGAATCAATGCCGTGTGATTGGGAAGCGTAATGACAACCTTTTTATCTTTTGCGGTGATTTGCTCATCGCTGAGCCACTTCTGCCAAGTTCCGTTTGCTGGAAAATCAGGCAGTTCGTAGTGATTAAATGATTGGTCGGAGAAGTTGGCAACGACGACGACTCGTTCACCAGCATCATTCCAGCGCACGTAAGCCAAGATTGGGTGATCTGGGTGTTGATGGAAAAACTCGATGTTTTCGGTGCGAAGAGACGATTTCTCTTTGCGAAGTGCAATTAGCTGTTTGTAGAACGTTAATAGATTTTGATTGAACTTGTGGTCGAGGAGTGACCAATCAAGCGGATTGGGTTCGGTCGTCTGCTCGGCTTTGTGGGTCGGTTGAGCGAATTCATCGCCCATCCATAGCATGGGAATGCCAGGAGAGGTGAATTGTAAAATTGCAGCAAGTTTGACGCGATCGCTCGCTGCCTGATCAAAAATTCCTTGATCGCCTAATTCAACGATCATGTGTTCGCGATCGTGGGAGGCAAGATAATTAATCACGCTGGTGATATATGCGTAGCCTTGTGGTTGAGCCGCGATCGCGTCCTTAAATTCGTCTTGATCAACAGATTCCCCGAGCAGTGCATCTTTAAGAAAGTAGCGGAAGCTCTCGTGCCAGCAGCCATCAAACACGCCCTTGGGTTTACAAATATCGGCTGTGTCAGGAATGTGTTCGGCAATTTGATAGAACGGTTTGTGACTGACGGTCGATTCTATTTGATGAAATAGCCATTTAAAGAAGTCGTAGTTGTTTAATTGTCGAATGGCGTCGTAGCGAATGCCATCGATGTGATATTCATGAATCCAGAACTGAACAACATCTCGAATAAATTCCCAAGTCGGACGTATGTTGCGCGTTTCGTCGTAATTGTCGTAGTTGAATTCAGGCCCCCAATAGTTGGCATCGTCATCGGGGTAGTGGCGATCGTGGTAGTACCAGTAGTCGCGATCAATTTTTAGGAGCGGGCTGTGATCGTCGGTGTGGTTGTAGATTCCGTCCAGGAAAACGCGGATGTTGCGGGCGTGGCATTCGTCTACGAAGTGCTTCAGGTCTTCGGGTTTGCCGTAGCTACTTTCCAAGGCGAAGAAGTAGCGAACGGAGTAGCCCCATCGATAGTTTCCAGCGTATTCTGTGAGCGGCATGAGCGCGATCGCATTGATACCTAAGTCGCTCAAATAGTCTAGTTTTTTAACTGCTTGCTTAAATTTGTTTGGCGTTTCTAAATCGACTCCTTCGCCGCAAAAATCGGTGATATGCATTTCATAAATGATCAGTTCTTCATTAGAAGGAAGTGATGCATTGTCATGTTGCCAAACAAATGTGTCTAATATTCGGTTCCCTTCTTTGATGCGAACAATACCCGTTTCAGTTTGCAGATCCATTTCGGTCATATAGGGATCATTCAATTCAACCCACTGATCTTTTAGATTTGGGCTGTTAGATTGCACTCGAAATTTATACTGGTACTTGCCGTCTTCTAGGTCAATGTTGATTCGGAAATATCCATCCTCTCCTTTCTGCATTGCAATCTCTTGCCAATCGGAGAATGAACCAACTAATGCAACCTTCTGATTTCGAGGTGCAAACAATTTAAATTCGACTGCCATGTATATGGAAACTTAATAATGTAGATACTTTAGTATTCGATGGTGGTTTAAGGATCAGCATCACACTGATGAAGGATTGCTCTCATGAATCTGTCTATCGGATTCAATCGTCAGGGGGAGGCTAGAACGAAGTGGCAGCGGATTGGATAGCGGATGTAACAGATGTAGCAGATGATTTTGGGGTTGAGTTGCGCTGCCGAGTTAATATCTCTAACTGAAGCTAAACTGTTGAAGGTTCAAAGATTGTCCTGGTAACGTAGCAGTGGTTTTCTCTAAATTGCGCTTTGCGCTAATTGCGCCTACAAACTCTCCGAAGTCCAATTCCTGAAGATGCCAATCCTGAATCTGTTGGTTGGCTGGCAATCGTTTGAGTTGAGCCGCTTGAGCCATTGGCAAGGCAATTTCTAATTCGCCAAGTTTTCCAAGTCCATCGCCTGTTGCTTTCAAGTAAGATTCCTTGCACGTCCAATAGCGGAAAAACAATCGGGCTTGAGCGTCAGGATCTGCACTGCAAATTGCGGCATGTTCGCTCGGTAAGAAGAAGCGACGAGTGAGAGATTCTAGGCTGTCAACGGGTCGAATTTGTTCAACATCGATTCCGACAATGCGATCGCGGCTAAATGCATACAGTGCGAAGTCCTGCGAGTGCGCCACATTAAATTGGATCGACTGACAATCGAGTTGGATCGACTGACAATCGAGTTGTGATGGCTGCAAGTCGAGTTGCGATCGCTGAACACTCAATAGCATTGGTTTGCCATGTAGTGCGTAGCCGAACGTTAACGCCTCCGGCGAACAACTAAGGTAACGGGACAGGAGCGATCGCAGAATGCCCCGCCCCACAATGAAGCGATCGCGATGCACCTCAAATTTGAATCGCCTTGCCCTCTGTCGTTCATCGGCTGAAAGCGTTTGTGCGAATACCTTTACCTGAGCGGGCGGAACGTCTAATCGGGCTTGCCAAATGTGAACGTCATTTGGCTCTAGCGTGAGTCCATCCGGGGGTGCTTGCCAGTCCATTCACGCGACAACCTTTGTCTCAAGTGACTGAGCGCGAGGCTGCTCGATCGTAGGAGGGCGCAGCGTTAAATAAATGAGAGTGCCGAGCAGCGGAACCAATGTCACCGCCCAAAAGATCTTCGGATTTTTAATTCCCCGTCGGGCCATGTCATCTTTTAGCAGCACTGGAAACAACAGAACCAAGGTACAGAAGTCTAGACTCATAACATTGATAAACCGACTCGTGCGCCACTGCGCCGCAAAATCAGTCCAGTTGCCTTGACTAATGCCGTAGAAGAGCAGCCCGATCGCCGCGATCGCAACAAATGCTCCAGTAATGCGTGAATCTAAAATTCTCAGAAACCAGTTCTTTTCACCCTGAAACGTCGGATTCGGTTGGCGAAAAATCAAATAAGGGAGCAGTGCAAAGGCTCCAACACCAAATGAAACGCTCGTGAACAGCCATGCCGGAATCTTTTGTCCTCGTCCGTCCAGAAACGTCAGGCAACTGTAAGCCATTGGCAGCACACCCATGATATTGAACAACGCCACAATCAATGGATTAATGCCCTCAATCTTCCCGGTAGACATATTTTTGATCAGATCGAACGTATCGGGCTGATTCGGTGGTGCCAGGAAGAACGCATAGCCCACAAATCCAACCCACACTAAAGTCAGGACAATTTTTCTAGTCATCATAACGATCGCATTCGTCGCGCTCAGCTTTGTACACTACAGAAGAACGTTAGGTTTTATTGTAATTGCCCATGTCAGACCAAACCGGACACTATGGAGTAATTTTGGTAACGGCTCCGTCTCAGCAAGAAGCAGAGATGATTGCTGAAACCCTAATTGGAGCAAAACTTGCCGCATGTGCAACGATTCTTCCTGTTCAGTCGGTTTACACATGGCAAGGAGAAGTCCACAACGATCAAGAGTGGCAGCTACTGATTAAATCGGAATTGAGTCGCTTCGAGGAACTAGAAACCAAAATTAGGCAAATTCATCCCTATGAAGTGCCAGAGATTATTGCAGTGCCAATTGTGGCTGGCTCGCAACCCTATCTAACGTGGATTTCTCAACAGGTCAGCCCATGAGAACCATTCGAGATGCTACCGAAGCCGATTTACCTGCGATCGTCTCGATTTACAACAGCACTATTCCTAGCCGCATCGTCACCGCCGATGTCGAGCCGATCACCGTTGAAAGTCGCCTCGCGTGGCTGCACAATCGGTCGTGTCAGCGTCCCTTGTGGGTGATGCAAATGGATGAGCAGATTGCAGGTTGGCTCAGCGTTGGCTCGTTTTATGGCAGACCCGCCTATGCAGAAACAGTGGAATTGAGCGTTTACGTTGCCGATTGCTATCGGCGTCAGGGCATTGGCAAAGCTTTATTGGAGCATGCGATCGCACTCAGTCCAACTCTACAGATCACAACACTACTCGGCTTTATCTTTGCTGAAAATGTGCCGAGTGTAATGCTGTTCAAGCAGTTTGGCTTTCAGCAATGGGGTTACTTGCCCACTGTCGCTCGGTTTGATGAGGAGAAACGAAATTTAGTGATTCTCGGCAAAACACTTTAGCGAACGAATCGACTCACGCTGCGCCTTCTTCCGCTATTCTTTGAAGCGTCGAGGCTCCCATCGCACTTTCTAGAAAGGCCGTCAGCCATTCTTTAACGACATATGTTGCGCGGCAGTCATCTTCGTTGTACGTCAGAATCGAATCTAAATACTTGCGATCGCGCGTTTCCAACCACTGAGCATACCAATAGATCGATTGCGCTCCATTGGCCGTCGAATCGCGCCAATCAAACCCAATCCAACGAGCAATATGCTTGAGCGCATAGCTCTCGACTGGAAGCGTCACCGTTTGAGTCACGCGATCGTGCAAATCCACAAATCGGCTCAGCAACGGTCGAATCAATTCATCTGGTGTCTCATACAGTTTGCCAAGCCGCTCAACCGTCTGCGTCTCGTAGGGGCAAAAATGAAAAATGGGCGCATCAGGATACGCCCACACTAAATCTAAAAATTGTTGCCACACTATCGGTTCTTGGTCTGGAGCTTCGGCAAGCAGGGGATGAAACGTTTGAGTTTGTTTTATTCGGTCAACCACTAATATGCCGTGGAGGTAAGCGAGATTTAGTCCTGGCTCAGCTTCAATGTCAAAGTAAAGTTCTATTGGAGCCGTTGGGATCGATTGAGCGTAAAAGTGACCAGAACCATAGGCTAAACTTTCGTCCAGCAGCGCTGAATTGTAGAGCGTCGATCGGGCTTGCCTCACCAGGTTATGAGCCGTTTCGCGCCCAAATCCTGCCAGGGGTTCTAACAGCGTGGGTGATGTGTGAGCTAAGGCTTCAACAGTGGTCAGATTCAGCGCTTGGAGTTGCGCGTAGCGGGTTTGAGTCACCCCTGGCAGCAATGAGAGATGATGATTGGACTTAGCGATCGCATAACAATGACTATACCAATGACATAAACTACAGCGGCTGCGAGAGATGAATACTTCTGGCTCTTGCGCTTGCCTCAGAGCGGCAAGACAGCCATCCACAATTTCCTGCATTCGGGGAACTGCTTCCCACAGATCGACCTCAAACAGTCCTCGTCCTCGCAGTTGCAGCCATGCCGTTTCACACCACTCTTGCTGAACGGCGGCCAACACCATCACATGATACGCCGCAATAATTTGATATTCCTGCTTCGGTCGTTTGCTCAGCTTCACATCCGTTGGCACATAGAGCCAATCGCCAAACACGGAATATCCTGGCTGTTTGATCAGCAAGTCAGGAATGCTAACGAGTGTAATTCCTTCATTTTCTGTTGTAAGAACGCCTTGCGAAATGCACTCAACCCCTTCTTGCATCAACTTCAGCGTTGCTTGCGCTCCGGCCATCCAATCTCCGCTCGCATACCTCGGTCGCCGATAAGCTTGGCTCTCTAGCACTTGGCGTCGATGCGCGGTACTGTCTTGAATTAATTTTGCTAGATAATCATTTGGAGGGTCTTTGTGCTGAGCATCTCCAAACGTATCGAGGAACGCTCGACGGCTGCATCGTTGATAGTTCAGTAGGAGGTCAGCAGTTAAGAACATGCCTATAAACTAACAGAAATTAGCTAAAACAGACGAAGAATTGAAGCGAGATGCGTGAAGACGATTAATTATTAATCGCTAACAACTTAGTATTGATTTGTTTAGTTTAAAGCACAACCTCGAATGACAAGTGTTTCTTCAGCAACAACTGAGATAGAACTCCTGCGATCGCGCTTTCCCTATTTAGGAGAAAAGGCGTATTTTAACTACGGCGGTCAAGGCCCGATGCCAAGAAGCGCGATCGCAGCCACCATCGACGCTCAAGATTATATTCAAAAGGCAGGGCCGTTTTCAGGGGCAGTGAACGGCTGGTTGAGCCAAGAGGCGAGTCAAACGAGAAGCGCGATCGCGCAAGAACTGGGCACCACTCCAGACACCATTACGTTGACAGAAGATGTATCTGTCGGGTGCAATATTGCGCTGTGGGGCATCGACTGGCAACCAGGCGATCAGATTTTGATGACCGATTGCGAGCATCAAGGCATCATTGCCGCTGTTCGCGAACTTCAGCGCCGATTTGAGCTAGACGTTTCAATTTGTCCGTTGCTAAACACGTTGAATTCAGACAATTCGGTCTCAACCATTCAACAGCATTTAACGCCCAAAACTCGGTTAGTCGTTCTCAGCCACATCCTATGGAATACGGGACAAGTTCTACCCTTGGCTGACATCGTCAAGGTGTGTCATGAATTTTCTGCCGATCAGCCGATTCGAGTGTTAGTCGATGCGGCTCAATCGGTCGGCGTTTTGCCGTTAAATTTAACTCAATTAGAAGCAGATTTTTATGCGTTCACTGGGCATAAGTGGTGGTGCGGCCCGCCAGGAGTCGGTGGGTTGTATGTGCGTCCCGAAGTGCAACTGAATCCGACATTCATCGGTTGGCGCAGCGTGATTACCAATGCAACAGGCGATCCAGTATCGTATCAACCTGACGGGCGTCGCTATGAAATTGCCACCTCTGCGGTTCCCTTGTATGCCGGGCTACGTAGCGCGATCTCGCTACATTCCCAATTTGCCACTGCTGAAGAACGGTATCGATTGCTCTGCGATCGTAGCGCCTATCTTTGGCAGCGGCTAACCGATCTTCCCAACGTCACTTGCCTCAAAACCTCTCCTCCTGAAGCAGGTCTAATCTCCTTTCAAATTGATAGTGGAAAACACCAATCTTTCGTGCAATTTTTAGAAGAAAAAGATTGCTTTGTTCGCACAATTCTCAATCCAAACTGCATTCGCGCCTGCGTTCACTATTTCACGACCGAATCTGAAATGGATACCCTAGCTAACCTCATTTCATCCCAAATCAATCATTAAATGCAACAAGAATACCGTACAGACGTTTCGGCGAAACGTCTCTTCACGATTTCGCACCCTCTATCAACCGCCTCAAACTAATCTCATCCCTCATCCCTCATCCCTTTCCATGCCCCAACCCATTCTCTATCTCGCCATCACAAACCACGGTTTCGGTCATGCAACTCGTGCCGCCGCGATCGCCGCTGAAATCCAACGACTGGCCCCGGAAATTGTCCTCATTCTGGCAACCACTGCCCCTCGCTCGGTTCTCGAAGCCTACCTTCCCGGCGACTTCATTCATCGTCCTCGCGGGTTTGATGTTGGCGTGGTGCAAAGCGATAGTCTCACGATGGACAAAGCCGCTACGCTGACCCGGTTAAAACAAATTCGAGACCAACAGCGATCGCTGATTGCGTCTGAGGTCACGTTTCTTAAACAAAACCGCGTTGGTCTTGTACTAGGCGACATTCCGCCCTTAGCAGCTCCGATAGCCAAAACAGCAGGCGTCCCAGGATGGATGATGGGCAACTTTGGCTGGGACTTCATCTACCGCGATTGGGGCGGCGAATTTGTTGAAATGTCAGATTGGATTGGCGAGTGTTTTAGTCAGTGCGATCGCTTGTTCAGAATGCCCTTCCACGAAGCGATGAGCGCTTTTCCCTGTGTTGAAGACGTTGGTTTAACCGGGGTGAATCCGCGCGTGGATGCAGCTGAACTAAAATTCAAATTTGGGTTAGAAGACACGCCGAAAGAAAACATTGTGCTGATGACGTTTGGCGGATTAGGACTCGATCGCATTCCCTACGAAAATGTTCAGCACTTTCCTGATTGGACGTTTATCTGTTTCGATTTGTCGGCTCCAGACTTTGCCAATTTAATCAAAATCGACGATCGCTTTTACCGTCCGATCGATTTCATGCCCTTGTCGGGTCGGCTCATCTCCAAGCCTGGCTACAGCACCTTCTCGGAAGCCTGCCGCTTTGATGTACCAATCATCAGCCTTACTCGTGAAGGATTTGCCGAAGCCCCAATTTTGCTAGAAGGCATCCAAAATTTCGCTGCTCACCAAATCATCACGCCCGATGACTTCTTCAAAGGAAATTGGAATTTTCTAACTCGACCGATGAACCCGCCTCGTCAATCA
Organism: Myxacorys chilensis ATA2-1-KO14; assembly: GCA_019359275.1. Classification (GTDB taxonomy): domain Bacteria; phylum Cyanobacteriota; class Cyanobacteriia; order Leptolyngbyales; family Leptolyngbyaceae; genus Myxacorys; species Myxacorys chilensis. The sequence continues at coordinate 52,038 of JAHHHP010000024.1, read as the reverse complement.
GCGCCGCTTGCCAAGGATGGAAACTCTACGATCGCTCAAGCAGTAGTAGATTATTTTGAAATCTAGAGCAGGTTTTAAGACCGGCTGGCTATTGAATTGCTTTATAAGCTCAACCAGCCCAAAACCATATCGAATTCAGCTCTGCAACAACCTCTCTACAAAGAAAGATACCCCTCTACCCCAATGCTGAGGAAAATCATTAAAAAATGTTGCGAAACGACCAGGAAGGTGAACAAAATGCCGCAGAATGATTGCGGAAGGTAGTTAAGTTGAAACGCTTACATAGCCAAGATCACCAGGAAGGGGTGTCAGGCAATATGTTAAGTATTTCCGGACCAAAACCTGTTGACTGGATTCTCAGGAAATAGGGGTGGCTCTCAGTAAATAGACTTAACCAGCCATTTGGGGAACTCCCGTTTAAACACAGTCGGTTACATTCTTTCGGAGGAATCCATCAATGAGTATTGTCACGAAGTCAATCGTGAACGCTGACGCTGAGGCTCGCTATCTCAGCCCCGGTGAATTGGATCGGATCAAAGGCTTTGTCACCACTGGTGAAAGACGCCTACGCATCGCTCAGACATTGACCGACTCTCGCGAGCGCATCGTTAAGCAAGCTGGCGACCAACTGTTCCAAAAGCGCCCCGATGTGGTTTCCCCTGGTGGTAACGCTTATGGCGAAGAAATGACCGCAACCTGCTTGCGTGACCTCGACTACTACCTGCGTCTGGTCACCTACGGAGTTGTTTCCGGCGATGTAACCCCGATCGAAGAAATCGGTATCGTAGGCGTCAAGGAAATGTACAACTCCTTGGGAACCCCGATTCCTGCTGTTGCAGAAGGCGTTCGCGCAATGAAGAACGTTGCCGCTTCTCTCTTGTCTGGTGAAGACGCGTCTGAAGCTGGTGCTTACTTTGACTATGTAATCGGTGCAATGCAGTAATTGGCCTGTGCCACTGCTGTTAACCGGATTCTTTTGATCACTATTACGCGACTTACGGGAATTTAGACATGCAAGACGCAATTACTTCTGTAATCAACACTTCTGACGTTCAGGGTAAGTACCTGGATTCTTCCGCTCTCGAAAAGCTCAAGGGCTACTTTGCAACTGGCGAACTGCGCGTTCGTGCAGCTACCAGCATTAGCGCTAATGCTGCTGCGATCGTCAAAGAAGCAGTTGCGAAGTCCTTGTTGTACTCGGACATCACTCGTCCCGGTGGCAACATGTACACCACCCGTCGCTATGCAGCTTGCATCCGCGACCTCGACTACTACCTCCGCTACTCCACCTATGCAATGTTGGCGGGCGATCCTTCCATTCTCGATGAGCGCGTTCTCAACGGCTTGAAGGAAACCTACAACTCCTTGGGTGTACCCATTGCAGCTACTGTTCAGTCGATCCAAGCAATGAAAGAAGTGACTTCTGGCTTGGTTGGTGCTGACGCTGGTAAGGAAATGGGCGTTTACTTCGACTATATCTGCTCAGGCTTGAGCTAATGAAGGCTATTTGCAGTTAGCAATTAGCGTTCTCTAAGGGTTTGGAAGTCCGGAGTGAATGTTAAATCGTCAAAGGCTGATTGACCTAAGTTGTAAGATTTTTAGTTTTAGCGATTTAAAGTTGACTCTCGACTTCCAACCTTTTAAACAAGAATTTGGTTTAACCAAACAAACAATTGTGTAATTGTTTTGAGATTTGTTAAGTCACTCTCAGCAGTGTGATCTCGGCAATTATTTTTCAGAATTTTCTAATTTTCATCTATTGGGTAGTTGAGTGGTGTTCATCCCTCAACCTTCCCTTCAAAGTGTTGCCGTAAAGCACCCCTCATCCCCGTTTTAGCCTACTTCAGGAGAGAAGAAGATCCATGAGAATGTTCAAGGTTACTGCCTGCGTTCCTAGCCAGACCCGCATCCGCACCCAGCGGGAATTGCAGAATACGTTTTTCACCAAATTGGTTCCTTACGAAAACTGGTTTAGAGAGCAGCAGCGAATTCAGAAAATGGGCGGCAAGATCGTCAAGGTTGAATTAGCAACGGGTAGACCTGGAGCAAATACAGGTCTTGCATAGCTTGTGAAGATAGGCTAATCAAGCCATTTAATTTTGCTAACTCTGAGCATTGGCGGGAGGTCGTGATTGACCTCCTTTTTTGCGTTTAGAATTTTTTGCGTTTAGGTACTACGAAGTAATCTTCAAAGTATTCTCCCTTTAGCGATCGCTCTACCTTTCGACAGAGCAGCATATCTTTTCCTCCCTCTGTGGGTCAATTGGCAAAGCAATCCTTTTTCGGATATCCGTAGAACATGTATTAAAAAGTCTCATCCCTGCATTAAATACAGAGATGCTTTCTATCTAAATTATTAAAGTGGAGAACGATCTATGAGCCGCGACCCCTATGACCCAGACAACCTTGCTCGTCAGCGAGGGCTTCAGCGTGAAGAAGAAGCGTTTCGGCTGCGGCAGGAAGAGCGTCGGTTAGAATTGGCTCGACGAAACTCCTCCTTAATTTGGATTATCAACGGCGTTTGTTTACTAGTCGGACTGCTAGAGATTCTGCTTGGACTGCGCTTTTTGCTGCGCGTGACTGGGGCAAATAGCGGAAACTCCTTTGCCCAGGTAATCTATGATCTTTCTGCTCCGTTTGTTGCGCCATTCTCGACCTTGTTTGTTAGCCCAACATCCGGCGATGCCGCTAATATTTTTGATGTCAACGTCTTGATTGCAATGGTGGTGTATGCAATCTTGGGTTGGATTGTAGTGGCGCTAATTCGATTTGTGCAGGGCCGATGATGAGAGGTGTAGCGATACTCTAGCTAAAACAGCTTGCACTTCTCTATCTATTGAATTTCTTGTACCTGCCATTAATGCAGATTTAAGTGCAGGCTAATGGCTTCATTTAGAAGACCGCTCTGATCGCGATCGCTTAAAGTTGCGATCAGAGCGATTCTCTCACTTCAACTTGGAATGTGGTCTTGGCTCGTGGCATTAAACTCCAGAGAAAATCGCTTTAACGGCGATCGCAATTCGTTCGAGATCTTCATTTAACAATGGCGGACAGTCTAAACTTCTGCGCAGTCCAGCATCAAATAAGCGTCTACCTTCATTAGAGAGGAGAAACAAGGCATTCGCAAGGTTGCGATCGATATGGGTTTGTCCCTTCAATCCCTCAGCCACCACCTTTAACGCCAGCAGTATCGAAGTCACCTGACCAGGAACGGGGGGCTTGTCCTGACGCAACCGAGCCAGAAACGTATCAGCGTTTAGATTATCGTCGCTTTGATTGGTCAGTAAGCGACACGCGGTTTCATAATCCACGATCAAACAATCTTGGGAATGTTAACTGAATCACTGTAACGTGAATCTGACAATACTTTTCTCATGCCGCCAAAAAATTAGGGGAAAGAGTTAAATTCTCTTTCCCCTGATGATTCGGCGTTGGGCCGTTTTGAAGTTTTCGGCGGAGTGCCTGAGTGCGTTTCTTCAGTTGGCGTTGCCTAGCAGAACCGCCACGACCTTTATCGTTTCGCCCTTCGTGACGGGGAGATTCCCATCGCTTTAGCTGTCGAGCCATATTTAACTCTCCTCTAGCTGAAATGGGCGGAGGGAGAATCGAACTCCCATACCTTTCGGTGCCACATTTTGAGTGTGGTGCGTCTACCAGTTTCGCCATCCGCCCTTGGATTGCGCTTTACTATCATAACCCATAGAGCGAGTTTGAAGCAAGCTCTGATAGTTTTGCGATCGCGCCCAATCATCAATTTCCCTTGCCCGCAGCACCGGAACCGGATGGCTCAGTTGCGCGGTTTGCAGTTGCTTCAGCATGTCTCCAATTTCGGTTTTGCTGACCTCGTCGTAGGCGCGAGCTTGATTAATAAAAGCGTCTAGGTTAAGTTGGCCCACAAGCGACGGCGAACCGCCTGTAAGTTTCATCAGCACCGACATCATGATTTTTGGGTCTTGGGTGGCGAGCAGCGCGGCGCGATCGCAGGTAAATTCTGCACATCTTACCCACGTCATGATCTGAGTTTGCAATCCTTGGGTGATCAGCGTTCCGCCCGGCAACTGACCTGCCGCCAAGACGAGAATGTTTGCCAGAGTCAGATAAACGCCGTGATCACATTTCAAATGTCCTAGTTCATGCGCAACTACCGCTTGAATTTCTTCAGGAGTCAGCAGTTCGATCAAGGAGGTGTGCATCACAATGAAGGGTTGCTTACCCCGCATTGCAAACGTGTAGGCATTGGGAACCGGATGTTGACGAACGTACAGTTGAGGCGGCTCTAAGTCCAGCACTCGACAGGCTTCGATCAATAGCTTGTGCAGCCAAGGAAGCTGGTGTTCTCCGACTAAAATGCTTGAAGCAATATTTTCTAGATAAAAAAACTGTTCTGCTACAGGTCCCAACAGATTTCGGATAATCAGATCTAATCCAGGCAACTGTTTGAGCGAGTTTGTTGCCTCTAAATCTAAGGGGTGACGAAACTGATCCGCCTTTAAACCAATCAAAAGAGACTTTGGGAAAGACATACTCAACCCTAGACAACCTTACCGCTCAGTATAGCGAGAAGGAAACCAGAAAGGGAGAGTTACGACTCGCGCGAGTAAGCAGACGCAACACTCCCAGTTTGGATCTACCAGTTTGGGTCTATTAATTTGTCAGTCTTGAAGCGAGGGATGAGGGATGAAGGATGAGAAGTCAGGATCTACTTGATCCCTCATGCCTAGTGTGACAAAGGACTAGGTTGCGGATTGAATCGGATCGGAAGGTGCGATCGGCGCTGCTAAACTCTCAAGGACTGGAGCGGAAGTATCCTGAACCCGCTGTAGTTTGGCTCCTAAGCCGCGCAACTTGTCTTCAAGATGTTCATAGCCGCGATCTAGGTGGTGTAACCCTTGAATCGTCGTCATGCCTTCTGCGGCTAAGCCTGCCACAACGAGCGCTGCCGAGGCCCGCAAATCAGTTGCTAAGACAGGCGCACCAGAGAGTTTTGCGACCCCCCGAACGACCGCAATGTTGCCCTTCATCTTGATATCGGCTCCCATGCGGTTCAGTTCTGCCACATGCTGAAGACGATTCTCAAACAGTGTCTCTGATACCATTGAATTTCCCTCTGCCAAGGTTAGCAAGGACATAAATGGGGCTTGCATATCAGTGGGAAACCCAGGGAAGGGAAGCGTTTCAATATCGGTTCCAGTATGGGACGCAGAGGGGATAACTCGCAGTTGATTTGGAGCGTCTGACACTACGCTGATGCCAATTTCCTTCAGTTTGGCAATCACTGCCATCAGATGATCGGGAACAACGGGTGAGAGCATAATCTCCGATCGTGTGATCGCTCCAGCAATCAGAAATGTGCCTGCTTCGATGCGATCAGGAACCACCATGTAGTCGGCTTCGTGGAGCGTCGGAACGCCGTCGATCACAATCCGGTTTGTGCCATCGCCGCGAATGCGTGCGCCCATCGCTCGACAGAAGTTTGCTAAATCAACAACTTCCGGCTCCTGTGCTGCATTCTCGATGATGGTTTCACCCTCAGCAAGGGTCGCCGCCATCATGATATTTTCGGTTGCCCCAACGCTGGGGAAGTCGAGATAGATGCGTGCGCCTGTCAGCCGCTTACGTCCGCCGCGAACATAAGCATTCACCATGCCATGCTCAATTTGAACTTCCGCGCCCAGGGCTTGCAGACCCTTAACGTGAAGATCGACAGGGCGATCGCCAATTGAGCAGCCGCCGGGTAACGGTACTCGTGCCACCCCTAGACGCGCCAACAGTGGGCCTGTTACAAAGAAACTTGCCCGCAACTGACTCACTAACTCATAAGGAGCTTTGGAGCTAGTTAAATCAGCCGCATTAAGAACAAGGGCATCATCTTGGCGAGTGACTTTCACACCCAACGCTACCAAAATCTCACAAATGCGCGAAACGTCTACAAGAGAAGGGACATTTCGCAAGCGGCAGGTTTCAGAGCAAAGCAGAGACCCTGCTAGTAGCACGAGTGCCGAGTTCTTCGCGCCACTGATGGTGACTTGCCCTTTCAGAGGCGTTTTACCCCAAATTTGAAGTACAGGACTATCTTCTTCAGATGAAGAATGAGAATGAGATAAGCTAATCGCCGAAGTAATGGGTCCGTCCTCCTGGGTCAACATTCTTACAACAACTTTAAATTTGGTTTTGATTCTACCGGAAACTTGGCAGATGTCCAGACTATCAGTTGACAGCAATTAAACACCCTTTCTAAGGTAGAAGGTGCTTGCTTTAGAACTTGACTGGAGTAACCCTTGACAAACTGGCTGACATAAAACACAATAAGAGATTGTGATACGTAGAGTGTTCAAGCGGGACTGGCGGAATTGGTAGACGCGCTAGATTCAGGTTCTAGTGTTCGCAAGGACTTCCGGGTTCAAGTCCCGGGTTCCGCATCAAAGAGTAAATCTCTGACTGACTAGTTAAGGATAGAGCGGCTTCCTTAAGAACTGTTGAGGTTCTACTTATGGGGAGCTGCCTTTTTGTATCAAAAGTTTAATCATTGATAGGTAGTGAAAAGTTTAAGTAGATAACTTAAGCTGCGTATTTCTTCTAGTAAATAGGGGGCTGGCATGAGCTTACAAGCGCCCCGAAATTGGTTGACAAGTGTCACTTTGAGCTGCTTCAGAGTTTGGAAAGTCAATTTCATCTCGCTGCAAAATCTGATTATCAGCCCCTAAAACGCGCACATCGCAGACTTGGGTTGCGCCTGATGACACGAGTAGAAATAAACCATCAGTAGTGCTATCTCTTAGAATCTTGCCATTGTTAAACGTCACCTCGATCGCAGAGACCGTTGGCGAAAGCACCTGTCCAAAGAAGACAGCGTACTGATTTGCGGCACGACGTTCTGAAGGTTGATTCGCATTCTCCGAGGTTTTGCCAACACCGTAATCAATCAACTCAGAAGCCGATCGAGACTCATCACTCCAATGATTGCCGCTTCCGATCGCTTGCCATTCTGCCCGCGCGCGTTTCACCACACGGTAACTGAGAACTGATTTGTCAGTTCCCGGCTCATTGGCAAATCTTTTTTCCTGAGTTGGACAGGCTCCACGGTAAAGCGCAACGATTCCTTTTTCCCACTTTCTGACGCTGAGGACTTGAAAGTTTTTTGCGGCAACACTGGGCTGGTCAGGACAGGCAAAGGGGCGACGCAGCATTTCTTCTGGAGTGGCAGCAACCAGCGAGTAGGTGTAGCTTACCGTTGTAATGCTCAATAAACCAATCAGACAACCGATCCACTGTCTTCTCATGGTTGGGTGTACTGTTGAAAATAGCTTAATCAGCTTTAGTGTGCCTTGTTGCGCCTGATCGCAACTCCTTCTTAGGAGAAGACCTGAGAAAAGTTTTTAGGCGTTTCTTAACAATTCCAGTGCCCGATCGACGTTCTGCCGTACGGATTGAGCCGAGCGATGCAGTGCCTCTCGTTCTGACTCTGTAAGCGGCATCTCCAGAATGTTCTCGATGCCCTGACAGCCAATTCGACAAGGAACGCCGATAAAGACATCGTTTAGACCGTATTCTCCTTGCAGGTAAGCCGCGACGGGCAGCAGACGGGATTGATTGTGGAGAATGGCTTCTACCATCAGAGCCGCAGAGGATGCAGGTGCAAAAAAGGCGCTTCCGGTCTGCATCAACTCAACGATTTCTGCCCCACCATTCCGGGTGCGATCAATTAAACGATCGAGCGTTGCTTGATCCATCAGTTCTGTGATGGGGATGCCGCCAACGGTGGAATAGCGAGGTAAAGGAACCATCAGATCGCCATGTCCACCCAAAACCGTTGCGTGGACATCAGCGGCAGACACATTCAGCTCCATAGCGATAAAGGTTTGAAATCGAGCAGAATCGAGGACGCCTGCCATGCCCATGACTTGATGAGCGGGAAGACCGCTGGTTTTCCACGCAAGATAGGTCATCACGTCCAAGGGGTTCGTGACGATCACAAACACAGCGTCGGGAGAGTACGCGATCGCTCCTCTCACCGTGTCTCGCACAATCTTGGCGTTGGTGAGCAGCAAGTCATCTCGACTGAGACCGGGCTTGCGCGGCAGTCCAGCGGTGATCACCACTACGCTCGAATTTGCAGTGTCTGCGTAATCTATCGTTCCACTGATTTTTCGATTGTGTCGTTCGATGCCTCGCGCTTCGATCAAATCTAGCGCTAGTCCTTGAGGACGCCCGCTCACCACATCAAGCAAAACTACATCCGCTAAATCTTTTTCGGCAATGCGCTGAGCGAGCGAACTTCCAACATTGCCTGCACCAATCACGGTTACTCGGACTTGTGTACAAGATGCCATAAGTTGTACTGCGTAGTTCGTAGTTTGGGAGCGTGAAGGCTTCACAAACTACGAATTTGGGTATCTAACGCAAGTTTAACGTCCTGATTTAGAGGATGAGCGTTTTCACTGGAGTGATTTAACGATTGTTCAGAAAGAGACGATCGTAGGGAGAACGCGATCGCGGCAAGTGCTCCTTATTTTTTAAACGGTTCAAGCTGATCGAGTTTGAGCCAAACATTGGGTGTCGGAACGATGCCGAACTTAACAAAGGCATAGTCGCCTTTGGTCTCGATTACCTCGCCTTGAGTCTCAAAGATGTAGGACGGAAAGCGGGGGTCGCTCGCTTGCGCTTCTAAACTGTTTTCTAGCTTTTCCCGCACCACTCGAACCATATCGCCTTTCTTAACTGCCATAGCTACCTCATGCATAGCATTTCGTTACATAGCATTTTAGGCGGTTGTTGTCCGCTAATTCAGCCGTTTTTTGGCGGATTCCATTAGTATTTGTGCATCGGCGTAGGTAGTTGTGCCTGGTTTTACTTTTTCAAGCACTTGAATAATTCTTTGCAAGCGCCCGGAAACTTGAGTGCGATTGGTCGTAAACGGGTTCTCTGTGCTTGTGATCAGTTGTTGCGTTAGCTGTTGAGCCTGAGCATAGGCGCGAGTAGAGTCTTCCTCAGCTTGAATTTGGGTTTTGACGGTTGCTAACACTTTTGTGTACGTCACTAATAATTTTTGAGCTTCAGGATAATCGGCATCACGTTCAGAAATTCTGTCAAGGCGCGCGATCGCCTTTTTCCATAAGTCTTCGATGGCTCGAAGCTGACCCACATCATGAGGTGGCTTTTGGTCAGGATGTTGAGCAGCCGTTGCAAATTGCTTTGCCGCTCCAATTAAATTTGTCGAAAGAGTGTGAGCGACTTGTGCTCCGGTTGTTTGCTCAAAGTCACGCTTCGCGGCGACCAGCTTTTCTTGAGCCATTCGACCCGCTAACGTTTGGGATGGAATTTGCTCCAGGCTATCAATCGCCCCTTGCCATTCAGAAAGTGTTTTACGTTGCTCCGCTCCTTTCGCCTGCTGCGAAGCTTGCTTAGCGTCTGCTAATGCCTGTTCTGCCTTGACCAACTTGGTGCGAGCATTGTGTTCTTGAAACAGCGTTGACTCCATGCGCGCTACGTCTTGGCGGGCCGCTCGAAATTCATCTTGGGTGAACCGCCAGTAACAGTTAGACCACTGACAGTATGCCGTTGGATACTGCCCTAAGAACCAGACTGGCAAAGCATCTAAATGTTGTTGAGCGTCCTTTACTTTGGTGCTGCCCAACTCCAAGTCTTCAAATGTGGTGGATTGATTGACCAACTGATCGGCTTGCTCTACCAGTGCGATCGCTCGACGATAGTGATGCTCCATACTGACATAGCTCGGCGTCAGCAAAAAGGGAGCCGCTTCAGCCACCGGAAACCGAATAGCTGGAATCGGCAGATTGGCGATTAAAACTCCACCGATCGCCGTTCCTAACGCCATCAGCGCTAATCGCACTTTGAATGGAATGCCAAGCTTTATTCCTGTCCAACGTGGCGAAGGCGGGCGGTTGGCGATCGCAGCAGATCGAATAGCTTTCTCTTTAAAGTCGGGAAGTAGATCAACGATCGCATCTCGAAGGTCGGCATGACCAAGCGGAGTGCCCTTTTGAAGCGTCAACTTCTCCAAGCGTCGAAGCACGATTTCTCGCTGAACTTGCCATGCTAAATCCCGACCCGTATGAGTCTGAATTTCGGTCTGAAGAATGTTAAATGCTTCCTGACTGAGCCGATTCATTGCCTGCTTTGGTATAGACTAGCAGGCTTTAGAATGCCCCTCTCGGCAGGCTCTATACTTCAGCAGTTTCCGCAAATATTTTAATAATATAATAAACACCTACTAACCTCGGAATGAAAAATTCACCCTCAAGGTTAGTAGGTGTTTCAAAATAGGCGCTTAAAGTAGTCGCTTAAAACCTGGCAATGAATTCAGCAAATCTTAGCCATTAAGGTAAGACATTGCTCGTTAAGAATTGCTGGTTTGGGCGGCTAAAAGCTGCTTCAGCTTCTCAAGATCTTGTGCCCAACGAGGATCGGGCTGTACGGAGTCTGACTCAGGCGAACCGCTACGGCGGGACTTATTGTTGTTGGCATTTGCATTAGCTGTGTTGTTGCCTTTGCGCTTACTGCCAGATGCTGTACTGCTGGTAGGCGCTGCGCCTTCAGCAGGAGCGCCTTCAGCTTCACCTTTGGCACGGGGCAACGCCTTTTCAATCTTGATCGCGTTCTCCTTGATCGCGGTGCCATTGTATTTCTCAATGACTTCATCGGCTTGCTCATCACTTTTAACAGTGACAAACCCAAACCCGCGACATTTACCAGTTTTGCGATCCGTGATGATTTTTGCTGTTACGCCTTCACCCGCATCTGCAAATACCGTTTCTAATTCTTGTTTGGTGAGATCTTCGGGCAAATTGCCCACATATAACCGAACTGACATACGCAACACCTCCAGACCTTGATCCTAATACACTGCGCCGACCCAATGAGCCGCGTTGGATAATAACACTTCCTTGCTGTTGGCTGAGGATAGACTAGGTAGACCTCGTAATCACGAACTTCCTCCTCTCGCCAACCGCAACAGCACACATAGTCGATTTGAATAAAGCCGCTTAGTCACTATCTCACGTCGCTTCGTCTAGAAACCGGAAATAGGTAAATGTAAAGCGGGACTATCTGAGTGTTTGGTCACTACTGGAGGATTGCGGTTCTGTATTCCCATACAGATCGCGTCCCCAGGATATTCATGCCACTTCTAAAGGTATCACGCTGACTTACTGCAAAACAGATTTGAAAACGATTTCCGCCCAAGAGCATAGAATACCATTCGGATTTAGAGTTCCTCCTCAGAGTAAATCTCTCAATAGGTGACAAAAAGTTGTCCTAAATTGAGCGATCGCTTGCCGTTCTCCGTTAATAAAAACCAGCCGCAGAAAAAGCGACTGGTAAATTTGCTGTGTTGGGAGGAGATTCTGATACCGAAGTCTTGAGATCAAGACCGGATCTGCGAACTCAATCGCTGAGGACACTACTGAGCCATGCCCGGAGTATCAGACTTCTGTTAAGAAAGATTACATTTTTACCTGCGCGATCGCAACTATTCTTCACAAAGATGACCCTACAGGATGAGAAGAACGCCAATCAAGATTGCGATCGCCGCGAGAATGGCAGACCAACCTTGATGACCGCTCCGACAACTCCGTCCCTTTTCAGATTTATCAGATCTAATCATGGATACATCAACCCAAGGTGTTGCCCCTCGGCGAAACCAACCTGTAACCACAACCGATCGCTGAATTAAATCTTGAGGACGAGTCGGTTGTGGAAGCAAGTTTCCAATTGCACCCAGTTGAGACAGATAATGTAGCGGAATCAACCCGTCTGAGGTTTGCAAGAGTAAATCTTGTGCTAACGCATTTCCAACTCCGGTTCGTCCCAGTAAGGTTCCGGTTAGCCGAATCGGATGACTATCGACCGGAGCCGCGTCAGGTTGGATGATCAGTGGCAAAAGGGCTGGTTGTTCTGATGCCTGAGCAGATCGTTCGACAGAGTGGAGGTCTGGAAAAAATGAGTTGAAGCGCAGAAGTGTGCCGATACCAAAGCCCATGAGCGTAAAACTGAAAAACAGCGTGTAGTCGGTGGCTAACCAGTTGAGCTGTTGATGCCCTAAGCGATACGCAAGATGAGCCATCAACCAAAGCAAAAGCGCGATCGCACCGCCAATTCCAACTCCCCATAGAGGCGCACCTTGCAGCCAAATTTTGCTTCTCATTGGCTCAGGAGGGGGTTCTAGCTCTACTTCAGGTTCTAGCTGCCAGGAGTTGGCGTAATGCATTAACTGCTGGCAGCGTTCACCCATGAGTGAATGCGAATTATTGAGAGCTAACCAGTGTCGATCGGGATTAATTTGATCCCAGAGCAGCCGCGATTTTAATGCGGTTTGATCTACCACACTGCCGATGTGCAGTGCATTGCGGTAGCCGATGGGCGACAGTAATTCAAATCCTTCAAGTAGATAATCTGTTTGCCCGTGCTGTTGAATGTTTTGAGTAGTTGCGATCGCGATTTTTAAGACGGCTCGCACCAGTCCATTTGGGTTGCCAGTGAGATTACAGGCGGCGCGATCGCTGTATCGAATTCGCGCTTTAGCAAGCCATAGCCCTGACCAACGCAACAGACGAAAAATGCCGTAGCTGATTGTGGACACGATCGCCATGACCGCCGCTCCAACCTTTAATAGCAGAGCAATCCACTTATTTTCTTTCTGCCCAAGGCGGGCACGCTGCTGCATCCAATCGCTAAGCCTTGCTGTTTGCCAGTACAGCACGTATGGAAGCTGGATCACAACCGCAACAAGCGACATGAGAGCAAAATTCCAGTTGGCAATATGGGCAAGCTCGCCCGCGTAGACTGCCGCAATCTCATCGTCTTCTAACTGGTCTAGCAAGCCTTGGCTGACTACAATTCGTGCCGTTTTGGGATGAGAACCATAGGCAAACGCTAAAGGTGCTTCTGTTGGTAAGAGTCCTAAGGTGGGTAGCGAAATGTGGTGCTGCTGAGAAAAGCGAGGAAGCAATCGATGAGTTTCAGCGCTGTACTTGGCGAGAGAGGCAGTCGAGAGCGATCGCATTCCGTACAAATACTTGAGAAGAGCATCCAGAATCCACGGCGACGCAATGAAAAGTCCGACTAAGGCCAGAACAATGAACCAAAATGGCGTCGAGATTGGAGGAATAAAGGCTGACCACTTGAGATGTTTCGTTGCAAAGCGCAGCCATAGAACTTGAACGGCGCTAGTCGAAGCAAATAACGCGCAGATGAGCAAGAGTAAGGCCGCGATCGTACCCATTTCTGCCCATTGCAGTCGAGCAGGGTTTAGTTTAGGTAACGGTTGCCAGCGTTGGGAGCGGCCAGCGTTGCGCCAAAGATAAGTCTGGGGCGTGGAATGTGATGGAGGACTAGAAGAGGGAAGCGTTTTGAGGGTTGGGGATGCTTTGCTTGAAGAAAGAGTGCTTGAAGCAAGAGTCTCAGTTTGAGCCGCAGTCGTATTGGGGCTGCGTTGGGAAGATGGGCGTTGGGGAGAATGGTGAGAGGAAAGGTCAACAGTGCGTCGGGGGGCTTTGGGCACAGCCTCTAGAAGGGTGAATCCTGTTTCGATCGGTTTGGCTTGGTTACTCAACTCGGTTAGCATCCGAGTTGCCCATTCTTGCACCTTGCGATTTTGGCTACTGTGGAGAGACTGACAGAGCACGATCGCATCCCCGATCCGATCTTGGCGCGAATAGGCCACGATCAATCCCATCTGAGCTTTGATGCTACTGGGAGTATCTTTTTCAACCGTAGAGGCTAAGTACTGCTCTAGGGCTGCGATCGCGCCCTGATAGTTTTCTTGTTTAACTGCCGTAAGTCCTGTCTCCAAAACAGAGGCATCAGACGCCGGATCTGGAAACGCTTGCATAAGGTACTTTTAGACACAGCGCTTTCAGGATACCCGCGAAACTCCGCATAGGCTGTATGTTTTTTGAACAGTGTCCTTCAATCTGTCGATTCGATTACCTAGGTAGCGACCTGGGAGCAAGTTAGGATTGAACAAGTCTCTGCTCCAATATCTGCACAAAGCCAATTGCTGTTTGCAGCGGCAACCATCCAATCACACTAATAAGCGCTGCTCGGCGAGTTCCAATGTCGAGTCCCTGTCTCACCGCCACAATCACCGCTAACAAACTCCAGATTGACAGAATTAACTCAATCGGTCGTCCTAACAATGGAACTAAGGTAAGAAAGTTTAAGACTTGCGGGGCATACGCGAATCCGATCGGACTCAGTAGCTCTCGATAGGTAGGATCAATGGGCTTAAGCCATTGTCCAACTTTCCACACGGCGAATGTCCAAAAAAAATAGCCACAAACAACGCTTAACCCATCGAGCAATAGCGCTAACAGCAACACAGGAGGTGTAGCGCGGTTGATTAATAAGATTGCTGTACTACCTAATAGATGAGAGAATGCTGCCATCAACACAATCGTCAACGCGATTCGACGGTTTCTAGACGTGTTGCGAGCATTCTCGTAGAAATTGCCATTGAGCGCTAGTGCATGCCGCAATGTTGTCCATAGACTGGGTTTTGACAATTGACTCATGATTGCTGCCTTCTGAAAGATGGAACTGAGTCTGCAAGCCTGATTGTATGATGGTACGCAGTGTCTTTGTGTTTCCTTTTACGTAAGAACCGATTCTTTTTAAGGATCATAGAATATGCGGTGGCTGACCCGTTCACTTCAATGGTTACAAGGCGGTACGCTTAGACTTCTACTAATGGGAGGAGGAGTTCTACTGGTGTGGGGTGTCCTTGCCCCCGTTGGAACGTTGACTTGGTGGCTTAGCCAAAGCACTGAGCCGCTTGCACTGCGAGAAACGAAACGGCAAACCAACGGACGCACGCCGCTTAAACCGTTATCAACAGCAAAGATTGATTGTTATATCGTTTATCTTCCAGGGGTGGGTGATTACTCTGCAAACCAACTCACCGCTGGCGAAGAGTTTTTTCTGAGCCAACTGACGCGGCAACACCCTAATTGTGTCGCTGTGCCCGATGTGTTTCCCTATTCTGCCAGCAACACCAGTCTAGGAGGACAACGTACTTTGGCTCCTGTCTGGACGGCGATCGAACAAGCAGATGGATGGCTTAAAAATGCGGATGTGTTGATTAAAATCCGTAATTTGTGGCGGTTTGCGATTTCTGCTGACGATCGCTATGGTCAAGTGTATAACCAAGGCATTGCGATCGCGGTTATCGATCGAATGAATGCCGCCCATCCCATTCCTCCAAAGCCGGATCAACCGCTCAAGGTCATTCTAGTTGGCACGAGCGGCGGCGCACAAGTTGCGTTGGGTGCCGCGTCTTATCTCAAGCAGTGGCTCAACCCTCAACTGATTGTAGTGTCGGTCGGCGGAGACTTTGGAGGAAAGGTTGGATTTGAATCGCTTGACCAGATTTATCATTTGCAAGGCAGTCAAGATTGGATTGAAGACCTTAGCGCCTGGTTGTTTCCCTCGCGTTGGGGAATCGCCGTGGGATCGCCCTTCAATCAGGCAAAGTGGCAAGGACGCTATAGCGTGCGAACGATTGGCCCTCAGAAGCATGATGGCGATCAAGGCTATTTTGGACTTGCACCGGTAGCAAATAGTCAAACGACTTACGTTGAAATAACGCTACAGCAGGTCAATCAATTACCGATTTGGGGGACTCCTCAGAGACGTTTATGAAATAGCATTTATGAGCGACCTCTTCGCACTGCTTCTTTCCCGATCGCGCTCATCGATTCGCCTAGAGACTCCTTAAAGAGATTGTAGAAAATGCCTTTTGGCGTTGCGGAGTTGGGTTGTGCTTCGATAACTTGAGTGATCAAAACTTGAGTCGGCTTCGCCCCAGCATATGGTGCGATCGGCTCAACTTTCCAGTAGCCTTGTAGACTTTGCAGATCGCCATCGACTTGCCGAAAATCAATTCGACTCTTTGCTTGCTCGGTGATTGCCGACCGAATTCGAGATTTTACACTAAGCAAAAACACCTGACGAGCATCGATCTGCTCTACAACTTTCTGATTTCCATTGACTGACAAAATTTTGCTCGATGCCACGTTTGGCATGAATTTTGATAGGTTTCCGTAATCGGTTAAAACTGACCAAGCAATGTCCGATGAGGTGGGAATCAGCACTCTCGCCATGTACCGACCCTTCTCGCCTGTCACCAACGGTTGACCCTTCCTGAGCGCAACTCGTTGTTCTAGCGGAAGTTGATCAAGTGGGCTGTTGAATAATTGTGCAGCGGCGGGAGACGGTGAGGTGAAGGTCGCGATTGGCTCGGCCAGACTCCACAGCATTGCGCTAAGGCAACTTACAAGCAATCCAGAGCGAAATCCTGAGCGAAGTCGTTGCATGATTATCTCCCCTGAGAGTAACAGGTTTGTATCATACGGTATCTGTCAAATCTTCTGAATCATTTTTGGACGACTGGATTACGGCAAACATCCGAAGTTGCGAAAAGTGTAACCAAGGACACGATCAAACGGATTCAGTGCCACAGTAATATCATCCAATCCATCCAATCCCTGTGAGGAGTCCGGAAGATGATGAGTCTGACACAGAGAAATTTGACACAGAGAAATTTGACAGAATCGACCCGGTGGAATCGTTTTAAGGCTGTACCGTTGGCGCTTGGAGTGGTGGGACTCACAATACTGAGTCCTGCACTGGTCAATCCTGCGATCGCGCAAGAAAAAGCAATGAAAACCCTAACCGTGACAGGAAAAGGATTTGAGGATATTCAAACCACGCTAGCTCAGGTTCGGTTAGGAGTTGAGGCTCAAGGTAAAACTGCCAATGAGGTTCAGCAAGAAGCCGCGCGGCGCTCGAATGCAGTGGTGACGCTGCTGCGATCGCGCAGAGTCGATAAACTCGAAACCACTGGCATTAATCTCAGCCCAGTCTACAGCTATGCCAACAATACGCAAAAGCTGACAGGCTATTCGGCGTCCAATATTGTCAGTTTCCGAGTGCCAACCGAAACTGCCGGAACTTTGCTAGATGACGCTGTGAAAGCGGGCGCGAGCCGCATTGATGGCGTAAGTTTTGTGGCAGCAGACGATGCGATCGCGGCGGCACAAAAACAAGCGCTGCGTAAAGCAACACAAGATGCCCAATCCCAAGCAGACGCCGTTTTCAGTGCTCTTAATTTGACGAAAAAAGAGATTGTCAGCGTTCAAATCAACGCAGCAACACCGCCTCCCCCCATTCCGGTGCAAGCAGAACGGTTTGCGAAGCTCAGCGCGGCAGATGCGCCTACCCCCGTTGTTGGCGGTGAACAGCGAGTTGAAGGCTCTGTGACACTGCAGTTCAACTACTAAAAGATCGGCTCTGGATTTGACGGATTTCAAATTTCATGAACGATGGGGCGCGATCGCAGCTTAGCTGCGATCGCGCTTGCTTAAAAGTCCTCTTCGTATGAGGGAGCATCCGATCCGCCGCCTTCAGAGTCACGCTTTGATCCAAGCAATTGCAGCCGATCGACCACGACAATCGGAGAGGTTCGATTTGCCCCTGTATTGCGATCGACCCACGAATCAAACTTCAGTGATCCCTTGACGCCAATCAAACTGCCCTTACGAACATAGTTTGCGGCTACGTCTGCCTGCTTGCCCCACAATTCAAGATTAAACCAATCGGGCTGGTCGCTGTTGCGCGTCTGACGGTTCACGGCTAGCGTCAGCCGACATTTGACACTGCCCGACTCAAAATACTTTACGTCCGGATCGCCGCCAACCCGTCCCACCAATGTCACGACGTTTAAGCTCATAGTAGTTCACTAGTACTTTTCTGACTGCCTCTATTTTAATTTAATCAATCCCTACCTGATGAATTGGAGAGAAGCATCTAAGGTTACACTACTGCCGTGAGATTTGTACTTAACTAACCTACTTAACAACTGCGATCGCCCTATCGCTTAATGCCCAATTAGTAATAAAGCACACAAAATGCTTCTGCCTTCTACTCAGCCTTTCCCGTCGCCTTTTCTACTGAGTGCTTCAACAATTCTCACCATTGACTGGACTATGCCCCTAAACTGTAATAAAATCCACATCGACTAGCGCCAGTGCTAAAAGCTGCACTTTCGTCCGAGCAAATCCGTAGCATTTTTAAGAGGCAAGAAACTAGTGGGTCTTTTCAGTGGCTTCTCCCGCTTTTCCCTATCACGGGACATGGGTATCGATCTCGGTACTGCAAATACACTAGTCTACGTATCCGGTAAAGGCATCGTCTTGCAAGAACCCTCCGTAGTGGCGATGGACGCTAATGACAGAATTCCGTTGGCGGTTGGAGAAGACGCAAAAAGAATGCTAGGACGAACTCCTGGCAACGTTATCGCTCTGCGCCCTTTGCGGGATGGCGTCATCGCAGATTTTGATACAGCTGAATTAATGCTGAAGCATTTTATCCAGCGAGTGAATGAAGGCAAAGCCCTCGTATCGCCCCGCATCGTGATTGGAATTCCGAGCGGTGTTACTGGAGTGGAGCGGCGAGCGGTCATGGAAGCCGCGTCTCAGGCCGGTGCTCGCGAGGTGTACTTGATTGATGAACCTGTGGCAGCCGCGATCGGGGCAGGGCTTCCAGTCGCAGAACCGACTGGAAACATGATTATCGACATCGGTGGCGGCACGACTGAAGTTGCCGTTCTCAGTTTGCAAGGCACGGTTCTGAGCGAATCGGTTCGCGTCGCTGGGGATGAACTGACTGATGCGATCGTTCAATACATGAAGAAAGTCCACAACCTGGTTATTGGGGAACGGACGGCAGAAGAAATCAAGATTCAAGTCGGATCAGCCTACCCTGGTTCGTTTGATGACGATTCTCTAATGGAAGTGCGAGGCTTGCACCTCCTGTCTGGCTTACCTCGAACCGTCACGATCAAAAGTCCTGAGATTCGCGAAAGTATGTCAGAGCCGCTATCCGTGATTATCGATGCGGTGAAGCGGACGCTAGAACGGACGCCTCCCGAATTAGCGGCAGACATCATCGATCGCGGTATCATGCTGGCCGGGGGCGGCGCATTGCTCAAAGGCATTGATACCCTCATCAGTCATGAAACTGGAATCGTGGTTCACGTCGCGGCTGATCCATTAAGCTGCGTCGTTTTGGGTACAGGTCGCGTCTTGGAAAACTTTAAGCAGCTAGAGCGAGTGTTCAGCACTCGTCCACCCCGATAAAAATCTGCTACACTTTCCCGATCTCCATGCTGGAACTGAGGAAATTGTGCTAAGGCTCTGACAATTCAGAGCTATACTTTTGTGAACGTTAACCAGCCAAAGAACGAGAAATTCGCATGTTTGCACTGCGCCGTTGGTGGGATCGGTATGGCATCCAAGCCACTCTGACAAGTGTTGCTATAGGAACGGCATTGTTGATTCGGCAAACCCACGGAGGGGTGGTGCTAGAAACCTATCAGTGGTTGACTCGCCCCTTTTTGTCAAAACCTGCTCCTCCTGCCCAATCCTCTAATCCTGAGATGCTAGAACTCCAGGAGCGACTAATTGAGCTTGAGAGCAAAAATCAGCGTCTAGAGGAGCTTCTCGGATTTGCGCAGTCTGCTAAGGCGAAAGGCATTACGGCTCCAGTGATTGGGCGGAGTGCAGATCATTGGTGGCAGCAGGTCAGCTTGGGGCGAGGCGCTCAAGATGGGGTTGAGACGGGAAGCGTTGTTCGGAGTCCAGGTGGGGTTGTGGGCCGTGTGACAAGTGTGACCGCTCGTACCAGCCGCGTGCTGTTGCTCAGCGACCCAACTAGTCGTGTTGGCGTCATGATTAGCCGCAGTCGAGCGATGGGATCGATGCGGGGAAATTTGGGAAATCGGGCGGTGATCGAATTTTATGAGAAGAATCCGGATGTACGTCGCGGTGATGTAGTAACGACTTCTTCGCTCAGCGGTCGATTTCCGTCTGGGCTTCCGGTTGGGCGCATTGAATCTGTTGATACGGCAAAAAGTCCAGCGCCAGAAGCGGTAATCGAACTGTCAGCGCCAATCAGCGCTCTAGAATGGGCGATCGTTTATCCGAAGTTACCCGGTGAAACAGAGTCATTGCCTGCTCCTGCGCCTAGCGATGTGCCTGCCTTTTCTCCTACCCCAGAAGAGTCTTCTACCCCCTCCCCTACAGCACCATGAGTCAGGCGTTAGATCACTTTATCGAGCAGTATCCTGCTTCTCGCCCATTTATCAATTGGGGAGTTACGGCTGGTTCTGTGTTTCTGTGTTTGCTGATTTTGCCAGCTCGATTGCCTGGAATGGAATTGGCCGGCATTAGTCCGAATTGGCTATTAATTTGGGTGGTGGCGTGGAGTGTGAAGCGTACGCTCTGGCAGGGCGCGATCGCAGGGCTGGTTCTCGGTTTGCTACAAGATGCGATGACGGCTCCATTTCCCACTCATGCAATTAGTTTAGCGATCGTTGGTGCGATTACGGCTCGGCTGCAAAAACAGCGCTATGTACAGGAAGACTTTATTTCGGTAGCGCTGATTGTGTTTGGCATGGCGGTGGTGGCGGAGACAATAACCGCGATTCAGTTTAGTTTTGAGGGCGGGCGATCGCTGCTAGAAATCTGGACGTATCATCAGTTTGTTGCCCTCAGCTCAGCCATTCTCAGCAGTTTGTGGGCACCCGTTGTTTATTTTCCGCTGAATCGCTGGTGGGAATCGATGGGGCAGTCTGACTCTATTTAAATCTAACGGCCTAACGGCTCTACCCAACGGGCTGCGCCACGGCTAGTTCCTGCGGAGGCTAAGGAAACAGAGCAATTGCACCTTGTAAATGTTTCTCTAGGGTGGCTGGAGGTAATGCACCTTGCAGATGGCTCCAAGGCAAGACTTGATCCAGCGACCAATTCTGGTGGACATAAAACTCTAAATCAGGAAGGTGGCCCCGCAATTCTTTAAAGGCACGGCGATAACTGCCTAAAGAATCTCCATAGTGTCGAGTGAGTTCGAGCAAGCGAGAAAGGCGGCGATCGCCGCGAGATAATAATGCCTGAATGACTGACCAGTTGTAGCTTTCAGGGCGAAAATCAATGCCTTGCGATCTCAAGTTTTTCTGCAAGAACTGGAGCCGTTTTTCGGCTTTTGGGTTGACGCCAAACCATTGAAACGGGGTATGTGCTTTCGGCACAAAGGTGCTACATCCAAGCGTGAGCCGTAGCCCAGGAGCGGCTTTCTTCAAATCTCGCATCATCTTAACTGTGTGGTCGAGATCTTCAGATTCTTCACCCGGAATGCCAACCATTCCATATAGTTTGACGCTGCTTAAACCGCCTGCCTTTGCATTGATTCCAGCTTGAATAATTTCGTCAGTGGTCAGTTTTTTATTGACGATTTGGCGTAAGCGATCGCTGCCGCTTTCCACCGCAATGGTGATCGATTTTGAATCGTGTTTGACTAGCGTTTTCGCTAATTTCTCTGTCACAGTGTTGGTACGAACTGAGGCAAGACTAATTCGTACATCGTCATATTTTGGGGCGTTGAGGTAGTCTAGCAGCGTCCCAAATTCGGGATGTTGAGTCACCGAAGCTCCGAGGAGTCCGAGTCGATTGGTGACTTCTAATCCTCGTGCGATCGCGGGCATGAGCGAGTCTTCTACATCGGCAATCCGAAATGGCAGCGTCAGATAGCTGGCGAGGCAGAAGCGGCACATTTCAGGGCAACTGCGGACAACTTCCACCATAAAGATGTTTTCCCATGCAGCTTTCTCGGTCACTACGGTAGAGGTCGATAAGGTATTGCCGCGATAGGTTTGCTTTTCGACTCGTGCAGGGATCGTGCTGTCGATGGGATGAATGGCCGCGATCGCGCCCTCTGAACTTGCATACGTCACTTCATACAAACTCGGAACGTAGATGCCTGGAACTTGGGCAAGATGTCGGAGTTGGGTGTCGCGATCAGCGTGGCGAACCTCTTGATATGCAGTGATGAAAGCATTGAGCAAGATTTCACCATCGCCGAGCAGAAATACATCAAAGAAGTCTGCATACGGTTCGGGATTGGCTGTGAGGACGGGACCGCCTCCAAATACGAGGGGATGATCGGACGTGCGATTCTGGCTCCGAATCGGAACGTCTAATGACTCTAACAGTCCTAGAATATTGACATAATCCAGTTCCCACGACATCGAGAAGCCGAGAATTTCAGGCTGTGTGGGTAACGGCTCATGACCATCCGTAAATAAGCGACTGACTTCTAAATCAGGTCGCGATGCTAATGTTGCCCAAACCACTTGAAAGCCTAAGCTAGTGATGCCAACGATATATTCATTAGGAAACGCAAAAATGAGCGGTATTGCATCTGCTTGAGGAGTCGCAGGTGTAAACAATAACCGTTCAGCCGAGAGAGGGAGGGAGGTCGCCAATTGTGTCACAAGAGAATAAACTCAGAAATAGTTGAGTCAATGACTTAATCTATTCTTGCTTCAGCCTAACATTTCAATCAACCGCTTGTTTGTTCATCCGCTTTAATAAGTAAGTCAATGAGTTCTTGCTTAAGTGGACGTGAAGGTACTTCTAACTGACGTTCTCTAGCAAGCTGTTTAAGCTCAGCAACTTTCATCTTGCTGTATGGACTGCCGCTTAATGTTGCTGGTTTCCGGTGTGAGGAAGTAGATTGCTTGAGTTCTACGATCGCGCTATTCATCGCTTCAGCAATCTGATGACTAATCTTCTGCTCAAGCGACTGCTCTAGACGCTCAAACAAGACATTCATCTGCTGACTAATCTTTGTTTCAAAGGACTGCTCTAAGTGTTTCAGCAAATCATCAAGTTGTTGGCTCATCTTCCTCTCAAGCGACTGCTCTAATTCTCGTATCAAAATACTTATCTGCTGAATTTCATCAAATGGAGGTAAGGACTGCTCTAAGTGCTGGAACAAACTGTTAAAGTGTTGGCTTATCTTCCTCTCAAGCGACTGCTCCGATCGTTGTATCAAAGCACTGATTTGCTGAATCTCGTCGGGCGGCGATGCAGAAGTAGAAGTTGCCGAATTACCTAGCAACAACTCCATCTCTAACCTAGTAACAGCAGCCTGCTCATCATTAAGATCAAATACCCAAACCCATAGCCTCTGAATGTCTAGTTCTCTTGCAACTAGACACCAATCTGCTCCATAGATGACTTCATACTCTTCATCAGCATACGCTTCAGTACGACGTACAATCAGAGGAACCAGATTGCTACCTTCTTGAACAAGACTATCTCTCAGAACTTGCGATCGCTCAGGTGCAATATCTTCAGGACTTAAGTTTGGAACAGCAATCAGTATGGTTTCTAGTTGACCATGATGAACTGGTTTGGGACGTAACCTATCAATAATCTGTTGTTGTCGTCTAGCAAAATCCATAAACTAATTACCCTGTTCCGTTAGTAGTACTAAGTGTTGAGCCATTTTTAAGTAGCAATTAAACGCATCTTGAGCCGTTTCTTTATCTGCTCTGGTTAAAGAAGAATCAAACTCTGCATAGCAGAGCGGATAACCTTTTTCAGGTATAGAGGACACAATTTTAAGTTGAGGTATCCACGTTTCTTCAGGAAACAAATCAATGTTTTCATAAGTAGGAAATCCCTCTACAATCTCTTTGATTTTTTCAGCCATCTGCCGATGTAAGATTTTCACTTTTTTATCGTACATACTAACGGCAATTCCCAAGATGGGTAGAGGATTATCTCGTTGCACTTCTAGCGCTCTTCCAATCACGTATTCCAGTGCCCGAATTGGATATGGAGCTAATTGAGTAGGGATCAAAATAGCTGAAGCTGCCATCAAAGCAATTTCGTTGAATTTACCGAAAGATGGAGGTGGATCAATAAATATATAGTCATAGTTGTTTCGATAATCTCTTAATTTCTTTCTTAAAGCGTATTCACCGTCTACAGCCTGAATTAGAAAAGCTTCTTCATCAATGAGGCGGATATTAGAGGGAACAATATCTAATTCAACATCCCCCCATGTTTTAGAAATGACTGTACTAGGCAGAAGCGTTCTCGACTCTGTTAACAGATGGACAATATCTTTCTTGCCCTGATCCTCAACGTCTGACAAAGGATCAATTCCTAACCCCATTGTCAAATTTGCTTGCGCGTCAACATCAATCAAGAGAACACGTTTACCTAACTTGCTCAAGGCAGCAGCAAGGTTAATCGTCATTGTTGTTTTACCAACGCCGCCTTTGTTATTGAAGACGGTGATAACCATACCCTTTCTCTCTACAGAATCTTTAGATTGAGATGCTTTCTCTATCGTGGCTGAAGAGGTTGGAGACGCGGTCTCATTGAAGTTGCGATCTGCGCTAATCGTTGCGCCAGAAGGATTTCTTCTTTTAAATAGTTCAAACATATCTTGGTTCCCAAAGGCAGTTGCAATATGACTTAGAAAATTAGAGTGAACCTGCTGCTGACTTTGATGAATCGCATCACCAAATTTCAGGCAGGTTTCTTTACCACAGAGATTGGAGAGCAGTGAAAAATTTTCGATCAGCGTTTTTTGAGAATAGGATGCGATCGCGCTAATTTCTCCATCATAGTGATACAGCAAATGAAACTGATAACCGTTCGTTAATAATCCCAACGCTGCGCCCGTTTCTCGCAGATAGCTCTTTAACTGCCAAAGATTTCGAGAGAGATCTTTTCTAGGAGATTTTGCTTCAATCACTAAATACGGCAATGCGTGAAGCGTTGAATGCTGCGACAGCACCAAGAAATCTAGCTTGACTTTACCGATCGTCACCTGCGTTTTCCAATCCGCAGCGTGATAGCCGAGAGTTTGTAGAAGCGGAATGATGACTTTGTGTTCGACATCTGACTCGCTGCTATCAAGGGTAATAGATTCTAGAAACTGGAAGCGAGCAGAATTTGCTGAAACGGGCATAGCGGGCAAAGTAGGAGTGTATTAGAGACGCATTGCGTGAGAGCGGAGATCAGCGAAAATGCCACTTTAAAGAAATGATTTAGAGCGATACCAAGCGCAACACTTTCGCTATTGTCTTGTTTGATTGACGTTGAAGGTTCAGTGGTTCTACAGGAGAGGGTTGGTTGTTCGGAAAAGCTTTAATCCTATAGAGAAAGCTTTATCGTTTACTCACAAAGCGAGTAGCGATCGCTAAGTAGTTACAACTAAGGGTGTACGATCCGTATTTGGCGATAATCAAGACTTAGCACATCGCTAACAAATTCAGCAGGTGCTTTGAGCATTATTCACATCAGCGCTGGATTACTCAGATAGTTCCTCGGTATCTCGATCTTCAGCATCAGAAGATTTTTCGGGTAAATCTTCTCCTCGACCGGATTCTAGTAAGCCAGTTGTCTTGAGCAAATGCCTGAGCAAGCCAGCCTTTATAGATCTGTTGCCATGAATTGAACAGAGAGCCTGACTAGATTTTCTAGTTTGCCGTAAATATGGTGACTGCCTTGAATTCTTAGCAATATCTAGCCTTCGCGCTCTAAGCGTTTTGCCAACTCTTTGCCGAACATCGATTTTATACGGCAATTTCCAGGATTCGATCGGTTGCAGTTGTTTCAATAGAAGCCATATCAACCGAGAGACACCCTTCGATCTCTTCGTATAAATTCTGCAATAGCTCCTCAAAGGTTTCGCTTTGAGTGGCACAACCGAGAATCGCTGGAACCTCTGCCCAATATCCGCCTTCTTCAGCGTCGTGAATGATGACTTTGAGTTTCATGGGTTGATGAGTTGAGTGGTATGGATTGTTTAGTGTATCGAATGAGTAGTTGATCGCCCAGTTGCGTTCATTTACCAAGCAAAATGGGGTGCGGGCACTTTAGTAATTCTAATGTCTGCCATTAGTAACCAAAAGAGTTATTCGATCGCGAAAATACGCGATCGCTCAGTGC
The DNA here is from genome assembly GCA_019359275.1 of Myxacorys chilensis ATA2-1-KO14. Lineage (GTDB taxonomy): Bacteria > Cyanobacteriota > Cyanobacteriia > Leptolyngbyales > Leptolyngbyaceae > Myxacorys > Myxacorys chilensis. The sequence goes on along the minus strand of JAHHHP010000024.1, from coordinate 26,212 downwards.
AGTAACCAAACTGTTTATCTTCCAAAAAGCACTATTTAATTCAAACGCCTTTCTCACCTTGGGTTGCAAATTCATATTATGATGTGCCAGATGATATAGTCTCGTTCGGACAGGCATCACCACTGAGGAGGCGCAACGCATGGCTCACATCATTGCAACGGCAAACATGAAAGGCGGTGTTGGCAAAACCACGCTGACGGTCAATCTTGCTACTTGCCTTGCCAAGCATCACCAAAAGCGCGTTCTCATTGTTGATCTAGATACTCAAATCAGCGCAACGCTTAGCCTCATGACGCCGGCTGATTTTGCTAAAGTTCGTGGCGACAAACGTACCTTAAGAAACTTAGTTAAACGAGCAATTTTATCTGACAAAGAATTGCCAACGGTTGTACCTGAAGCGATTCGTGCCTATATCTCTAACGTCAAAGGCTTAGATTTGTTGCCGGGAGACATTGAACTGTACGATGAGTTTCTCGTCTCGGATATGTTGCATCGAACTGCCGTTCAGACAGGAGCCACCGACTTTGAGCAAGTGTGGAACGACTTTGAGAAGAATCTAATTCGTAAGATCTTGCAACCGATCTCCAAAGACTACGACCTGATCATTTTAGATTGCGCTCCTGGATATAACCTCATTACTCGAAGCGGATTGTTAGCCAGTGATTTCTATTTTATTCCAGCTCGCCCAGAGCCGCTATCGCTCATCGGAATCCAGCTTTTAGAACGCCGGATTTCAAAGTTAAGAGAGCTTCATCGCACGGAAGCAGGACCCTTAGCGATCGAGCTTCTAGGCATTGCGTTTACGCTCTCTGGCAACATGTTCTCAAGCCGCTATCATGGGCAAGTGATGAAGCGTCTCAATGAAGATTTCAGCGAAGCAAAATTATTCAAGACGCGCATTCCGGTAGATGTCAATGTTGCAAGGGCAGTTGATGCCTTTACGCCTGTTGTGTTGAGCAACCCAGGAACGGCAGGGGCAAAAGCATTTTCAACGTTAGCAGAAGAATTTCTTCAGAAACTGACAGCCGCTACTAAAGTTGAGCGACCTGAGAATAAGTATGCGTTTGCAGCATTAGACGATTAATCAAGAAGCGTTTACTATTTCAGAGAATGTCATGAAGAGTGCTGAAGTCTGTGCAATTAGCACACGATGTTCAAGAAGTTGCTTTGTAAGCGCTGGAAAGTTCTTAGTTGACAACTCGTACTCGGAACGAGTACGCTTAAAGGGATTCAATTAACAGGAGACTCATTTATGCTTGCCAATCGAGAAGGGCAAAAAGTTCCTAGCGTTACCTTTCGCGCCCGTGAAAATAACCAGTGGGTTGACATCACCACTGACGATATTTTTGCTGGTAAAACTGTAGTCGTTTTCGCATTGCCTGGAGCATTCACGCCAACATGTTCTTCAACTCATGTTCCTGGATACAACGATCTTGCAAAAGTGTTTAAAGGCAATGGCGTTGATGAGATTGTTTGCATTTCTGTTAATGATACATTTGTGATGAATGAATGGGCAAAAGATCAGCGTGCTGATCACATTCGGCTACTCCCCGATGGGAATGGCGACTTTACCGAAGGCATGGGAATGCTCGTTGACAAGACAGATCTAGGATTTGGTAAGAGATCGTGGCGCTACTCGATGCTGGTGAAAGATGGCACGATTGAAAAGATGTTTATCGAACCGGATGAACCCGGCGATCCATTCAAAGTATCTGATGCAGACACGATGTTGAACTACATCAATGCTCAGGCAGAAAAGCCCAAAACCGTATCGCTGTTTACGAAAGTAGGCTGTCCGTTCTGTGCTAAAGCGAAGCAGACGCTGAGCGAGAACGGTTTAGATTACGAAGAAATTGTGCTGGGTCAAAACATCACCTTACGATCGCTAAGAGCGATGACAGGCGCAACCACCGTTCCTCAAGTGTTCATCGATGGCAGATTGATTGGTGGATCGGAAGCCGTGACCTCGTACTTTGCCGCGTAATGGTTCACTCGTTCGTAATTCGTAATTGGGCAATTCTGATTACGAATTACGGATTCATCCCTACAATGGATAGGATAGTGCCAAAAATAATTTTCTGTAATGGACAAGTTGTTGGATGCTGAGCGATCAATTGAGATTGCAAATCGTCTCAAAAGCAAAGCGAAAGTCAGTTTTGAGAATACTGCAAAGGCGATTGCGCTCGTTGAAGGAGCACAATATGTTCAAGGTTTTTTGGTGTTCTCAGGTGCGCCTCATCAACCCATTGAGCATAGCTGGTTAGAACTTAGCGAGTCTCAGGACGGTACAGAAACGACACGCATTATTGATCCAAGTTTTTCTTCCTTAAATCGCAAGCCAGAAGAACTTTATTATTTTGCGGCACAGCAGCTAACTGCCAAGAAGTTGAAAGCTGCGATCGAGGAAGCAAAGGAAGATTATCCTGAAGATGATCCGCTCCCGATCTATGGCTCCATGCCTTATGAGTACTATGGCGATGTCATGTTGGGTGGTAAAGCTTATCTCGAAGCGTTTGAAGCAGCTCAAGAGAAGTGTAGAGTTTTGAATCGACCGAAAAATAACGGTAATTCCTAAGCGATCGCAGTAACGCTATTTTTCTCGGCTTCACTTCTCGTATAAGTTTAGATACGTTTGCCATTTTGAAGCGATCGCTGATTTAATACCAATTTTATTCATTAGTGCGACAGGTCGTAAGGACACTTTATGCCCTTACCGAATGGTTCGATAGTGAGTATTTTTTGCTTGATTTGCCTTATCACTAAACAGTCTTAGATTGATTAATTATAGATTTCTAAATAGCTACATGTAACACTGTAGTGTGTCTCAAGAGAACCAAAACAATGGTTCTAAGCGTTCCGATAAGTGGCAAAAACTGAATATTGACTGCAACTTTGCTTTGAGCGTAAACATCACTCATTGGAGTGAAATGTGAATATTATGCAGAATTAATCTGTATTCATTAACTCAGTTAAAATTTTTATAATTAATTATTTTTGTGCTTAAAGAAACAAAGGTGTTTGGATTCAATTCATCGCTGCGTATTGCCTATTTTCATTATGATTCTTAAGTGTTTTTAGCGCTTTTTTGATGAAGTTTTACGTATCAAAAAAGCAGGTTGTGCAGCAATTTTTACTTCCTAATTCAGTACTTTTGACGTTGTACAAAACTATTTGAGTTTTCGTTTGATTTACTATCTATTAAGGGTGAATTCGGTCGCACTGCAAGTGCAATGAGCGACCGATCTTAGATATTGCACATAGAAGCCAAAGACTGTTGTACATTTCTCAGGGAGTTATCACCATGGTTATGGGTGAATCCATTTCTAGCTCGTCATCGAGTCTAACCACCGACATTTTTCAAAATCAGACTACCGTATTAGATACAACTCCCACGCCCCTTACCCCGCCGCCTCCCGGCGGTGCATCAAGCGCAAGCCTTCCTGCCGCTCCTCAAGACCAGGTGTTTGACCTGCGCTCCTTGACGGGACTTGTTCGAGGACTCTTTAATACCACGAGCATTACCGCAGATTACAACAACACCGTTGGTATTTACCGAGTGGAGGATACTCTAGGTACAGTTATCGATCCGAGCAGTGGGACGTCTTATGCGCCTGGAGACGCTGGATATAGTCAGGCAGCCGTACGGCGATCGCAAACCGCTGGTGATGGCATTACGTTTGATCCAAGATCAGGAGATGTCCCGGTTGCGCTTCAAGGGGGAGCGCTCTATGCGCCCTACCTGATTTCCAACAATACCGCCGAGAGCGTTCTGCAAAGGAGTGACGTAAACACTTACTTCAACTTCACGGCCGCTAACTCAGATGGTGGGTTTGACCATTGGCGCACAACCGAAGATGGCAAAATCGTGGTGGAAGATCTATTTGGCGGCGGCGATCTCGACTTTAACGATGCGATTTTAACCGCGACATTTGAGACTCCAACCATCGATTTGCCTGCTGCACCCCAAGATCAAGTGCTTGATCTACGCGATCGCACGGGTCAGGTTAGAAGCTTGATCAATACCCAGAGCATCACGGCTGACTACAACAATACGGTGGGCTTGTACCGCATTGAAGACGCGCTTGGAACAGTGATCGATCCAAGTAATGGAACGTCCTATAAGCCAGGAGATGCAGGCTATGGCTTGGCGATCGTGCGGCGATCGCAGGCAGACGGCGTTACCTTTAGTGCGAGAGCGGGAGATGTAGCGGCAGATCTGACGGGAGGTGGAGTCTACGCGACCTATCTGATTGCGGATGCAACAGTGGATGACGCTCTCAATGGCAAAAATCCCAATATCTACTCCAACTTCGTCGCTGCAAACGCGGATCAGTTTGATCACTTCATTGGAGCAGGTACAACTGCTGCCGGAAGCACTAGCTTTAGTATTGAGGATCTGTATGCTGGTGGCGATCTCGACTTTAATGATGCCGTCATAACCATCACCTTTGAGAACGTTTAAGAGCGTTCAGCTATAGTCGGTAATCGCTGTGGAATAGGTTCTCTACGATTACCGGATATGCAAGAAGCCTCCTGATGACAGTATCAGGAGGCTTGGTTATCAGAAGACTTATTTGATGAAGCGGGTAGCGGGAATCGAACCCGCAACTAAACCTTGGGAAGGTCTCATTTTGCCACTAAACTATACCCGCATGTGACAAGCATTATAGCGACTTTTAGATAGAACAGAGCAGAGAGTTTACAACCGCTTATAAAACTTCCTGCTCTCTTCTTTAGTGTTTAGCCGCTTGTTGTAATGGATCTTGCGATCGCCGCTTGGTTGCACCTTTCAATAATCGTCCAAAGATGAATCCTTGCAGCGCATCGATATAGGTAAAGATCACTGGCACGACGATCAATGTTAGCAGGGTGGATGTCATCAGGCCGCCAATCACCGCGATCGCCATCGGAGCGCGTTGCTCTGATCCTGCCCCGATGCCTGCTGCGATCGGTAGCATTCCCGTAATCATAGCGATCGTAGTCATCAAAATCGGACGTAACCGGGCGACTCCAGAATCTAGCACGGCTTTGTAGAGCGGCTTGCCTTCTTTTTGATTCAGTAGCGCATAGTCTACCAGCAGAATCGAGTTCTTTGTTACCAATCCCATCAGCAGCACAATGCCAATTAGGGCAAATAGTCCCATTTCTTTGTGAGTCACGAGTAGCCCCAGCAAAGCTCCGCCCAAAGAGAACGGCAACGCCACCATAATCGTGAGGGGGTGGAGAAAATCGCCAAATAGCAGCACCAGCACGGCATAGATGAACAGAGCGGCGGCTCCCAAAGCGAGTCCCACATTGGTAAACAGTTCGCTCTGAATTTTGGCATTGCCAAATCGCTCTTCCTGCACCGTCGGCGGCAGATTCTTCAGCGCCGGGAGTTCGTGCACCGTAGTCAGAGCGTTTCCTAGAGCTACACCTTGGAGATTTGCCTCCACTGCAATCTTACGGGAGCGATTGTAGCGATCGATTTGAGACGGCCCACTGCCAAAGCTAACTTCTGCCACCGTTTGCAGTGGCACCAAATCTCCTGCCTGAGTTTGAACTTGCAGATTGCGAATTGTATTGATGTCGTCTCGATACTTTGGATCAAGTTGAACCCGAATTGGAATTTGACGATCGGATAAATCAAATTTTGCCAAGCTCGAATCGTTGTCACCAATTGTTCCTAAACTTGCGGTTCGGGCGATTGTAGCAACACTCACGCCTTGATCGGCTGCCCGCGCCGGATCAGGTTTAATCAAGATTTCAGGTTTGACTAAACTGGCACTTGACGCAATTTCGACGAGTCCTGGAACCTGCTGCATCTGTTTTTCTAGCTCTTGAGCTGTTTTGGTCAGCGCCGCCGCATCTTCACTTTTCAGCACAATCGACAAGTCTTTGGCCGAACCACCCACTCCGCCACTATCAAAACTCAGTCTGGTTCCAGGAATTTCTCTAAACTTGGCTCGGAAGTCCTTCTCAAATTCTTGTTGTGAAATATTTCGCCCTTCGCCTTTTGGCTTCAGCTTGGCGTAGAGCGTCGCTTTGGCGACCGACTCGTCGGTTTGTACGCTAGCCACATTTGGATTTTCCAGTAGCATCGCCGTTAGCTGTTGAGTGGCGCGATCGGTCGTTTCGATCGTCGAACCGGGCGGCAGTTGCATGTTGATAATTGATAGTCCCACATCACCATTGGTGAATAGACCCGTTGGAATGAATGGAACCAGCATGAAGCTACCGATCAAGAACGCTACTGATAGCCCAATCGTGATCACCCGATGCTTGAGTGACCACGTTAGCAAGCGACGATATTGGAACGAGAGCCGATCTTTACTCAAGTCTTGCTCATGATGAGGTTTGTCTTTCAACAGATACGCTGCCATTAGCGGGGTTACTGTCCGGGCGACTAGCAGCGAGAAGAGAACTGAACCTGCCACCGCCACCCCAAAGGGTCGGAAAAATTGACCACTAATGCCGCTCATGAGCGAAACCGGAGCGAAGACTGCCACGATACTCATAGTCGTTGCGACTACCGCTAGACCAATTTCGTCGGACGCATCGATCGCCGCATGATACGCTGACTTGCCCATCGCTTGGTGCCGTTCGATGTTCTCAATTTCAACGATCGCATCATCCACCAAAATTCCCACAACCAGCGCTAGCGCCAGCAGTGTCATGAAGTTGAGCGTGTAGCCCAACATCTTAAACACAATGAAGGTCGGAATCAGAGAGAGCGGCAGAGCCACAGCAGTGATCAGCGTTGCTCTCCAATCCCGTAAGAAAACCCAGATCGTGACGATCGCCAAAACTGCACCCAGCACGATTGCTTCAATTGAGGCGAAATACGATTCCCGCGTATAGTCGGCGCGAGCACTGTTAATCAGTTCGACCTTGATATCTGAAGGTAGTGTCTTCTGAAAGTCTGCGATCGCGGCTTCAACGCCGTCTACCACAGTGACAAGAACGGTTCCAGTACTGCGTAAAACATTAAATGCCACCGTTGGCTTATTGTCCAACCGTGCCATTTTGCGGACATCGCCTGCGCCATCGGTTACAGTTCCCAAACTCGACAAGGGCGTAAAGCCGCCTTTGGGCAAGGCAATCTGATACTGTCGCAAACTTTCCACGTCAGGTGCACTACCCAACGTCCGAATCGATTGTTCGCTGCCACCGACTTGTCCTCGTCCGCCGGGTAAGTTGGCGTTAAAGGCACGCATCTGGTCATTGACTTGAGTCGCCGTGATGCCCAGTGCTTGCAGCCGATCTGGATTAAGGTTGACGCGAATTTCTCGATCAATACCACCAATTCGATTCACTTGAGAAACACCAGGAACCGCTAGAATGGCTCGACTGAGCGTTTGATCGACGAGGTTACTTAGTTCTGCAACCGACCGCGTTTCAGAAAAGACGCTATAGGTTGCGATCGGCCCGCCCGAAAAATCGACGCGCTGAACGATCGGATCGTTGATGTCTTGCGGCAAGTTTTGTCGCACCTGAGCCACGGCATTGCGGACATCATTGGTGGCGCGATCGCTGTTTGTGCCTAGAACAAACGCAACGGCAGTCCGGGAAATGCCATCATTGACGGTTGAAGTAACCTGGTCAATATTGCCCAGTCCCGCCACAGCATCTTCAACCTTTTTGGTCACTTGAGATTCCAATTCAGTTGGGTCGGCTCCGGGTTGAGTCACGGTGACCGTTACGGTGGGAATGTCAACGTTGGGGTTCTCATCAATCCCCAACATGGGATAGCAGACGATTCCTCCCAACGTCAAGACAATGAACAGCACTAGGGTCGGAATCGGTTTCCGAATAGACCAAGCAGAAATATTAAATGACATAAGCTCCTAAAGCAGGAAGCAGAATTGAAGATTGAACAACAAGTCGGCGCGAGTGCGCCATTTCTATCGCCACTTATTTCACAACCGTGACGCGATCGCCATCTTTTAAGAACCCTGCCCCCGCCGTAATCACCTGTTCGCCAGGTTTTAGTCCTTCTTTCACAACCAAGCGTCCTTCAGATGGCTCGCCCACCTGCACGGGACGGGCGCGGGCAACCTCTCCGTCTAACACGTAGACAGTCTTTTGACCGTCGGACTGCGACAGCACCGCTTCTGTCGGAACGGTTAGAACTTCCGCCGTGTCATACGCGATCGCTGCTTTGAGAAAGATGCCGGGTCTAATGGATGCATTTGGAGGCAAGTTAATCTTCACCGTCGCTTGACGAGTTTTTTCATCTACGGTCGGATCAATTTCCCGCACCTGACCCTGCACTTTGAGTTGCGGATCGGCATCCGACGTGACTTGAGCGATCTCGCCCTCCCGGACTTTCGACAACAGATTTTCGGGAACCTTGGCTTGTAGCTCTGTTGCTCCGTCTTGAATGATCGCAAACAGGGGATCTTTTCCCGTCTGATCGCCCACGCTTACCGTCTTCTTCGCGATGATGCCGCTGGCTGGGGCTTGAACGACCGAGGCTTGATTCAGTTGGGTCTGCTGCTCTTGAAGTTGTGCGATCGCATTTTTCACGCCTGCTTGAGCTTGACTCACGCCTGCTTGAGCTTGACTCACGCCTGCTTGAGCTTTGCTTACCTCTGCTTGTGCCCGTCCCACATCGGCTTGAGCGCTATTAATGCTGCTTTGCGCTACATTGACGTTCTCGCGAGCTGTCACCGCACTCGTGCTGCGAGACTCTGCTTCTTGACGAGACACAACGCCTTGATTAGCCAGACTCTGATAGCGACGGAGATTGCTTTCTGCTTCCGCCACCGCCGCTTGCTGCTGCCGGAGTTGCGCCCGCTTTTGCTCAACGCCAACCTTAGCAGAGGTCAGTTGCGCCTGTGCAGTTTGCAACTGCGCCCGTGCCCCTTCCAGCTGAGTTTCAGCGGATTGATATTGCGCTTGCGCCGACGACACTTGAGCATTTGCCTGATTCAGGCGCTCTTGCTGCACCGAATTGTCTAAAACGGCGATCACTTGTCCCGCTTCCACTCGCTGTCCTTCCTGGACGCGAATTTCCTGAATCTGCACCCCTGCCGCTTTTGGAATCACAGACACCCAATCTCGTGCTTGGACTGTTCCCTGAGTGGGGAAGGTCTGAGAAACAGAGGTCAATTGAGCGGGTTCAATGCTCACCGTTTGCCCTGCCACAGTGGCCTGCATAGGTGCAGGAGCTGCAGGTTGTTTATTTGAGCGCGATGCGACTGCCATGCTGCCTGCTGCGATCGCCATACCCAATCCCAGCCCTAGTAGCACTCCCCGTCCACCCGAAAGCCACCCCCGCGCAGGAGCGTCAGATCGCTCAGGTAGAGCGATGCCTGAATCTGAATCTGAATGTTCAATTTCTGGAGGAGACGGTTGCGATTCAGGGGGATCAGTCGGTGAGAAGGTGTTGAATGCCACGTTTTTCTTTCCTCATCGGAATTAGATGACGATTCTAAGTACAAATCTGGAACCACAATCGTGAACTTAGTCTTCACGAGTTCTTGATATTTCTTTAACTAATTATGACGTATGCGAAGTATTGTTGTGCAACATTCTTGTCAAACACAGTGAGGGAAACAAAAGAGGAATCTATTGTCTCTCACACAAGCACTACAGATGGCTCGGCAACGAATACGGACGCTTCACTGTATCTTTCCCCTATTTTGAGCAAGGATCTGTGTGAGCAAGAATTTTTGAAAATTTGGGGAAAAATAAGTCAAATTGCCTGCATTGCAACTCTTAAGCGCCCCCATGTTTAACGCAACCGAGCTCCTAATCGACGATTTTGTCTGCAAACTCAAAGAAGGCTATCACCGTACATATGGTGGCTGGAAGTCTGATTATGAAGACATTATTGGCTGGGTTGGATCGATGGCAATGGAAAATATTGCCAACAGCGATGCCCTCTATCACAACGTAGAACATTCCATCCTAGTAACGCTGGTCGGGCAAGAAATCCTTCGAGGACGACATATTCGGGAAGGAGGAGTGTCATGTGAAGATTGGCTGCACTTTGTGATTGCGCTGGTTTGTCATGACATTGGCTATGTCAAAGGAGTATGTCGGCACGATCAAAAGGGAATGTATGCCACCGGACGCGATCGCAAAATGGTGTCGCTGCCTCCCGGATCTTCGGACGCTGCTCTGACGCCCTACCATGTCGATCGCGCCAAGCTGTTTGTCGATGAGCGCTTTGGCGGGCATAAGCTGATCGATGCTGAAGTGGTGAAATATAACATTGAACTGACTCGGTTTCCGGTTCCGGCCGCTGAAGATCATCAGAACACCACCCACTATCCGGGTCTGATTCGAGCATCTGATTTGATTGGTCAACTCAGCGATCCACGCTACTTAAAAAAGATTAGTGCGCTCTACTATGAATTTGAAGAGACAGGCGTAAATAAGGCGTTAGGCTATCGTCATCCGGGAGATTTACGTAAAAACTATCCAAAGTTCTACTGGCATGGCGTTTATCCCTACATTAAAGACGCGCTGTACTACTTATCGTTGACCCAGCAGGGTAAACAAATTGTTGCGAATTTGTACTCGAATGTGTTTGTGGTTGAACACGAACGATTGGACGACTAGCGAGCAGCACTGGGTTCGAGAACGGTGTCACCATTCCATTGAACGCAAAAGCGATAGGATGTAAAGACAAATTTGGCTCTCGATCCTCGTTCAGTCTTTAATTATGGATCGTTTTTTCTCTCCAATTCAACAGTTTCTCATTACCTGGCTGTTGATTCTCGTCACAGGTTGGTTGACGTTGAACGCGCTTACCTATTTTGGTGAATTACTCAGCGTTCTGGTAACGGCGGGGCTAGTCGCGTTTGTGTTGAACTATCCTGTAGTGCGGTTGCAGCAGGTTCTTCCAAGACCGCTTGCCGCCGCGATCGTCTATCTTCTCGCTGGGGTTGCGTTGGTTGTTGCGGGTCTGACGATCGCACCGCCCATTCTTCACCAAGCTCAACAGCTAATTACAAATCTACCTAATCTGATTGGCTCGGGTCAGCAGCAGTTAACCGACCTCCAAGATTGGAGTGATTCGTGGCGATTGGGGATTGATCTATCGTTTCTAGAACAGCAGCTTTCAGCTCAGGTGCAAGGGCAGGTACAGGCGATCGCATCAACCGGAATCGGATTAGTCGTTGGTACGTTCAACTGGGTGCTGGACTTAATTTTGATTCTGGTGATTTCGTTCTACTTTGTGCTGGATGGCGAAAAACTTTGGAATGGGTTAACCAGCATTTTCTCTGACCCAATTCGAGACAGTCTTACAGCCTCGCTGCGGGATAGCTTACAGCGATTTGCCTCAGGGCAACTGCTATTAGGGCTATTCATGGCAACGACGCTATCAGTTGCGTTCTGGTGGCTTAGAGTGCCGTTCTTCCTCGTATTCGCCGTGTTCATAGGTGTTCTAGAAGTCATTCCCTTTGTGGGAGCAACGCTGGGCATTGCGACGGTGTGTGTTGTAGTCGCGTTTATTGACTGGTGGTTGGCACTTCAAGTGTTGGGGACAGCGATCGCGCTGCAACAAATCAAAGACAACTTCATCGCGCCTCGAATTTTGGGTAATCTTACGGGCTTAAGCCCCGTGGTTATTCTGGCGTCGCTGCTGTTTGGAGCTAGGGTCGCCGGACTGCTTGGCGTGATTTTGGCGATTCCTTTAACCAGTGTTATAAGAACCATACTAGACATCATTCTTAATCCTAGTTTGCCGCCTCAATCTGGTTCGATCTTCTCGGAAATCGTAGAAAATAGTATCCTTGAACCCATCTTATCGATCGAGTCAGACGACGAAGACCAAAAAATTTCGGTTGTCGGTCAAGAACGCTAATCGCTCTCTACCCCACATCGCGTACGCCTTATGAACTGGTGGCAAAAGCTCAAGAGAAATCCATTAGCCCGCTTTGGTGCGCTACTTCTGCTGGTGTTCTATCTTGCGGTGATTGGGGCTGAATTTGTCGCGCCCTACGATCCCTACGAATCTCAAATTGATGGAGCGCTCTTGCCGCCCACGGAGATTTACTGGACAAATCAGAATGGCGAGTTTGTTGGCCCCCATGTATATCCCACAATTCAAGGCCCGATTAACGTTGAGACAGGGGAACGAAATCTGATTGTTGATCGCTCAAAACCATCGCCGATCCGACTGTTTGTGCAAGGCGATCCGTACCGTATTCTTGAGCTTCGCCTGCCGCTGCCAACGCAGCCTTCCCTCACTGATCCAAAATTTGAGGAGATAGAGATTTTCCCCGGTATTCCTGGCAATCTTCACCTGTTTGGCACAGCAACCGGAGCTGCTAGATGGAACCTTCTTGGAACCGATGAGCAAGCGCGGGATCAGTTCAGCCGATTACTTTTTGGTGGCAGAATTAGTCTCAGTATTGGTTTAGTTGGGATTGCGCTCTCGTTCCCTCTAGGAATGCTAGTGGGCGGAATTTCTGGCTATTTTGGTGGCTGGCTAGATGCCGGACTCATGCGCTTTGTCGAAGTGCTAATGACGATTCCTGACATTTATCTGCTCGTTGCTTTAGCCGCCGTACTGCCACCCGGTTTGTCTAGCGCTCAGCGATTTCTGCTGATTATCTTGATTACCTCCTTTATTAGTTGGGCTAGCTTGGCACGCGTGATCCGTGGTCAGGTGCTGTCCATTAAAGAGCAAGAATTTGTGCAAGCGTCGCGGGCAATGGGCGGCAAGCCGTTGTACATTATTCTGCGCCATGTGCTGCCTCAGACGGCAACGTATGTCATTATTTCCGCCACGCTAAGAATACCGAGCTTTATCGTCGCGGAGTCCGTTCTGAGCTTGATTGGATTGGGCATTCAGCAGCCTGATCCATCGTGGGGCAATATGCTGTCTCTTGCCACAAATGCGTCAATTTTAGTTCTACAACCGTGGTTGATTTGGCCCCCCGCTTTGCTGATTATCCTGACTGTATTAGCATTTAATCTTCTAGGCGATGGCTTGCGCGATGCGCTCGATCCTCGCAGTTTACAACAACGCTAATACTATGCGTAACCTTTATCCCGTGATCGCGCCCTATCAAACTGGGATGCTTCCCGTCTCGGAGCTTCACACCCTCTACTACGAACAGTCAGGCAATCCGAACGGAAAACCTGTTGTCTTTCTGCATGGTGGTCCGGGTGGTGGAACGATTCCTGAACACCGACAGTATTTTGACCCAAGCCAATGGCGAATTATCTTGTTTGATCAGCGTGGTGCTGGCAACAGTACGCCCCATGCCGAACTGCGGGAGAATACGACATGGGATTTGGTAAGCGATATTGAGAAACTGCGATCGCATCTCGGCGTTGATCAGTGGGTCGTATTTGGCGGCAGTTGGGGCAGTACTCTGGCCTTGGCCTATGCTCAAACGCACAGCGATCGCTGCTTAGGCTTAATCTTGCGCGGCATCTTTTTACTTCGCCGTAAAGAGATTCTCTGGTTCTACCAAGAAGGCGCAAGCTGGATTTTTCCTGATGCGTGGGAATCATATCTTGCGCCGATTCCTGAAGCAGAACGACAAGATTTAGTCTCGGCTTACTACCAACGACTTACGAGCGATGATGCCGGAATCCGTCAACATGCCGCGAAAGCTTGGTCAGTCTGGGAGGGAAGTACAAGCCGATTGTTGATCGATCCTGATTTGCAAGATCATTTTGAGGAAGATGCTTTTGCTGAAGCGTTTGCGCGAATTGAGTGTCACTACTTCACCAATCGAGGCTTCTTCGGGGTGGATGACCAGTTGTTAAAAGGGTGCGATCGTATCCGTCATCTTCCCATCGTCATTATCCAAGGTCGCTACGATGTAGTTTGCCCGATGGCGTCTGCCTGGGATTTACATAAAGCTTTACCTGACGCTGAATTTATCGTGGTTCCTGATGCCGGACATTCCATGATGGAAGCAGGAATCCTAAGTGCTTTGATTGAGGCAACAGATAAATTCGCAGCTTACTAAGAGACAATCTGCATCCTGCAAAACGTTAGCCATCTTGCATCTTCAACAAGTCGGATCTTTCCTAATCGACCCGTTACTACCCTAATTTCCCAACTTGTGCAACAAGCCCTGCAAGAGCGCGGCAGCCTGATGTTGAGAAATTTTCGACAACGATTAATTCAATGATTTTTGTGCAATTTTTACCTTCTTAGCTCTCTTTTCGGACCCGTCCTATAAGTATAAGTAGATTAAATGGGCAGTTTTTATTACGAATCCCATTCACAAAAGCGCGAATTGACCGTCTTAACTCTTAAATTTTCCCGTAGTATCAGAATTGAAGTTGGCAAACGGTATAAACCAAGTATTGGTAAAACTTAAGTCAACGATTTCAGAAGGCAATCAATGCCGTTTCTACAAATAGAGAGGATCACACCGCATGGCTAGTTTCAAAGTCACGCTAGTTAACGAAGCTGAAGGGCTAAATACCACGATCGACGTGCCCGAAGATGAGTACATTCTTGATGCGGCTGAAGAGCAAGGTATTGACCTGCCCTACTCCTGCCGCGCGGGTGCTTGCTCGACTTGTGCTGGTAAGATCACGGCCGGCACAGTTGACCAGTCTGACCAGTCCTTCTTAGATGATGACCAGATCGAAGCAGGCTATGTGCTCACCTGTGTTGCATACCCGACTTCCGACTGCACTATCATGACTCATCAGGAAGAAGAACTGTACTAGATTCTTCTAACCAAACAGAGAGGATTCTCGCTTCTCATCTCTCTGTTTGGTAATGATGGAAGTAGCCCCTTGCTACTGCCGCCGCTCTAATTTTAAGGAGCGGCAATTCTCAAAACCCCTATGTTTTTTGCAGGTTGCAGAAGCGCCGCTCTGGTGCTTCTGTTTTGTTGCATTTAGGGTAGGGAAACTGAAATCGAATCACTAAAATCCCGCCTAGTAGGCATTCATCCGTAGTGTTTTGCAGTTCCGCCTTCCTCAGCTATTGACCCGTTATTGATCTTGTGAAGATTGGTGTTGTGAAGCTTGTCTCTCTTCAAGAACGATCCTTCCACAACGCGATCGATTGGTTAATCGGCTGCAACTGAGTGCTAGGAAAATAGAAGTTAAGAATTTTTGCACTCGACCAGCCTGCTGCCCCTAGACGGTAAGTTCCCATCTGGCTCAAACCGACTCCATGCCCAAAGCCGCCGCCCACAAAGGTGAAGCCCTTCAGCACGCGGTTTTTGTCAACCATCGGTTCGACGTAAAACAGAGTGCTTGCAGGTTTGGAGAACACATTTAGAACATCGTCTTTTGCAAGTTCGACGACGCCTGCATCAGTTGTGACAGATGCTTTGAGAATTCGTCCCCCGTGCGATCGCTCAGTGACCTGAATATTCCGAATCGTCTTAAAATTTGCCAGCGGATGCTGAACACTCTTGAGGTACTCGCGTAGCTCCAGATTCAATTGCTCAAGGCTGCTGGGATATTTCCACCGAAACAACTCCGCTTTATCTTCGTTAAAGCCTGTTTTTTGGGCAATGAAGGCTCGGAAATTGGTTTCGTTCGCCAAGCTGCGAGTCTTTAGATCCCACACCGGATTAGCTGAATCGATAACGGTCGTCAAGTAAGGTCGCTCCCAGCCGCGCCAAACGTCGTTAAACGAGGCTGTGACCCCCCCACTAGTTGAGGAATAGAGCGCATCGACTAACTCATTCTGATAGGTGAGGACTAAGCCGCGAGTTGCCGCGATCGCACGATCTGTCGTATCTGCCGCTGTTCCCAAGCCAAAATAAACTTGGCATTGTGTGGTGGCACAAAGCTGATAGTCATCTGCCACGAAGCGCCGTAAGTTTCTCAATACATAAGTTCGGGCAAGTATTGCTTGCGCTTCGAGAACGGGTTGAGTGGCCCATCCTCCAATCTCATTGGGCACGACGCCGCGCAAATACGTTTCTAATCCAACAAAGTTTACTAGCGAATAATTTCCGTAGGCGTTCGGTTGAATGCGGAATGCTCCTCCATACAGTCGATTGGGAACATCATCGCGATCGCGATCAACAAACACCTTGCCGTAACCAGATGAGATATCCAGCCGATCTGCGCTGTAGCGGCGACCGTTGAGCGTCCAGCTAACGCGAGGCACGGAGGTCAGTACCCGACTGTCAAGCCGCACCTGTTTAACGCCCTTCGCTTCTAGACTTTGCACCAACAGCCGCCGAAGTAGCGGCGTATTGTAAGTACTGCGCTTTGCCCACACCTCCCATCGATTCGGCTGCGCCATTTCGACTTCGATACCCTGCGCTTTCCACTGCTGCGCCTGGTCTTCTGCCGTCTCGAAGCTGCGATGAGTGCTAAACACAACTCGCTCGTAAAGTTCCGGGTGGGGAATCGGCTGCTTGGCAATTTCTAACTTTAAATTAGAGGCGGTCAGTATTTCGGGCTTGCCGTTGACCTCAAACCGTAAAGTTAAGCGATCGCCAGAAGCCGCTTGAAGCTGCATTGTATCTTTCTGCTTTTCGCCAAACCGTTGCACAATGCCAATTTGTAGCTGTACGTCTTGTTGAGCGGTTGCTGTTTTGGGGTGAATGATGTCCCCCATGAGAGAGGTGATTGCAAGGGCAATGCTAGAGAAAACATGAAAGCGGGTAGATATCCAAAACAAGGGAGTCAAGCCTCGCTATTTTTGAAAAGGGCAAATAAAGAAAATGAGAAGTAGTACAGCAATAGCGTGCGCCTGATGGTTAGAGACCACTCGGCACTCCTGACGCAAGAGCCTGGTAGATCTTTCCTGTGCCCTGAGTGTTTTCCGGGCGGTTAGGCATGAATGCAACAATGGCATTGGCAGTAATTGCAACCCGCGTGAAGGTGATCTTACTCCAGAAATACCAACGCGACGCATCTAGAATCCATGACAATAACTTGCAACTCGTACTCATAATGAGTATGATTTAGAGGTGAGACAAAACTGAATTCGAACCTAACTTAGACTTGAACCATGGTGAGAGTACAAGAGATTCCAATCAAGCAAATCCGCCGCCCTCTATTTAGACTTAGACAAAATGATCAGGCAAAAGTTGCAGCCTTGATGGACTCGATCGCAGAAGTTGGACTGCAAGAACCGATTGACGTGCTAGAAGTAGACGGTGAGTACTACGGCTTCTCTGGATGTCACCGCTATGAAGCCTGTAGCCGATTGGGACAGGAGACGATTTTGTGTCGTGTGCGTCGTGCCCCTAAATCTGTTCTTCAACGGCACTTAGCCTAAAAAAACGGCTCTTCTTGCCCATTCCCGGTTCAAGAATTTTCTACTTTGAGATATTTTGTCTAAGGGGACGACAGTTCTCTAAGACTGGTTGATACATACTATAAGGAGAAAGCAATGGTTGCTCAAGTGAATACAATCGATATTGGGATCGAAGAATCGAAGCGCAAGGAAATCGCTGAAGGGCTGTCTCGCCTGTTGGCAGATACTTACACGCTATATCTGAAAACCCATAACTTTCACTGGAACGTCACAGGCCCGATGTTCCAAACTCTTCACCTCATGTTTGAGACGCAATACACCGAGTTAGCGTTAGCGGTCGACTTGATTGCAGAGCGCATCCGTTCCCTCGGCTTTCCTGCTCCCGGAACCTACAGCGAGTATGTAAAACTAAGTTCCATCGAAGAAACTCCGGGTGTTCCCAAAGCAGAAGATATGATTCGCCTACTGGTGGCTGGACAAGAAGCCGTCGCTCGCACTGCAAGATCTGTATTTCCGATCGCAGACTCTGCCAGTGATGAACCAACCGCAGATTTGCTGACCCAACGGCTACAAATTCACGAAAAGACAGCGTGGATGTTGAGAAGTTTGTTGGAACAGTAAAAAGGGTGAGCGGAACAGGGTAAAAG
Source organism: Myxacorys chilensis ATA2-1-KO14 (assembly GCA_019359275.1). GTDB lineage: Bacteria > Cyanobacteriota > Cyanobacteriia > Leptolyngbyales > Leptolyngbyaceae > Myxacorys > Myxacorys chilensis. Next base: position 8,419 of record JAHHHP010000024.1, on the reverse strand, counting down.
AAAACAGTACTCTTTTCCGTCAGCTTCAATGAATCAATCGAAGACTTATGACTATACCCCTCAACTCCGGCAATTGATGCAAGTGAGGGGTATTTCTTCGTTTAGGCAATTGAGCCAGCAAGCGGGTGTCTCCCAAAAGCAGGTGAAACATTTAAGAGGGGGACAGATTGGGCAAATGCGCCTAGAAACTCTGATGAAACTGGGAGAAACATTGGACGTTGCGATCGCAGATCTACTATCTACCTTTAGTCCAAGCGTGGATGTTGCTCATCCATCGTCCGCTACTTCATCTGAGATACTCAATCTTCAACAGGAGTATCAACGCTTGCAAACTCAGCTTCAGAATCAGAAACAAGAACTCTGGAATGAGTTTCAAGCATCATGCATCCAAACGCTAGAACCTTGGCTTCTGCAATGGTCAGCAGCAGCCTACGCGGCTCAACAAAACCCTCAAGCTCCAGCGGTCAAACTATTGCCCTTAGTTCGCCCAATTGAACAATTGCTGCAACAGTGGGAGATCGAAGCCACTGCGATCGTAGGAACTGAACTTCCTTATGATTCCCGTCAGCATCAGTTGATGGGAAGCACAGCCAATCCTGGAGACTTAGTGCGCGTTAGATACGCGGGCTACAAGCAAGGCGAGCGACTTTTGTATCGCGCTAAAGTGAGTCCTGTCAACTAAGATCTTTAACACTCCACTTTCTAAATTCCAAGCTTTTCAGGTTAGATCTACCCAAGAGTCAGGAGATGATGTCTTATCCTTCTCCCCTTTGATTGATGCTGCTTAACTCTAAATTTGGTGAAGTAGGTAGAGAAACCCGCGCTGGAGAATGTGATTGTAATGCGTAAGCTAAATATTGGTCTATCTGATGAGCAACGCCAAGGCGTATGCGATTTGCTTAACCGCGACTTAGCAGATGCAAATCTTCTGCTGATTAAGACGAAAAAGTACCACTGGGATGTTACTGGACCTGAATTTCGTTCTTTGCATCAAATTTGGGAAGAGCAGTACACAATCTTGAACGAAACGATCGACGTTGTTGCTGAGCGTATCCGGGCATTGGGTAACTTCCCTATAGGAACTGCAGAAGACTTTCTAAAGTACACCTCCATTAAAGAGCACAGCGGAGATGTCCCTATCGCTCAGAAAATGGTGTCGAACCTAGTTGAAGACCACGAGCAAGTTATCCGCAACTTGCGGCAACATATTGATCAGTGCTCTGACGATTTCCACGATGAGGGAACCGCAGATTTCCTCACTGGCATCATGGAGCAACACGAAGAAATGGCGTGGATGCTGCGCTCCTTTATTGAAGGGCAAGCCGTTCAGCCAGATGGTCAACAGCCTCCAACTGATGTCCGCTTCCCTGCTGGTGTAGCTGGCTAAGCTGAGTACGATCGCACTTTAGAAATTACAAAAAAGGGCGAGGAGAGCTTATCTTCCTCACCCTTTTTATTTGTATGCCGTTTACTAAAATAGGGTCGCCAAACTGAGCCAACGAGTTAAATTAGCTGGCAACTCGTTGTTTAGCCGCAATGGTAGAGTTGAGGTTGAAAGGGATTGAGCGTAAGCAGATGACAGGAAGGGTTTGTAAGTTTTAGCATCAGGCGTTAGTTGTTTGGCAAATGCTAGGCTAGTTCCTTGTAATAGTCGGCGCAAGGGTTCAACATCTTGACCTTGACGCTCTTTTACGATCGTTCCTTGAGTCTTCACTTTTCCAAAATAAATTGGATCGCTCACGCTAAGATGAGTTGCTCCAATCGATGTGATGAGATATTTAGGCGTTGGAAGCTGCAAGAAGGGTTGAAGCTGTTGACTGAAGGCAGGAGCGAGGGCATCGTCGGTACTGGTAAGGATCATGGTTGGCGTTGCCACTTGCTGGAGTCCTGACTTGCCAAAAATTTGTCCAATTGCAGGATTGAGCGCGATCGCTTGCTTGATCCGCTGATCCCTCAAACTAAGCTGTCGCTCAGAAAGTTGACTCGCTGCACATTGCAACCAGTCAGCCGGAACCCGTTGCAGCACGCCACTCGTGCGACAAAATTCGCGCAACTCATCTAACCGCAGTTCTGCTCCTGCTAGCGCAAGCGCATCATAGCCTCCAAGCGAATGACCGATGATGCTAACTTGCTGGGTGTTGAGCTTGCCTTGAAGAACCCCAGACTGATTGAGGTTGACAAATTCATCTAGTAAAAAGCTGATATCTTTTGGACGCTCCACAAATTCCTTCGCTGATATCAATCGCTCTGGATCAAAGGATGCAGACGGCCCGTTCTGAACATTAGAGGGATGCTCGATTGCAGCAACCGTAAACCCGTGAGATGCCAAATGACGCGCTAAATAAGCTAGAAACTTTCGATTCGCTTCAAATCCGGGTGAGATGACCACTAGTGGAGCTTGGGTGTTGGCGCTCCAATACAAATCAACAGGTAGGCGACGGTTTCGCGCTCTATCTTCAAACGTGAAGTCTTGCTGCTGAACCGATTCTGAACCGGAAGCCGCCGGATCAAACGATGATTGAAACGCCGAATTACTAGCGGTCAGGTTCTTCTCCAGCAGCGAACTCACCGCTTGGCTTTTCCAGTACGAAAAATTTAGCTTGGAGGCAATCCCTAAAGCTTGAGTGACATCAACTGTAATTGTCTCCTGAGGAATCGCTTTAATGACTCCAATTGCATCAAGCCCATTTAACTGCCGAGCCGCCAGCCAGAATCCAGCTTGCAGGTCTTCTAGACTCAATCCCGGCGACGCTTCGCGAATCGAATCCAATATCCGTTTGCCAGAAGCCGATTTTAGTAGCTCCTCAACAACTTGACTGCCTGACTTTGGATCAAGTTCTAGGCGATTAGTCAGTGCTTTGCGGAAATCTGAAGTTAAAAATGGAGAATAAAGCTGTAGTGCAGAAGGAACTTCTCCTGTCTTAGCGTAGGTTTCTAAATCAGTAACCTGAATCGATTGCTGAAAGGGACCCAGCTTCAGGTTCAGTCGTTCTGCGGCGTACCCCGGCGCGCTCAGTCCAAGCGCGATCGCACTGCATGTTCCTAGCGGAACGGCAACTCCAGCTAATTTCCGAAGAGATGCCACAAAAGGGAGCTTACTTATCTTTGACGTTAATTCTTGCCGCTTCACAATAACCGTCCTATCACAACAGCTTTGGTTTTTGAAGACATCCAGCCCTGAGAGTTGATTTCCCAACTGAGGTCATTAGCTCAGTATAGAATCTCCGCTCTTGTTCTCGATGGGTTGCTCCAAAGGTTGCGACTCGCCTCAAAACAATTTAGTTCCTATTTCAAAATGCCTTACTCGTCTACAAGTTCTACAATTCCCTGCTTTGAAGCTCCCTCTGAATCTCGTTCTGTACGAACCCAGTCTCGTTGTGGTTTTACTAGGAATCTAAAATATAGAGGAATTTTCCAAAGAATATAAAATGGAACCGAGAGTAGCTGCCTTAACGGTAAATCTGCGCGTCCAAATTTTGCCCAAGCTAGCAGAATGGCTAGAAATAGACAGCTGCCTGCGATCGCCATTAGTTCTGCTGCCGTCCACAGATCAGAAGTAGTTCCCCATACCAAAGCTGCAATTGTAAGTCCAAGCCAGCCCATCACAAACAGTGATAGAGGAGGAATAGACAACTCTAAGGCAAGGGCAAACGCTTCTGGTCGCTGTTTTTCAATACCTGCTTTCAGAAGCAATGGTACGTACATTTTAATCGCTTGAAGATGCCCATGCTCCCACCGAGTACGCTGACTACGAGCGGCGCGTTCCTGCTGAGGAAGATTGCCGATTACCAGAGCTTCAGGACAATAGATGGGGGCATAGCCTGCGATCGTCAGATCCAAACTTAACTTCATGTCCTCTACCAGATGCCCATTTGCTAAATCCACGGAGCGAATTACTGCCCAAGGAAATGCCATCCCGGTTCCAGTTAGCAAACACGGCAATTTGAGCCGAGACAGCCCTAATGGACGAACTAAATTCTTTACAGTAAAGGCGAAAGCTGATACGGCATCTTTAGGACTTGGAACAGCAGGTTTCTCCATTAGATAGGTCGCCTGTGCAGGGCGACCTGTTGTGATTGCGGCCTGCGTTAATTGAGCGATTGTACCGGGTTGCACCCGACAATCTGCATCTATCAGTACTACTACATCCGGTGGATCAGCAGCTAGATGTCTCAAGCCATAATCTAAAGCATACCCTTTTCCTACCTGAGCTAAATTGTGACGCTCAATCACGGTTGCTCCCGCTTTGCAAGCAATTTCTGCGGTCGCATCAGTACAATTGTCTGCAATCACAACCACTCGATCGTGAGGCTTGAGTTGAGGCACTAAATCTGCCAAGGTTAACCCCAAACAAACCTCTTCATTGTGAGCAGGTACTAAAACAGCAATTCGATGCTGCTGGTGAGTTGTAGCAATTTTTCTAGAAATAGGTAGGAAAGCAGCAAAACATTCAATTAGAAGAAAGCTGCTTAAAACTGAAAAACTTAGGGTACTAACTAATGCAATAGAATTAACGAACAAACTTATCAACTGGTTCATCAGCATTGACTGGTACCTAAAGCTCTAAATCCCTATTAGATCTAAATTCATGAAACTTTAGCCTGAGCAAAATTTCAGATTCAAGTCATCTTTTATTTCAAGCTGTGCTGCTTTACCTGCTCTTGCACAACGCTTACACCTAAGCAAATTGAGAGCGCTGACTTGGTGCAGCGCTCAACAACCTGTCCACTCCCGTTAAGCAGTTCGCTTTCTACCGAGGTGCAAGAGACTTTGGCAGTCGAAGAGCCTCTCCCTTCTCCGACATCTGCTCACGAGGACTGCTGTAGTAGAAGTAGCTATCAGGCTCGTGCTTCATATTGACCCCGTTTGCCACCAGCCCAAGAATATTAGGCTCAGACCGTGCCAGAAGAGATTTCGCTGCCGTTGCGCTTGCAGAATCTGCAACGCCCGGACGGACAACGACCAGCACTCCGTCTGACATTTTGCCAAGAACAGCAGCATCAGCTGTTCCTGCCAGAGGCGGGGTGTCAAATAGAACGTAGTCATAATCTTTCGCTACGGTCTCTAACAGTACCGTCATTGCTTCAGAATCAATCAAAGCAAGTGGGTTGGGCGGCATGACTCCCGCTGTCAAAACGGAAAGGTTGCTGGTAATAGGCTTCACCGCGTGTCTTAACTCACTTTGATCAACAACCACATTGCTCAATCCGATCGTATTGACCAATCCCCACAAATGGTGCTGAGTTGGATTACGCATGTCAGCATCAACAAGGAGCACTCGCCGCCCAGACTGCGCCATGATTGCTGCAAGATTTGCTGCCACTTCTGACTTTCCTTCACGGGGAACAGCGCTACTGACAACAATCGTTCTAACTTTCTTGTCCAAGCTAATGAACTTCAAGTTCGCTTGAAGCATTTGATAAGCTTCATGAATCATTGAACGCGGCGAGGTCATCGCGATGACTCTAGGCGAGACGCCATCAATGCTGGCAGAAACTGCTGTAGGAGTATCGCTCGTCTCAAACTTGGGAATTAAGCCCAACATGGTGTATCCGTAGAGCTCTTCGGCTTCTTTGACCGTTTTAAGTGAGCGATCGATCGCATCAACTAAGAATGCCGCCGCTATGCCTAGCAATAGTCCGACTAGTCCACCACCTGCCAAGAATAGAAGGCGTAAAGAACTAGCTGGTTTGGTTGGAGCAGTTGCAGGTTGAATAATCCGAGCGTTGCCAACCTCCTGGGTCTTAGCCACTTGAATTTCTTGCAGACGATTAGAAAGATTTTCATACGCTTTCTGAGCAAGAATTAAGCGACGCTCCAGATCTCCCTCGCCCTTATCAAGGGTTGGTAGAGCGACGGCTCTCTGGCGATAGCCAGATTCCAGGGCCGCAAGTGTCGCAATTTTGCGCTCTAGCCCTAACCGCTGCACTTGAAGTTGTACAAAGTCACCCGCTAACTTACGCTTGACGTCACCCATCTGCAAAGTGCCTACATTCACGGGAGCATCTGTTCCCATAGCTTGTGCAACTCGCTCTTGCAGCAACCCTGTCAGTTTTCCTTCCTGATCTTCTAAAGCCGCGATCGCAGGATGCTTTCCTTGGAAACGGGTTTTTTCCACGGCCAACTTAGTCTGAACGCGTTGATATTCTGCCAGAACTTCTTGGACTCCTGCGTTTTGGCTAAGAGAGGCAATGTCTACCGCTTGTGCTGCGTTGACTCCGAACTGGCGCTGTACAGCCGCTTCTTGTGTCCCAACATCCGCCAATTGAGTCCGAGCCTGATTTAATTCATCCTGCAAAGTACTAATTGTCGCTACTGCGGCTGATGACTCTTTATCAAGATCAACAATCTGATTTCGGGTTCTAAACTGGCGTAAAGCCTCTGAAGCTTGCTCTAGCTCTGCCTCAGCCCTTGGCAGCTGTTTGTCAATGTACTGCCCTGCGGCCACTGCCTCCTGCTGGTTCTCCTCAATGTTGTTGTTAAGGTAAGCTTTCATGACCTGGTTAACAACGGCAGACGCCCTCTCTGGATCTTTGTCAGTGTAGGCAATTTTGAGAACATCTGTACCGACAACTGGCTCGACCTTAAGCTTGAGATCCTCTGGATTAAGAGGACGCCCTTTGTTGTCCTTCAGCTGCAACGAATCAATCACCTGCTGCAAAATTGGGTATGACTGAACCACAACAGCCTGAGTGTCCAAAGGGTTACCCTCACGTTTGAGGGATTCTAGAGCACCAATCTTCTCACCCACGCCCGTTAGGGAGGTTGTTCGGTTGGATTGAACGAGGACTCGTCCACTCGCTTGATAGCTGGGTCTCTGCATTGAGGTTGCCAACGCCACTAGCCCAATGGTTGCTGCAAGAACGCTAGAAGTAACTAACCAACGGCGTTTTAAAACCAGCCAGTAGTTTTGAATATCTAGCTCTTCGGAATAGCGCTTAGTCTCCATAATGTATCGCTCACCTATAAGTTAGGGATCTCAGGAACGGGGGGTGCATTAGAACGGGTTACACGAGATTGAGAAGTGGAAATCTGAAGGTTGTTAGAAGGTCATCGTCCAAGTGAGTAGGAAGATAGATACTGCTTAACATGGAGACGTTCCAGTAGTGTCTCTAAACAGGCAATGTTATGACTCCAACTATGCCACTATCTTGAAGGATCTACATAGAGCATCATAGGGACGTTTAAGGAATCTTTTTGTTTGATGCCCTAATCGCTTTGCCAGAGATCGCGGTTCTTGAGGTCGAGGGGAATGCTCAGAGGCCCAAGGATTGCGATATAGGCTGAGTCGCTGCTGCAAGATTAACCAGAAAAAAGGAAGATCATGAATGAGATAGCGCTTCCACAGTCGGCGCGGCTCACAAATAACTCGATAAAGCCACTCCAAGCCAACTTCGCTCATCCACCTAGGAGAACGCTTGACGTTTCCCGCTTCAAAATCAATCGTTGCTCCAATCGCCAGAAATGTTTTGATATTATGAAGTTGATCTCGATATCGCATAAGCCAAAGTTCCTGTTTTGGTGCACCTACCCCGATCGCCAAAACAGTTGCTCCAGAATTGTTGATTAACCGAACAATCTTTTTGCATTCCTCCTCATTCATCTCAAAACCAAATGACGGCGAATGAGCCGCTACAACAATATCGCGACCTACTTTCGCATTAATTTTTTGCCTTGCTCGCTCTGCAATGCCAGGAGCAGAACCGAGTAAGAAAATCTTTACACTCTGCTCATGCTTGTAGTATGTGTAGAAGGCCGGAAACAGATCTGAACCAGATATTTTTTCCTGAATGGGCGTTTTCAAAAACCTTGCTGCATACATCAGAACTTTACTGTCGCATACCATGTAGTCAGCGCCCTGGTAGGCTTGATAAAACTCTTGATTGTGCTGAAGCTTGACCAGATGATCTACGTTTGGAGTGAAAACTGTCCCACCGAGCCGTAATTTATCTAGCAACTCGATCATCGCGATATTATGAACGTTGATATTCAAGAGATGAACTTGTTGCATTGCCACTACCCAAACTTCTCTACAGCGGCTTACATCAGATACTAGGTCAGAAATACCAAGCACTTTCGGGAGAACGCTTATAGTTCGAAAACTGCTTCAGGTGCTACGCTCCAAAGAATTAGAGGAAACCCCTAGTCTCTTTCTGTATCAGGACCGCTCCGTATGTAATTTAATCTAAGGGGGGCATCAGAGTTAAGTCAACCGAAGCCCCTAGCTACTTCACTGAATCTTTACCTAAGCCATGAGGAATTTACTGAAATTCTATACAGTGCAACTACAGAATACTACAGTTGTAGATGTTGAATTTAGAATTGCATTTCGCTTAGAATCAGTGTAAAACCAGCGTTTCAGGGGAGGACTCATGACTCTCGCCCTTTCCCAAATTACCCTTCGTGAAGCGGATGTCGA